>NZ_CP067019.1:1305148-1957723 GCF_016599715.1 Acinetobacter sp. CS-2
AAAACAATTAGTGCAGATTGCAAAGGAAACTGTTATTGGAACAGTACCTTCGCCATTTGCGCGTCAAACCTTGGCATTTACTGATGTTTCATTAAACCAAAGTGTTGAAAAAACAGAGTCAGCTTCAATTACGGATAGCCGATTGCAGCAATCATCCATGATTACATCGGCGGAGTATGCAGGCGAGTTGAGCGCAGAAGCTCAGTATGGTGCGTATGATGATCTAATGGCAGCAGCAGCTTTTAATGCTTGGACAGCCAATGTCCTAACTTTTGGTGGCACCAATCGCCAAACATTCAGTGTATTGCTTGGTTATACCGACATTGCGAACTATCACACCTTTTCAGGCTTGCATGTAAATACATTTGGTATTGATATTCCTGAAGCTGGCCTGATCGGCTTAACTTTCGGCTTCATGGGTACTAAGCGAACCCCAGCAGCAGTAGTACCCGCTGGAACGATTACACCTGCATCATCAAATCCGCGTATGTCGAATATCTCAGTAGGTGATTTACTTGTCGATGGGGCATCTGTTAAAGGTACAGCCTGCATTACTGCATTCTCATTCAATTGGGATAACTCAATGCAAGTGCAAAAATGCTTGGGTGCTGGTCTTGAGGTTGGTGCAATTCTTGAAATGTCAGCCAAGGGTACAGGTAGCTTTACTATGGCTTGGTCTACTAAGGCTGCAGAGCTTTATGAGGGCCAGTTTACAAACGCAACGATTTCGCTATCAATTCCAATCACGGATACAGCAGGGAATAAATACGTTTTAAATATTCCTAAAGTTGAGCTTACAGCATCGCTTGCAACTGGTGGTAAAGACGACATCCTGAACACCACATTTGAATACACAGTTGTGGATCAAGCACCAACACTTACACGCACACCTAAAGTTTAATCAATAGCCGCCTTCGGGCGGTTTTCCTTTGGAAGATCAAACATGGCTTTAAAAGTAGCAATCCAACAAAGCAAAGAAGTCGCTCTCTGGAAAGAATATAAAGATAGTAAAGGCGATGTATTGGCAGAGTTCAAGATCCGTGGCTCTGACTACAAGGCGTATCGGGTAGCAGTTGAACGTGCACAGAATCAGTTGTCATCGAAAGGCTATGATGTGGCGACTGCGGGTAATGATGACAAGCTTTACCATGAGCTTTTATTAGAAGCTGCTGCATGTCACTTAGTGGCTGACTGGAAAGGCGTGGTCTTTGTTGAAAATGACAAAGAGTTTGAGCCAGAATGTTCACCTGAGAACGCAACCAAACTTTTCAATATGGGTGATATTGGCGTGGCAATCTGGGCCTTTGTAAAAGCACAAGCCGACCAAATTCAAACTGAAGCAAACAGCTATCGAGATGAAGTGTTGGGAAAGTCCGAGAACTCTACCGATACATCCAATTCGCCAGTGAAAAAGAAGCGAGCGAGTACAACCAAAAGCAGCGAGCAATAGCTGAAGCATTAGGTAGACAACCACCAAAAGAGGTGAAAAAGCCTGAGTATAGCTATACAGCCAATGCCTTAATTGAAGCCTACAACGTCATTTCACGCTCACGCAGATATGAGCAAGGCACACCATTGGCATTAAGCATTGCCGACCTTAATGCCTATTGTGAGCAATACGAGCTACCAGTAGAGCGTTATATTTTCAATGCGGTCATCTTTGATCTGGATAATCGGTTTATTGATGAGGCGTATAAGAAGATGAAAAAGAAATCAGCTTAGGTTGGTTTCTTCTTAAACATTGGTAATTTATCTAAGTATCTTTTGTACTGTGATTGCATCAACTTGGTTGCTTCGAGATATAGTTTTTGATCGCCAATAAGATTATCTCCGTGCTGGGCGTGTAGCTGATCTATCGACATTTGACAGGCTTGAACGCTAGCAGTAAAGAACCCCTCAAGGAAGGTGTTTACCGCTTTTTCGAATTCTTCTTCTGAGTAACTTTTTGTATTCTCAAAGCTCTGCTCTAAACGCAACTGAGCTTCTGCATTAATGGATCTACTATTGGTTTTAGCCACCTCTGCAATTCTAAGTTTTAATTCAGCAGGTATGCGCAAGTTAAATTGAACTTCGTCAGACATGGGTAATCCAAAAATTGTTAGCATTTCATTAGCAAAATATATTGACACAGTGATTTTATTTTTGCTATGTTAGATATTGTTAGCAATTAGCTAATATTTTAATAGTAAGGAGTTGCTAATGCAGCAAAACATTACGCAATTAAATGTTCGGGTTCCGCAAGAGATAAAGGATTTTTTGCAAGAAGGGGCGAAAAAAGATGAAAGATCTTTGAATAGCCATATTGTGAAAATTTTTAAAACTCTTAAAGAGCAATCTAAAGAAGCGAAAGCATGAAATCAACAGGCACAAAAAAACCTTGCCCGACTACCAATCAAATGCAAGGTCTAGTTGCCACCACTAAGGATGAAGACTTATGACAAGTTTAGCACAAATTGAACCGCAAAAAGCAAATATCGTTGCTCGCTATAAAGGCATACCTGTCTTAACAACAGCAATGCTTGCTGAGTTTTATGGTACTGACACTGATAACATTAAACAAAACTACACTCGTAATAAGGAACGTTTTATTGAAGGTAAACACTTCTTTAAAATCGTGGGTGATGAATTGAAAAATTTTGTGGGTGACTTAAAGTCACTCGCAAATGATTTGCTAACCTCTCAAAGAGGTGAGCAAGATTTGCTTAGCGGTGTTGATGGTGATCAGAGTTTGCTCGTGAATATTATTCACGCACAAATTTCAAACAAAGTACGTGTTCTTATTTTATGGACTGAACGCGGAGCTGCTAGACACGCCAAGATGCTAGACACCAATCAAGCATGGAATGTGTTTGAGCAACTGGAAGATTGTTATTTTGCTGTACAGGAATACACAAAGCAAAAAGCAAAATCCACTCCAAAGGACCGCGAAAATCTACGTCACGCTGTATCAAACTTAGTTTCACGTGTGAAAATCAATTTTTCAGATGCATATATTATGGTTGGGCAGCGGTTCAATGTGAAAAGCATTGAGGAAATCCCACTAGATCAACTTGATGACGCAGTTGAATATGTTCACGGGCTTATCCTTACATTTGATAAGTTTCAAAACCACTCACCCGTAGATGTGAATGCGATTCAAGATTGTCACGGTGTATTGCAGTATCGCTTGATTGAATACCATAAAGGCTTGGAATCAGAAGTTAAGCGTTTAGGTGGCAAAATGCCTGAATATCCAGCATTTAATCCTGAAGATATTGCTCAGGCATTGATGTCTAGAATTCTTCAGGGCAAGCAAATGATGATCAAATTAAATTATCAAGGTGGTTTTGCACTTGAGCTTGTGCCAAGAGATGCAGTGATGGTTGATGCTAAAAATATACCTGAGTTAGTAAGTCGAACCGACTTGGTAGCTAAGGAGCAAATTCCATTGATTATGCAAAGTGCAATGGATCGTTTAGTTAAGTAATACTAATTTCTAAGTGAACCGCCCCAGTGGCGGTTTCTTTTTGTCCAGAGAATTAGTATCTTGTGATTACTTATAAGAGGGTATTCACATGAAAAAAATTGCTTTATTTTCCGCATGTTTATTTATGGCAATTTCAAATGCCCAAGCCAAAAACAAATATGAGCCAGATTGCAAGGTGAGTGGGTTTGATAATCAAACTACCTGCTTTATAAAGCCTTATGGTGTATGGGTTGACAATAAAAGAACAACATTGAGTTTTGTTTCATTTGGTGGAACATGGACAAGCGCGGCACCAGATAGCATAGGGTTGGCAGTTTTTTACGGTGACGCCTCCACAAACATAAAGTCCGTATCTTTTAATATTGATGGCGATATATCTGAATTTAAGGTTGATATCTTGTCAAATAAGGTGAGTAGACAAGGTAACTTAGCGAATACCACAGCGCTTGTAGTGGTTCCAGTGGATTATGTGCGCCAGTTGGTGAAGTCTAAAAATATCAAATACCGAGTATCAACAATAACGGATGGGTACAGAGAGGGTTTCTTTTATTCTGAAAAAGGAGTGGCGTCTGAGCCGATTACCACGCTAAAGGCTTTGCTTGAAAAAGTGGACGCCAAGCAACCAAACAAGGGGAATGCCTTATAGGGTATCCCTCTTTCATATAGTCTACAGCTCGCATTCTGCGGGCTTTTTTATTGCCCGCAGGAAAGTGAAATGGCTCAAGAATCTGTATTAAGAATCGTAATCGACTCAAGAAATGCTGAACGAAATGCACATGCTTTAGCGAATGAATTGGAAAGCATTGAGAAGAAGGGTGATTTCGCCACTAAATCAATGGATTCAATGTCTGTGGCGACTCGCCAGCTGGCTGGGTACATGGCTGGTATTGTGACAATTAGTGCAGCCATTAATAAAATCGACACCTATACTGGTATTAATAACAAGTTGAAGCTTGTTACCAACTCACAACAAGAACTAAATCAAGCGATGCAAGATACCTTTGCTATTGCTCAGAAATCCGCATCTTCATGGGGTGCTGTGAATGATGTGTATTCCAAATACATGTCAAATGCAAAAACCTTAAATTTAACTCAAGAACAAACAGCACGATTAACTGAAATTACCTCTAAAGCTGTGGCAATCAGCGGATCAACCACAGAGTCAGCGGCAGGAGCTTTATTTCAGTACGGTCAGGCTCTTGATGGAAATATCCTACGTGGCGAGGAATATAACGCGCTTGTTGATGGTGCTGGTGGTTTGCTTAGCGCGATGGCGAAAGGCTTAGGGGTTACACGCGGTGAGCTGCGTCAAATGATGCTCGACGGGAAATTAACAGGCGAGGTTATTACCAAGGCACTCTTAAAAGCTGGTGATAGTGTTGATGAGTTGTTTAATAAAACTGATGTCACTATCGGGCAGTCACTTACAGTTTTAAGCGATAGCATAACCAAATTTACAGGTGAAGCTGCATCTGGTTCTGGTGCTGCAACTGTTCTAGCTGGGTCAATTAAAGTTCTAGCAGAAAACCTTGATCTTATTGCTGATGGTGCGATTGTTTTAGGTATTGGTTATGTCACAACTGCGATTGCCACTAAAACAGTAGCAGTTAAAGCCGATATTGCTGCAACTTTGACTCAGCGAGCAGCAACCCAAGCACAAGCAATTGAAGAGGTTAAGCTTGCTACAGCAGCTGTAAATGATGCAAAAGCGCACCTTGCTTTAACCCAAGCTACAGCAGCAGCTACACAAGCCAAGTTCGGAGCTACAGCGGCAGCAACCAAGTATAAAATGGCGACTGATGCAGTTACTCAGGCTGTGATCCGTCAAGAGGCAGCAGAAAAAGCGGCTTTTGGGTCAACTGTAAATATGTCCAGGGCTAGTGCCGGATTACTTGGATTTTTGGGCGGCCCCGCAGGGATCGGCTTGACGCTGGCAACGGTTGCAGCTGGCTACATATTGATGCGTGATAATGCAGAAAAAGCCACCGCCTCAATTGATATCCAAGGTCAATCGGTTGATGACTTGGTAGTGAAGTATCGAGCATTGAATACACTTCAACGGGATAATGAAACTAAAGCGTTGTCAGATCAGGTAGAAGATTTAAGTCTTAAATTTAGAGTAGCATCTTCTGATTTAACATCATTCATGCAGGCTTTACCGGTCTCGGATGAAAAGATCAATACCTGGAGTAAATTACACTCTCAGTTCTCACTAGGTAAGATTTCTAGCAATGAGTATTACGAGTCTATTAAGGCTTTAAACATCCTAAATATCGATCAATTAAATAAAGTTCGTGGTTTGATTAATGGGTATGAGTTCAGCAATACAAAAATGAAAGAAGCTGAGGCTGCTCAAAAGGCGTTAGCATCTGCTGCTAAAAAAACGACTGGCGACTTGAAAGATCAAGCCGTCGGTGTTGCGAATTTGGATGAAAAATTAAAAGCACTTTTGTCCACAGCAACAAGTGAAAATAATAAAAACAAAATCTGGATTAATAATATTGGTGCGAGTGCTGATGTATGGGGAACCAAATGGGCTGATTTTGTCGAAAAGTTCAAGGAGGCAAATAAACTACCAACCGATAAGGCTTTAGGTACAGAGCAGCTAAAAATTGCTCAAGAACAGTTTTTAGTTCTGCAAAAACGCCAAAACCTTGAAGAAAAAATATCTCAAGCAGCAAAAAACCAAACTAAGGAGTTAGAGAAACAGCAGAAAATAATGCAGGTGAACTCAAAAGTTCAAGCATTATCCACTAAGTATAATATTTCCGCTAAAGCTAATGCTGCTGGTATTCCTAGCGGTGTAATTGAAGCCATGATTATGCAGGAGAGTAAAGGAAATAAAAATGCAGTTGGTCCTGTTACTCGAAGTGGAGAAAGAGCTAGAGGTTTGGCTCAATTCATGCCGGCAACCGCTAAACAATATGGCGTAAATGTGTTTGATGAACAATCAAGTATCAATGGCATGATTAAATATATGTCTGCACTGATTAAGCAATTTGGAGGTGATGTAAATAAAGCCATCATGGCTTATAACGCTGGACCTGGTAATGTTCAATCGGGTGCTGCTTATGGATTCAAAGAAACCAAAAACTATTTAAAAAATGTTAAATCTTATGCTGCTGGATTCAATGGATTCTCTGGAACATCAAAAGAATTTGATTCAGTTCTAAAAGATGCTGAGGATAAGTTAAAAGAGCAAGCAGATTTAAGAAAGAAACTTGAATTAGGTGTTGCCGATGAAGTTAAACGAATCAATGAAAAACTTAAAGATGACTTAAAAAGCATTGATGATGCAAAGTTTGACCCTAAAGATGCTGAAAAGCTAAAAGCTGAATATCAATCACGGGCAGACAATGAAATCGCAATTGCTCTGTATACGCTCAAAACAAAGCTTGATGACTATAGCTCATTCAAAAAAACTGAATCCCAATTATTGGAAGATAGTTTTAATGAAAAGAAATTCTATGCTGCACGCGACATAGAGTTAACAAAGGAGCAGCGTGACAAAGCTGTTGCTTTGCTTGATGAGCAATTGAAGCAGGAGCAGGCATTAATAAAGCTTGCTTATGAAACTCGCCTCTTTCAAATGCGTGAAGCTTTTATGTCCGAAACCGCAGCTATGCAGGAGCGTTATCGTTTGGAGCGTGAGCAGATCCTTCTAAACTCCAAGCTAAGCCAAGAGCAGAAACAGCGCGAAATTGCTTTAAGCAAGGCTTTGCAAGAGGAAGAAAATCGCAAGCGTTTAAATAGCGCAGTTCAGCAATGGGGTGGCATCCAAGCTGAAATGAACGGCACTGGCGATCAGTACCGTTTAGAGCAAGAGCGATTTGGTCGATATGGCGCATCTCAGGATGTATTTGATGCACAAATGAGTCAGGTAGATCAAGCTGCCCAAGACCCTAATGCCAACATGCAGGAGCTTGCAGCGCAACGTGAAGCGATTTGGCAAGAGCATCATAATCGGATGACGGCTATTGAGTCGGATTATCAAGCATCATCGTATAGCCTTCAACTTGGCTACGGTCAGCAAGTGACAGGCGCGCTTTCAGGAATGTTTGGCGCAATGCTTGGCGAGTCATCATCAGCATATCGTGCTTTATATGGCGCACAACAGGCATTCGCGCTAGCTCAGGTAGGTATGAACGTCTGGAAGTCTGCATCTGATGCTTATGCGAATGAGCCGGGTACTGTATGGCAAAAGATTGGTGCTGCTGCAAAAGCAACACTGGATCAAGGTACATTTGTGGCATTGATTCAGGCTGCTACCCCTAAAGGCTTCGCCAACGGTGGCTACACAGGTCACGGTGGTAAATACGAACCAGCAGGCGTCGTCCATAAAGGTGAAGGTGTTTTAACCCAAGAGGAAGTTAAAGCTCTAGGTGGTCCACAAGGATTTGAGGATTTGCGAAAGTCGATTCGTCGAGGTTATGCGACGGGTGGACTGGTTGCAGATACTCACCGTGTTGGTATGGGGGCTGTGAGTGCGATTAATCCGGGTGGTGGTAATAGCTCTAGCTCAGGTGGCGGGGATGTTTATTACACGCAAACCATTCATATTGCGTCTGATGGATCTGCAACTAGTGAATATGATGCAAAGCAATTAGGGAAAATGATGGAAAATATGACTCTGGCTGTGATTCGCAGAGAGCAACGCCAAGGAGGTCTGTTATCTAAATGAGCAATCAAAAATTCACATGGTGCCAAGACTTAGAGGGTAATGCTCAAACTTCATCATTCAATACGCTTTCGAGCAAATTTGGTGATGGTTATGAGCAAAATATCTCGGTTGGTATTAACAATAGATCTGGGCAATGGCCATATCAACGCACAGCAAAGAAGGATGAGATTTTAGCAATCAAAGCCTTTTTTGATGCACATAAAGGTGCGGATTCATTTTTATGGGATTCGCTACTTGATGGTGAAGTGAGAGTAAAAGCTGGCGAATACCAAATCTCAAAAGTGGGAGGTTTAGTGTGGCGAATCTCCACAACCTTTACCCAAGTCTTTTACCCTTGATTTAAATCAATTTCACGCCCCACATGTTGGGGCTTTTTTGTGAGAAAAAACGATGCCTACAGTAAAGAAAACACTAAATCGTACACCTCAGAAAATTTCGGACGGAAACTTTCCAGCTTACATGCAGTCAATGGGCGGTCTGGTCCGTTTTGCTTTTTCATCGACTCAACCGACTGATCTGACGATCTACCATCAGGACATGCAGATTTATACCGATGGTAGCCTTGGTGCCATGTGGGCTTGGGCTGCACATTACGATGAAGTCATTGTCGCCATTTCAACGTAGGACAATCCATGAGTAGAACAACAGTACTAGCAGGTGGGCTTCATACACCACCAACGACTCGGATCGCCCAGGGTAGTACAGATAAAGGACCGCTCACTGGTTCAACTATCTACCTGATCGGCTCATCCGAAGGCCTACTGGGCAACCGCATACCAGCAACAACTTAATTTTAAAAAATCAGGAATTATTATGGCTAAGCAAGTTATTAATCAAGGCACAGCACCTACTGGCGCAGGTGGTGATACTTTTCGAACAGGCTCGGCAAAACTGCAAGCAAATGACAATGAGCTGTATAACTATCTTGGCGATGGAACTAATTTAAATAAACTGGGTACTGCTGCTTTTAAAAACACAGGTACTCAAGCGGGCAATGTGATGGGGGTTGGGGCGTTTGGGTTGGGTGGGAATGCAATTCAAAACAGTTTTAATGGTGAAGCGGGTGGTTCATTTTTATGTAATGCATCCGCTATAGATCAATTTTTGGGCAGATACTCAGCGGGAGTAAATATTCCTTATGTATCGCAGAGTTTTGGTTTTCAGATTGGGGTTATTGATCTTGATACTAGTCCTTCTGTTGTATATAGATTTAAGAAAGACAACTCTTATACGGCAGTACAAAAATTATATGGGCAATACAATACCACTGTCGATTCAAACGGTTTCATTAAAGCAGCCTCTCCAATTGTTAAACTGTTTTCTGAAAAAATCGAGCTGAATGATGAAGCTCAAAAACAAGAAATTGTTTTTGAAAAACTCGGCACAGGTAATTATTTAATTAAGGGCTCGACAGGTTTTGCGCAAGAAGGTTGGTATATCGAAACCCCGAAAGATGCAAACGGCAACGTTTTATTTTCAGTGATTTACAAAACACTTGAGAATGGTGATATTTCAGTAAAAACATATAAGAAAAAGTTTGATTTTGAAACTGTCTCTATTGTTACTGATTTGGAAAATCCAATTGATATTACTGAAAATCGTTGGATTGACTTACGATTGCAAGAGTTGCCACAACCTGAAATCGAAATCCCTGAACCAATTGCACCACCTGACTTTCAACCCACTGGTTTGGCTGAAGCGGTTGCTACAGTAATGGAGTCATACAATGACACTGAACAGTGATTTTCAGAAACTCTATGTAGATGGTCTGATCACGCTGTTTGAACTGGATGCTCGTACTTTAGGTGCGGGCATTTTACGTTTTCATGGTCATATCTCTTATGAAGATTGGGAGCGTATTTACAGCTATATCGGATCAGACGGGTTGCTCGGGGATACAGCTCAATTAATTGGTGAAGTGTTTGAAAGTGCTGAATCAAAAACATGGTATCGCAACATCATTTGGCAAGGTGAAACTTTCGAGCCGATGGCGCTTGAAGTGTCGGGTCTTGAGATGCGCTCAGATGGTAAAGCTTCAGCGCCAACTTTAAGCATGGAGAACAATATTGGCGGCATTCAAGGCGCTGTGTCTATTTACTGCTTACAGTTTGGCGACTTTGCAGGAGCAAAACTCAAAGTCATTACCACGCTGGCTAAATATCTGGATGCTGAAAACTTTAGTTCTGGCAATGCCACAGCTAATCCAAGCGAGAAGCGGGAGCAAATTTGGTTCATTGAGCAAAAGACTTCTGAAAATTCTCAGCAAGTGACGTTTGAACTTTCTAATCCAGTGGATTTTGAAGGGCTAAAAATACCAACGCGACAAATCTCAAATTACTGCAATTGGGAATATCGAAGTGAAGAATGTGGCTACATCGGATCTGCAATGTTTACTGAAAAAGACGAACCGACAGACAACCCTGCTTTAGATCGATGTAACTACAGAACGTCAGGCTGTCGTTGTCGAGAGAATGAGCTTCATTTTGGTGGATTCCCTGCATCCTCAATGGTGTAAAAATGAAATTAAATAAAAAATATTGTTTATGTGGTGGTGTATTTAAGCCCACTGGAATTGTATTAACTTCATGCCCGCCACAAATACAGCATCAATGCGATAAGTGCTCAAAAATAGAGGCATTCTATGAAACTAACCGCAAAACTTAAAAAAGCAATCCAGGCGCATGCTGCTGAAGTTTATCCAGATGAATGCTGCGGTGTGATTGTGAATAAGACATATATTCCATGTCGCAATATTTCAGACAATAAAGATCAGTTTGAAATTCATCATGAAGACTTGGCGCATGCTGAAGATCAAGGTGAGATTCAAGCCTATGTACATTCACATCCCAATGCTACAACACGTGCTTCGGATTTAGATTTACTGCAAATTGAACTTCATGAAAAGCCTTGGGTAATTTGTGCTTGGCCTGAAGTAGATTTCCAAGTCTATAAACCATGTGGCTATAAAGCGCCACTCATTGGCCGTGATTACCACCATGGATACCAAGATTGCTATTCAATAATTCGTGATTTTTATAATCGTGAGTTGGGTATTCAGTTGATTGATTTCGAGCGTAAAGATGATTGGTGGAGTGATAAAAACCACAAATCCCTTTATTTGGAAAATTTAGATGAAGCTGGATTTTATGAAGTCAAAGAACCTCAGTATGGTGACATGTTGGTGTGTAATGTTGGTCGCACAGAACACCCGAATCATGCTGTGATTTGGCTGGGTGATCAGTGGCAATTAAAGTCAGAAGAAAGCACAAGTTGTTTTGGTGGACCATTAATCCTACATCACCCGTATGGCCGTAAATCTGTTCGTGAAATCTTTGGTCAGCAATGGCAAGAGCGTGTTGTCAAAATTGTGAGGCATAAGAATGCTTAAAACGATCAAATTATATGGCGTACTAGGAAAGAAGTTTGGTAAAGAATTTCATCTAGCTGTTGAAAGCACCCGCGAGGCTGTAAAAGCGCTATCAATACAAGTGCCCGGCTTTGAGCAATTCATGCTAACAGCTCATGAGCAAGGTCTTGCCTTTGCTGTCTTTCAAGATGATGAAAATATCAGTGAGGATCAGATCGACTTTGAGACTGGTGCCAAAGTTATCAAGATCGTACCTAAAGTCATCGGCGCGGGTGGCAATGGAGTGTTGCAAACAATTCTGGGTGCTGTTTTGGTGGTAGTTGGTGTTCTTGTTGCCATTGGTACTCTTGGTGGTGGTGCACCTTTAGGCGCGGCTTTAATTGGTGCCGGTATCGGAATGATGGTCGGTGGTATTGCTCAAATGATGATGCCAAAGATGGACGAGGGAGATCAAAACCAAGATGGAAACAGGGCTAATAAGGGCTTTGGTGGTGCAGTTACAACGATCGCACAAGGAAATCCAGTTCCGATTCTTTATGGTCAGCGTGAAGTCGGTGGATTCATTATAAACGCTGGTCAATTTGCAGTAGATACTTTTAGCTCTGCGGATGCTGGTTTTACAGGTGGCGGCAGCAGCGGTGGAAAGAAATAATTTAAAAACACAGGCGCAATGAGCGCCTTTTTTATTGTCTAAGGATGAGTATGAACGCAGTAATTAAAGGCGCAAAAGGCGGTAGCAAAAGCCAAAGACAACCCAAAATTGCAAACGATACAACCGCTTCAAAAACCTATGCACGTTTACAATATGGCATGAGCGAAGGGGAGGTTGAGGGTTTAGCAAATGGCCTTAAATCAATCTTTCTTGATGACACGCCAGTTGAAAGCGATAGCGGCGCAAGAAACTTTCAAGATGTCACCCTAGATTTTCGCTCAGGCACTAATGATCAGACATACATGGAAGGCTTTGAAAGCATTGCTTCTGAAGCTGCTGTTGGAGTTGAGCTTAAAAGTGATACGCCTTGGGTTAAAGGGATTACCAATCTCAATCTCGATGCCGTAATTGTGAGGGTGCGTTTTGGGGCTTTAAAAAAGCAAGACCCAAGCAATGGCGATGTCTCAGGTATTGTTATTGATTACTCGATTGAAGTACAAACTGACGGAGGGGCATGGGAGTTAATGCTTGACACCAAAATGTCAGGAAAAACTTCAGCAAATTATGAGCGTACTCACCGTATCGGCTTGCCAAAAGCCAATAATAATTGGTTGATTCGCGTCACACGTAAAACACCAAATTCGAGCTCTGAATATGTCAGCGATAAGATGTATATTCAGGCCATTACTGAAGTTATCGATCTTAAACTTACATACCCAAATACCGCAGTGATTGGCGTGCAATATGATGCTGAAACATTCTCGAATATTGCTAAAATTGCAGTTGACCTAAAGGGCGTAAAGATCAAAGTGCCAAGCAACTATGATCCAGTAAGCCGAACTTACATCGGTATATGGGATGGTACATTTAAACGTGCTTATAGTAATAATCCAGCTTGGATTTACTATGACCTATGCACCAATAAGCGATATGCGCTTGGCAACCGTTTAACCGAGCAAATGATTGATAAATGGTCTTTATATCGTTTAGCTCAATACTGCGATCAGTTAGTGCCAGACGGCAAAGGTGGTCAGGAGCCGCGTTTTACCTGCAATGTGTATATTCAAAGTGCTGAATCTGCTTTTGATATTTTAAGCAAACTAGCAGGCGTATTCCGTGCGATTTCATATTGGGACGGCAATTCAATCGTATGTGATGCTGATTTACCACAAGATACTTATTTCACTTACACTCGCGCCAATGTGATTGATGGGCATTTTGAATATTCAGGCACCCGTGCGCGTGACCGTCACAATGCAGTCAAAGTTGCTTGGGATAATCCACAAAATCGCTATAAGACCGAATATGTCTTTGTGCGAGATGAAGCAGCTATTGCACGCGATCGAGGTGCAGTCAAATTACTTGAGTTAGAGGCATGGGGCTGCACATCGGAAGGACAAGCACAGCGCACAGGGCAGTGGGCGCTAAAAACAGAACAACTTGAAACTCGAACTGTCACATTTAAAGTTGGTTTAGATGGCTATATTCCATTACCAGGTAAAGTGATTGAGGTTGCAGACGAGTTGTTAGCTGGCCGTGCAAATGGTGGACGTATCTCTGCTGTCAGCGCTGATCTAAAAACCATTACGATTGATCGTGATGATGTGGTGTGTCGTGCGGGTGATCGACTGGTTGTAAACGGTGAAGATGGTAAAGCGCAAACTCGAATCGTGTCATCAAAAATTGGACGCAAAGTCACAGTTACATTGGCGTTTGATTCTGTGGCTGCGGAAAATGTTTGGGTCGTTGATGCTCAAGATTTAAAAACGATGAAGTTTCGCGTCATGAGTATTACTCAAGATGACAAACATCAGTTTTCAATCACTGCTTTGCAATATGAATCATCAAAATATGATGCTATTGATTTCGGCGCATTCATTGATGATCGTCCGATTTCCATTATTAATCCCACCGTTCAGGCGCCAGTCACCAATGTTTTAATTTCATCTGAAACCATGGTTCAACAAGGATTATCTATTGAAACAATGGTGATTGCTTGGGATCAGGCACAAGGTGCAACCAAGTATCAAGTTGAATGGCGCAAAGATGATGGCTCGTGGATTAAATTGCCAATCACAGGCAGTAATTCAGTAGAAGTTCAGGGTATTTATGCGGGCAACTATGAAGCGCGTGTGATTGCATTGTCTGCGTATGATGTGGCTTCTTTGCCAACATATTCAAATCTGACAGCATTGAAAGGTAAAGCAGGAAAACCACCAAAGCTGGCTTATATCAGTGCAACAGGCATTTTGTTTGGTATGCAATTGAACTGGGGCTTTCCAGCGGTTGGGGCTTTGGATACGGCTTATACCGAGATTCGAGTTTCACCCGATGGTCAAAGCAATATTGCGGTGTTGGGGCAGTTTGCCTATCCAACCAATGCCCATACGATTCAAGGTTTACAGCCGAATTTAACCCAATATTATCAAGCTCGATTGATTGATCGGATTGGCAATATTGGCGATTGGTCGGACTGGACGCATGCGACCACTTCAGCGGATGCTTCCGATGTGCTGGATATTTTATCGGGCAAGATTACTGATTCGCAGCTACATCAAGACCTGCAAACCAAGATTGACCGCATTGATACCGTTGATGGTGATATTGCCGACATTGTTCAAGCAGTACAGAACGTTGAAGATGGTTTGACACAAGAGCGTACTGAACGCCAGTCAGGTGATCAGGACGTATTGAATCAGTTGACCATTTACAAAGTCAGTAATGATCAAGCAGTTGCTGCTGTGGTTGAAGAAGTTGAAACCTTAACAACCGAGCAAGGAGCATTATCATCAAAAATTGATGGTGTGTTTGCCCAGGTGAACCCACCGATGATCGGATCAGAATCTGATTTGATCGGTAGTGAAGCAGGCTATGCCGGTGTGTGGTCAGAACAATCTGCGCGAATTGAAGGAGATATATCGCAAGCACAGCGGACTGAAACAGTACAAACCCAAGTGAATGAGAATCTGGCTTCAATTCAAGAAGTCTCATTGTCTGTCAATGGATTGTATGCTCAGAAGTACATCAAGCTTGATGTAAATGGCAAAGTTGCAGGTTGGGGTGGGACCAACACAGGTAAAGAATCGGATTTCATTCTGAACTTTGATTCATTTGCGATTGGCAGCGGAAATAGTGCTGGGTATTACCCATTTATCTTTAGAAATACGCCATTCACTGATCCTTTAACGGGCACGGTGTTCCCTGTATCCGCATATTTAAAATCGGCAATGATGGATTATCAGTCTGTGAAAACTTCACATATTGAAGATCTCGCAGTGAAGGCAGCCAAAATTGACAGTTTAGCGGTAACGACTGCCAAAATTGATAACCTTGCCGTGACTGGTGCCAAGATTGCTGATTTGGCCGTGGATACTCTGAAGATTCAAGACAATGCTGTAACCGTTCCAGTCTCGGCTTTTGCTGAAATCTCTGTGGCTGTTGGGAGTGAATACGCCACCATTCAAACCTTGAATGTGCCCTCTGATATGGGGCATACCATTTTGACTTTTGGTGCAGTATTTAGCTTTAGTTCTTATACGTCACAGCAACGATTGCTTTGTCGTGTGTTGAAGAATGGCAATGTGGTCTTTGAAGATTTGGAGGTTCATTTCATTGATTATGCTTCTGTCGGTGTGACCTCAAGTAACAGCGGGCAGCACCAACATGGTATGACAATGAATTTGACAGGCAGTACAAGTAGTGCTGGTGGTCACAACCACTCGTTCAGTGGATCAACAGGCAATACATCAATTAGTGGTGTTTCAAATTCATCACACAGTCATAACTACAGTGGTAGTACTGGATTTACAGGAGCACACACGCATAGCTTAAATTTAGATGGCTCTGTAACGATGGGGCTTGATGGTATCCATAGACATGATGTTGAAATTCGGGGCAGCGCACGAAGTGCGGGAACCTTGAATATTTCACGTCATGACTCAACAGGAATCGCAGGCGCATTCCAGTTGCAGTTGAAATCAACTTCAGGTGGCAGCGTCAATGTTTCACAGCGTTATATTCACGCAATGACAATGAGGAAATGATGGCTTATTTTGCAGTGTTTGATGTGGCAACAGGGAAAATTGAGAATATTGTTGAATGTCCTGAGTTCCTGGTGAAGACGATTCACCTAGAAACAACTCAAGACGTGATACGGGTTGAATCTCAAGTTTCTGCCGCGCAGTACCATGTTATAGATCGACAACTTTATAAGTTGTTTTAACGATTTGATCGATTAATAGCACCTTGCGAAACAGTGTTTCTCAGGGTGCTTTTTTATTGCCAAAAATTAGGGGGTAACGTGTCTGATAATCAGCAAATTGTGGATGCATCCGCTGCAATCGCTGCGAGTAAAGCGGCAACGTATGCAGGTTCGGGTGTGGCTGGAATTTCAGCTTGGATGGGAACGATTGATTGGGGTTTTTGGATCAGTATCAGCATTGCTATGGGTGGTTTTTTAATGAACTGGTACTTCGCCAAAAAGAAAGATAAACGAGATGAAATTGAACATAAGGCTTATTTAGGCAGCCTTGAAGGAAAGTGTGATGCAAAACAAGACTAAAATCTCAGTCGCATTATTGGCAGCTTCGGCTGCTTTTTTTACGGGTTTAGAAATACACGAAGGCTATTCGGCAAAACCCTATAAAGATGGTGGTGGAGTAGTCACTCAAGGCATCGGCTCAACCGTAAAACCCAATGGCCAGCCCCTCAAAATGACTGATCCGCCAATCACACGAAAAGTTGCCCAGGAGTGGGCAAAAGCGCATGTGGCCAAAGACGAGATTGCTTTCCGAAAATCACTGCATGGCGTGAAATTGTCTCAAGTTGAATATGACACCTATCTGGACTTCACATACAACTTTGGCCAAGCCAACTGGAATCAATCCTCCATGCTTCGAAATTTAAAAGCCGGGAAGTACAAGCAGGCTTGTGATTCATTGTTGAAGTGGAAGAACGTGGCCAAACGTGATTGCTCTGTACGATTCAACAATTGCTATGGTGTTTGGACTCGGCAGGTTGAGCGTCATTCGAAATGTATGGGAGCGCAGTAGATGAGTGAATTTAAAAAAGTTAGCAATGTGCTTCTTGAGTCTAACGGTATTTATTTTATTGAATGCCCTGGTTGTAAAACCTTGCATCCATTCCATGTTGATCCAAAACATAAAATTTGTTGGGATTTTAATGGCGATTTAGAGAAACCAACATTCACCCCATCATTGATGGTAAATCAAGGTCATCCAAGCCAATGTCACTCATTTATCACTGACGGGAAGATTCAATTCTTATCTGATTGTAATCACAGTTTAGCTGGTAAAACCGTTGATTTACTGCCAGTGGAGGAATTCTAATGCCAATACTCTTAGTCTTATGGAAATTCAAATACTGGGTCGCAATTGCGATCCTTTCTTTTTTATGGGTTGGGCAAATCGCTTACACAAATCATTTGTCCGGGAAGCTTCAGGATGCTGAAACCGCATGCGATGCACATGTGGCTAAAGCAATTAAGCCTTATCGAGATTCGATAGTAAAAGCCCAAGAACAGAAAGCCATCACTGAAAAAGCCTGGTCAGATAAATATATTGAGGTAGAACAAAATGCGATTAAAAAAATACAAGATGCGAATGCTTCCGCTCGTAGTGCTGACCTGGCTGCTAGTGGGCTGTCAAAGCAACTCAGTGAAGCCAACAAACATTTGTCCACAGCTTCCAAAGAAACCATTATTGAGTACACCGTTACCAACAATGAGCTACTCGAAGCATGCACAGCAGAATATCGAAGCATGGCAGAAAAAGCAGATGGCCACGCAATTGATGTCGAAAGATTAAGTGAAGTTTGGCCGGAAGATAAAGCCCTCAAGTGAGGTTTTTTTTAGGTTATAATAGAATTAATAAGCTTCCATTTACCTGTGGATAACTTAATAAAAACACCAAGTCTACACCAATGTTATGTAATTACTTGTTTTATATAATAAAATATAACCTACCAAATGTGGGTGATAAAATCACAGTAAACATTACCACTGAAGCTTCAGTTCCTGCGAAAAAATAAGCTTGAATTGGTTAATAAAAAAGCACCCTTGAGAGGGTGCTTTTTTTAGTGATTGAAATTTTACTTTAAATTGCTGAAATCTGTTTGAGATATGCCTGCAATACAGCCTGTGCCTGCAATGTTAATGCAGCGGCATGGCGCTGATTGTCGGCCCGCAAAGCTGGAATATTAATGTTGGCTTTTCTTAATTCACAGGTATGGCCAATCAGCCATTTTTCCAGACTTTCTGGGGCGACTTCAAGATGAAATTGTAAGGCCAGAATATTTTTCCCCACAGAAAATGCCTGATGAGGATAAATCTCTGAACCTGCTAATAATGTAGCCTGTTCAGGCAAATCGAAGGTATCGCCATGCCAGTGCAATACAGCAGTTCCTGTTAATGGCTCAAGCAGATTATTTGCACTATCTGTAATGCTGAGTTGGCTCCAGCCAATCTCTTTTTGATGGCCTGCATAAACTTTGGCATCCAAGGCATGGGCAATGAGTTGAGCACCCAGACAGATACCTAAAGTTGGCAAGTTTTCTTTTAAGCGAACTTTGAGTAAGTCTATTTCTTGTTGTAAGAAAGGGTAGTCATCCGTTTCATACACTCCAATCGGTCCACCTAAAACAATGGTCAAGCCTTTATGCTGAAATGCTTTGGTTAAATCATCTACACCGGCTTCAAAATAACGAACCCGGAAACCCAGTTGATAGAACACATCTTCAAATGCCCCCAGGTCTTCAAAGGCAAGATGTTGAATGGCATAAATGGTGTCGGGAAAGTCTGGAGATGCTGTAGTCATATACTATTTTTCTAAGAGGGCAGGAATAAGAGCAATTTAGCCTGAATAGCCAGAAAAATGAAGATTTCTCTGTGGATTGTTTGCAATTTAAAGCAAAAAAAGCGAACCGAAGTTCGCTTTTGATATTCTTTATACAAGGTTATGTTAGAAGAAGCCCATTGGCTTGGTGGCATAGCTGACCAACAAGTTTTTGGTTTGCTGATAATGATCCAGCATCATCTTGTGGTTTTCACGTCCAATACCTGATTTTTTATAACCACCGAATGCGGCATGTGCAGGGTAGATATGATAACAGTTGGTCCATACACGACCTGCTTCAATCGCACGGCCTGCACGATATGACGTATGCGCTGAACGTGACCAGACACCTGCACCTAAACCATAAATGGTATCGTTGGCAATTTTGATGGCATCATCAAAATCTTTAAAGGTGGTCACTGCAAGTACTGGTCCAAAAATTTCTTCTTGGAACGTTCTCATGTTATTGGTGCCTTTGAAAATGGTTGGTTCAATGTAAAAACCTTGGCCAACTTCATGACGTGCTTCCCCACCCGTCAATAGTTGAGCACCTTCTCCACGGCCGGTTGCGATACATCCCAAAATCTTGTCTTGCTGTTCTTGAGAAGCCTGTGCCCCAATCATCGTTTCTGTATCGAGTGGATGACCGGTTTTAATGCGTTTCACACGTTCTACTGCAAGTTCCAGGAACTGGTCGGCAATACTTTCCTGAACCAAAGCACGTGATGGACAGGTACAGATTTCCCCTTGGTTCAGGGCAAACATGGTAAAGCCTTCCAGTGCTTTTTCTAGGTAGTCATCTTGTTGCGCCATGACATCTTCAAAGAAAATGTTTGGTGATTTACCACCTAGCTCTAAGGTTACCGGAATAATATTTTCAGTGGCATATTGCATGATCTGCTGACCGACAGCTGTTGAGCCAGTAAATGCAATTTTGGCAATACGTGGGTTGGTAGCCAATGGGCGGCCCACTTCAACGCCATAACCATTCACAATGTTTAATACACCTGCAGGCAACAGGTCCTGAATCAGTTCAACCAGTACCAGAATACTGACCGGTGTTTGTTCAGCCGGTTTTAAAACAATACAGTTACCTGCAGCCAGAGCCGGTGCCAGTTTCCAAGTTGCCATTAAAATCGGGAAGTTCCACGGAATGATTTGTCCGACCACACCTAAAGGTTCATGAAAATGGTAGGCAATAGTATCTTCATCGATTTCTGAAATGCCACCTTCTTGTGCACGGATACAGCCGGCAAAATAGCGGAAATGATCAATCGCCAAAGGAATATCAGCAGCCAGGGTTTCACGAATCGGCTTACCATTATCCCAAGTTTCAGCAACTGCCAAAAGTTCCAGATTGGCTTCTAAACGGTCGGCAATTTTTAACAGGATATTTGAACGGGTGGTTGGCGATGACTTGTTCCATTGTGCTTTGGCTTTATGTGCAGCATCAAGAGCAAGCTCAATATCTTCAACGCTAGAACGTGGAACTTTGGTGAAGGCTTTGCCATCTACAGGCGAAATATTGTCAAAGTATTCTCCTTTGACAGGAGCTACCCATTGTCCACCAATGAAGTTTTCATATTGGGCTTTAAACTGAACTTTTGAACCAGGTTGATTAGGATCGACGTAACGCATATGTATTTCCTTTGCTTATTTTAGTGTCTTAAAACCGTATCTACAGCTTTGGTATATAAGGTACTTGTGTACATTATATGATTAGCATAACCTGAATAAGGTTGGAGAAAGGTTGGATACAAGAAGGTTTACAATCTTTTCAATCCAGCATAAAAAATAGCGATTACAGTGGATGTAAATCATGAATTGTTGTGAGAATAAGGAATGATGACAAAACAAAATTTGATGCAAAAAAGGCATAAAATTGATCAGTTTAGGCAAAGTAGCAGTTTATCTGCCTTACATGCAGAACAACTGGGTCAAAGCATTGCGAGTTCCTGGCAACGTTCATCCTCGGCCGAAATTCCCAAGGATCGCTTGGCTGCCCCACTGGTTCACTTACAAAAAGAAACCTATCCTTCGGCTTTGGCAAATGCCTTGCAACATTGCGCACAGGATTTAAAGCATATTGCCGAACAGTCTTCGATGGTAATTGCAGTCGGCGATATCGGTAGCACCATTATCTGGTCAGCCTCCAGTCCACAAATGCAGCGTGCAGCAGAAAGTGTGCATTTTATTGAAGGCGGGCAATGGCGCGAGGAACTGGTTGGAACCAATGCCTTGGCACTGTCGTTAAAAACCCAGCAATCGAGTTGTGTTTTTTCCAATGAACATTATATGCCTTCCATTCATGATTGGGTCTGTTATGCTGCCCCGATTATTGATCCTTATTCCAAACAGGTGTTAGGGGTGATTGACCTGTCGACCACCTGGCAAAAGCATAACAGTTTGGGGCTGCTTGCAGCGGAACGCTGTGCTTCGATTATTCAATCGGCTTTGCTGGAATACCAAAAGCAGCGCCTGTTTATTCGGGCTTTTTCCGTGCCTCAGGTTTTGTTTAACGGTAAGGTGCTGGTTTTGACCCCCCGCCAAATTGAAATTTTGACTATCCTGGCGTTATGTCCGCAAGGTTTAAGCCTGGATACCCTGCATCAGGCTTTATACGGGGAACGAAAAGTCAGTATAGGCACCTTAAAAGCAGAAATGTCGCAGTTGCGTGATGTACTGGGCGGTATGTTGGGTTCCAGACCTTATCGTTTATTGGCACATGTAGAGGCTGACTTTTTATTGACAGAACAGTCTTTGGATGCCGGCTATATCGATTCGGCCTTAAAACTGTGTACTGGCGTATTTTTATCCAAAACCGAAAGTCCTTTTTTATGTGCCTGGCGTGATTGTCTGGAATCACGTTTAAGTGATGCCATCTTTAAAGCCAATGAAACTGATGTGCTGCTAAAACATGTGGCTCGATTCCCTGAGGCGATTGATGCGGTGGAGCGCCTGATTGAGCTCATGCCCAAAACGCACCCTGTGCATCAAACCCTGCTGAAATATAAGGATGCTTGAGAGCTGTAAGATAGATTACAGCCCTTTAATTTCTAGCCATTCAAACAGCTGCTGATAAACCCGCTCACGCACAGATTTTTCCGACAAGACCAGATCATGTAAGCCATTCTTGATTTTAGCAATGGTGACATCACCTTGGATTTTTTTGGCATATTTGTCGATATGTTTGACATCTAGAATCACGTCACTGCTTTGTGCATATTGATGCCATTTTTTTGGATTTTTGCTTTGATCGGAATGCATTACCAAAGCAGGTACCGTTAAGCTGACTCCCTGATGAATTTCTTTCTGTGCTTCAAAAATGGCCCGAACAAAACTCAATCGAACCAGAGGATAAGATTGCGGTTTCCAGTCCAGATTAAAGTCCCATTCACCATGCAGGTTTTTATGCAGACTGGGAACATACCATTTGTTCAGCTCACTGGGAAATTTTAAATCCGGGCAAACCTTACCCACCCGGCTTAAATTGGGAATGCCCAATTTTTTCTTGATCGGGTTCATATTGAAATCATAAAACGGACTATTGACCCACAGTGCCTTAATTAAAGGATGCTCTGGATGATGTGCCGCATACAGTGTGGTGGTTAAGCCACCGGTAGAATGGCCACTGAGTAAAATGGCATCATGGCCTTCTGCGCCTATAATGTTTAAGGCTTCGGTAATTTCGGCATCGTATTCGGCAATTTCACGCACATTATAATATTTTTGATGCGGCAGAATGGAACGGCCATATTTACGTAAATCGAGTGCATAAAAGTCAAAACCATGCTGGTTGAACTGTTCTGCCATTTCCGTCTGGAAGAAATAATCAATAAAGCCATGAATATATAACACAGCTTTGGATGTGGTTTGGTCGGCTTTTTTTCTGACTAAGGTCGCTGTAACCTGACCTTCGTAATCATCCGGGAAATTTAAAGTGGCCTGTTCATAACCTGGGCCTAAGATATCACGTTGATAAAGTGGGGCGGTGTTACCATTGCTCATTTTTATACTCATAGAGAAGAATCTGTTTTCTCTTATCCTTCATGATGAGTGGTAATTTGTCAAATTGAATTATTTTCATAAAAAAAAGCAACCACAGTTCTTATCCTGTCATCAAGGACACAGGATCAGCCAGGAAAAGGGAAATGGTTTCTTTTCTTGGCGCACTTCTTGACGAAGTGCGAACATGGGTTGCTAAAAGTGTAAGTCAAAGAATTGGATAGAAGACTTACAGGGAGGTATTACATTGCTGCTTTAAAATCGACTACCGATGCATTAGGTTTCAATGCTGCCTTAAAGATATCGACCACTTGAGCATGGTTAGCTTTACGTGGGTTGGTCAGCATGCAGGCATCTTTTTGCGCATTTTCTGCCATGATGGCCAGATCAGCTTCTTTGACACCCAGTTCAGCTAAACCGGATGGAATACCAATAGAAGCAGAAAGTTGACGAATGGCATTGATGGCTTCAAATGCAGCTTCAGTTACCGTCAGGCCTTCAGTGTTGACTCCCATTAACTGTGCAATTTTCGCATAGCGATCCGGGCAGGCGATCAGGTTAAATTCAGATACATGCGGAAGCAGAATGGCATTACAAACGCCGTGTGGCAGATTGTAGAAACCGCCCAGCTGATGCGCCATGGCATGAACATAACCTAAAGATGCATTGTTAAAAGCCATACCTGCAAGATACTGTGCATAGCTCATGGCATCACGTGCTTCCAGGTTTTCACCATTGGCAACAGCCGGGCTAAGCCATTCGCTAATCATGGTAATTGCTTTTTCGGCACAGGCATCAGTAATTGGATTGGCTGCAGTTGATACATAGGCTTCAACAGCGTGAGTCAATGCATCCATACCGGTTGCCGCAGTTAAACTGGCTGGTTTGGCAATCATCAGTTTAGGATCGTCGATGGCAATCAGCGGGGTACAGCGCCAGTCAACAATAGCCATTTTTACATGGGTATCGGTATTGGTAATAATACAGAAACGGGTCATTTCTGAAGCCGTACCTGCCGTGGTATTGATCGCAATCAGCGGTGTCATTGGTACAGTGCTTTTATCGATCCCTTCGTAGTCACGAATATGACCGCCACCCGCTGTCACCAGGCCGATACCTTTAGCACAGTCATGTGATGAACCACCGCCTAAAGAAACAATAAAATCACAACCCTGTTTATTATAGGCTTGAACGCCGTTATGTACGTTAATGTCGGTTGGGTTTGGTTCTGCACCCGGGAAAATATGACTGTCAACGCCAGCATCTTTTAAATAGTTTGAAATAGTATCTGCGACACCAAATTTGAATAAACCTGCATCAGTCACAATCAAGGCCTTCTTGGCACCTAGATTTTGCGCTTTAGTTCCAATTTCTTTGGCACAGCCTGGGCCAAAAAGTGAAACACAGGGAATATAAAAACCGTTGGTTTGATCTGCAATATTTTTAAAAGCCATGGTGCGATTCCTTCTACCATTCATTATATTATCGGTGACTCTCACCGTAATTGGAGTATCGAATGAAGCTGGGAAAAATCCTACCTACCAAATACCTACCATTTTAAGTTTATGAATTTTATAATTTTTTTTATTAAATATTGCCCAGTTATCTATTTTCCATGCATCATTTACTCATATCTAGTCTATCTTGCAAGCCATGTATGAAAGGTTCTTAAACTTTAGCATGTTTGAATTATATTCAGGTGATCAACCATTAAAAAGCCCTAAGAATCAGATTGATATTTAAGCCCGAATACCAGTTTTGAGGGCGGCGATAGGGTAAAGCTAAAAATCCTGACTGGTTGAGAAATCATAGAAAATTGGCAACGGCCAGAAGATTAATTTTTTCCGCTGGGCATAAATGCAACCCTTATCTGGAGATAAAAAACCGGTGGCTGGCACCGGTTTTTTATCTTCCCCGTTTAGAATTTTTTTTCTACACTGAGGAGTACACTTGGAATGGCCTGATTCACCCGTGATTCATACAGGCTGCCATCAGATTGATTGGTTAAACGCTCTTTATAATCTGTACTCAAGATATTGCGTGCACTCAGGGTCGTTGCCCAGCCATCATCAAAGCGTTTGCTCACACTGATATCGACATTGACCCGTTCATTGCTGGTACGGTCATAGGGCAGGTTATCCAGGGCCCGGGTAAATTCAGGAACATAGTTCAGATTGACACTGCTGGAAAGACGCCAGGGCTGATAGTTATAAGATAAACCGGCACTGGCTGTATAAGGTGCCACATCACTGGCTAAACATTGCTGATGATTGGTCTCTTCAATTTTTGCCCGTACGGTAGACAGTTGACCATTCAACATCAATGCATGCCCATTTTCAGTTTGCTTTAAGGCATAACGAGCAGCAATTTCAACCCCATAGGTGGTGGCATTGTCCTGGTTTTGTGGGCGTTCTACAAAACGCGAGCCTTCCTGACGAATCACTTTCTCAATGTAATCTTCAATTTCACGTTGGTATGCCGTGATGTTGACGCCACCTGACGGGGTGTTATACCCCAAAGTGGATTCAAAGGCGGTTATTTTTTCCGGACGTAAATTAGGGTTTCCGCCACGATCCGGATTGTTCAGGCTACCGGCATCGCTATCGGTAGAAACAGAAACCGTAGGTAACAGCTGGTCGGTTTTAGGACTGCGGAATGCCTGGCTGATATTGCTTTGTAATGACCAGTGATCATCAAAGTCAAAACGATGTGCCAAGACTGGACTTAAGTGACTGTCACTATAATCCACAAGTCCTGAACGATGAATCCATTCTTGACGGGCACCTAAAGTCACGGTTTGCCGGTCTGTAAACTTCCAGCTGCCTTCGGTGTAGAGCGCATAACGCTGTTCATCGAGTGTATCGGTAATATTACTCTCAAGTTCACTCGAGCGAATATCCGTACCAAACTTCAGTTGTCGGGTGTTATCAAATTTACGCACACCATCATAAGCCACACCATACTCATGGATGGTTTCATCGGTATAGCTGCTGAAGAGCGGTGACCGGGTCGATTCGGTTTCGTTCTGCTGTTCGACTGAAAGACGAATTTTGTCGGAATTATCCTTGTCTTTACGTTCATAACGGGTATTTAAACGGATGCTGTCATTCTTGTCATTTTGCGTCTGATCGCCACGGCTGCCGTCACTTTCATTATTGCGATAGAACAGTTCGGCAACCAGTTTTTGCTGGTCATCCAGTTCATATTCAACACGGGGTGCCAGCATTTGCGACTTGCGTTCGGTAATACGCTTTTGTTCGCTTGTTTGGCTGCTGTTTTGGGTCTGGGTGATCGAAGTGGTGTCATTCCACATCTGGTTGGCAGACAGGCTGTATAACCAGGCATTATCCCGGCCATCAGCCTGAACACTGATATTTTTACGTTCCTCTTCTTTTTGGTCAGATTTTGCCAAACCATATCCTGCACGGATAGTTCCGCTGATGCGGGCATGATCCAGGGGGTGTTTCAGAATAATATTGATGACGGCGGAAGAGGCCACAGAAGCCTGAACGACACTTGGCTGTTTGGTAATTTCAATCCGTTCGATCATGTCTGGCGTGATGCTGTCAACAACCGACATGCCACCGCGTGGGCCACCTTGAACCGGTTCACCATTGATTAAAAATACCGGGGCACCACCGCCACGAAAACGCATAGCTGAAGCACCGCCACCCCCACGTGGACCTTGTCCCGGTGTGGGCATCTGAAAACCGGCGGCACGGCGTAAGGCATCATTCATGGATTGATCACCAAATTGCAGCATTTCTTCACGCGTGACAATAGTTTTCGCCACCGCACTGATATCCGGGTCTTTGGCTTGGGCGGGCGTTGCTTGAAATTTTAGGGTTGCCAGTGTCTGTACCGGGGCTGTTTGAGCAACCGTGCTGTTTGTTGTGGCATCGCTAATCGTGTCAGCCGCCCAGCTTGGGGAGATAAAACTAAACAGTGCACAACTCAGGGTGCTCCATTGCCAACGCGGTTGTATGCGTTTCATTATTCGATGTTCCCTATGTAATTTTGCGTAAGATAACGTAAAAATATGGAGAAAATTTGTGGGAAACCGCAGAAATGAAAATAACCCATAAAACTGGATTACAGCGATAAAATAATCAAAATGAATGGCTTAACCCCAGCATTCTGATTATTTTTTGTGGCCGGGGGCAATGCGGATGCTGCCTTATTTCGTCAAAGATAAAATACAGTTTTGGCTGATGTTTTCAATCACCGCATCATTCAAGTGAATTGGGTTATCCCATTTCAGCATTTTTTGGGTCAGCCATTTAAAATCATCTACCTTTGGCACAGATGTCTCATCGACAAAATTGCGGATAATATTTTGAATGGAGTGGAATTTTTGTACATGAATGCTGTCTGAGCATTGAAATTGCACAATATTGAACTCGGTCAGCATTTGCCAAACGTCAGCATAGTCCTGTAAATCTTTCAGTTCTTGCTGGGCTTTTTGAATGGCCTGCGTTAAAGCCTGATGCGTGTTTGGATGTTGCATTGCCCAATCACAGGTGACTGCCAAAACCTTATCTGCCACTTGGGGAATAATGTCCTGACTGGAAGCGACAATTTGACCGATTCCCAGTAGTTCAGCCTGGCTGTTCCAGGGTTCACCGACACAAAAACCATCAATGACCTGATTGGCTAATGCCTGCACCATATAGGGTGGGGGAAGCGTGGCCAGTTTTATATTTCGTGCAATTTCAGGATTGGCAAGGGCGAGCCATTCTCTGAGACAATAATGATGAATCGACTGCTTAAAGACATGGGCAAATTGAATCTTTTTTTGCGCTTGTAGGGCAGAGACGATTTTTTGTGCAGATTGTTGTGCGCTGTCCTGACTGGAAATGTTCAGATCAAAGCACAGTTTTTGACTCAAACTAATAAAGGCACGGTTATAACTTAATACCAGGGCAGTCTGGAGTGGAATACCGAGCTGGTCTTCACCAAGTGCTGCGGCAGGCAGCATGGCAGACAGGCAATGTGCAGCATCTAAAAAACCAAAAGCCAACCGGTCTCTTAAGCTGGCCCAAGATGCTTCCTTCACCAGCGTGACCTCTAAACCCGCTTCCTCAAAAAAACCACGCTGCTTGGCCCAAAGAATGGCCACACAATCCAGCAGAGGAATATAGCCGAACTGGATTTGAGTTTTTTCTAAATCTGGCATGGCTTAATCCTTCAATTGGCTTTGTAGTAGTTGCTGTGCATCCAGTAAACGCCGTGCCATTTCGCCAATGGTCATACGGTGGCTCATGGCATTTTTACGCAGTAACTGAAAGGCTTGATCTTCAGTAAGATGGTGCAATTGCATCATCAATACTTTGGCTTTCTCCACATCTTTACGGTCGGCTAGCTTATTTTTGGTGTCTTCCAGATCGCCGAGCAATTTTTTATGTTTTTTAAACTGTTCAATCGAGATTTCTAAAATGCTGTCCAGTTTGGATGGGTCAATGCCATCGACAATATACGCCGTAACCCCGGCATCAATGGCGTTTTTGATCGTGTCTTTGTGGCTGTTTTTAGTGAACAGTACTGTCGGCAGATCGAACTGGCTGACACAGCTTTCAATGATGTCACGATGGGGATGATCCATATCCAGCAAAATCACGTCGGCATGCAACTGTTCGAGGCGGAACATGCTTAAATGATCCGCGCTGAGGCAGGCCACGACCTCGAAATTGTGTTCGATCAGGGAGGCTTGAATGTAATGGGCACGGTCTTGATCGTCATCAATCAGTGCGATTTTGAGTTTTGGCATATGGGCTAAATATCATCAGGCCATGCCTGAAAGAAAAAGTCATAATCTATTTAAAGCAATTAAAATGCCAAATGAGTTAAATCATTATGATTTCAATAAAAGTTCACTGAACCAAGGAACGGTGAGCAAATTGCGCACTGTCTTAATGCAAAAATGCGCTACAAGGAAGCATAATCATTGTTGAGCTGAGTCAGGAGGTCATAGTTAAAAATAGAGAAGCAGACCATTACTGGCATTGAAAAATTATAAATAAAAATTAAAAATGATAAAAAATATAAACTTATAGTTTTCTCTGAGTTATTGGCACGCGCATTGCTATATCTCTTGTGAGTCAAAGACGACTCCAAAAATTGTAAGACGGCCAAAGACGTCCGTTCTGATCGAATCTGCTGTGCAGCTATCTGCATGACAGATAAAACAATACGTTCAGTTCAGGAAGGAGAGGGCTATGTCTTCAAATTTAAATGCTAAAAAAGCAACAAAAATAAGTCTTTTCAATTTCAGTAGCGCAGCAATGCGGGCCTTCCATATGAGTTGGCTCGCATTTTTTGTCTGTTTCTTTGCCTGGTTTGCCTGTGCCCCACTCATGCCTGTCATTGCCGGTGAATTTCATCTTACTAAAGATCAAATTGCCAATATTAATATTGCCGCAGTCGCAATTACTATTTTAGTTCGTCTGATTGTCGGGCCTTTATGTGATAAGTATGGCCCACGCAAAACCTATACCGCATTACTGATTATCGGCAGTATTCCTGTCTTTGGTGTGGCCTCTGCCAACAGCTATGAATCTTTCCTTTTCTTCCGCTTATTGATTGGTGCCATTGGTGCCAGCTTCGTGATCACGCAATATCACACCAGTATTATGTTCGCTCCGAATGTGGTCGGGACTGCCAATGCTGCATCAGCAGGTTGGGGGAATGCGGGTGGTGGTGCAACTCAAGCCTTGATGCCGTTAATGCTTGCTGCCTTGGTGATGTTTGGTGTTGAACAGGCGATGGGCTGGAGAATTGCGCTCATTGTTCCAGGTTTGATGATGCTGATTGTCGGTGCAATGTACTGGAAATTCACCCAGGACTGTCCACAAGGCAACTTTAAAGAACTTCGTGCACAAGGCATTCAAGTTGGTAGCGATAAAAAAGGCGGCATGGCGATTCTGATGCACGCTGCACGTAACTACCGGGTCTGGATTTTATTTGGTGCTTATGCTGCGTGTTTCGGTATTGAAATCTTCATTCATAACATTGTGGCGATGTACTACGTTGAACACTTTAGCTTTGGCCTCAAAGAAGCAGGACTGGCAGCAGGGATCTTCGGTTTACTGGCGCTGTTTGCCCGTGCTTTAGGTGGCATTGTCTCGGACAAAGTCGCAATTAAAAAAGGCCTGGATGGTCGTACCAAAGTGCTGTTCGGCATGATCTTGATGGAAGGCCTGTTCCTGATCTTGTTCTCTCAAATGAATACCGCAGTTCTCGCAATTCTGGTCATGACAGTTTTTGCACTGTTTACCCACATGGCCTGTGGTGCCACCTATGCCTTGGTGCCTTTCATTGACCGTGATGCTTTGGGTGGTGTTGCTGGCATCATTGGCGCAGGCGGTAACGTCGGTGCAGTGGCAGCAGGTTTCTTACTGAAAGGCATGCTGGATATTCAAACCTGCCTGATGGCTCTAGGTGGACTGGTGGTGATTGCAGCAAGCTTTGTACTGATGATTCGCTTCTCGGTTGAGCATAAACAGAAAGAACAAAAACTGTTTGAAGATGCAGTGCTTGAACGCAACAACATGGCGCAAGGTTAAGCAAAGGGATTAAGGAGAATTGATATGAAATTAGTCATGATTGGTCACGGTATGGTAGGGCACAAGTTCATTGAATCGGTTCTTGAACATGCAGGTGACGAGGTTGAAATCACGATTCTGGCAGAAGAACCACGTTTAGCTTATGACCGTGTGCATTTAACCGAATATTTCACTGGTAAATCAGCCAAAGACTTAACTTTATGTCGTGCGGATTTTGCCGATGCCTATGGTATTGATCTGCGTTTAAGCACCAAAGCTATTGCAATAGATACTCTGAATAAAACCGTTACCACCAATCATGGCGAAGTCATTGCATATGACAAACTGGTGCTGGCAACTGGTTCATATGCTTTTGTTCCTCCTATTCCAGGGAATGAGCGTGAAAACTGCTTTGTTTACCGTACTATTGAAGACCTAGATGCCATTCGTGCCACGAGTTTAAATGCCAAAACCGGCGTGGTGATTGGTGGTGGTTTACTCGGTTTGGAAGCTGCGAAAGCCTTGCGTGATCTGGATCTTGAAACCCATGTGGTCGAATTTGCACCCCGTTTAATGGCGGTACAAATTGATGATTTAGGCGGTAAGGTTTTACGTGCAAAAATCGAAAATCTGGGTGTGAAAGTTCATACCCAAAAAGCTACACAATGCATCGAAGCCGGTGAAAATACCACGCATGTGATGAAGTTTGGCGATGGTTCTGAACTTGAAACCGATATCGTTTTATTCTCTGCGGGGATTCGCCCACGTGATGAATTGGCGCATCAAAGCGGCTTGGCGCTGGGTGAGCGTGGCGGTATTGTCATCAATGATTATTGCCAGACTTCTGATGCTGACATTTACGCGATTGGTGAATGTGCACTGTGGCAAAACAAAATTTATGGTCTGGTGGCTCCGGGCTATGACATGGCACGTATTGCAGCCAAACATGTCATGGATCAGGCTTGCAATTCATTTACCGGCGCAGACATGAGCACCAAGCTCAAACTGATGGGGGTAGATGTGGCATCGGTGGGTGATGCGCATGCCATGACGCCAAATGCCTTAAGTTATTTCTATGCAGATGAAGATGCCATGATTTATAAAAAAATCGTGGTGAATGCGGAAAAAACCAAGCTACTCGGTGCTGTTCTGGTGGGCTGTGCCAAAGAATATAACGACCTGCTGCAAATGATGCTGAATGGATTGGAAATTCCAGAAAATCCGGAAAGCCTGATCATGCCGGGTTATATACAATCCTCAGCGAAAACAGGCGGCAGCGGTGTCGATTTACTGCCAGACAGCGCAACCATCTGTTCATGTAATAACGTCTCTAAAGCCGATATTTGCAGTGCTATCGCTGATGGTTCAACCTCGCTGGGTGCCTTGAAAAAATGTACTAAAGCGGCAACGGCTTGTGGCGGATGTGCACCTTTAGTCACTCAAGTATTGAAATCTGAATTGCAACGTCAAGGGGTGACTGTAAACAATCACCTTTGCGAACACTTTGCCTATTCACGCCAGGAGCTGTATCACCTGGTGCGGGTCAATGAAATCAAAACCTTTGATGATTTGATCGGACAACATGGTCACGGTCTAGGTTGTGATATCTGTAAACCGACTGCGGCAAATATTCTCGCATCTTGCTGGAATGACTTTGTGCTCAAACCAAGTCATGCAGGATTACAAGACAGTAATGACTATTATCTGGGTAATGTTCAAAAAGATGGCTCTTACTCGGTTGTACCGCGAATGGCTGGAGGTGAAGTCACTCCAGAGGGCCTGATTGCAATCGGTCAAATTGCCAAAGAATACGGTTTATATACTAAACTCACCGGTGGACAACGGGTCGACATGTTTGGTGCACAAGTGCATCAGCTGCCTGAAATCTGGGAGAAACTGATCAATGCCGGTTTTGAGTCAGGACATGCTTACGGTAAATCATTGCGTACCGTGAAATCTTGCGTCGGCAGTACCTGGTGCCGTTATGGGGTGGATGACTCAGTCGGTTTGGCCATCTTCCTGGAAAACCGTTACAAAGGTCTGCGTTCACCACACAAACTGAAAATGGCGGTGTCGGGCTGTACCCGTGAATGTGCCGAAGCACAAAGTAAAGATGTTGGGGTGATTGCTACAGAAAAAGGCTGGAACCTGTATGTCTGCGGTAATGGCGGCATGAAACCACGCCACGCGGAATTGCTGGCATCGGATCTGGATACGCAAACTCTAATCCGTTATATCGACCGCTTCTTTATGTTCTATATCCAAACTGCAGACCGTTTGCAACGTACTTCGGTATGGCGTGACAACCTGGAAGGCGGTCTAGATTATTTAAAAGATGTGGTGGTAAATGACTCACTGGGTCTGGCTGCTGAACTGGAACGCCGTATGAACCATGTGGTCGGCACCTATCAAGATGAATGGCGTACCGCGGTGGAAGATCCGGAAGTCCGTAAACGCTTCGTAACCTTTATCAATGCAAAAGTTGAACAACAAAATGATCCACACATTCAATTCGCCGAGGTGCGCGGGCAAATCCGTCCAAAAACCGAGGCTGAACGTGATGTGATGCGTATTCCTGTTGTTGAAGCTTAAAAGAATAAAGGAGAAAGATGATGACAATTTTAAAAGAAATGAATAAAACCAATGAGCTGGAATGGCTGGAAATTTGTGCACTGGATGACATTACCCCGAATACCGGTGTAGGTGCATTAATTGAAAATCAGCAAATTGCCATTTTCCGTGTCGGTAATGAAAAACGCGTCTATGCCTTGAGCAATCAAGATCCGTTTAGTCAGGCTTTTGTCATGTCGCGCGGCATCATTGGCGATTTGCAGGGTGAGCGTGTAGTGGCATCTCCCATCTACAAGCAGCATTTCAGTCTGGCCACCGGACGTTGTCTGGAAGATAAAGATCAAAAGTTACTGGTTTTCCCAAGCAAGATTGAAAATGGCAAGGTCTGGATCAGTCCTACACCGCAAAAAACCTATATCACCAATAACGGCACTTCCCAAGAAAAGATGAAACTGGTGTTGGTAGGTAATGGTCTGGCGGGTATGCGCTGTCTGGAAGACTTACTGGATATGGCACCTGAACGTTATGAAGTGACGGTCATTGGCGAAGAGCCGTGGGGCAACTATAACCGCATCATGCTTTCACCGGTGTTATCTGGCGATAAAACCATTGATGACATCATGCTGCATCCACATGCCTGGTATAGCGATAAAAACATTCGCTTTATTGCCGGTGATGCTGCGGTGAAAATTGACCGTCCACGTAAGCAGGTCTATACCGAAAAAGGCTTGGTGGTGGATTATGATCGTCTAATTCTGGCAACAGGTTCCAAACCCTTTGTCCCGCCTATTCCAGGTTCGGACTTAAAGGGCGTGATCAGTTTCCGCGATATCTATGATGTCAATACCATGCTGGATTACTGCAAATCTAAACAGAATGCCGTGGTGATTGGTGGCGGTCTGCTTGGGCTTGAAGCAGCTTATGGCCTGAAACAACGCGGTATGAATGTGATGGTCTTGCATTTGATGGATCGCATCATGGAACGTCAATTGGATAGTCGTGCAAGCAGCTTGTTAAGACAAAGTATTGAAGCCAAGGGCATCAACATCATGACTCAAGCCAATACCGAACAACTGATTGGCGAAGATGGTCATGTCACTCAAATCAAGCTGAAAGATGGCATGGTGCTGGATGCTGATCTGGTGGTTTTCGCCGTGGGGATTCGTCCTAATATGGCATTGGCGCAAAGTGCTGGCTTACGTTGTAACCGTGGTGTGATGGTGAATGACACTATGCAAACCTTTGACCCAAGTATTTATGCGGTGGGGGAATGTATTGAGCACCGTAATCAAACCTTCGGTCTGGTTGAACCACTTTGGGGCCAAGCCTTTATTTGTGCCTCACATCTGGCCGAACACGGCAGCCTGACCTTCAAGGCACCAACGGTTCCAACCCAGCTCAAGGTCAGCGGCTGTGATGTATTTTCAGCGGGTCGAATTGATTTAGAAAATGGTGAACCCCAGGACGATTACGAAGACATTATTTTGAATGATGAAAAACGTCAGATTTATAAACGCATTATTATTCAAAAAGATAAAGTCATTGGTGCAGTGCTGTTTGGTGATACTGAAGATGGTGCCTGGTATGCAGAGCTGATTTCTGATCAAACGCCAATCAGTAATATTCGTAATAAATTGCTCTTTGGTAAAGATTTTGCATTAAAGAAAGCAGGTTAGTTCATTCAGTAGAGAAAGCTTTATTGTGGATGTATCTCAGCGGTAAATAAAGCGTATGAATAGGTAGAAATCTCCCCTAACCCCCTCTTTGAAAAAGAGGGGAATAGCCTGACAAAAAGCTGATCAAATCAAGAAAAGCTCCCTCCTTTATTAAAGGAGGGTTGGGGAGGATTAAAGATGCTTAGGTAAGGAGCTAAGGAGCGATCATGAAGAGTATTCCCATTATGGAACTGCATAGCTCCACAGAAATAAATACCAAAATCACCAATACCACCTGTCCCTATTGTGGGGTAGGTTGTGGTGTCACTGCGACTGTGCAGGACACTGCTTTAGGGCAAAAAGTGTCGGTTGCAGGGGATGTCAATCATCCATCCAACTACGGGAAACTGTGCATTAAAGGCGGTAATCTCGCCGATACCATTGGCTTGGAAACACGTGTTCTCCATCCTATGCTTGGTCGTAAGAACCAGCGTGAAAAGACCGATTGGAATACCGCAACAGATTTAATTGCCGAAAAGTTTCAGCAATGTATTGATCAATATGGTCGTGACAGTATTGGCTTTTATGTGTCCGGGCAATTGCTGACTGAAGATTATTATGTGGTGAACAAGTTCGTCAAAGGTTACCTCGGTACAGCCAATATCGATACCAATTCACGACTCTGTATGTCATCTGCGGTTGCTGCACACAAACGTGCTTTCGGTGAAGATATTGTTCCGGCGAGCTATGAAGATTTTGAACATACCGACATGGTGGTGTTGGTCGGTTCCAATACGGCATGGTGTCATCCGGTGTTATATCAACGCGTCATGAAAGCCAAAGAGCAACGTGATCTGTTTGTGGTGGTGATTGACCCGCGTTTTACCAGTACCTGTGAAGCAGCAGATTTACATTTACCGATTTTACCGGGGCAAGATGTCGCTCTATTTAACGGCTTATTACAGTATCTGGCGCAAAATGGCCATGCAGACCCAGATTTTATTGATCAATATACGCAAGGCTTAGAACAAGCTTTAACATACAGTCAAACTGAATCGTCCATTGAAGATGTCGCTGTACGTACTGGTATTTCACTGGAAAAACTGCAAGTTTTTTATCAGAAATTTGCCCAAACTGAAAAAGTGATGACCCTGTTTTCCATGGGGGTGAATCAGTCTTCGCAAGGAGTGAACAAAGCCAACAGCATCACCAACTGCCATTTATTCACGGGAAAAATTGGCAAGCTGGGTGCAGCGCCATTTTCCATGACTGGACAGCCGAATGCGATGGGCGGACGTGAGGTCGGTGGTTTAGCCAACATGCTGGCGGCCCATCTGGAGCTGGAAAATGAAAACCATCAACAACTGGTGCAAAACTTCTGGCAAAGCCCTTATATTGCCAAGCAGGCTGGCTTTAAGGCCGTTGATCTATTCCATGCGGTAGAAAGTGGCAAAATTAAAGCCATCTGGATTATGGCGACCAATCCTGTGGTGAGCTTACCCGATGCCGATCAGGTAAAACGTGCTTTAGACAAGTGTGAATTTGTGGTGGTGTCCGACATTTGCCAAGACACAGACACCACACAATATGCCGATGTGCTGTTACCGGCTTTAGGCTGGGGTGAAAAAGATGGGACCGTCACCAATTCTGAACGCCGTATTTCCAGACAGCGCGCATTTTTAGAAGAGCCAGAACAGGCTAAAGCTGACTGGTGGGCGATCAGTCAGGTCGCTAAAAAAATGGGCTTTGATGGTTTTGAGTTTAACAATAGTCATGACATTTTTCTGGAACATGCACGACTCTCGGCTGAGCAGAATTCAGAGCCAGATCTGCGCGCTGATACGCCAAATTTCCGTTATTTCAATTTAAAGGCTTTAAGCGATTTAAATAAAACCGAATATGATGAACTGCAACCGGTGCAGTGGCCAGTTTGGTCTGCACAGCAACAAGACGGTGCTGTGGCACGCATGTATGGCAAAGGGCAATTTAGCCATGTCGATGGCAAAGCTAAATTTATTGCCATTAACGCGGTAGATCCGGTTAATCAAGTGTGTAGCGAATTTCCGTTGGTTTTAAATACCGGGCGGATTCGTGACCAATGGCACACCATGAGCCGTACCGGTTTATCTGCCAATTTAAGTACCCATCGTGCAGAGCCGTTTTGTGAAATCCATCCGCATGATGCTTTGAAATACGGGATCAAAGATGGTGAATTGGTAGAAGTCAAATCAAAATGGGGTAACTGCGTATTACGGGCGACGGTCAGTGATGATATTCGTCGTGGACAGGTATTTGCACCGATCCACTGGAATGACCAGGTCGCGTCCGATGCGCGTATTGGCAAAGTGGTCAATCCGGTGGTCGATCCAATTTCCGGTGAGCCTGAATTTAAACATACCCCCGTAATCATCCATCCATTTTATAGTCAGTGGCAGGGCGTATTTTACGTGCGTCAGGGCTTTGAAAAAATCGTGCAATCCTCCATTGAAAATACGGTGTGGTGGACGAAAATTACCACGGTTAAAGCTGTGCGCTATGAACTGGCAGACCGTAAAAAATTTACCCAGACCACTGAACATTTGAAAGAGCTGTTACCGTTTCAGGATGAAAGTTTTGAATGGTTGAACATTGAAGATCAGACCGCTCATATCAGTCACAGCGTGATATTGAAAGATGGTCATTTGATTGCCAGTTTGTATATTGCCCCTAAAGCTTTACTTCCAGATCGGGACTGGGTCGCAAGCCTGTTTAAACGTGAACGTCTAAGTGCCATGCACCGTAAAGCTTTACTGGCTGGACAAGCCATGTCGATGGCCAACAATGAAGGTCCGTTGGTTTGTAGCTGTTTTAAAGTGGGTAAAAACCGCATTATCGAAACCATTAAAACCCAAAATATCACCGATGAAAAACAGGTCACTGCATGTTTAAAAGCAGGCGGTAACTGCGGTTCATGTCTGCCTGAAATTCGTGGCTTGATCAAGGCTTGTCAAATGGAGGCGGTGGAATGAGAAAGAAATTGAAACTTTCGGTATATCCGCGCACCGATCTGGTGATTTTAGCCGGTGGGCAGGCAAAACGGATGAATGGCATCAATAAACTATTACAGCAATTTGATGATCAAATTCAACTCATCAAAATACATCAACAGCTGAAATCCAGTGTTCAACAGATATGGATCAACAGCCATCGTGATTATTCAATTTATCAAAAAATCATTCCCAGCATTCATTGTTATCAGGATGATGAAAGCGGATTTTTAGGTCCGCTGATGGGAATGAAAAGTGCCTGGACCCATGTACAGGCCGACTATGTGCTGTTCATCCCCTGTGACGTCACCTTTATTCCTGCAAGAGTCGTTCTTAAGCTGCATCAGGCTTTGAATAAAAATGCTCTGGCCGAAGTGGCGTATGTAGAAATCAATGGTACAGCCCTGTATCCCTTCTGTCTGGTCAAGCGTAGCAGCTTACGTACCCTAATTACGCACCTTGAGCAAAAACAGCGCAGTTTAAGACAGTGTTTTTCAGATTTGCACGCTCAAGTGGCACGGTTTGAAAATCATGCCCTGTTTTTTCACAGTATTAACTCGCTGGATGAGCTTCAGCAGTATCAACAACTTAAATTTTTGCACTAAACCTGAAAATTTCTTCTTCAGCACAAAGTTGGAACACTTATTGCAAATCTAATTATAACAAGATGGGGCGATTTAAATCTTGCGCACAATTCTTGTGCGATTACAGCAAGATGCCTGAAGATGGATGTTCAACATGAATATGATGACAGAGCTTGAAACCAATACACGATTTGTCGATCAATTTGGTCGCAGCAAGCACAAATTGCGGATTTCAGTAACCGATCGCTGTAATTTTAAGTGTGTCTATTGCATGCCGGAACATCCTGAGTGGATGAAAAAACACGATTTGCTCAGTTTTGAACAGCTCTATCAGTTTTGTGATTTTATGGTGCGTCGTGGTATTGAATCTATTCGGATCACGGGCGGAGAACCATTAATGCGTCAAGGGGTGGTGCATTTTGTCGCGCAGTTACAAGAGTTAAAAAAACTTGGGCTGAAACGCATTTCCATTACCACCAATGCCCATTATTTAAAACAATATGCAGCCGCATTAAAACAGGCCGGACTGGATGATTTAAACATAAGTCTGGATAGTTTGGATACCCAGCAATTTAAACAGCTGACCCAAAAAGATTTATCTCCTGTCCTTGAAGGAATTCAGGCAGCACGAGCTGCAGGTTTGCCGATCAAGATCAATAGTGTATTGATGAAGAGCATGAATGACGATCAAATTCTGCCTTTGGCACGCTGGTCGGTTCAAGAAAAAATTATCTTACGCTTTATTGAATTTATGCCACTGGATGGGGATCGTAAATGGTCGAGCGAGTATGTGGTCAGTGAACAACAGATTTTAGACAGCCTGCGTACTGAATTTGCTGTAACTCAACTGAGAAGTGACCCTGCGCGCTCAACTTCAGAGCCGGCACGACAGTATTTTATTGATGGTCATCCAATCGGAATCATATCCACCATCACCAATTCATTTTGTGGAACGTGTGACCGGGTACGTTTAACCGCACAAGGTGAGTTTTATAACTGTCTGTTTGCACCTCAAGCTTTGAATCTAAAAACTGAAATTAAAGCCCTGAACGCGTCTGAACCTTTGAGCGAACTGAGCTTGCATGCTGCATTATCACACTATATCTGGAACAAAGAATCAGGTTATCACGGCATAGTACAACGGTTGGAAAATCAGCGCATGAATAAAAACAGCCGCAAAATCAGCATGCACATGCTTGGAGGTTAAGATGTCACAGATCACAATTAAAATTGAAGCCTTCGGTGCGGTAGAACGCCAGTTACCTGCAAACTTGGAGATGATCTGCAGCCCATACAGCACGGTTGGGCAAGTTTTGGCTCAAATTGGGCAGGAGTATCCGGTAGCTTTTAGCATGATTGAACGCTGTGCCTGTGCCATCGGCGAGGACATTATCTCACGTCAAACTCAATTCCATGCAGACACCACTTTGGTGCTGCTGTCACCGGTAGCAGGGGGATGAAATGGAACAGCTGAAAGCATTTTCACGAATTCAGGATACGGCCTTAACCTTAGACAGTTTTGATCAGATTGAGCATTTTCCAGAATGTGGCGGTATTGGGGTGTTCATTGGCACCGTGCGTAATCATCATGAAGGTAAAGCGGTTAAAGCGCTGAAATATACATCTTATGCACCGGTGGCGGAAAAAATGATTCGTCAGATTGAGCAGGAGATTCAGCATAAATATGGGGTGTCCTATGTTCGGGTGATTCACCGGATAGGAGCATTGGATATTGGTGAAAAAGCCATTATTGCCATTACCTATGCGGCACATCGACGCGAAGCCTTTGCTGCCTGTGAAGAAGCGGTAGAACGGGTCAAGCATGAAGTGCCGGTGTGGAAAGAAGAATTTTATCTGGATGGTAGCAGCCAATATGTAGAAGGCTGCTGTATCCGTAAAGATGAAGCAGATGAAGCACATTCACATCCTCATCCTGGAGACTCATCTGAACAGCATGATCATCAGCATTGTGACCATGCAAAAGATCATGTCAAAGACAATGCTGCGCCGATCTACCAATGGCCGCTTTAATTGAACAATATTTTGAAAAATGAATGATAGGAACATGCAATGAAAAATGTCGGGATGAAAGCAGAAAGTTATCGCACTGCAGTGGCTACAGGGATTCTGCACGCACCGCCACATTGCATCGAGTTATTACGTAACGGCAATACTGAAAAAGGCGATGCGCTGAAAACGGCACGAATTGCAGGGATTTTAGCGGCGAAACGTACCGATGAGCTGATTCCGCTGTGTCATCCGCTACCGATTTACCGTGCCGATGTGGAATATGAACTGTTTGATGCCCATGTCGAGATTATTGCCACTGTAGAAACCATTGGGCCGACAGGGGTGGAGATGGAAGCATTAACCGCAGTCAGTCTGGCCGGGTTAACGCTGTATGACATGCTGAAACCGCATTGTGAACCGGAAGATTTATGTCTGGATCAGGTTAAGTTACAAAAGAAAAAAGGCGGAAAATCCCATTTTACCCGTGCCTTAAAAGAAGCGTTGCCGGCTTCAATCATTGTATTGTCCGATACTGTGGCTGCAGGTAAAAAACCGGATACTGCCGGGCAGAATGTGCTGGAAATTTTACAGGAAGCCAATTTTAGCGATATTGCTTATCAGGTGATACCAGACAGTCCTGAACAACTGTTGGCATTGGTTGAACAGCAAAAAAATGATTATCCACTGATTTTAACTGTTGGCGGTACAGGACTTGGCCCTAAAGATTTAACAGTGGAAACCATTCAGCCTTTATTAAAACGTGAAATTCCCGGCTTGATGGAAGCTTCACGCAGTTTTGGGCAAAAACGCACGCCTTATGCGGCCTTGAGTCGTGGCGTGGCCGGTTATATCGATAACAGTCTGGTGATGACTTTACCGGGCAGCCGTCAGGGAGCGAAAGAGTCCTTGATTGCAGTACTGCCTGCCTTGGTGCATTTATTTGATGTGCAAAAAAATATCCCCCATCCAGGTGGCTACCAATGAATAGCAAAATGTCTGGATGTGGCGCAGAGCCAGGCTTGATTACGGTAGATCACGCTTTAAATTTAATTTTGCAGCATACTCAGGGACTTGTCACGGAAAGTCTGGGGTTAAATCGGGCTTTAAACCGCTATTTGGCGCAAGATATTTATTCCACCATTAATCTGCCCTTATTTTCTCAAAGCGCGGTAGACGGCTATGCGATTTGTGCCCAATCTGCAATTGCACCACATAGCGAATTTAAACTGATCGGTGAAATTCGGGCAGGTGAACCGACTGAATGGCAACTGAAAGCAGGACAAGCCGTACGGATTTTTACCGGTGCCAAAATTCCGTTTGGCACCACCACAGTGGCACGTCAGGAAATCGTCAAGCTCATCGATTCAGGCAAAATCGCAATACTCGAAAACCTGCATGCTCATGCCGACATTCGTGATATGGGGGAAGAAATTAGTACTGGGCAGCTGCTAGCCAGTAAAGGCCAACAGCTGTCTGTGGGGGCAATTGCCAGCTTAAGTATGGCTGGCATTCACAGCGTTGAAGTTGTTCAATATCCCAAAGTTGCGGTCATAATTAGCGGGGATGAAGTCGCGAGCAGCATTGAGGATTTTGTAGCAGGTAAGATTTTTGATGCCAATGCGCCCCTGATTCAGGCCTGGTTTCAAAATGCAGGACAGCAAGTTGAAATTTTCCATGTAGCCGATAGCAAAGATGCAGTGAAAGCATTAATTCAGCAATTATCGGACAGCTATGATCTGGTTTTAAGCACCGGCGGTGTCTCGGTGGGAGATTATGATTTTATTCGGCCAGTGGCACTGGATTTAGGCTTTGAACAGCTGTTCTGGAAAGTGAAACAGAAACCGGGCAAGCCGATGTTCTTTGCAGAATTAACCCGCAATGATTGTTCGCATTGTTATCTGTTGGGTTTGCCGGGCAATCCCGCAGCCGTGTATGTGGGCATGCAAATTTATACCGCGACCTTATTAAATGTATTGCAGGGGCAAAAACAGCGGCCGGACTGGTTTAGTGCAGTACTCAGCCATGATTTAAAAATCGACAGCCGAGAACGTTTTTTAAGAATGTCAGCCAGTTTCGATCAGGGAATATTAAAGGTTAAAAGTTTGTCTAAACAGCAATCACATATGCTGAGCAATTTAATGCAGGCCAATTGTCTGGTGCGTATTCCCGCAGGGCAAAGCCTGCTTGAAGGGGATATTGTCCAGGGCTTATTTATTCATTAAGGGGCAAAAGAATCATGAAAAAATCTCTGTTTTTCTCAGTATGTCTACCGGTTTTACTTTCAGTTGCACATGCTGAAACAGTCAAAATTTATGCTGCTGCCAGCCTGACCAACGCCATGAGCGACATTGAAAAAATTTATGCAAAGCAACATCCGAAAACAAATCTTGTATCGGTATATGGGGCTTCATCCGCACTTGCAAAACAGGTTGAAGCAGGGGCAAGCAGTGATATCTTTTTTTCGGCCGATCTGGACTGGATGAATTACCTGATCAAAAAGAACCTGATTAATCAAAACAGAACCAGGCCCTTATTGTTTAACCAGCTGGTGGCCATCAGTTCAAAAAATTTAAATATTGCATTTAAGCCACAGTCTACTTTTAATTTTGCTCAAGCGTTTAAAGGACATCTTTGTACGGGACAGATGGAATCTGTGCCTGCGGGTAAATATGCCAAACAGAGCCTGATTAAACTGAACTGGCTAGATCATTTAAAAGGTCGGATTGTCGGGACGGATGATGTGCGCTCGGCTTTGGCTTTTGTTGAGCGTGGCGAATGTGAGGTAGGTATTGTTTATAAAACGGATGCCCTGATTAGCCAGAAAGTTAAAATCATCGGTACTTTTCCCGCAAACTCACATAGCCCGATTGCGTATCCGCTGGCTTTAACCAAGCAGGGCGAACAGAATAAACACGCAGTACAGTTTGCACAGTTTGTGGAAAAAAGTGCTCATGCCAAAGCAATCTTTAAAAAATACGGTTTTAGTCTGAAATCCTAAGCAATCCCTTGGGAGATAAATCAACGATGTTAAGTCCAGAAGAGCTGAGCGCCCTGTATTTATCTGCCAAAGTAGCCGGTTTTGCCACCTTGTTCTGCTTACCTTTTGCCATCGGCTTGGCTTGGATACTAGCACGACATGAATTTCGGCTGAAATTTATTGTGGAAGCATGTTTACAGTTGCCGATGGTTTTGCCTCCAGTCGTATTGGGCTATTTACTGCTGGTGTTGTTTGGCAATCAGGGCATCATTGGGAAATATCTGCATACACTGGGCATCCAGCTGGCCTTTAACTGGAAAGGGGCTGTATTGGCCTCGATGATTGTGGCATTTCCGCTGATGGTACAACCGATTCGGCTGTCCTTTCAGTTGATGAACCAGCAACTGGAACAGATTGCCGGTTCATTGGGGGCTGCACCGTGGAGAGTCTTTTTCAGTATCAACTTGCCTTTGGCTATTCCTGGCATCGTGATGGGTAGCATTTTATGTTTTAGTCGTAGCCTGGGGGAGTTTGGTGCCACCATTACTTTTGTCGGTAACATTCCTGATGAAACCCGTACCATTCCCATCGCGATTTATTCCTTGCTGCAACAACCCAATGGTGAAGATATGGCAATGCGTTTGGTGGCCTTATCCTTATTTTTGGCTTTTAGCGCCTTAATTGCCAATTACTTTATTCTGCAAAACTATCAACGCAAATTGGGAGCCTGAAATGTTGAAATGTGATTTTCAATATCAACATGCCGATTTTAGCTTGAATGTTGAACTGGAGATGCAGCAGTCACTTTTGGGCATTGTGGGCGTTTCTGGGAGTGGCAAGAGCACCTTGTTAAAAAATATTGTCGGACTGTTAAAACCCGATCAGGGGTATATCCAGTTTAATCAACACATTTTGGTGGATACCCTGCAAAACATTCATCTGCCTATGCATCAACGCAAAATCGCTTTAATTTTCCAGCAGGCCTTGCTGTTTCCGCATCTGAATGTCAAACAGAATTTATGTTATGCAGAAAAATGGCTGGCACCCCCGGAACGAAAATTCCAGTTTGATGACATTGTAGATTTGCTGGACTTGAATGGCCTGATTCAACGTAAAGCCCGGCAGCTTTCAGGCGGGGAAGCACAGCGGGTATCGATTGGACGTGCCTTACTGTCTTCTCCCAACTTGCTGTTATTGGATGAACCATTAACCGGATTAGATGTACAGTTAAAACAGCAAATTTTACCCTTTTTTAAACGAATGAAAGATGAACTGAATGTGCCGATGATTTATGTCTCTCATCATCTGGAGGAACTGGAGTATTTAGAGGCTGATACTTTGCAGTTAAGCCATGGCAAATTACAGCATAATTAAACTGATTAGAGCCGGCTCATATTATTAAAAATAGCCTAAGCAATTTAAATCCTAAACTGCTTAAACTATTTCTATAAATATCAAAAAAGCATCTTAAAAGGATTATGGAGTATGTTTAACCACCAGCACGGGAACATGACTTGCGGTCAGAATATCCTGGGCAATACTGCCAATAAAAGCTTTTTTCAAACCGGTACGCCCATGCGATCCAACCACAATCAAATCAGCCTTTAATTCATCGGCTAGTTCAGCAATGGCCTCACTGGGGGATTGTTTGGCCAGAAGTTTAGTCTCTGCGGCAATGCCTGCTTCAGAAAATCTGGCACCTAGCTCAGCTAATATATTTTTAGCGTGGGCTTGGGCCTCCATAAAATAATCTGTGACTCCAGGTACATTTTTATAAAAACTGACACTGGTTAAAGGGTCGATAATCACCACACTGACTATAGTCACTTTACTTCCTATAGCTTTAGCCAACATCATCGCTTGGTCAGCGGCAGCGAGAGAGATAGGGGAATCATCCACAGAAACTAAGATGTGCTGGTAACCCATGATGTTATCCTCTTGTTTCAATATTTATTATTTGTTCAAAGCTTAACATAGTTAGAATGCTGGAAGGAAAAAAGGTAAAAATGTATCTTTTATATTTAAGTCACCAAAATATTCATTAAATTTGAAAATTATCTTTTGATTTATAAGAATAAATATCAAACCTATTTTTAATGATAGAAATTTCAGCAGCAAAGCCTGGGAGGATCGACATTTCCAACTCTTGGCTTTGGTAGCTAACTAGTGTACCCCTTTGCCTAAAGAGATAACATAGTTGCCAGCATTATGCATGGTTTTGAACACCTGTGGGCTTCTTGGGATTTTTTATCCAATCCAGAAGATTGTGAATTTTTTAGAAAGCTGTTAGATGGCTAATAGTAGCTTATAGTAGCTTACTGCAGACTTGCTTATCTATCTGTCCATGTTGATATTATAGATTGGTTTGGAATCGATCTGCTTTTGTTTAAGCTTTTAATAAGAAGGTTGAAAAATAGAATGATAAAAATTAGCTTATAAAAAAAGCCCCAATCTTTCGATTAGGGCTTTTTCGTATTCTGGAGCGGGAAAGGAGACTCGAACTCCCGACCCCAACCTTGGCAAGGTTATGCTCTACCAACTGAGCTATTCCCGCAATATGGAAGTGCATTATAGAGAGTTTCTTTCAACTGTCAACTCTTTGTGCTTCCAAATGTTTAATTAATCAGCACGACGCCAAATGGTGCCTTGACGGGTATCTTCCAAAACCACGCCTTGATCGAGTAAATTCTGGCGAATTTCATCAGCTTTGGCAAATTCCTTGGCCTTTTTCGCATCTTTACGTTGCTGAATCAGGTCTTCAATCTGCTCTTCCGACAAGCCTAATGCTTCCTGACCAATATCTGATTTCAAAAAGTCGTCTACATTGTACTGTACCAAACCTAAGATATTGGTCAAGTGACGTAAAGTTGAATAATATACTGCAGCCTGTTCAGCATTTTCATCTTTCACTGCACGGTTCAGCTCTTTGTTGACTTCAAACAATACGGCAATGGCTTCAGCGGTATTGAAGTCATCACGCATAGCAGCATTAAAACGTTCAACCAATGCTTCATCTAGAATTTCTACAGTTTTTTCACCATAGGCTTGTTGATATGCCTTAAATGAGTGATAGAAACGGGAAAGGGTGTTCTTTGCTTCTTTAAGTGCCGTGTCAGAGAAGTTCACCGGGCTGCGGTAATGCGAAGAAACAATAAAGAAACGGATCACTTCCGGATGGAATTTATCCATCACATCGCGAATGGTGAAAAAGTTACCTAAAGACTTCGACATTTTTTCGCCATCGACATTAATAAAGCCGACATGCATCCAGTAATTCACATACTGTTCGCCAGTTGATGCTTCTGATTGGGCAATTTCATTTTCATGATGCGGGAAAGTTAAATCTGAACCGCCTCCATGAATATCAAAATGGTTGCCCAGACAGCACGTTGACATTGCTGAACATTCAATATGCCAGCCCGGACGTCCGTTGCCCCAAGGTGAAGCCCATGAAGGTTCATTTTCTTTGGCATGTTTCCACAGTACAAAGTCAAACGGATGTTTCTTTTCTACTTCCACATCGACACGTTCAGAGGCACCGGCTTGCATATCTTCCAGTTTACGGCCCGACAAACGGCCGTATTTGGCAAATTTTTCCACTTCAAAATAGACATCGCCATTTGCAGAAGGATAAGCCGTGCCTTTATTGACCAGATTGCCAATCATGTTTTGCATCTGGTCGATGTAATCAGTCGCACGAGGGGCTTCATCTGGATGCAGACAGCCCAAGTTTTCAGCATCTTCGTTCATGGCTTTGATAAAACGATCGGTTAGCGCAGTAATGCTTTCCCCATTTTCATTGGCACGTTTGATGATTTTGTCATCAATATCGGTAATGTTACGTACGTATTTTACCTTCCAGCCCTGACTGCGCAGAAAACGAATAATATAGTCAAATGCAACCATAACTCGAGCATGACCAATATGACAGTAGTCATACACGGTCATACCGCAAACATACATGTCGATATGACCTTCTTTACGAGGTACGAATTCTACTTTTTTACGTTGCTCTGAGTTATATAGAACAAAAGGTTGCATAGGTCTTCAAATTGTTTCTACTAAAAGATGGCTCATCTTAACCTAAGCATTTTTTTTCATAAAGTTAAAACGAAAAAAAGCAGGAATTTTTTAGGGAACATATGGATGTATAAATGTTGAATGCCATGACTAATGATGTGCAATGCTCTATTGCAAATAAAATCATCAGTGATGGCTGCCGATCTGTACCGTTTTTCTGGAGCATTTAAGACCAGAGCCTTTTAGAAATAGGCAGATGTAATATCCAGATTTTATAGATCAAGTGAACACTATATATCTCATCAATATTTAACAGATCAAGAGCAGTCTATATTCACCTGCTTCATTAGGCGCTCTATGCACGCAAGGTAAAACGGGCTGTGTTGGATGATCGACTGCCAGGCGCCAAAGATGTCCTTGACCTAAATTGATCGGGGTTGCATCCGCTTTGGGTGCATAATGTAAATCAAAGAAATATTCTTCCAAAAAATTTGCGAACTCGGCTTCTGGACCGTCATATAAGTCTTTAAGCTTTGCTCTTATTTCTGGAATTAGAATCTTTTGCTCAACCTGATCGTTTGGCAAAATATCACTGGCATAACCATAATAAGTACATAAAAAAGTATCTGTTTCTATAGGTGAGCGGTCAACATGGTAGGAATACACATCTGTTGAAATGAAATCTAACTCTTCATCCCGTTCATAACTTTTAAGTAAATTAAGAGAAGGGGATGCTCCAAAATCAGTTAATAGCTGTATATCCCTTAAGATCATTTCCCGAGCCAGATGACCTTGTTCGGAAAGTTGCAGTGCTAAAAGATCTTCAACAGAAACTTCGGTAATATTCTCTTTTAATTCAAGTTTGGTAACAATTTCTTTAAAATCCCCAGCTAGATTTCTATACCAGCAAAGGGCATTCATATTTCCTTGAAACTTCGAATTGACCAGTTCAGGAAAAGTTGAAACCATGCTAATTTGCTCGTGATCAGAAAGTGTATTTTTCATATTAGAATTAAATAATAAAACCATGTCTAATAATATAACTCAGCTTGGTATAAATGAAGCAGGATGAATGAAACACGACACCTACGCATCAAGTGGCTGTTTGCAGCTGGAATAACATGAGTTCATACAAATAAGAATGTATATCAATTCAATATCTTAAGATTGCTATAGGATACTGGCTAAACCTGAGGCTAGGAAACTGAGGTTCGCTAGGAAATTAGGGAAATTCATGACCATCATTTCTACACAATTCGTGGAATCTTGTACATTTAGAAACGTGACATTTGCATAGATATGATAAAATTGCGAAAATTATTTTTTGCTTGATTGAATCAGCTCTGTATAGAGTAAAGGTAAACCTATTTTGAACCCCTCAAATATGCCAAATCAAATAGACTTTCAAAAAGTTGCACTAGAAACTTTGCGTATAGAAGAACAAGCCCTGGAAATATTGGCAACGCAAATTGATGATCGTTTTAATCGTGCTTGCGAAACCATTTTGCAGTGCCGGGGACGTTTAGTCATTACTGGTATGGGAAAATCAGGGCATATCGGCCGTAAAATGGCGGCAACGTTTGCTTCTACAGGTACGCCATCATTCTTTATGCATCCGGGAGAAGCGGGGCATGGTGATTTAGGCATGCTGGTTCCTGGCGATGTGCTGATTGCCATTTCTAACTCGGGCAAGAGTGATGAAATCATGATGCTGATGCCTTTGATCAAGCGTCTGGAAATTCCTCTAATTACCATTAGTGGTGATGACAAAGGCCCTATGCCGCAAAATGCCGATGTCGCTTTAACCTTGGGAAATATCCAGGAAGCCTGTCCACTGGGTCTGGCTCCGACTTCAAGCACCACGGCAACTCTGGCTTTAGGTGATGCCTTGGCAGTTGCCTTACTGGATGCACGTGGTTTTACTGCTGATGATTTTGCTTTATCTCATCCAGCCGGTGCATTAGGTAAACGCTTGTTGTTACATGTCGAACACCTCATGCACACAGGCACAGAATTGCCAAAAGTCTCTCCAGATACACCAATGAATCAGGTTTTATACGAAATTTCAAACAAACGCCTAGGTTTAACCACAATTGTCGATCAAAATGACGTTCTATTGGGTATTTTTACCGACGGTGATTTACGTCGTTTAATTGATAAGCAACAAGGCTTTGATGTGAAATTGCCGGTTTCTGAGGTCATGACTAAAAATCCATTGACCATTTCGCAAGATGCGCGTGCGGTTGAAGCTTTAGAGCGCATGAACGAAAAGAAAATCAATCAATTTGTTGTTGTAGATGATGTAAATAAGGTCATTGGTGTGATTAGCATGCATGACCTGATTCAAGCCGGGGTAAATTAATAAATGGCATCTTATATTTTATTGGAACAGGCACGTTATGTTGAAGCCTTGGTTCTTGATGTCGACGGGATTCTGAGTGATGGTTTTGTCACCCTGACCAATACCGGGGATGAAATCAAGTCCTTTGATATCCGTGATGGTTTAGGTATGAAACTCGTACAGAAAGCCGGTGTAAAAGTCATTATTATTACTGGACGTAAAAGTAATATTGTGGAAAAGCGCATGTCTGACTTGGGCGTAGACCTGGTTTTTCAGGGTCGTGAAGATAAAGGTACTGCATTACGCGAAGCCTGTGCCCAATTGAATGTTGCTCCAGAAGACTGTTTGTATATGGGTGATGACTGGCCTGATCTTTCGGCATTTGCAATTGCAGGTATGAAAGTGACTGTTCCCAATGGTCATGTTGAAGTTCGACGCCGTGCTGACCTTGTAACCCAGGCCATGGGTGGTCGTGGTGCAGTGCGTGAAATCTGTGACATGATTCTGATGGCTAAAGGAGCTTATGAACAGCTACTTGAAACCTATACCGATGCCCCACATTAATTGTTAAACCATTCATTGAATTTGAGTTAAGTACCACACTTATGGATACAAAAGTTTTATACCTAACTGCTATAGCAATTGCAGCTATAAGTGGTGGTTACTACTATTACAGTGGTAAGGGCAACAAGCTCGAGGTTGACTCAGCCAGAAGCATGACCTATTCCGCTGAAAAAATTAACCTGACTCAAACCGATGACAACGGTAATTTGTATGCCCGTGCTCAGGTCGATCGTATGGAACAGGACATGCAAAAAGAAACGGCCAAACTCGAAAACCTGAATGCTTCCCTGTATAAGAATGGCGCAGTTGATGCTACTTTTTATGCCAAAGTGGCGAACAGTTATGATGATAATCAAAAGGTGATTCTGTCGGGCAATGTTGTGGCGACCAAGTTGATGCAACAGGGCAAAATGCAGTTTCAGACTCAGGAATTAACCGGATATCCTGACACTCGGGAAATAGAGACAGACAAACAGGTCATTGTGCAATCTCCGCAAGCTGAATTTGTAAGCCAGGGGCTGAAAGCCAATTTAAATGACGGTCAATACGAATTTTTTAATATTCGAGGAAAATATGAACCACAATCTTAAGCTTACATTGCCTAAAACCTTGCTTAAACAAGCAGCTTTAGCCGGTTGGGTTGTATTCTCGTCGGCAGCTGCATTTGCCATTCCATCTGACCGAAATCAGCCTATTTCATTGGTCGCAGACCGTGCAACCTATAATGAAAAAACCGGGGTGACGACCTATAGCGGGAATGTCATCATCGAACAGGGCACCATGAGATTGCAAGCTAACTCTATTGTTGCCAATCTGAACAGTCAAAAACAGATTAGTAGCATTACAGCGACAGGCGGTCCTGCACGTTTTCAACAGCAAACCGAGGTCAATAAAGGCTTGGCGAAAGGTCAGGCTCAGAAGATTCTTTATAATGCCCAAACAGGCATTATCACCTTGTCCGGCAATGCATTTTTACAGCAGGATGGGGCAAGTATTCGCGGTAATACTTTGAAATACAGCATGAATAAAGGTGATGTTGAAGCGACAGGTACACCGAACAATACTGGCTCATCTTCAGGTCGCGTACAAATTATTATTCCACCATCTAGCTCAAAAACGTTCCCAGGAGCACGTGATTAATGGATCAACCGCTAAATCAGCCCCAAACATTGTGTATTAAACATCTGGCAAAAAACTATAGTAAAAGATGGGTTGTGAAAGATGTCTCTTTTCAGATGCAGAGTGGACAGATTGTAGGCTTACTTGGTCCAAACGGTGCGGGTAAAACCACAAGTTTCTATATGGTGGTGGGTTTAGTTCGGATGAACAAAGGTGAGATTCATTTGGATGATCTTGATTTGTCAGACTTGGCCATGCATGAACGTGCCCGTAAAGGCATTGGTTATTTGCCGCAAGAAGCCTCAATTTTTAGAAAACTGACGATTTCTGAAAACATTATGGCAATTCTTGAAACCCGTAAGGATTTGAACAAGCAACAGCGTCAACAGCGTTTAAATGAACTATTGGCAGATTTTAAAATCACGCATATTAAGGATTCACTGGGGATGAGTGTGTCTGGTGGTGAGCGCCGCCGTGCTGAAATTGCCCGTGCTTTGGCGGCCGATCCCAAGTTCATGTTGTTGGATGAGCCTTTCGCGGGGGTTGATCCTATTTCTGTAGCGGACATCAAGGATATTATCCGTGAGCTTAAAGACCGCGGAATTGGTGTATTGATTACCGATCATAACGTACGGGATACATTAGCGATTTGTGAGCATGCCTATATTGTCAGTGAAGGTGCGGTAATTGCAGAAGGTACACCGCAAGAAGTGCTTGAAAATGACACTGTGCGCAAAGTCTATTTGGGTGAAGATTTTACTGTTTAATTAAAGTTTAATCAGAATGATTTAATCTTATAAATTACAGTATCATTTGACTTAAAATATTTTTTTAATTTAAGAAACCTTCTTTTATAGGAGGTTTTTTTGTATCTGCAAGCGGTTCAAAACAGGCTATACTGCTGCTGTATTGTTATTTATTCCAGATTTATGCCATTTACAATTGCCTCATCCGTTACTTTCGAAGAAGACATTAAAAAAAGTCGCTTTCAGGCGATTGCTACACCAGTAGAAAATGAACAGGATGTCAAAAACTTTTTAGAGTTCCATAAAGATATCACCACCACACATCAGTGCTGGGCCTGGAAAATTGGTCATAATGTTCGTTTTAATGATGATGGTGAACCATCAGGTACTGCGGGAAGACCGATTTTGGCAACCATTGAAGGCAATGAATTAACCAATATCATCGTTCTGGTCAATCGCTGGTTTGGCGGTATTAAACTCGGAACGGGCGGGCTAGTTCGGGCCTACGGTGGTTGTGCAGGGCAGTGCCTGGTACTGGCGGAAAAAATTGAACTGATTGAAAAAAAGAAAGTCAGCTTTGCCTGTCAGTTTAATGAATGGGCCATTTTTCAGTATGAGTTGAACCAGCAAAACATCGAATTTCAAGAACAATATACTGCCACAGGCGTACAGGTCGAAGCCTTGTTACAAGTTCATCAAATTCAGCCTTTGGCACTGAAAATTCAGGATGTGACTCGCGGACGTGAACAACTGAAAATTGTAGAAGAGCCGAACCATGACTGAACAGGATCCGCTATTAAAATATCGTGAACAGCACAAGCATCGTTTGAATTACATGCCGTGGCTGTACTGGTCATTAAAACCGAAAAATCGCGGCTGGGCAGAACAGTGGCAAAAAGAATATCAGGCTTATTTGATGGAAATGGAAACTGTCGAAATTGGTGAAAACTGTTTTATTTCACCGCTGGCCCATATTTTTGCCGAGCCAGGCCGGAAAATCATGATTGGTGATAATACTTTCATTGCCGCAGACTGTACCTTGCATGGTCCTTTAGAAATTGGCAATGAAGTGGCCATTAACCATCACTGTATTCTCGATGGTGGGCGCATGGGGATCAAACTGCATGATCAGGTCCGTATAGCTGCATATTGCCATTTATATGCCTTTGACCACGGGATTGAACTTGCACAGCCCATTTACCAGCAAGCGGTACGTTCTCAGGGTATCGAGATTGGGCAAGATGTCTGGCTGGGCGCGCATGTGGGGGTCAAAGATGGTGTTAAAATTGATGCTCATGCCATTGTCGGCATGAACAGTATGGTCACAAAGAATGTTGAAAAGGCAACTATTGTTGCAGGTAATCCGGCCAGGTTTATTCGTCATCGGGATTAAAAAATCCAAGAAAATGAAGATGAATCAGGGAGTAAGTTTAATTACATAAAAGCCTGCACAGCGGTGAAGAGTTATGCTAAGTTAAAATAACAATTAGACTTAAAGCCTGTATGGGCGAAAAGCGAGGCGAAAATGAAACGTGTAATCGCTTGTATTGATTCTTCTCCATGTGTAAATGCAGTGGCTGAAGCTGCGGCATGGGTTGCAAAGCAGACACAACGTGAATTGGTACTATTACAGGTTTTAGATTATTACCCGGCTAGTTATCATTTGGGGGAAATTAGTGGGGTGATCGGGTTTGAAAGTAATGCAATGTTACTGAAAGAACTGGCAGAACTTGAACAAAAACAAAGTGAACTGGCACTGGATTACAGCAATAATCTTTTAACCCATATTTCTGACATGATTCAGCAGAAGTATGAGATTAGCACCTCGCATCTGCAAGAAAAAGGCGATTTCCTAGAACAAAGTTTTCATGTGCTTAAAGAAGATGACATCGCCATTATTGGCCGGGTCGGAGAGCATTCTGCGGAACGCAACAAACCAATAGGCAGTAATGTAGAAAATTTTATTCGTGGTGCAAAATGTACCGTCATGACCGTCGGGGAACAGTTTAAGCCACCCACACGATTCATTTTTGCCTATGAATATTCACCAACCTGCATTAATCTGATGAAACGTGTCGCACAAAGTGATTTATTAAGACTCTTACAGTGCCATCTGTTATACGTAGGTGATCATCCGGAAATACTGAATGAACCTTCGCAGTATTTACGTGATGCCGGGATGGATGTGGTGACTGAATACCGTTATGGCGATGTTTCGGAAAATATACTGGAATACCAAAGTGAACATGGCATACAACTGATATTACTGGGTGCATTTAGTCACAGCAAGATTCGCCAATTCTTTTTGGGAAGTGTGGCAACCAGTATCTTCCGAAACTCAACCGTACCCTTATTGGTAGTGAAATAACTGAGTCAATACCTAACAGGTTTGATTAATAATTGCCCATAGTTATCCGCATAAGTTGTGGATAACTATATGGACAGTATCTGTAAGTTATTAATAAAAAACAAAAAAAATAAAAAGATTGTTTTTTAACCTTTGTGTCATATTATTTCACTATGGCAAGCGCAAAGCCATCATGTCCTTTGCTACCAACTGTTTGTAATGCAGTACAAGACAAAATTCGAGGATGGTCTTGCAAGGCTGTAAACATATCGCGAATACCTTCAATACTAGGTTTGTGGTTTTTAGGATTAATGATCTCGCCAGCACGAATCACGTTATCCAGCACAATAATAGTCCCTGAATGGGACAAGTTTAAGCTGAGTTCTAGATACTCTGGATAACTCTGTTTGTCGGCATCAATAAACACAAAGTCAAATGGTTCAAAATCTGCAGGCAATGCCTTTAATACATCTGCTGCACGCCCCACTTTAAGCTCAATGGTCTGCGGAAGTTTGGCATTATCGATATTTTCCTGACCCAAAGCTGCATGAGTATCACGACCCTCAATGGTCAGAATGTAACCATCTTCTGGTAGCGCACGAGCCAACCACATTGTACTGTAGGCAGCAAAGGTACCCAGTTCAAGCACACGCTTACACTTGTTCATCTGAATCAGCATTTGCAGCAGCATGCCCTGATTGGGCGCGACTGCGAGGTGATCTGGAAAACCTTTATCTTCAGTATTTTTTAATGTCTGTAGCAGAATGGGGTCTTCTGGAATTAAATGTGAATCGATGTAAGCATCAATCTCTGTCCACATTTGTTGCATAGTCTGGTCACCTGTGTTGCGATGCATGCATTTTAAACCTTTCCTTTCAGAGTGCAATTTATCGTTTTGATTTATTGAAAATAGGGCAATAAAAAAGAGATCAGCAGGATCTCTTTTTTTACCGCAATACACGATTTTAAAAATTACACATCGAGCTGTGGCGTGAGTGGTCTGGACCCCAGGTGCGGTAACCTTGAGTATCAATATGGATTTGACCAGAAGCATATAGCCCAAGTCCCATATTCAGGCTTTGTCCGTACTGCACCCAGAATTGACATAATTTAAATTTGCTATTTTCAATAAATGCATAATCTTCTGCTTGGGGCACTTCAGGCCCAATACGGAAATCGATCGCCGAATTAAATAAGTGGCGTGATGAATTTGCGCCACCGGCACACTGGTTAAGTGACAAATCCCGGTAAACGGAGGTTACTTCAAAGTCAGTAAGCACTTTGGCAGCAACCAGGTATTTAAAGACACGTAAAGTTGCAATTTGATTGTTCCATAATTCACGGTTAGGAATCATATATTGGGGACGGCCGCATTTTTGCCAGTCACGGGCAGAACGCAACAATTCGAAACTTGGGATAATATTGCCGACACCATTACGTTCCAGAAAATTTTCATATTCACGGACACGATGTAAATTATCACCGATGGCAATCCATGAATTATAAACATAAGGTACTGTTTTAGGTGGAATTGGGCGTTCAAGGCTAATGCGTTCTTGAGGAATGAAGATCCGTTTTCCATGGGGCATTTGCCCTTGTTTCTGAGGAGATGTGCTACATCCAATCATGACAAGTGGGACCAAGCTCAAGCCCAGTAAGCCCTTTAAAACATGCTTCATTATAGAAATCAGATATTTATAAATACATGCTATTTTAATCTAATTTGAAGGATAAAATTTGAAAATATTGCAATCAAATGTTTTTTTAAGTATAAAAAAAGATCAGCCTATGCTGATCTTTTTCAGGCTCAGAAACAGTCTTATTTTTCCAAGTATTGTAACTTGTCGGCTTTACCGTTCCATTCTTCACGATCGGCAGGCTGGTCACCAATTTGAGTGATGTTTGGCCATTTTTGTGAAAGATCGGCATTCAGCTCAATAAAGACTTCCTGACCTTCAGGCAACTCATCTTCCGAGAAAATAGCATTTGCCGGGCATTCAGGTTCGCATAATGCGCAGTCAATACATTCATCTGGATTAATCACGAGGAAATTTGGACCTTCGTAGAAACAATCTACCGGACAAACTTCTACGCAGTCTTGGTATTTACATTTAATACAATTTTCAGTGACAACAAAGGTCATGGCGACAGCTACCTAAAAAATATGGTTCTAGTTACTCTTGCTGTATTTTAGGCAAAAATGCTGCTAAGTAACAATTGCTTTTATTGATATTTATTATATATAAGGCTGTTAATTTTAGTAAAAATTGAATATTTCATTAAATATATGTAGTAAATGAAAAAGACTTCTATTTAGAAGTCTTTTTCTGGCACAGATTTAAATTAGCTTTCCAGGGCATCTTTTAAAGCATAAATTTGTTGCAAGGCTTCCCGGGGAGAAAGATTGTCTACATCCAGCGATCTTAACAACCTTAGTGCAGGGCTATCTTTTTCAATTTCCACTACACGTTCAATAATTTCTACAGCCGGTTCATCGATCGCACTAAACAAGTCATTTTGTACTACCTTATTGACCTGTTGATGTTGCTGTTTTTCCAGAATCTTTAACCGATTTTGTGCTTCTTTAATCACGCTGGCAGGAATACCGGCCAGTTTTGCTACCTGTAAGCCATGGCTTTGACTGGCAGGGCCGTGCTGAACCTTGTGTAGCAGGATTAAATTACCGTTCAGCTCTTTGGCTGTGACATGATAGTTATCAATTCCTGATTCCTTGCCCAGTTCGGTCAACTCGAAATAATGAGTCGCAAACAGGCACAGGCACTTAATCCGTTTGCTCAGGTCAATCACACAAGCCCAGGCTAGAGACAAACCATCATAGGTACTGGTTCCGCGTCCGACTTCATCCATCAGTACCAAAGACTGGTTGGTGGCATGATGCAGAATTTGCGAAGTTTCGGTCATCTCCACCATAAAAGTCGATTTACCGGTCGATAAGTCATCTGCTGAACCAATACGGGTAAACACGCGATCAATCGGGCCTAATACTGCGGACTTTGCAGGCACATAGGAACCGCAATAGGCCAGTAAACTGATCAGTGCGGTTTGACGCATAAAGGTGGATTTGCCGCCCATATTCGGACCGGTCACAATGGCCATACGGTGGTTAAAGTCTAGTGTGGTATCGTTCGGGGTAAAAGCAGTTTTGCTTAAGGCTTCCACCACAGGATGCCGGCCTGCAACAATTTTAACCCCAATTTCAGGGCTGAATTCTGGACGGGACCAGTTGCGTAAACGCGCCTGATGGGCAAAATTGGCCAGCATGTCAATCTGGGCAATAGCGCTGCTCATCATCTGTAAATTGCCAATGTCTTGACGTAATTCATCCAGCAGCATTTCAAACAGCATTTTTTCACGCGCAAGGGCACGTGATTCGCTGGACAGGACTTTATCTTCAAAAGATTTCAGTTCCGGCGTGATATAACGCTCGGCATTTTTTAAGGTCTGGCGACGGATATAATGATCCGGTGCCTGCTCGGCTTGAGCACGAGTCAGTTCAATATAGTAGCCACTGACACGATTATAGCCAATTTTCAGGGTTGAAATGCCGGTGTTGGCACGTTCTTGAGTTTCCAGATCAATCAGGAACTGGCCTGCATGATCACGGATTTTACGCAGCTCATCCAGTTCACTGTCAAATCCTTCTGCAATGACATTGCCATCACGGAGTAATACCGGAGGGTTTTCGACAATCGCAGACATCAGGCGTTGATGCAGGCCATTAAAATCCCCTAGTTCATCTGTCAGCTGCTGAATTAGAACGGATTGCTTAGTCTGCATCATTGGCTGTAGGGCATGGCGTAAAAAAGGAATTTGCGCACAGGCCTGACGTAGTTGTACCAGATCACGCGGACGTGCACTGCCTAAAGCGACACGGCTCAGTACACGTTCAATATCGCTAATTTCTTTCAGGACCAGACGAATCGGTGTTTCATGATAACCGCTCAACATAGCGGCAATGGCATCCAAACGGGCATCCAGTATTTTGGTGTCGCGTAAAGGCTGCATCAGTGTACGGCTGAGCAGTCGGCCACCCATGGCAGTCTGGCAGTCATTGATCAGCTGGAACAAGGATGTACCATGTTCAAATAGAGGTTCAACCAGTTCCAGATTGCGACGCGTGACCGGATCTAGCGCAATAAAATCACTGCTTTGTTCTAGCTGAATCGAGCGGATATGCGGTAAAGCAGTTTTCTGGGTTTCTTTGGCATAATGGATCAGTGCCGCTGCCGCCGCTTTGGCCAGCGGTAAATGGTCAATTCCGAAGCCGGACAGGGTAGATACCGCGAACTGGTCACATAAGGTTTTTTGTGCATTATTCAGGTTGAAATCGACATTCGGACGACGGGTCACTGGGCAGTCGAGTTGTTTTTTGATCTGCTCGATAATATTGGGATCGACAATATCTTCATCTACCACAATTTCACTTGGCATTAAGCGGGAAAGTTCAATTGCCAGTTGTTCGTGATGAAACTCTTGTTGTTGTACCTTGAAAATACCGGCACTTAAATCCAGCAATGCAATACCAATTTGCCCCTGATGTAAGCAGAGTGCAACCAGATTGGAAGACTGATGACTGTTCAATAGCGCATCATCGGTCAGGGTGCCCGGAGTGATGATACGCACCACACCACGCTCCATAGGTGCCTTTCCGCGAGAGCCTGCGCTCTCGCCCTCACCAAGCTGTTCGCAAATGACCACGGTTTCGCCTTTTTTGACCAGACGGGCCAAATAGCCTTCAGCGGCATGATAGGGAACACCTGCCATGGGAATCGGTTCGCCATTGGCCTTACCGCGGTGGGTTAAGGTAATCCCCAGTAATTTGGCGGCTTTATGGGCATCGTCAAAAAACAGTTCATAAAAGTCACCCATGCGATAAAACATCAGGGAGTGCGGGTGCTGCATTTTGACGCTCATGTACTGCTGCATCATCGGCGTTAAAGTGGAAAGATCAGCCATGATTTCCGGGTAACTCATTGAGGTAAAATCCTTAAATATTTAAATACATCTCATCGTTAAAATTTGGCTGTCTCACCAATTTCAAATTTATGCATGAAACGATATGCGTTAAATCCTAGACTCTGGCTTTGTTCTTATTGTTATTTTCAAGCCAACCCGAGCTATGGAAAAACGCTATTTCATTTGCTCAGACATCTTATCAAATTTGCATGAATTGCGAAAAATGCTTTGCAGTAAATGAATAAAAATTAGGAGAACAGTTTGACGGGTTTTATCGCAGTGCTGATTGTACCGGCAATGAAAATGACGCTGCGGGTTGATACGAAACTGGAGAACTCAAGCGGACATTAGGGCTGATGCAAACCAAGTCTGGTTAAATGTAGACGCAAGATACGACGCAATTCTAAAACAGCTTCTGGTGTTTCCTGAATGGAATGACCGCCTTTAATAATTTTTTCCGAAATAGCACCCTCCAGATGGGCACTCTTATAGGGCACTATGTCATCAGTGATCACATGGATATCATTACTGTTGGTGATATTGCCAATAATGGAATGAAAGACCAATCCTTTACGCGGGTTAATGTCTTTGGTCAGTTCAATAAACTTGGACTGATAACTTAAATCACTCGGTCCATTTTGAATCAGGCCATGATCAATCTGCTGTAACAGCTCTTTCAAATCCAGATCCTGAGTTTGTATGCTATCGCTAATCGCAGAGAGGAAAGCTCCGGGAATACGGATGATTTTACGTGCTGCCTTGGTAAACCAGCGATCGGCATAATCGGTTCCCCGATGCGGGGTGGCCAGAAAAATCGCCCGAGAAAAATTAGGAATGTCCTTGATGACCAGGCGCTGCGAAATAATCGGTAATTTCTGAAACTTGTTTAACTGACGATTATTCATCATGGATAAGGCTTTTTGGGTTAAGTCTGCATCACTGACCAAAAGCCGGGCAATAATGCCCCCCATACTATGTCCGACCAGTACCGCATCTTTTTTGGCAGGGGCATTGGCATCGACCTGGGCAAAGGCCTGAGTCAATAGGGCATAAATCTGAAAACGGCTTTCCATAATCGGCATATTAGTTGAATAAAATACCTGCCAGACCTGAAAATTTTCCCGTAGTACTGTGTCCCCCATAATATCGTTAGTCAGACGAATCCATGCTTCAGGGCTGCTGGCCAGACCATGGATTAAGACAATCACTTTTTTATTCGGATTATAAGGTTCCAGCATATATAAATGCGGCATGGTGAGATGATCATCACGGTCAATAAGGGTTAAATAGGCTGCCCGGCCGAGATTGTTTTGTGCAAGCCATAAGCCATAAGGCGTAGAAAAGTTTCCAGCCAGCGGATAGGTCTTTCCGGCCATATTGACCTGATCATATTTGTACGGATCAAAGGCTTTTATTTCAAATTCTGCATTGTTTAAAATGTCTTCTACACTGCTGGCCGCTTTAGGCTGGGCAGTCAGGGTTGCCGCTAAATAGCGGGCCTGATGAATATTGGGATTGACCCCGTTTTTGTAACTGAAATTTATTGGGTTAATAATATATTTATTTTTCCCTTCGCTAATACCATCCTTGACCTGCGGTAGAACCAGGACAAATTCTGAGCCAAAACCATCGCGACGGTTAATGGAACGTAAGCCTGAAAAATTCAGGTTGTAACTGGAAAGCAGCTGCTCGATTTTCTGATTTTTGAGCTGTGGATAGTAATCAAAGTTGATCTGATAAATACTTTTACCCACCTTGACCTGTGGCTCAACTACAGTAGGTTTATGACGCAAGGCATAAGCAGTTACCAGTTTAGCCAGTGCTAAATTATAAAAGTCACGTATTTGCACCTGCCGGTTGTCAAAAATGCGGTCTTTGGGCTGTCGTTTGGTCTTAAACATGTAGGCATAGCTGTAGCGGATACTTTTATCCAGCATATACAGTTGCTGATCCAGACATTGATCATAGGTTTCTTGTTGCTGTTTCTGTTTTTCTTCGGATCGGGTACTGGCTAAAGTACTGGTTTTACAGTCAGAAGAATTTTCAAATTCCAATGCTTTGGCCAGGTAAATTTCGCTGGAGGTAGAGAGCAGCTGTTCGTCCTGAATTTGCGGAATCTGTTGCAGTTCCTGAATACACTGGTCGGGTTGGTCGGAACAGATTTTAGCTTCACGACCGGTCATGGACAGCACATTTAAACTGGCTTCACTCAATTTATTTCGGGTAAGGATACTTTCACGTTCATTGGCAATGGTGACATTAATGCCCTGGCTTTTGACGTTGACAATTTGACAACCTGCAAGCAGATAACTACTCAGCAGCGAGGCAAATAAAAGCTGATATATTTGTTTTGGCATAAAGTATGTCTACGTTCAGTATTTATTTGAGTTTTGTTCATCATACGATGATTCTTCTAATTTTCAATTCGTACATATAAAAATAGACCGTTTTGAACGGTCTATCTGAAAGGTGAATGGACAAAGAAAAATTAAGACGTTTTAGCCGGATTAAGTACTTGCCATACATTCCAGCGACCTTGCTTTTCAATTTCTGCAATTAAACGGTCAGCCACTTCAGCTTCTTGCGGATATTTCACTTTGTAATTTTTCAAGACCTGAATCGCATTTTTCTTTTGTTCCATGGCAATGTAATTGTTTGCCGCAGATAAATAGGCTTCCTGCACACCTGCCTTCATGGCCTTGTCTAAATAAGGAATAGCTTCACGTTGACCACCACCTTCAGATAAGCCAAAACCGAACCAGAAGTTTGCTTCAGCATCTTCTTTGTTAATTTTTAAAATGCGCTGTGCATAAGTTAAAGACTTGGTGGTATAGACTGAACCTAAGTCCAGGTTACGTGCCATAACACTGGCTTTAAATGCACGAATCAACACATCAAAAGAGGCATTGTCTTTAGATGCCAGGGTATCGAGCTGTTGAGTCACTTGTTTCAGTTTGGCTTCAAAGCCTTTACGTTCCTGACGTTCAGTAAAACGAGGCGGATAATGGCGTGCTTTGCCTTCTACCAGCTGCAAGAAGTCATCAACTTCGGTGATATCTACTTCATTGTCACCCGCCACAACCGCATATTTTACATTACGTTGCTTGCTGTTCACGGTAGGAATAATCAGCTTGTTGACATCAAGCATCACTTTTTTCTTTGGATCACCCGGCAGTGTGACTTCCATTTTGGTTACCGGCTGTGCAGCAGCTTTTTGTAAGGCAATTTCAAATGGAGGTGGGGCATCATAGTTAAATGGATTTAGTGCATAAAACGGAGCAGTCAATTCAGGTTCAGTGAAAACGATCGGTGCATTGGAATTTTTATCTTTTGTTGGTGTCGAGCTACAGGCTGAGAGTAAAGAAACAGCAATCAATGTACATGCCAAAGGCTTAAGGGTCATAGGTGTCATCCGTTCATTTAATTTTAAAATTAATTAGTAGGTATGTTCCTCAGTCTAAAAAAACTTTCAGGAACATACAAGTCAGGGCTTGTTAATATTCAGGACAGCCGTTCAGGCTTTGGATTGACTGCTTTGCGCTTCGCATTCACGGCGAACGTCCTCCATAATTTTTAATTCTTCTGCACTAAAAGGTTGTTCATTCTGCTGCTGCTTTTTAAATGAAGGATCAATCACTGATAAACGCTGACATAGGGTATTCATACGTTTTTCATTAAGCTGAATCCGGTCCAGCAGTACGCGCATGCCATCCAGAATCGGGTCAGACTGGTCCTGTGTAGCTGCATAAGGCTGAAAGCCAATACTTTCTGCATAATCACGACGGCGGGCTTCTTCTGCATCTTTAGGTTTATCTTTGGTAATAAAGCGTGCCGGGTTTCCTACAGCAGTCGTATTCGGTGGAACAGCCTTGGTTACCACGGCATTGGAACCGACTTTGGCATTTTTACCCACGGTAAAAGGACCCAAAATTTTGGCACCAGCACCAACCACCACGCCATCTTCCAGCGTAGGATGACGTTTGCCCTTGTTCCAGGTGGTACCGCCCAAAGTGACGCCGTGATAGAGCGTGACATCATCTCCAATTTCAGCCGTTTCACCAATTACTACACCCATGCCATGATCGATAAAGAAACGGCGACCGATTTTGGCACCTGGATGGATTTCAATGCCGGTGGCAAAACGGCTAAAAGAAGACAGCAGGCGGGCAGAGCCTTTACACTCTTTTTGCCAAAGTTCATGGGCAATACGGTGCATGATCAGTGCATGAATGCCGGGATAGGTAGTGAGAACTTCTAAAGTGTTTCGTGCTGCAGGATCGCGCGCGAATACAGCTTGGATGTCTTCTTTGAGCTGTTTAAGCATTGGATTGATCCTCTGAAGAATCGGTTGTTTTGTCTGTAGATTTTTTCCATGTACCATTGTTCAATGCCTGTACACGGCTAAAGATGCCACGCAGTAAATGATATTCCATACGATCTAATTGTATACGTCCAAATAAACGACGCAAGCGTAAAGGCAATAAACGTGGGTTTTTCGGGTCCATAAATTCAATTTCGGCCAGCATTTTTTCAATATGTGGGTAAAACTGTTCCATCTGTTCATGCGTTACCAAAGGCTCATCCCATTGCATGTCAATGTCATCAGTGACATGCATGGTGGCTTCAGGGTCTTCCGCCTGTTCAGTCAATGCCATGGCAGCCATACGCATTTCATAGCAAATCACCTGAATGGCCTGAGCAACATTCAGTACGCCATAATCGCTATTGACCGGAATGGTGACATGATAATTGGCCATCGCCAGTTCTTCATTGGTCAGACCACGATCTTCACGGCCAAATACAATCGCAATTTCCTGCTGGTCATTGACTACTGCATTCAGCGATTTTTCCGCAGCCGGACGGGCATCCAGTAAAGGCCAGGGAATGGTACGGTTACGTGCACTGGTACCAAAAACCAGATGGCAATCCTTAATGGCTTCTTGCAAAGTCGGCACAATTTCAATCTGTTCAATCAGATCGGTTGCACCTGCGGCTAGCGCATCAATATCCGGATGTGGATAGGTTTTAGGCTCTACCAGTACCAGTTTGGATAGGCCCATGGTTTTCATGGCACGTAAGGCGCTGCCGATATTGGCAGGCAAGGTAGTATTGACCATGACAATACGCACATGAGAGAGATGTGCGGAAACCACAGCATTGTCAACTTGACTCATAAGGTGTCCGATTTGAATTTAAATATTTAAAAATTAAGAATATTGAGTGGCTTCAGCCTGATACATATCCATCGCTTCATCCATGCTCACATTGGCTGGAGGCGGCGGGACATTCGCAGGCATGGCCTGCTCATAACTCACAGCTTTGGCCGCCTTGGATTTGACCTGATATTCAATATGAATCACGTCTTTACCAAAATAGTCACGTAATTTCGTCAGCAACTCATCCAGTGGAGCCACCTTCCAATTCAGGCCCAGGTTGATATCAGCAGAGGCATAGGAATAATCAATGTGTAATTGCATCGGGATATGATTGCACATATCGACATTACAGAATGGCGTTAAGATTTTGCGTAAATCCTGACTGAGTGAAGGATTTAGATGTTCTGCGTTCAGCTTGATTTGAATACTGTTGGTACGTTTCTGACGGATTTCATTCAGGCTAAAGGCTTTGGTCAGGCGTCCCATAGGACGGTCAAAACCTTCACGTTCATAAATTTCGCCTTCAATCACCACCACCTTTTCATTTTGAATAATGTCTTTAAAGCGCTGGAAACGTTCATGATTGGCCGAGACTTCTATACGTGCGGTGCCATCATCCAAAGTGACCATCATACGGTTCGGGAAGTTGGCGACATCGACCACCAGACCGGCAAATACGGTAGTCACACCACGGCGTGTAGGGGTGAGCTCATTAATACGTGCAGGAATAAAGGATTTAAGTTCTGGACGATACACATCAATCGGATGTCCGGTCAAGTACAGTCCCAAGGTGTCTTTTTCACCTTTGAGGCGGACTTCATCTGACCACGGTTTGACCGGTTTGGCTGGTTTGCGCTGAACTTCCTCAACTTCACCAAACAGGTCCATCATGCCGGTTTCACGATTAGAGCGTGCCTGTTCTGCGGCTTGAACCGCTTCAGGAAGTTGCGCCATGAGGTCAGCACGTTCAATGCCCAAACAGTCCATCGCACCTGCACGGATGAGTGCTTCAAGGGTACGTTTATTGATTTTTTTCAGATCGACTCGGTGGCAGAAATCAAACAAATCTTTATAAGGACCATCCTGTATGCGTGAATCAATCACCGACTGCATTGCAGCTTCACCCACGCCTTTAATTGCACCTAAACCATAGACAATGGTATTCGGACTGCTGGCATGGAAGTTATATAAGGACATATTGATAGATGGGGGAAGAACCTCTAAACCATTAATACGGCAGTCATCAATCAGGAACACGATGTTGTCGGTGTTCTGCATTTCCGAGGTCATTACCGCAGACATAAACTCTGCAGGATAATGTGCTTTTAGCCATGCGGTCTGATAAGCAACCAGGGCATAGGCGGCAGCATGTGATTTGTTGAAACCATAACCGGCAAATTTTTCCATATAGTCGAAGATATGGTTGGCGGTCGCTTCATCAATATCTTTTTCAGCAGCACCTTTAATAAAGATCTGGCGCTGCTTGACCATTTCCTCAGGTTTTTTCTTACCCATGGCACGGCGCAGTAAATCCGCACCGCCCAGACTATAACCGGCACAGAACTGTGCAGCCTGCATCACCTGTTCCTGATACACCATAATCCCGTAGGTCGGTTCCAGAACTTTTTCCAGTAATGGGTGCAGGTATTCAAACTCACCGCCATGCATACGATGAATAAAGTCTGGAATCAGATCCATTGGACCCGGACGGTACAGGGACACGAAGGCAATAATTTCTTCAAATTTACTTGGACGTGCCTCTTTCAGCATCTTTTTCATGCCGACGGATTCAAACTGGAATACCGCAGTGGTGTTGGCATTGGCAAAGATTTCGTAGGCCGGTTTATCGTCCAGTGGAATATAGGAAATATTGACCGGTTCAGTCACATCCGGACGTGCATTGATATGCTTAATCGCATCTTCAATCACTGTTAAGTTACGTAAACCCAAGAAGTCGAACTTGACTAGACCGGCTGCTTCGACATCGTCCTTATCGAACTGGGCAACACGGTTAGTTCCGTCGGCATCACACATTACGGCTGAGTAGTCGGTCAGCTTGGTCGGTGCAATCACCACACCACCGGCATGCTTACCAGTATTCCGGGTAATGCCTTCAAGTTTGAGTGCCATTTCCCAGATTTCAGCGGCATCGTCATTGTCCGGGTTGGACGGATTGGTGACAATATCCTTGAGTTGGGGTTCTGCTTCAATCGATTCTTCCAGACTCAAACCTAAGGGTTTGGTTGGAATCATTTTGGAAATACGGTCCGCCAGACCATAGGATTTACCTAAAACACGTGCCACGTCCCGAATTGCACCTTTGGCCGCCATGGTCCCGAAAGTGGCAATCTGCGATACCGCATCTCGGCCATAAGTACGTGCCACATAGTCAATTACGCGGTCACGGCCGGCAATACAGAAATCGACGTCAAAGTCTGGCATCGACACACGTTCCGGGTTCAAGAAACGTTCGAACAGCAGGTCGTAACGCAGTGGATCCAGATCGGTAATTTTTAAGCTATACGCCACCAGTGAACCGGCACCTGAACCACGGCCCGGGCCGACAGGGACACCGTTACCTTTGGACCACTGAATAAAGTCCATTACGATCAGGAAGTAACCCGGGAAACCCATGTCGAGAATAATCTTCACTTCGAAAGCTAAACGCTCGTCATAAGGTTTGCGAATTTCCGGCCAGTCTTCACCGCGTTTTTCAGGTGGATACAGGAAGTTAAGTCGTTCTTCCAGACCTTGTTCGGATAAATGTGCAAAGTAGGTATCAATGGTGTGACCTTCCGGAATCGGGTAGTCCGGTAAGTCATTAAAACCTAAGCGTAAAGTCACATTACAACGCTTTGCAATGTGGTAGGTATTTTCAATGGCTGTTGGAATATCTGAAAATAGTTCAGTCATTTCCACAGCAGTTTTAAAGTACTGTTCAGGGCTATAGGTTTTAGGACGGCGGTTATCACCTAATACATAACCATCTGCAATACAGACCCGGGCTTCATGCGCTTCAAAATCATCACGTGTAATGAAGTGTACGTCATTATGGGCGACCACGCCAATATTGTATTTTTTTGCAAGTTTGACCGCTTCTTCAATAAAGGCATCTTCATCAGGGCGGTTGGTACGAGTCAGAGCCAAATAAACCCGATTGCCGAATTTTTCAATCCATTCTTGAAGGAGGGGTTCAGCTTTATCTGGATTTGATGTGATCAGCATTTTGCCGACATCCGATTGCATGCCCAATAGCACAATCAGGTCTTGATGCTGATCTAAAATCCAGTCTTTTTGCACACAAGGAATATCGAGTTGCTGACCTGAAATAAAACCTTGAGAAACCAGTTCGGTCAGACTGCGCCAGCCTTTATTGGTCATGGACAATAATGTCACACGATGTTCAGCATCATTCAGGCGGATTTCTGAACCTAAAATAGGTTTAATGCCTTTATCCAGACATTTTTTATAGAATTTTACCGCAGCATGCAGGTTGGACAGGTCGGTAATGGCCAGTGCTGGCATTTCATCATTTGCAGCAGCTTTAATTAGATCAGATATACGTACGATAGATTCTGTAATGGAAAATTCTGTATGTATACCAAGATGAACAAAGTGCATAAATGAGTCCCTGCAAAAACCACTGGATAGTTTAGCATGCTCTAGGAAAAGTCATGGATTATTATTTAGCTAATTCAAGTTCAAAATTGACTTTTTAAGTGTGATGAATAGGTGATTAAAATCATATCAGTAGGCTAAACGAATTTGAGTCCTCCTAATATTGATTGGAAGTGAAGCGGTGCTTAAACTTAATTCTGAATATAAAAAAGCCCTCAATCGAGAGGGCATTCAATAATGGTATTTTATCTTAATCGTGACAGCCATTCACCAAAGGTCTGTACAAATTGCACCAGCAATAACAGCACAATCACGGTCAAAATGACTACACTGGTATCAAAACGCTGGTAACCGTAGGAAATGGCCAGATCGCCAATACCACCGGCACCGACCGCACCAGCCATCGCCGTTGCACCAATCAGGCTAATGGTTGCCGTAGTAAGGTTTAAAATCAGTGAACTGCGTGCTTCAGGCAAAATAAACTTGAAAATAATTTGCAGGGGCGAAGCACCCATGGCTTGCGCTGATTCGATAATACCTTCATTTACTTCAAGCAATGAAGTTTCAATCAATCGACCCATATAAGGACCAATATAAATGGTCAACGGCACAATTGCCGCCCATGTACCAATTGATGTGCCCACGAGTAATTTAGTCAGTGGAATAAAGGCAATCAGCAGGATAATAAAGGGTAAGGAACGTAGCGCATTTACAATCGGGTTTAAGCCATGATAAATCACCCGGTTTGGCAAAATGCCTGCCGGACGGGTCACCAGCAAAATGATGGCCTGGATAAAGCCCCAGATACAACCAAACAGCATGGCAAAGAACACCATGTGCAAGGTTTCTTGCAGCGCGGTTACAAACTGGTCAATCGAAAGTGAGCTTTTCCAGTAAGGCGCCGTGATTTCAGTCAGCCATTGAACAATTAAATCTCTCATGCGCTGACTCCAGACTGTTCAACTTTGACCCCATTTTGCTGGAAAAATGCAACAGCTTGCTCAATCACCACAGGATCACCTAGCAGCTGGACAAACATTTGTCCTATCACTGAACCGTTAATTTCAGTCATATTGGCAAACAGAATATTCAAGCTGATATCAAACTGTTTAATGGCTGCCTGTACTACGGTTTCTTGTGCAGATGTACCCAAAAATTGCAGGCTATAAATGCTGTTATGATTTTGATTTTCCAGGTTTTGTAGAATATTAAAAGGAAGTTGCTGCTGCAAAACGGTCTGAATAAAATTCTTCGTGGTTGGATGCTGTGGCTGACTGAAAATTTCCAGCGTCGAACCAGTTTCGATCACTTTACCCTGTTCCATTACCGCAACATAATCACAAACAGATTCAATCACATCCATTTCATGGGTCACCATAACAATGGTAATGCCTTGTTCTTTATTAATCTTTTTAAGCAAATCTAAAACAGATTTGGTGGTTTGCGGATCCAGTGCCGAAGTCGCTTCATCACAGAGTAAAATTTTAGGATGATTGGCGAGGGCACGGGCAATACCGACACGCTGTTTTTGACCGCCAGACAGTTCATCCGGATAAGCATCTTTCTTATGCTTAAGATCGATAAACTCGAGCAATTCCGCTAAACGTTTTTCACGCTCGGCTTTGCTCCAGCCCAACAGTTTCATTGGCATTTCAATATTGGCTGCGACAGTTTTACTCTGCAACAAATTAAAATGCTGAAAGATCATCCCGATGTTGGCACGTTCCTGACGTAATGAACGTGCATCCAATGCGGTAAAATCTTTTTGATTAATGATGACTTGACCATCATTTGGTCGTTCCAGCAAATTAATCAGGCGGATTAAGGTACTTTTACCCGCACCACTATAGCCAATAATGCCAAAAATACTGCCATCTGGAATCTGTAAATTAATTTGATCCAAGGCACGAATTGTTTGACCTTTAAGCTGATAATGTTTTGAAATATTTTTAAATTCAATCATATGGTCAAAAACTATCTATAAAAAGAAAAACAGGCAAAGAAACTTTGCCTGTTTAGATAAACCAATTATATTACTATTTCGAGTCAGTGAGATAGCTAATCGGTTTATTTACGTCAACTTTGGTACCGCCAAATTTCTGTTGCACAAATTTTTTCACGGCTTCAGAGTGGTAAAGTGCACCTACTTTTTGCAATACTGGGTCATTTTGACGACCTTCTGCAACAGCAAGAATATTGACATTCATTTTGGTGCTTTGGTCGATTGGCTCATAATAAATAGAGTCTTTCAGCACATTTAAGCCACCTTCCATTGCCAAAGTATTACCCAAAACAATGGCATCGACTTCGTCTTTTACACGTACAGCAGTTGCCATCTGAATTGGTTTGATCACAATTTTTTTGTTGTTTTCAACAACATCGGCAGGGGTGCCTTTTACGTTGTCAAAATTAGTTTTTAATTTAACCAAACCGGCAGATTGAAGTAACAATAATGCACGTGATTCATTTGCACCATCGTTAGGAATGGCAATCGTTGCACCTGTTTTGAATTCATCAAGTTTCTTCACTTTACTTGAATAAATACCCATTGGTTCCAGGTAAGTGGTAGAAAGCGGAGCAATCTTGTCTTTATTGGATTCGTTAAAAGCAACCAGGTAGGCATAAGACTGGAAGGCATTCACATCAATTTCTTTATTGGCTACTGCTGTGTTCATAGACACATAGTCAGTGAAGTTTTTCACTTCAAGCTTAATACCAGCAGTTTTGGTTTCCGGAAGTGTGGCAATATAACGCCAAACTTCTGCATCCGAACCTGTAGACGTCATAGTGACCGTTTGCAGACCATTCGCGTCTTTTGTTTGAGCTGCATTATTTGCAGGCGCTTCTTGCTTACCACAGCCAGACAAGCCAACTGAAAGACCTAAAACAAGACCAAGGAGCTTTTTCATGTATATGTCCTAGTAAATTTAATTTGGCTATAAATTTACGAATATGTCATTGGAGAGATTAAATCAAGTGTGAATCAGATCAACTGATTGATGCAGATAACTTTAAAATGTCCCATTCATCAACGCAATTGGATATCGGTAGCATCATGGAGAGATGTTTTTTGTTTGAAAAAAGCAAATTGCTGTAATCAAACAATTTTCATGATGACTTATTCCTAAAAATTGGATACATCATAACAATTTTTTTTTATGCATAATAGTGATTATAAATCTGATATTTAGCTTAATTTTGCATAAAAAAGTGAGACGTTTTTATAAATTAATTCATAAAACAATAGATTAAATTTATTGAAATGAGTAAAACTGATAATTAAAGAATTTTGTTTCTATATAAATTTTTTGAAAATACAAAGCTAAAAAATGGATATTGATAAAAATACTAATTGTTTGGTATTGATTCATTCTCTAAAAGATAAAGTTCATTAATTAGTATAAATTCGCGTATTTGCATTTTGTAGTGTTTATTGATTTCTCCGTGGGCGCATTCATTTCTATATACTGTAAAAATGTGAGTGAACAAGCATCCTATAGTATTTGATACCTCTTCATTATATTGTTTACTCGATAGAAGTAGGGCCTTTTTTATATTCTGTTGTGTTTGAAGTATAAATCCTAAGACTTCTAAACAATATTGAGTACAGCAAGTAAAGAAACCCGCACTAGGCGGGTTTCTTTACTGAATTAAATCAATCAAGCATTTTCACGTGCAATTGCACGGTAACCAATATCCTTACGGTATTGAACACCATCAAAAGTCACTTTTTCACAAAGCTCTAATGCTTTTGCTTGTGCTTCACCGATGGTATTGCCGAGAGCAGTTACGCAAAGCACACGACCACCAGCAGTCACAATTTCACCTTTTTCATTGGCTTTTGTACCTGCATGGAATACTTTTGCATCTGCCATTTCAGTGTTTAAGCCTGAAATTACATCACCATTGCTTGAAGTTTCAGGGTAGCCTTTCGATGCAAGTACGATGCCTACGGTCTTACGTTCATCCCATTCAGCGTCCGCAGGTAAGTTACCTGCAATACCCGCTTCAACCAGATCCACTAAAGATGATTTTAAACGCATCATGATAGGCTGGGTTTCAGGATCACCAAAACGACAGTTGAATTCGATCACTTTAGGTTGACCTTGTTCATCAATCATTAAGCCTGCATACAAGAAACCTGTATAGACATGACCATCAGCTTTCATGCCATCAACGGTTGGACGCATGACTTCTTTCATAACTTTGTCAAAAACGTCAGCAGTCACAACAGGAGCAGGAGAGTAGGCACCCATACCACCAGTGTTTGGACCTTGGTCACCTTCAAAGATACGTTTGTGATCTTGAGATGTTGCCATCGGCAGAATGTTGTTGCCATCAATCATACAAATGAATGACGCTTCTTCACCTGCAAGGAATTCTTCAATGACTACACGCGAGCCAGCATCACCAAATTTGTTGCCTGCAAGCATGTCGTCGATTGCAGCAAATGCTTCTTCGTTGGTCATGGCAACGATTACGCCTTTACCCGCAGCAAGACCATCGGCCTTGATCACGATTGGTGCACCATTTTTTTCAACAAATGCTTTGGCTGCATCTACTTCAGTAAATACGTCATAGAAAGCAGTAGGGATGTTGTGACGTTTTAAGAAGTGCTTGGCAAATGCTTTAGAGCCTTCAAGCTGTGCAGCAAATTGAGTTGGACCCCAGATTTTAAGATCAGCCGCACGGCAAGCATCGACTACACCGTTTACAAGCGGTGCTTCAGGACCAACCACGATCAAATCAACTGCATTGTTTTTCGCAAAGTCAATAATTGCTGCATTGTCTAAAATATTTAAGGCAACATTTTCGCATTTATTTTCTGTTGCAGTACCTGCATTACCCGGTGCTACAAATACTTTTGCGACTTTGTCATCTTGCGCGATTTTCCATGCCAAAGCATGTTCACGACCGCCATTACCCAAAACTAAAATATTCATCGGTTCATACTCCATGAATCGAAAATGACATAAAGTCCTCAACCTAAAAATAGGAGAGGACTTTATGCAAGATTAGAAATCTATTTGTCTAAATGTAGATGACTTTGTCATTACATTAATATCCAATCACTTAGTGACGGAAGTGACGCATGCCAGTGAAGACCATTGCAATACCAGCTTCGTCAGCAGCAGCAATTGTTTCTTCATCACGCATAGAACCACCCGGTTGGATAATGCATTTAATACCTGCTTTCGCAGCATTATCAATACCGTCACGGAATGGGAAGAATGCATCAGACGCCATGACAGCACCTTCAACCACTAAGCCAGCATGTTCAGCTTTGATCGCAGCAATACGAGCAGAGTTTACACGGCTCATTTGACCTGCGCCGACACCAATGGTTTGACGGTTTTTCGCATAAACAATCGCGTTAGATTTTACATATTTCGCAACTTTCCAGGCGAAGATCATGTCATCGATTTCTTGCTCAGTCGGTGCACGTTTAGTCACAACTTTAAGATCATCTTTGGTGATCATACCCAAGTCTTGATCTTGAACCAGTAAACCACCGTTTACACGTTTGTAGTCAAGCTGTGCTTTACGCTCATCAATTGCTGGCAATTCACCACATACAAGAACACGAACGTTTTTCTTCGCACCAGTGATTTCAAGTACGCCTTCAGCTACGCTTGGCGCAATGATCACTTCAACGAATTGACGGTCAACAATCGCTTGCGCAGTTGCAACGTCTAATTCACGGTTGAATGCAATGATGCCACCGAATGCAGATTCAGGGTCAGTTGCATAAGCAAGATCATAAGCAGCTTTAATACCGTCAAGCGATACTGCAACGCCACACGGGTTCGCATGTTTTACAATCACACAAGCAGGCTTCGCAAATGATTTCACACATTCAAGCGCTGCATCCGTATCTGCAATGTTGTTGTAAGAAAGTTCTTTACCTTGTAACTGTTTCGCAGTTGAAACAGAAGCTTCTGTTGCATTAGCTTCTACATAGAAAGCAGCAGCTTGATGTGGGTTTTCACCGTAACGAAGGTCTTGGGCTTTATTCAATTGAGTATTGAAAGTACGTGCAAATTTGTCAGCTTGACCTTCTTCTTTACCTACGCGCGCGCCTAAGTAAGAAGCGATCATGCCGTCATATTGTGCAGTATGTTCAAATGCTTTAACGGCTAAGTCAAAACGAGTTTCGTAAGATAAAGCGCCATTGGCTTTAAGTTCAGCAACAACTGTTGAATAGTCTGATGCGTTTACAACGATACCGACAGATGCATGGTTTTTCGCAGCAGCACGAACCATTGTTGGACCACCGATGTCGATGTTTTCGATTGCATCAGCAAGTGAACAGTTCGGTTTTGCTACAGTTGCAGCGAAAGGATATAGGTTAACCACAACCAGATCGATGGCATCGATGTTGTGTTCAGCCATTACAGCTTCGTCTAGACCACGACGAGCCAGAATACCGCCATGGATTTTCGGGTGAAGTGTTTTTACACGTCCGTCCATCATCTCTGGGAAACCGGTGTGCTCTGAAACTTCAACTACAGCGATATTGTTGTCTTTTAACAGTTTGTAAGTACCGCCAGTAGATAAAATTTCTACCCCAAGAGCAGCAAGGTCTTGTGCAAATTCGACAATGCCGGTTTTGTCAGAAACAGAGATTAAAGCGCGTTTAATAGTCATGATGTCGTCACAGTTATCAAGAATTAAATCAAAAAGCTAAATAGCAGGCCAAAAAAAATGCCTGCGGAAACCGCAAGCATTTTATCACTTATTCACTCATTAAACCGTGAGCTTTTAACTTTTTGCGCAAAGTACCACGGTTAAGGCCTAGAATTTCAGCAGCGCGGGTTTGGTTGCCGCGAGTGTATTCTAAAACAACAGATAAAAGAGGTTTCTCCATTTCTGCCAGCACCATGTCATACACCTGAGAGGGTTGCTCGCCTTGCAATTGTGCAAAGTAATGGCGAACTGCGCGATCTACGTGAATACGAAGAGCGACATCAGATTGTGCAGTAAAAATAGGAGACTTGCTATTCATGCGAATTAATCCGAAAAATCAAATATCACTTGGGTAAAGAGATATATAAAAGTGGTCTATAGAAATTCAATGAACCCCGTTTTAGATCCTAAAACGGAAGTTCTAAAACTTGATCATTTAGCTTGCCACAACTCGACGTTTTTGATCGAAATTTAAGCGTAACAATAGATTAATATTTGTTACCACCCAAAATCAAAACAAAAAAATCTACTCAATACGCTATATTTAATAAAGCGCATTTCAGTTAGACGATTTTGTTGTAAAAATTTTCGAGGAGTTTGCAGCACTAAGCTTTCGTGGCGCGTATGATAGCATTGTCTAAGAAAAAGTGAGCAAGAAAACTACATTTTTTTTACATTTTTTTGTATTTTTTAATAGTTTTTTTCAATGTTACGGGTGAATTATTTCTAAACTATAAGTGTCAAAGCTTTTGCGTGGCATAGGAACGCTAAATTTGAATTTAAAAGGACTATTCTGGGGAATTCGTTGAATTCCTTGCAGACTCGTAATCAGATATTCAGAAGGCTTAAAGGAATAGGTCGAGATGGTTTCTCCATTTGCTTTCAGATCCACCCTGATCATTGGAAGAGCTAGGCTTTGAGTATGATAGTTAATTAGTTCTCCGCTAAACTGGGTTTCTTGTTTGGAAATCTGTTTAACCTTTAACTTGTTGGTAGAGAGTAGTCGATAATTTTCTTCCATAACCGAACATTTAAGTGCCTGACATGCTGTATTAAACAAAGCACTGAATACTGGGCTATTGTTTAAAATTTTCGGATTAAACCAGAAAAACTGAAAAACAAGCAAGCTGACTAAACATAAGTTGATTGTTCCCCATAAAATATAATGCCGCGCACCATATTTTTTCTCTTGTTCAGTTTTTTCTGACCAGTTTAGTATGGGGTAGTTGCCAATCGGTTCTGTACTAAAATAATTCAAGTTATTGAGATAGGTTTTTAAATCGATATTCGAGTTTTCAACTTTACGATCGAAAATATCCAATAAATGTTTTACCGGTTTCTGTTCTGTAATGAACTGTTCTTTAATGAATGTATTGGATAAAGAAGTTTTTTTGGCTGGATCTAAAGAGGGAGTTGTTTGAGGGAGAGAAAAAGCATCTTCTTTCTCTACGACCAGATGGCTCAATGCATTAAAGTTGGTTGAGCATTTGGCACAACAAACCATGCCGCGAGCAACTGTAAGTTGAGCCACAGAGACTTTGTACTTGGTAAAACAGTTAGGGCAGCAGGTTTGTTTTTCGCTCATAGTCTATTCATGATTAGCAGGGGTATTTTTGCGTTTACCCGAAATTCGACACCAATGTTCGTCACGTTTTTCGACTTGCAGTATATCAAAAAATTCAGAATAAACACTAGAAACATCAGCAACTTGCTCTTCTAATATGCCGGCGAGTGCGAACTCTCCCTCAGATTTAACCAAAGTTGCGAATTCAGACGCAAGCTCCATTAAGGGACCTGCCAGAATGTTGGCAACAAACACATCGGCTTTCTGGTTTTTCAGCTCTTTATTGAACTCTTCAGGTAGTCCAACATACAGATTTTCAAGTACACCATTCAATTCTGCATTTTGTTTGGTTGCCAGTACAGCTTGTGGGTCAATATCGGTAGCATAGACTTTTTTCGCGCCCAGTAATAAAGCGGCAACCCCTAAAATGCCTGAACCACAACCATAATCGATGACAATTTTATCTTTGAGATCGACTTTGCCGAGCCATTGCAGGCAAAGGAAAGTTGAGGCATGGTTACCGGTACCAAAAGCTAGACCCGGGTCAAGCTTGATATTTACTGCATCGGCTTCAGGAGCTTCCATCCATTCAGGTACAATCCAGTATTTCTCGCCAATTTGAATAGGCTCATAGGCATCCATCCAGGTACGTTCCCATTCCTGGTCTTCAAGAAACTCGTAACGTAATGGCGCTTCAGGCATCTGTGCAGTAATAAAGGTAATGAGGGCATCTACATCAATTTCTTCATCATCTTCCTGTGCATAGATACCGGTTACAATGACTTTATTCCACAGAGGTGTTTCACCTGGAAGTGGTTCAAGCAAGTCCTGATTTTCAGCATCGTCTAAAGTTACGCTCACTGCACCCAATGAACTTAATAATGTTTCAGTAAAATCGACTTGAGCCTGCTCAACAGTAATATGAATTTGTAACCACTTCACGGAGATAACCTAAATTTGTGTTTTTAAAAATGCCATTGTAACGGAACTCAGGCTGAAACCACTATATATTGATGAAAACTATCTTGAAAAAGCAAAAAAAGCAGTTTGCACTCTTTATTTACAGAAGCGAAATCAGGGCGTTATAACCGTTGGATGAGCTGCGAATTTATTTAATAACATGCCGAATAATGTGGCAAAAATATACATAAAAATAGTGTAAATTCCTGCGGGAATGGCAATGGTGGTATTTGATAAAACGGAAAGTGCAATAGTAAGCGCCATGCCTGTGTTGTGAATTCCTACTTCAAATGTACATGCGCGTGCCTGTTTGTCGGAAATTCCAGATAAATGTGGAACCAGATAACCCACTAAAAAACTGATGAGGCAAAACAGGGCGATGGCAACCCCAATCTCGGAAAAGTATTCGGTGACATTGAATCGTTCTTTATAGAGAGCATACAGGAAAATCGAAAATAAAAAAATTACTGAAAATAATCGCATGGGTTTGTTGAGTTGTAATGCAGTGTTGGGGGCAAGTGAACGAATCAACATACCAAAACAAACCGGAACAAAAATAATTAAAAAGACTTGGGTAATTTTTTCAATAGGCATTGCAACGCTTTGCGACTCACCTAAAAAATAATGCATGGATAAATTGACAATAAACGGCAGGGTAAAGGTACAGATAATAGAATTAAGGGCTGTAAGGGTGAGGTTTAACGCCACATCTCCCTTGAAAATATAGCTAATCAAATTTGCTGTAGGGCCACCAGGAGAAGCAGCAAGCAACATTAAGCCAATCGCTAAAAGTGGAGAAGGCTTAAATAAAATACAGATAAAAAATGCCACGCCAACCAAAATGACTTGTTGCGAAAATAAAGCTAAAAAAATAGTTTTAGGATGATGACGGATACGAAGAAAATCTTTAACTGTGAGTTCAAGCCCTAAACCAATCATCATGAAGGCAAGTATAAGAGGTAAAAAAAGGGTAAAGAGACTTGAATCCATGGAATATCCTTTATTGTTTTTATCCTTTGATATCAGTAGAGTTTAAACAAGATTTTTAAATAAGCAATATATGAAACGGGTAAAACCTAGGTATTTTACCCGTTAATAATTTTAATAAAATTAACATTTTATGGAAATTATTGTGGTTGCATCTCAGGTTGCGGCTGCATTTGAGGCTGGGTTTGCATTTTTGGTTGAGCATGCTGCATGTGCATTTGTGGCTGAGATTGTTGCATCTGCATTTGGGGTTGAGAAGAAGGACGAGGAGCCATAAAACCTAAAGCACATTTACCTTTAACTTCAGTTCCGTTGATGTTTACAGTTGTTGCACCGGTATTTCCGCTACATGCACTGGTTAACTCGGGTTCATCTCCTGCGATGGAGGAATTTTTTGCTGAAGGAAAGAATTGAGGTTCACAGGTACCATTCCAGATAATACCTCGATATGCAAAACTCACCTGTGCACCCTGACTTTTACCTTTACACACCTTTTGGTACCTTTGAGTATCATATACCTTTTCGACCTTATCATTTGCTGAAGCTGCAAATGGCGCGAAACATAAACCACAGAGTATGGATGAGAGGAAAATATTTTTATTCATCTTTTATACCTTTGTTCGTAATGTATCCAATCTATAGATTAAAAAGTAATCAAATTTAAACAATGCTAATCAAGTAAAAAAAATTGCTTAAATGTTTAATTTCTATAGCGAGTTTGAAAAGCAGGATTACATTGCAACATTAAAAGGTTAAAAATCTCTTCAATCTTCATCAAGAAATTCGACTCATTTTGTCAACTTATTTTGCTCAGTTTTGATATAATGCTCTGTCATCATTTTTAATCTCTCAAACCATTATGCATTATCCTAAAGTTTACGATGTCATTGTTATCGGTGGCGGTCACGCAGGTACCGAAGCAGCCCTTGCTGCAGCGCGTATGGGTCGACAGACTCTGCTCTTGACTCACAACATTGAGACTTTAGGGCAGATGAGCTGTAATCCGGCCATTGGTGGTATTGGTAAATCACATCTGGTGCGTGAAATTGATGCTTTGGGCGGTGCAATGGCATTGGCTGCCGATAAAGGTGGTATTCAGTTTCGTATCCTGAATTCACGTAAAGGTGCTGCAGTACGTGCAACACGTGCCCAGGCTGACCGTGTACGTTTTAAAGCGGCAATTCGTCATACTCTGGAAAATCAGGTGAATCTGGATATTTTCCAGCAAGCGGCAGATGACCTGATTGTTGAAGGCGATATTGTTAAAGGTGTTGTGACCCAAATGGGCATCCGCTTTGATGCGAAAACTGTCGTGTTAACAACAGGTACCTTCTTGGGCGGTGTGATTCATATCGGCTTGAATAATGCCTCTGGTGGTCGTGCCGGTGATCCTCCATCTATTGCATTGGCTGCACGCTTACGTGAATTAAACTTGCCTGTAGGTCGTTTAAAAACAGGTACGCCACCGCGTATTGATGCACGTTCAGTAGATTTTTCTGTCATGACTCCGCAACCGGGTGATTTCCCGTCTCCGACCATGTCATTTATGGGTGATGCATCCATGCATCCGGAACAGATCAACTGCTATATTACGCATACCAACGAACGCACGCATGACATCATTCGTGGCGGCCTTGACCGTTCACCAATGTATACCGGTGTGATTGAAGGGGTAGGTCCACGTTACTGCCCATCGATTGAAGATAAAATTCACAAATTTGCCGATAAAGATTCGCACCAGGTATTCCTTGAGCCAGAAGGCCTGGATACCCATGAGCTTTATCCAAACGGTATTTCTACATCTCTTCCATTTGATGTTCAGTTTGAATTAGTGCGCTCAATCCGTGGTATGGAAAATGCACACATTCTGCGTCCAGGCTATGCCATTGAATATGATTACTTCAACCCGCAAGCGTTGAAATTCTCTTTAGAAACTAAAGCCATCAATAACCTGTACTTTGCAGGTCAAATTAATGGTACAACCGGTTATGAAGAAGCAGGTGCGCAAGGTTTATTGGCAGGCTTAAATGCCGCACGCCGTGCTTGGGATCAAGAACAATGGACACCTAAACGTGATGAAGCGTACATGGGTGTATTGGTTGATGACCTGATTACTTTAGGGACTAAAGAGCCGTACCGCATGTTCACTTCACGTGCGGAATATCGTTTAATGTTGCGTGAAGACAATGCCGATCAACGTTTAACTGCCATTGGCCGTGAAATGGGTCTGGTGGATGATGAACGCTGGGCTGCTTACTGTGAAAAAATGGAAGCGGTAGAAACGGAAAAAGGCCGCTTGCAACACCTTTGGGCTGCGCCAAATAACCCGATGGGTAAAAAATTCGTTGAAATGACCGGTGCAGATCTGTCTAAAGAATGTTCTGCTATTGATTTGTTGAAACGTCCTAACATCAGCTTTGCTCAAATTGCGGAACTGACAGGTTCAGAAGTTTCTGCATTTGTCGGTGAGCAAATTGAAATTGCGGTGAAGTACGAAGGTTATATCAACCGTCAGCAAGAAGATGTAGCACAAATGAAGCGTCTGGAAGAAACACGCATTCCAGCCGACTTTGATTATGATGTGGTTTCAGGCTTGTCGCGTGAAATTACGCTTAAACTGAAAGATGTTCGTCCTGAAACGCTTGCTCAAGCAGGTCGTATTCCAGGTGTAACACCTGCAGCGGTTCAACTGGTGATGATTACTATTCGTAAGAACAATCAGGCGAAAAAAACTGCTTAATACAATGTGAGTTAAGTTAATAAAAAGCCCGCTAAACGCGGGCTTTTTATCATTTAATTTTAAACTATTACTTTTGACTATGGTTTGATCATAAATAACTACCAAAATTATAAGTATTTGAAAATATGAAATAATAAATAAAATTAAGATATATTATGTCTATTTGTTTAATCTTTTATGTCTAATTTGAATGATTTTCTTTGAGGTGGCGCACATTAAACCCGACCATTGTAGTGGTATTTATTTCAACAGATTGATCTGAAAATAGTGAAGCAAATTGCTGTGGGCTAATTTGCTTAATATGGACGGAGTTCAATCATGGCACAAATACAAACAGGTAAAATGCAGAAATTCTTAACAGTATTTTTGTGTTTTTGGGTCGCATTTTTTGAAGGTTTTGATCTTCAGGCTCCCGGTATTGCCGCAAAAGGAATTGCTGAAACATTTGCTCTAGACCAGGTGCAAATGGGCTATGTATTTAGTTTGGGTGTTTTTGGTATGTTGTTTGGCGCGTTCTTTGGTGGACGTGTTGCTGACTATTTAGGTCAGAAGAAAGTTTTAATGCTTTCAATTGCAATTTTCGGCCTATTTATGTCGCTTACTGCGATCGCGCCGAGTATTGAAATTTTATATGCAGCGCGCTTTTTTACCGGCTTAGGCTTGGGTGCTGCGATGCCAACCATGATTTCTGTGGTGGGTGATGAGGCGACTGAAGCCAATCGTGGCAAGCTGAACAGCTTGATGTATTGTGGATTACCGGTAGGTGCAATTTTCGTTGCAGCCTTGGCTATCTTATTTAAAGATATTTCTTGGCATACCCTATTTTTGATTGGAGGCTTGGCACCATTAGCGCTGCTCCCATTCATGGCGATTATTCTTAAAGACAAGCCTAAGAAAGTCGCTGTTGAGCAAGCTGCAGATGAAGCTGTTCCGGGTATGGTCGAGGTGCTATTTAAAAACCAGCAATATAAATATACCATGCCGCTTTGGGTGGGTTTCTTCTTTACCCTGATGATCAACTATATTTTGATTAGCTGGTTACCTAATTTGCTTATGGAACAAGGCTTGGAAAAACCACAGGCTTTCATGGTGATGCTGGTATTCCAGGTAGGTGCTGTAATTGGTACTCTGGCTTTGGGTTATTTGCTGGACCGTTTAAAACTGTGGCAAATGGCGGTGATTATCTATAGTGGTTTATTTATTGCCCTTGTACTGTTATTTACATCTAGCTCTATTCCAGTACTTGTTTTGGCAGGCTTTATGGGTGGGATTTTCTCGACAGGCGGACAATCGATTCTGTATGGCATTTCACCGATTTTCTATTCGGGTACAGGTAAAGTCACAGGCGTGGGCAGTGCGATTTCTTTAGGCCGATTAGGTGCAATGACAGGACCATTACTGACAGGAAAAATTTTGGCGATCGGCTTGGGAACAACAGGGATTTTAATGGCCAGTTTACCTGCTGTGGCTATCTCGGCAGTAGCGGTGACTGCACTCTCACGTTATAAAGCAGCACATAAATAAAAGCATAAGGCTATAAAAAGGGAATCTTGAGGATTCCCTTTTTTTATTAAGTATTTTAAGCATTCACTTTACTTGAGTTTGTTAATATAGTTGGATAGAAAACTGAATTTAAAATGTTATGAGCTATCAACTGATCGAACTTAATATTCAAGCTACAGATAATATCCAATGTCCACACTGTCAGCAGCACGTGATCAATTGGGCTGAAGAACAATATATACAACCCTGTGAACATGTCTTGTTTATCGCTATGGATATTGGCTTTGAATATATCACGGATGAATTCGAACACACCATGCTGCGCTCTGTAGATGATCTGCATGCCCATGATGACCAGGTGAATATGTTGGCCGAAATTATCCAAGCGATATATCCCGATTATCTGATTTTTAAATCTGATCTGGGGGCTGAAGGCTATTTTCGTTATGTGGGTTTTACTGCGTAAGTATTTAGCATGTGAAAACACAATAATAAAAAAGCGCCTTTAGGCGCTTTTTTATGGATAGAAAAGTTTAGCTTTCGATTTCTTCTTCTACATCATCATCAGCAGTGTCCATGCCTAGCTCTTTTAATTTGCGGGTTAGGGTATTGCGTCCCCAGCCCAGTAATTCAGCTGCATGGCGTTTACGCCCGCGAGTTTGCTGCAAAGCGGCAGTAATTAGCGTGCGTTCAAACATGGGTGTGGCAATGTCTAGAATCTTCATTTCACCATTTTTCAGTTTCTGGATGGCCCATTGACCCAATAACTCATCCCAATGATGCAGTGAAATACGGTCAAAGGTGTTGTGTGGTTGTGTATCTTCAGCTGAGCGCTGAATTGGAATCTGTTTCAGTTCTGAAGGCAGGTCTTCAGGATAAACTTCACGTCCGGTAATCATGACAGTCAGCCAGCGACAGGTATTTTCTAACTGACGCACGTTGCCTTGCCACGGTAGCTGTTGCATATATTCCTGGGTTTCTGGACGCAAGATTTTAGGATTGACACCCAATTCTTTACCCGCACGAGCCAAGAAGTGCTGCGCCAGCATAGGAATGTCTTCGCGACGATGGGCCAGTTTTGGAATATGAATGCGGATCACATTCAGACGGTGATACAAGTCTTCACGGAAGCGTCCGTCATGCACCAGTTTTTCCAGATCCTGATGGGTTGCTGCAACAATACGTACATCGACCTTCACCGGGATATGTCCACCGACACGATAGAACTCGCCATCTGCCAGAACACGCAGTAAACGGGTTTGGGTTTCAAATGGCATGTCACCAATTTCATCTAGAAACAGGGTGCCACCATTAGCTTGTTCGAAACGGCCTTGGCGCTGCGAGTTGGCACCGGTAAAAGCACCTTTTTCATGTCCGAAAAGTTCGGTTTCAATCAGGTCTTTAGGAATGGCTGCCATATTCAAAGCAATAAAAGGTTTGCTGCTGCGTGGCGAATGGCGGTGTAACGCATGCGCGACCAGCTCTTTACCAGTTCCCGATTCACCATTGATCAATACGGTAATGTGCGATTGGGATAAACGGCCAATCGCGCGAAACACTTCCTGCATGGCAGGAGATTCACCAATAATTTCAGTCGATTGAATGGCTGGGGTGACTTTTGCAGATTCCTGCTGCTGTAATTTGGCAATATGCAGGATGGCACGGTTGACCAGTGCCAGTGCTTCATCAATATCAAAGGGTTTTGGTAGATATTCAAAAGCACCGGTTTGATAGCTGGATACTGCAGATTCCAGATCTGAATGCGCGGTCATGATAATGACCGGTAAATCTGGATGGGTGCCTTTGACTTTGCCCAGGAAAGTCAGACCATCGATGCCAGGCATACGAATGTCAGTTAAAATAACATCAGGTGCATCTATGCTGAGCTGATCCAGTGCAGACTGTGCCTCTTCAAAACTGGTCACGTCAAAGCCTTCTTCTTTGAAGGTTTTTTCCAAAACCCAGCGCATGGCACGATCATCATCAATGACCCATATTTTATTTCGCGACATGGTTAGACTCCCAAGGTAAATATAAGCTAAATACTGTTTTTCCTGGAATAGATTGGCATTCAATCATTCCGTTATGTTGGTGCATAATATTCTGTGCAATGCTCAGGCCCAGTCCGGTGCCTTTAGCACGTCCTGTGACCAGTGGATAAAATACCGATTCTAAAATTTCTTCCGGAACGCCGGGACCGTTGTCTTCAATATCAATACGGACTGCAGAACGTTTTAATACCCCATTAATGGTGACCAGGCGCTGAATCCGGGTTCTTAAAATCAGTTCCGGTTGATGATCAACAAAGAATTCCCTGTTTTCCATCATGGCCTGTACGGCATTGACACTGATATTGAGCATGACCTGAATCAGCTGGTCGCGATCTGCCATTACTTCAGGCAAGGACAGATCGTAGTCGCGGGTAATTTTGATTTTCTTTTTGGTCTGGTTGGTAATCAGTGAACGTACACGTTCCAGAGGCTCATGCACATTGACCAGTTCATAACTTGGTAACTGGCGGGAGCCGAGCATGGTGTCGGCCAGATTGCGCAAACGGTCTACTTCACTAATAATAATGTCGGTAAATTCTTTGTATTGCGGGTCATTCAGGCTGCGCGCCAGTAATTGGGTAGCACCACGAATGCCGCCTAAGGGGTTTTTGATTTCATGGGCGACACCACGAATCAGTTGTCGTGCTACCTGATGCTGCTGAATCAGGTTTTCTTCTTTGGATATTTTCAGCATCCGGTCAATTTGATTCAGCTCAATCAAGAGGAGCGGATGATAGGGTTTCTGTGAATTAATCAGAGATACGGTGTAATCGACATGAATATCTTTAAAATTGACACTAATGGTGGCTTCGCGACGGGTATAGGGTTGGCCGGTTGTAAAGGTATTGAGCAAGGCTTCTTCAGTATTGAACTCATCATCCGGCATATGCAGCAAATTTAACACCGGCTGTCCCGCCGCCCGCAGTAAACTGATGTCGAACAAGGATTCGCAAGAAGAATTCAAATAAAAAATATTCAGGTTACTGTCGACCAATAAAACTGCAGTGGTTAAATTATCCACTAAAAGGCGATAGTCGATAGCGACGGGTTGATCCATTTGCGAAAGCATCCTGTATTAAAATAGCGCAATGGCATCTGCACTTCTTTTCATTTCTCCCTGTTATGGGACATTCAACGAGTTAAACGTGGTCGAAATAAAGCAAAATGCACGCCAACTTTGAGCATGGGGGTAAATATAAATTCTGCCGCTATAAAACTGTGCTTTTTTGTTTTTGATAACAGAATTCTAATTTCATAGTAATAGAAATATAATTATTAGTGAACCAAAATGGTGCGTTTGAATTATTTGCTAAAAATATAGCCGTATTTTGGTGCGTAATACAAAGAGTCGGGATTCCACCTGTTTTTATGATTGGAAAAGACATACAATACGCGCATTATAGTGGAGCGCAGATTCATGAAATCCCCCAAAGTCGGTTTTGTTTCTTTAGGTTGTCCTAAGGCATTGGTAGATTCCGAACGAATTTTAACTCAGTTGAAGACTGAAGGTTATGATGTAGCATCGGATTACGATGGTGCTGATTTAGTAGTTGTTAATACCTGTGGTTTTATTGAATCTGCAGTACAAGAATCTTTAGATGCAATTGGCGAAGCCATGAGTGCAAATGGTCGTGTGATTGTGACTGGCTGCTTGGGTAAAGATGAAGAAAAAATTCGCCAGATGCACCCCAATGTCCTTAAAGTGACGGGTGCTGCAGCATATCAAGAAGTGATGGAAGCCGTACACCAGTACGTGCCTGAACCACCAAAACATAATCCGTTTATTGACCTTGTTCCGGAGCAGGGTATTCGTTTAACCCCTAAACATTATGCCTATCTAAAAATATCAGAAGGCTGTAACCATCGTTGTACCTTCTGCATTATTCCAAGCATGCGCGGTGACCTGGTATCACGTCCGGTCGGTTCTGTACTTGAAGAAGCAGCAGCACTCAAGCGTGCAGGTGTGAAAGAAGTCCTGGTGATTTCTCAGGATACTTCCGCTTATGGTGTAGATACCAAGTACAAACTGGATTTCTGGAATGGCCAGCCGGTTAAAACCAAGTTTTACGATATGTGTGAAGCATTGGGTCAATTAGGCATCTGGGTACGTTTACATTATGTCTATCCATATCCGCATGTGGATGCAGTCATTGATTTGATGGCACAAGGTAAAATCCTACCTTATCTGGATATTCCATTCCAGCATGCCAGCCCTAAAATTCTGAAACTGATGAAACGTCCAGCGCACAGTGAAAATACATTAGAGCGTTTAAAATTGTGGCGTGAAAAATGTCCGGATCTTGTGATTCGTTCAACTTTTGTGGTGGGTTTCCCTGGCGAAACAGAAGAAGACTTCCAAATGCTATTGGAATGGCTCAAAGAAGCTCAGCTTGATCGCGTAGGTTGCTTTACTTACTCACCCGTTGAAGGTGCAACTGCCAACGATTTGCCAGGCCATGTACCGGAAGAAATCAAGCAAGACCGTTATGAACGTTTCATGCAAGTGCAGCAGGAAATTTCTGCAGCCAAACTGCAAAAACGTATTGGCCAAACCATGACTGTGCTGGTCGATGATCTGGAAGATGAATTCCCGGTTGCGGTTGCGCGTTCTTATGCCGATGCGCCTGAAATTGATGGTAATGTCTTTGTAGAAGATATTGATAAAAGTCAGATTAAAGCGGGTGATTTGCTGGAAGTGGAAATTACTGATGCCGATGAATATGACTTATATGCAAAGTTGATTCGCATTAAATCAGCTTGATCTGTCATAAGAATAGACGAATAAAATTTTAGATATTGGAAGATTTGGAGATTTCCTGATGTTGGACTCAAAAAAGCCCCGTTATGCACGTATTTTATTGAAACTTTCTGGTGAAGCACTTGCCGGAAACAAAGATATGGGTATTGACGCCACTGTGCTTGATCAAATGTCCCTGGCGATTGCGCACTTGGTCGGTTTAGGCGTACAAGTGGGTATCGTAGTGGGCGGTGGTAACCTGTACCGCGGTAGCCAATTGCAAAAAGATGGTCTGGTTGGCCGTGTCACTGGTGACCAGATGGGTATGTTGGCTACGGTAATGAATGGTCTGGCATTACGCGATGCTTTAGTGCGCCGTAACATTAAAACCCGCTTAATGTCAGCACTTCCAATTGGTGCTGTGGTTGAATCTTATTCAAGTCGTGATGCGATTCGTCATTTAACTCAAGGCGAAGTCTGTGTATTTGTTGCCGGTACAGGTAATCCGTTCTTTACTACCGATACAGCAGCCTGCTTACGTGGTATCGAAATTGAAGCCAACCTGATCCTAAAAGCAACTAAAGTGGATGGTGTTTATAATAAAGACCCAAGCAAATACGATGATGCTGTGAAATACGAAGCACTGACTTTCGATCAGGTACTTGATGAAAAATTAGGTGTGATGGATTTAACCGCGATTTGCCTATGTCGTGACCATAACGTGCCACTTCAAGTATTCGACATGAACAAAGCTGGTTCATTGCTTTCAGTGGTGATGGGTGAAAAAGAGGGTACTCACGTTACGAATTAATGTACGTGAGCCTGAAAGCTCTTTATACTACACGCTATTTAGTTATTACATCTCTTAGAATTAAGTAAGGAAGATCACATGATTAACGATCTTAAAAAAGACGCTGAAGACCGTATGAACAAGACGCTTGAGTCTTTGGAGCATGGTTTTGCCAAGGTTCGTACAGGACGCGCGCATCCATCCATCCTGAACGGTGTTATGGTTCCTTACTATGGCTCGGATGTGCCATTAAACCAGGTGGCGAACGTGGGGGTTGAAGACTCGCGTACATTGCTTGTTCAGCCATTTGAACGTTCAATGGTCTCTGCAATTGATAAAGCGATCCGTGAATCAGACTTGGGCTTGAACCCAATTACGGCTGACGCGATTCGTGTACCGATGGCGGCACTGACTGAAGAAACACGTCGTGACATGCAGAAAGTTGCACGTAATGAGGCTGAAAATGCCAAAGTTGCCATTCGTAACATTCGTCGTGATGTGTTGGGTGACATCAAGGCATTATTGAAAGAAAAAGAAATTTCTGAAGATGATGAGCGTCGTGCAGGTGATGACATTCAGAAAATCACTGATAAATTTGTTGCTGAAGTTGAAAAACGTCTGGCTGCTAAAGAAGCTGAATTGATGAAGGTCTAAGATTGAATGACCGTATCAGAAGATAATATGCTTCTTCCAAAACATGTTGCCATCATCATGGATGGCAACAATCGTTTTGCAAAAAAAAAGCAAATGCAAAAAGGGGCTGGACATCGTGAAGGGAAAAATATCCTGGATCCGATTGTTGAACATTGTAGAAAAAATCATATTCAAGCGCTAACCGTTTTTGCATTTTCCAGTGAAAACTGGAATCGCCCTCAGTTTGAGGTTGATTTGCTCATGCTACTGTTGGAAGAAACTATTCATGAGCAATTGCCACGGATGGAAAAATTCAATATTGCCTTACGTTTTATTGGTGACCGTTCACGTTTGTCCGACCGTTTGCGCGAGTTAATGTTGCAAGCCGAACAAAGGACTGCTAAGTTCGACAGCATGACTTTAACCATTGCTATCAGTTATGGTGGTATGTGGGATATGGCTCAGGCTGCAAAACAGATTGCAGCAGATGTGCTGGCGAAAAAAGTTGCGGTTGAAGATATTGACGTGGAGCTTTTTGGGCAACATGTCTGCATGGCCGATTTGCCTGCTGTAGATTTACTCATTCGTACAGGGGGTGATTATCGTTTGTCAAATTTTTTACTTTGGCAAGCTGCGTATGCTGAGCTATATTTTACCCCAACCTTGTGGCCTGAATTTACTGTAGAAGAATTAGATGATGCATTCGCGGTCTTTGCTGGACGTGAACGTCGTTTTGGTAAAACTTCAGAGCAAATCCAACAAGAGAAACTTGAGAATTAATAAATGTTAGAGCGGATTATAACCGCATTGGTATTGGTAGCAGTTGTACTGAGTTGTATGTTTGCTACACAGTCTCAGTATCCAATGTTTATGCTGATGATTGTTGCAGCAGGGGTTGCAGGGTATGAGTGGTTTAAGCTTATGCCAAGAAAGAATAAAAATCTTATTAAGCCCTTAGCTTGGGTTTATGGATTTGCTACTGCCGCTTTAGCAACTTTAGCATTATATTTTAATGATATTGCTCTGCTACTTTGGGCAGCTTCCATTATTTGCTGGATCTGCAGTATTTTTTGGGTTAAATCGTATCCAAACTATGATGGATGGTACAATTCCAGCTTAAAGATTATCGGATTTATTTTAGTTTCTGCTGCAGTCACCGCAATTTTCTCTGTATGGCATAGCTCGCCATGGTGGCTCATGTACCTGTTTTTACTGGTATGGGGTGCAGATAGCGGTGCTTATTTTGTTGGGCGTAAACTGGGCAAGAAAAAACTTGCTCCAGATGTTAGTCCAAATAAATCAGTAGAGGGTTTATATGGTGGTATTTTTACTGCCATGCTGATTGTGGTAGCGGTAGAAATCCTTTATTTGGATTTAACTCTGGCACAGCATATCTTGTTTTTAATTTTATCTGTGATTACCGTATTTAGTTCGGTTCTGGGCGACCTGTTTGAATCCATGATTAAACGTCGTGCTGGAATTAAAGACTCGGGTCGTATTCTGCCAGGACATGGTGGGGTGCTTGACCGTATTGATTCATTGCTTGCTGCTGCTCCAATTTTTGCTGCAGGCATGTATGTTTTGAAACTTATTGGTGTAGATTTATAGATGTCACAATCTGTTTGTATATTAGGTGTAACGGGTTCAATTGGTCAAAGTACCTTAAAAATTCTGCAACAGCATCCTGAAAAGTATTCTGTTTTTGCAGTCACGGCGCATAGCAGAATTTTAGAACTCGTTGCAATATGCAAACAATATCGGCCAAAAGTCGTGGTCGTTCCTTCTAGTCGTGTTAAAGAATTACAGCAATATTTTCATGATCATTCTTTAACAGATATTGAAATTCTGACTGATGAAGCGGGTTTGATTGCTGTTGCTGAACATGCAGATGTCGATGTGGTTATGGCAGCTATTGTAGGTGCTGCGGGCTTATTGCCGACCTTGGCTGCAGTTAAAGCCGGTAAGCGTGTCTTGCTGGCCAACAAAGAAGCACTGGTGATGTCGGGTGATCTTATGATGCAGGCAGCACGTGATTATCAGGCTGAATTGCTTCCAGTCGATTCTGAGCATAATGCGATTTTTCAATGTTTGCCTGCCGGTTATTTTCAGGCAGAGCGCAATGGGCAACCTAAACAGGGGGTGTCGCGCATTCTGCTCACCGCATCGGGTGGTCCATTTTTAAACCATAGTCGGGAGCAACTGCTAAATGTGACTCCTGCACAGGCATGCAAGCATCCTAACTGGTCTATGGGTCAGAAAATTTCAGTTGATTCGGCAACTTTAATGAATAAAGGACTGGAGCTGATCGAAGCCTGCCATCTCTTTGCAATTTCAGAACAGTTTGTAACAGTGGTGGTACATCCACAGAGTATCATTCATTCTATGGTTCAATATGTGGATGGGTCGACTTTGGCACAAATGGGCAATCCTGATATGTGTACGCCAATCGCGCATGCACTTGCATGGCCAGAGCGTATTCAAACCCATGTGCCTGCACTCGACCTTTTTGTCAATCAGCAACTCGATTTTCAGGAACCTGATACACTGCGTTTTCCGGCATTAAAGCTTGCACGTCAAGCCATGCAGAGCGGTGGTTTAGCTCCTGCAATTCTAAATGCTGCCAATGAGATTGCTGTTGCTGCCTTTTTGAAAAGTGCCATTGGCTTTACAGAAATTCCTCAGGTAGTCGAACAGACTTTAAATCAGGTTGAAGGGGGCGCTGCAGAGTCGATTGAGCGTATTTTACAAGTCGATCGAATGGCTCGATCTGCTGCCCAGCAAATTGTCATCAATAAAGGAAGCTAAAAAATGAGTGCCTTGTTTATGATTGTGGCAGCAATTTTACTTCTTGGACCGCTCATTGCGATTCATGAGTTTGGACATTATATTGTTGCGCGTAAACTGGGTGTTAAAGTTTTAGTTTATTCGATTGGCTTTGGGCCGACCTTAGTCAAGTGGACCTCTAAAAAATCGGGCATTCAATATCAGCTTTCAGCATTACCGTTAGGTGGCTATGTCAAAATGCTGGATGAACGGGAAGGCAGCGTTGCTGAAGAGGATTTACCTAAGGCATTCAACCGTCAGCATCCCTGGAAACGGATCGCAATTGTTGCTGCCGGGCCGTTAATCAATCTGGTTTTTGCCGTCTTATTGTTCTGGGTTTTGTTTATTCCATCGCAAGAACAATTGAACACCCGTGTGGGTAAAGTGTTGCCAAATACCCCGGCAGCTACAGCTCAAATGCAGGTTGGTGACAAAATTACAACAGTCGATGGAACGCAAGTCACAACTTGGGAAAAGTTAAATTTTGCTTTGGTGGATCGTGTTGGTGAAACCGGTTCTATTGAAATTCAGGCAGACCGTCACGGTCAGTTACAAACCTTTTACTTGCCTATCCAGAACTTCTTAAAAAATCAAGACCAGTCTGCATTGGACAGTTTGGGCTTTATGCCATACCGTCCATATATTGCTCCCGTGGTCAGCAAGCTGAGTGAAGGTGGTGCAGCTATTCGTCAGGGGATGAAAGAAGGCGACAAAATTGTGGCCATTGATGGTGTGAAAATGAATGACTGGTTCGATGTTGTTCAAGTTGTTCAGGCTTCTCCAGAAAAATTATTAAAAATAGATGTATTACGTCAAAATCAACTGCTACATTTACAGGTGATGCCACAAGCCAAGCGTGACAGCATGGGTAATGTTTCAGGTATGCTTGGTGTACAAAGTACCCCTGGAAAAATAACCATTCCCGAAGAATATAAGCAAACCATTCAATATAGTCCGACTGAAGCACTGGTGATGGCTATTGATAAAACGGGCCAAATTTCAGGTATGATTTTGAACTCGATGGTTAAGATGGTTCGTGGTTTAATTGGGCTGGATAATTTATCTGGACCGATCACCATTGCCAAGGTAGCAGGGCAAAGTGCGGAAATGGGTTGGCAAACCTTTATCTCATTTATGGCCTTAATGAGCGTGAGTTTAGGTATTTTAAATTTATTGCCTATACCAATGCTTGATGGTGGACACTTGGTTTACTATGTTATTGAGCTAATTCGTGGTAAACCTGTTTCTGAACAAATACAATTGTTTGGTTTAAAAATTGGTATGGTACTGCTCGGTAGCATGATGCTCCTTGCACTATTCAATGACTTCATGCGTTTATAACAACGTAAATATGTAATAAATTAACATCGGAAAAGACTGGCATGCAGCACACACATTTATTTATGCCTTTGGCACTCGTTAGTGCAATGGCAGCAGTACAACAAGTATATGCAGCAGATGAATTCATTGTTCGCGATATCAAAATTGATGGACTTGTTCGCTTAACGCCAGAAAATGTTTATGGAGTGTTGCCTGTCAATGCTGGCGATCGGGTTAATGATGCGACCATTGCAAATGCGATTCGTGCCTTGTATGCCACTGGCCTGTTTGATGATATCAAGGCATCTCAACAAGCAGATACGCTTGTTTTTAGCGTGGTAGAACGCCCGGTTATTTCCAAGGTTGAGTTCAAGGGGAATAAACTTATTCCTAAAGAAGCCCTGGAAGAAGGGCTGAAAAAAATGGGGATTGCAGAAGGCGAGGTTTTGAAAAAATCTGCTTTGCAAACCATTGAAACTGAACTTGAACAGCAGTATATGCAGCAAGGTCGTTATGATGCCGATGTTAAGGTAATCACGACTGCCAAACCGAATAACCGTGTTGATTTAACCGTTGACTTTGTTGAAGGTAAGGCAGCTAAAGTTGTTGATATCAATATTATTGGCAATACCGTTTTTAAAGAAAGCGATATCAAGCAGGCTTTTGCTGTTAAAGAAAGTACATGGAGTTCGATTGTTACCCGTAACGATCGCTATGCACGTGAAAAGATGGCTGCCAGCCTTGAAGCTTTACGTGCTTTATATTTAAACAAGGGTTATATCAATTTCAATATCACCAACTCAAGTTTGAACTTGAGTGAAGATAAAAAAAATATCTTTGTCGAAGTTGCGGTAGAAGAAGGCGAACAATTTAAATTTGGTCAAAGCAAGTTTTTGGGTGATGCACTTTATAAACCTGAAGAATTAAAAGCACTGCAAATTTATAAAGATGGCGACATTTATTCTCAAGAAAAAGTCAATGCGGTCAAGCAGCTTTTACTGCGTAAGTATGGTAATGCCGGTTATTACTATGCGGAAGTGAATATTGTTCCTGAAATCAATAAAGAAACCAAACAGGTTGATTTGAATTATTATATTAATCCGGGTCAGCAAGTCACTGTGCGTCGTATCAACTTTACTGGTAATAGCAAAACAGCCGATGAAGTATTACGTCGTGAAATGCGCCAGATGGAAGGTGCATTAGCCAGCAATGAAAAAATTGATTTATCTAAAGTTCGTCTAGAACGTACAGGTTTCTTTAAAACAGTTGAGATTAAACCGACACGTATTCCAAATGTACCTGACCAGGTTGATTTGAACGTCAATGTTGAAGAGCAGCATTCAGGTACCAGTACACTGGCAGTCGGTTTCTCGCAAAGTGGTGGTGTAACCTTCCAGGCGGGCTTAAGTCAAACCAACTTCTTGGGTACAGGTAATGCGGTATCAATTGACTTGTCGCGTTCAGAAACACAAGATTATTATAATTTAAGCGTGACTGATCCATACTTCACCATTGATGGTGTACGTCGCGGTTATAACATGTATTACCGTAAAACCAAGTTGGATAATAACTATAACGTCAATAACTATGTAACCGACAGCTTTGGTGGTGGTATCAACTTCGGTTATCCAATTGATGAGAATCAGAGTATCAGTGCAGGTCTAAATATTGACCAAACAGAAGTGACTACCGGTCCGTATGTATCTACTTATGTTCGTGACTATTTGCTAGCGAATGGTGGTAAAGCCACTGGTTCGGATACAAAGTGTAATGTAGATACTGTTCTTGATCCGTCTACAGGCCTATATAATTGCCCAACAGGGCAGGAAGTAACTTTTGATAATAAGTTTAATGGTGATTTCCTAACCTATAACCTTAATTTAGGTTGGTCTTATAATACTTTGAACCGTCCTGTTTTCCCGACATCAGGTATGTCACATCGTGTGAATGGTGAAATTGCATTACCAGGCAGTGATGTGGAATATCAAAAAATTACTTATGATGCCCAAGCCTTCCAGCCTTTAGGTAAGGGCTTTGTATTACGTGGTTATGGTAAGTTGGGTTATGGTAACGACTTGCCATTCTATAAAAATTTCTATGCCGGTGGTTTTGGTTCAGTACGTGGTTATGACAACAGTACATTAGGTCCTAGATATCCTGGTGTTACTTATAATGAGTCAGGAACTAAAGATTATAATCCGGAAGAAGTCGGTGGTAATGCTTTAGTACAATTTGGTACCGAACTGGCACTACCTTTACCATTTAAAGGGGATTGGACCCGTCAGGTTCGTCCAGTGCTGTTTGCTGAAGGTGCACAAGTATTTGATACTCAGTGTGATATTCCAAAAGGAAACTTATATCTGGATTCGACTAATACTCAAGTCAATGCGAAACAATATTGCGAAGATAACTTCGGCTTTGATGCAGGTAATATGCGTTATAGCGTAGGTGCAGGTTTTACCTGGATTACCATGATTGGGCCACTATCTCTCAGCTATGCTTATCCGTTAAATGAAAAAGACGGTGATAATACTAAAAATATCCAATTTGAAATTGGTCGTACTTTCTAAGTGCGACCCTCAATGGGTTTAAAGAGGATATGTGTATGAAGAAAATATTAATGAGCCTTGTTTTTGCTGGTTTGGCGAGTACGTCGATAGTACATGCCGCTGGTTATGGGGTGGTTGATCTGGAAAAAGTGGTAGAAAATAGCACTTATTTAAAACAGCAGAATGTTTCTTTGCAGCAAAAAGTCAAGCCGCAAACCACTAAACTGGAACAGTTAGCTAAAGAACTCGAAGCTCTACAGCAACGTGCTCAGCAAACGCCTAATTTATCTGATGCTGAAAAGCAAAAAATGTCTGTGCAATTTCAGACTCAGCTAAAAGAATTTAATACGCTGCAGCAAAGTGTACAGTCAACCGTTCAGTCTACGATTCAGATGATGAACAAGACTTTAGGGGCTCGAGTCAAGCAAGTGGCAGAACAATTGCGTAAAGAAAATAACTTGGATGTTGTTTTGAATAAAAATTCCGCACTTGCTTATGACCCTAAATATGATTTAACTGATAAAATGATTCAAAAGGTTAACGTTATTAAGTAATCAATGAATCCTAGACAATTTCGCTTAGAAGATCTTGCCCGTCTGGTACAGGGCGAGCACGTAGGTCAATCTGATTTAATATTAGAAGGATTGGCTAGCTTGGATGCAGCTCAAGCGAAACATATTGCATTTGTAAATGCTGATAAATATCTGGATCAGGCACGCGCTTCAAAAGCGGGTGCATTGATCGTTACTTCCTCTCTAAAAAATCAGTTAGATACGCACAATAATTTTATTGTAGTTGACAATCCTTATCTGGCTTTTGCCATTCTGACGCATGTATTTGAAAAGAAAAATCAGCATCAGGGCATAGAATGTACAGCTCAAATTCACCCTTCTGCCATAATTGCCGATAGTGCCTATATTGGACATTATGTTGTTATTGGTGAGCATTGTGTGGTGGGTGATGATACCGTCATTCAGTCACACGTTAAAATTGATGATGATGTCGAAATTGGTCAGCAATGCTTTATCGATTCACATGTCACATTAACTGGTGACACAAAAATTGGGGATCGTGTCCGTATTCATGCCAATACCGTCATTGGGGGAGAAGGCTTTGGTTTTGCTCCTTACCAAGGTAAATGGCATCGTATTGCACAATTAGGTTCAGTTAAAATCGGGAATGACGTCAGAATTGGATCAAATTGCAGCATTGACCGTGGTGCACTCGATGATACTATTCTGGAAGATGGTGTCATTATTGATAATCTTGTGCAAATTGCCCATAACGTAAAAATTGGTGCAAATACAGCACTTGCTGCGAAATGTGGTATAGCAGGTAGCACAACAATTGGCAAAAACTGTGTACTGGCTGGAGCCGTGGGGGTGGTAGGTCACATTAATATTGCCGACAGTGTCACAATTACCGGTATGTCAATGGTCACAAAAAGTATTTCTGAGGCAGGGAGCTATTCTTCTGGGACACCAATGCTGGAAAGTTTGCACTGGAAACGGGCTGCAGTACGCTTTAAACAATTAGCAGATGTGCCATTGACCCAGTTACTTAAACGGCTTGATCATATACAGGCTCAAATCGAGTCCCTTGAATCAACTTTTAAGCGTAAATAGATATGATGACTGAGTCGAATACTCCTGCATTTACGAAACCTGAATTGCCAATGCACATTCAACAAATTCGTGAATATTTACCTCACCGCTATCCATTCTTATTGGTCGATCGCATTGTAGATGTGACTGACAATGGCATTGTGGGCTATAAGAATGTTTCAATCAATGAAGAGTTTTTACAGGGGCACTTCCCGGGCTACCCGATTATGCCAGGCGTTTTGATTGTTGAGGCATTAGCTCAAGTCTCTGGTATACTTGGTTTTATCATGAATAATGAAAAACCTGGTCCAGGATCATTGTTCCTTTTTGCGGGTGTTGAAAAAGTCCGTTTTAAAAAACAGGTCGTTGCTGGTGACCAATTGGTATTAAAATCAGAATTGGTTATGCACAAACGTGGAATTTACAAATATAATTGTATCGCCACAGTGGATGGCGTTGTAGCAACAACCGCGGAAATTACGGTTTCGCATCAGAAAATAGAGCAGGCATGAGTAATAACGATTTAATTCACCCAACCGCCATTATAGACTCATCTGCAGTCATTGCTGCAGATGTACAAATTGGCCCTTATTGTATTATTGGGCCACAGGTCACCATTGGTGAGGGCACCAAGCTACATGCACATGTAGTGGTTGGTGGTTATACTCGTATTGGGAAAAACAACGAAATATTCCAGTTCGCGAGTGTGGGTGAAGTTTGTCAGGATTTAAAATATGCTGGCGAAGAGACCTGGCTTGAAATTGGCGATCATAACTCTATTCGTGAGCATTGCAGCTTGCATCGTGGTACGGTTCAAGATCAAGGTCTTACCAAAATCGGTAGTCATAATTTATTGATGGTCAATACACATATTGCACATGACTGTGTGGTGGGCGATCATAATATTTTTGCCAATAATGTTGGTGTTGCCGGACATGTTCAGGTTGGAGATTATGTGGTCGTGGGTGGAAACTCAGGTATTCATCAATTCTGCAAAATTGATTCTTACAGCATGATTGGTGGTGCTTCGTTAATCTTAAAAGATGTACCTGCTTATGTCATGGTTTCAGGTAATCCAGCGCATGCCTTTGCCATGAATGTTGAAGGTATGCGTCGTAAGGGTTGGTCTAAAGATGTGATCCAGGCCTTACGTCAAGCCTTTAAATTGATTTATAAAGAAGCTTTAACCACTGAGCAGGCCATACAGCAGATTCGCACCGACCTGTTGCCTGAGGCTCCTGAAGTACAGTTATTGATTGATTCATTAGAGCAATCCAAGCGTGGTATTGTTCGTTAATCGAATATACTGCTATAAAAAAGACACCTATTAAGGTGTCTTTTTTTGTCTTTTATTTCTTCAGATATCCAGCTTCTTCAGATTTGGGATAATTTTTTTGTAATTTTATTTTTAACTGATTGGCAAGAGTTGTATTGTAATCGACATTTTTGGCTATATTGTAGAGTTGATATAGGGAACGTGATGCCTTGGCAGAATTGGGGTATTGATTGACCACGACATTATAGTTCTTTTTAGCTTCTGCATAATTGGTCGGTTCCACGGCCAGATTAAATTCAGCGAGCCAGAAATAGGCATTACTAATGTAGATACTATTGGGATTGTTCTTGATAAAGTTTTGCATAGGAGCAATAGCTTTTTTTGCACCGCCTTGTTTATAAGCATCCAGCGCTACAGTATAGGCTGCTTTATCAAGTTCAGTTGAAGAGGGCTGAGCATTGGCGGGAACTGCTTGCTTGGCTGTTGCTGGAGCCACTTCTTTAGCGGATGTATGAGATGCTACTGTGGCTTGGCTGTTTGAGCTGCTGGGAGAAGTATCCTGTTGGTTATCCTCCTCTGGAGCTGCACTTTCTGGGTCTACTTTCTGTTGCAGAAGTTCCAGACGTTGGTCCAAGTCGGTATAGCGATTGGTCAATTCGTGTTTAAGCTGTTCAATTTCGTTGTCCTGTTCTTCAATTTTGCCGCGTAATACGCGAATGTCATTTTCTAATTGCTGGTTTTTTTGCATGATTTGCCAATTTAAATTGGTTGGCACATTGGCAACTGTTGCACCTGGGTTCATAGCCACATTGTTGGCACTGAGGTCAATACTGTTGTTTTGACTCAAGCCGCGTGATTCAATCGGGACATTGGCGTAAAGTGAAGCCGAACCCAAGAAGGTGAGTACGCATAAGGCATGCTGTTTGAGCATCATAAAAAACATCCATTTTGTATTTTTCGGTCCGTTCTAAATACAAGATTTTAGAGTGTGACCATTTAAAAGACATGACGACATTAAAAACGTCCGGCCCATGAAATGCAATATGCGTTTACAATCTTGTCATAGTTTTAAAGTAATTGATTGTGCAGATAAAAACATTCAAGAATGCTGTTTTTAATCAAGATTGTTTTTTTAATAAGCAAACAAAAGCAATGTTGCTAGAAAACAGGTTAGAGTACTTGCAAGTTAATTAAAAATCTCTATACTCTGTTCTTGCAATGGTAGCCCTGCCGGTTACTTCGCAATTGTACTCTACGAACCCCGCCAGGACCGGAAGGTAGCAACGGTAGTAGAACTATGATGTGCCGAAGGTTTGCTGGTAGGGTTGCCACCAATTTTTATAATAATTCATATTTCCCTATATTTATATTTCATCTGCTTTTTTGCTAATTGCTTTCATAATTGCATCCATTTCAAATCCACGATACATCAAAAAGCGTATTTGTTTAGCTTTCAGTTTGGGCTCTTTTTCAACATCAAGACCGAATTTTTTTACTTTCAGTTGATAGGCCTGTTCATTCCAGTCAGTTTCTTTTAATTCATCCTGAATTAAACTGCTATCAATTTTTTTTGATTTTAATGCTATCTTGATGCGGTTTGGACCTTTACCTTTACGTTTCTGGCTCGACAGCATCATTTCAGCTACACGCTGATCACTCTGATAATTTTCACTCGCCAGTTCATCCACCAGTTTAATGACTTCATCACGATCCACGGCATAAAGTGCAAGTTTCTCGATCAGATCCGCTTTTGAGTATTCCTTACGTGTCAATACTGCAAAAGCGTAGGAACGTAAGCGTGTGCCAGTCAAGCCTTGAGCTTTTGGTTCAGATGGATTTTCAAAGTGTAAAGCATCGGATTCTTTAGGCGGAATTGAACAGGTGGACAATTCTCCAGGCGACTCATTAAATTGTTGCTTGAGTGCTGCGTAATCCAGCATATTGGGAAATTTGGGATTGTTCATAAGGGTCTATATCACATCAAATATAAAACGCCCCGTAGGGCGTTTTACAGTTTAACTTTTATTATGCCGGAAATTAAGCATCTAAAAAGTCTGGTTCAGCTTCATCCTTGTCTTCTACCGGTGCTGTACCTGTAGTAAGGAGTTGTTCACGAATCAGTTTTTCCACTTCTACTGCAATTTGTGGATTTTCTTCCAGATGGCGAATCACGTTGTTTTTACCTTGGCCAATTTTATCGCCCTGATAAGAATACCATGCGCCAGCTTTTTGGATGATCTCTTGCTGTACGGCGAGGTCAATCAATTCGCCTAAATGGTTGACACCTTTACCATACAGAATTTGGAATACCGCTTCTTTAAATGGAGGCGCCATCTTGTTCTTCACGACTTTTACGCGGGTTTCCGAACCGATGATTTCATCACCTTCTTTTACCTGACCGATACGGCGGATATCGAGACGTACAGAAGCGTAGAATTTAAGCGCATTACCACCCGTTGTGGTTTCAGGGCTACCAAACATCACGCCAATCTTCATACGGATCTGGTTAATGAAGATCACCATACAGTTAGAGCGCTTTGCATTACCGGTGATTTTACGCAATGCTTGGCTCATTAAACGGGCTTGCAGACCCATATGCGAGTCACCCATTTCACCTTCAATTTCCGCGCGTGGGGTTAGGGCTGCTACGGAGTCGACCACGATCAGGTCAATCGCGCCAGAGCGTACCAGCATGTCGGCAATTTCAAGTGCCTGTTCACCATTGTCAGGCTGTGACACCAGAAGATTGTCGATATCTACGCCTAACTTGCGGGCATATTGCGGATCAAGCGCATGTTCGGCATCAATGAACGCACATGTACCACCCGCTTTTTGACATTCTGCAATAGCTTGCAAAGTCATGGTGGTTTTACCTGAAGATTCAGGGCCGTAAATTTCAACGATACGGCCTTTAGGTAAACCACCAATACCCAGAGCAATATCCAGGGTTAAAGAGCCTGTAGAGACCGCTTCAACGGCCTGTACAGTATTGTCACCAAGGCGCATTACTGTATTTTTACCAAACTGTTTTTCAATCTGGCTTAGGGCAGCATTTAGCGCCTTGCTTTTATTATCATCCATCTCACAACCTCAAACGATGTCACAAAAATATTCACTTAAGTGGATGTGTTGCTTTCAAACGTGTTCCACCCAAGTATAGTGACAGATTCATTCCTTATGTACTATATCAATTCAGTCGAATGCGACAGAATGTGACGCTTAAATATCAACAGCTTCTAATCGTGATATGACCAGTGCTGATCGAACTGCTGATCATTATCTTGTTTGAATTTACTGATTTGTCTTCGATCTTTTTTACTCGGCCGATGTTCAGGTCGGGCTAGATTATGCAACTTTCTTTGGGTGGCAATCAACTCTCGTCTTGCAACACTCACTTCGGTTTCTTCATAAAGTTGCTGGGCAATCGGTGCTGCACCGCGCACAGCGGATAAGGCATTGATGACGACAGTTTTACGGTCAAAACCCTGCTGGATGGTGAGCTCCATCCCGACACGAATTTCTTTGGAAACTTTAACCCGTTCACCGTTATGATGAACTTTACCGCCTTCAATGGCAGCTTTGGATATTGAACGTGTTTTAAAAAAACGTGCTGCCCACAACCATTTGTCAACACGCATACTTTCAACATTGTTCTGTTGAGAAGAATTAGGCATATTTTTTCAGATCCTCAGCTTGTTCTAAGATCACCATTAAATCGGTCAGCTCTTGTAAAATTGGATAGGAACTTTCAGTCCTAATTTCTTTTTGAGATGAGGGCTGGGCAATGGTAATTAAATGCTGGATACCAAATTTTTCTGCACCTTTGAGTACTTTTTCAGTGTCATCAATAAAATAGGTATGTTCGACCTGAAAGGGGTGCAGTGAATGGAGTTTCTGCCAAAATTCGATGTTTTCTTTGGCGTGACCAATCGTTTCACTGCTGACAATTACATCAAAATAATGCGCGATTTGGGTTTGTTCAAGTTTGAATTTCAGGCCTTCACAATCGGCATTGGTTGCAATCCAGCAGGCATAGCCCTGAGCTTTAAGATATTCCAGCAGTTCAATACATCCTGGACGTAAAGTTACCTTGTGTTGAAATTCCTGTTGCAGCGCCAATGTATCAACCCCTACTTTTGCACTCCAGAAGCGTGTGGAATACCAATTTAAGGTATGATTGTATTGCTGGTAAAACTGAAATAGCGCTCGGGTACTTTGTTCGAGTGTACAGTTATGCTTTTCTGCATAGCGAATAGGGAGTTGATGATTCCAGATGAAATCATCATAAGCAAGATCAAGAAGCGTACCATCCATGTCAAAGATGATGGTGGGTTTTTCTGAGGAATTCGGCATATGAAGGTAATCTATGTTTAATGCAACTACGGCACCGCAAGATGCTCTGATTTTACAGTTAGTTCCCATTGTGACACAGGCATGTGAAATTTTGCGAGCAGAATATCAAGCCTATTGTGCAGGTGAAACTTTTGATGTCGAGCATAAAAATGATCAATCACCCGTAACCCAGGCAGATTATCGGGTCAATGCGTTTATCACGACCGCATTACACAAAATTTTTCCGAACATCTCGTTGTTGTCTGAAGAAGGTGACTATACCGAGCGTGAGCAATGGCAAAAATTCTGGTTGCTTGACCCTTTGGATGGTACCAAGGAATTTCTGCATAAACGTCCTGAATTTACCATTAATTTGAGTCTGGTTGAGGGGGCGCATACCACCTTCGCTGTATTAGCCATCCCTGGTGAACAAACGATATATTTTTGTCCCAAACATGGCCTGCCTTTAAAATTAGAAATTGCAACGGGGCAATGGCTGCAATATGTTGATGATCTGCCATCTGAAACTGTTCAGGTCGGTTTAAGTCAAAGTAGTCAGAACAAACCTAAATATGCTGAATATCTGGACATCCTGAAACAGCAGGTGGATATTGTAGAGTTTAGGGCGGGCAGTGCCTATAAGTTCTGCATGATGCTGGAAGGTAAAGTGGATATTTACCCACGCTTTCATCCGACCAGTGAGTGGGATACCAGTGCAGGGCAATGCCTGATTGAACGCATCGGTGGCGGGCTGGTAGATTTTAAAGGCAGACCCTTTGTATATAATCAGCGCGAGAGTTTACTGAATGGTGGTTTTATCGCATTTCGTAATATCGAGATGAAAAATTTGGCATTCCAGGCCCTAGGACTTATGGCGAACATACATTGAGCTGATGCATTAACATGCTATAGTATGCTATGTACCCATGTTTAATTTTGGCTGCTTCATGGCGTTAGATTTACTCCCTATAAGTATGCTGAAGGCGATTGATTTATTGCCTGATGCTAAAACACCTGTCACTCTGTTTACCCGCCATTCTATTCGCGAGGTCGTTACAGGGCAGGGTTTGGCAGGCTATGATTTGCAGTTAACTGAACAAGGCCGTGAGCTTGCCCAGGCATGGGGTAACTATTTAATTGATAATACGGATCGTAGCATCCAGCACTGTATTTCAAGTCCGATTCAACGCTGTGTCGATACTGCTGCTTTAATGATACAGGGTGCCGATTCGAGTATGCTGGCACAAAATACCCATCATATTGAAATTGTCCAGCAAGGCTTACTGGTTGAGCCGGGAAGTTTTGTGCTCGATATTAAACAGGCGGGGCCTTATTTTCAGAAACAAGGTGCTTTGGGTTTTATTAACAGTTTTGTCAATAATGCCTTGCCTGGAATGAAACATCCGATTACTGGTGTAGTCGATGTGCTGGAGCTGATTTATAACACTCATCCGCAAGATCATTTTGGTTTAAGTCTGGCTGTAAGTCACGATACTATTTTGGCAGCCATTATTGCGGTGATTTCTGGGCGTAATACCGTTAGCCATGAAGACTGGCCAAAAATGATGGAAGGCCTGTTTGTCTGGTTTGAAGGTGATGTGTTTTTAGAATCCAAACTGAAATGGATTTGGCGTGGTCAAGTGAACGAGTTGTCGATTCGCGAGTTTCAGAACCTGGAAAAAATAAAATAAAACAGCATTGCTTTTAAAAAACGCCCTCTTGATATTCTTCCTGAATAAAGTAATCCTAAAAAAAATTTTTAATAGAAGTTTTGAAGTGCTTTATGTTTTTATAAGGTGCTATTTTTAGACCTAATAATTTTTTATAGACGTAAAAAAAGCCCTAAAAGGGCTTTTTTTAATGCAACAACTTAGTTAGCTAAAGCTTTAACTTGTGCATTTAAACGGCTCTTATGACGAGCAGCTTTGTTTTTATGGATGATACCTTTATCAGCCATACGGTCAATTACAGGAACCGCAGTTTTGTATGCTTCTGTAGCAGCAGCATAATCACCAGCAGCGATTGCAGCTACTGTACGTTTAAGATAAGTACGAACCATAGAACGTAAGCTTGCGTTGTGTTTACGTGCTTTAACGTTTTGACGAGCACGTTTTTTAGCTTGAGCAGAGTTTGCCACTCGTGCACTCCTTGAATTAGATTGGTCTGGGCGGGCTGAAATTACAACTGAAAACCTTCATCAGAAGAATTATCACCAGCCCGTAAACAAGTGCCATATTGTGATTAAACTATGGCGTTAAGTCAAGTCTTGACTTGATTCGGCAACATTTTAGATGCATAAAAAGTATAAAAAAACCGTTACATTAGTAAAACCTATAGAGATTGATTAAAAAATGACTAAATCAATTAAAAGTGTAATTGTGATTGGTGCAACAGGTCTAGTGGGACGTGAATTGCTGAAACAGCTCAACGAGCTTGAAAGCTGTGAGAAAATAACGGCTGTGGTTCGGCATGAAGATCTAAAACTTAAAAGTCTGGAAAAAGTACAACAATTTATTTTGCAGGATTTTCTGTTACTGAACGATGAAGATGTAAATGGTTATAGTCATGCCTTCAGCTGTTTAGGCACGACACTAAAACAGGCCGGTTCAAAACAGAATTTTTATAATATTGATTATGAAATCAATGCACATTTTGCCGATTTATTTGAATCGACTCAGACCCACTATTTATTAATTAGTGCCATGGGCGCAAATGCACAATCCAGAATTTTTTACAATAAAGTCAAAGGTGAACTGGAACAGCATATCCAAGGCTTAAATCTGGAATATGTATCTGTTCTGCGCCCGTCACTATTAATCGGTGAACGACCAGAACAACGCACCTTAGAAGATATGGCACAAAAATTGTATCAAAAATTCTCGCATTGGGTTCCTGATACATTTAAATATAAGCCCGTGACAGCAGTACAAGTAGCTCATACTATGGTCGAGGCTGCACAAACTCAGACTGAAAAGTTTGAAATTTATGATAATTTACGCATACAAAATTCCAAACGAGGGAAATAAAAAGTGTCTAATCCAGCATTCGTAACCTGTGACTTACTTGATGACAATCCAGAAAAAGAAATTCAGGTGGTCACCCCATCAATGGATGGAAAATTCTTTAAAAGCTATGGTGCACGTAAAAGTTTTGGTGGTCAGGCAGTCACTGTAAAGTGTTTTGAAGATAATTCACGTGTCAAAGAACTGCTCGCAACCGATGGTACTGGTAAAGTGCTTGTGGTGGATGGTGGAGCATCTATGCGCTGTGCCTTGATGGGCGATATGATTGCTGAATCAGCGGTGAAAAATCACTGGAATGGGGTAATTATTTACGGGTGTGTACGTGATGTCGATGCCATTGCCGAACTGGACCTGGGTGTACATGCATTGGCTGCAATTCCGCAAAAAAGCAATCGTAAAGGCATAGGCGAAGTGGATTTAACTTTGTATTTTGGTGGTGTAAGCGTCAGTTCTGGCGATTATATCTATGCCGATAACAACGGCATTGTGGTGGCAAAAGAAAAATTAGTCGATTTATAAAGACAGAGATACAAGGATAAAAATGGTGAATCATCAAATTAAAGTGATACAAGCGCTGGCTTCATCTTTGACTGAAGGTGGACGAGGTGTGAGCGGTACAGCTTTTCCCAAGCAGCCTGAAAAATCACTGAAACTTTATGAGTTTGAGGGTTCGCCATTTTGTCGCCGTGTGCGTGAAGTTTTAACTTTGTTAAATCTGGATTATGAGGTTTATCCTTGCCCTAAGGGTGGCCAGAAATACCGGAAAATTGTCAAAGAAAAAGGTGGCAAAAAACAGTTTCCATTTTTCGTAGATGAAAATACCGGTACAGAAATATATGAATCACAAGCCATTATTAATCATTTATTTAAACATTATGGCCGAACGGGAACCACACCGAAAAAATTTGCCCATTATCCTAAAATCCCTGCTGTAGCTTTAGCTGGCACCATCGTGAATGGTGCACGCGGCGTCTGGATTAACCGGAAAATTAAAGATCGTGCAGCACCTGAGCAACTTTTGGAGTTATGGGGTTTTGAAGCCAGTCCTTTTACCCGTGTGGTACGAGCGATGTTAACCGAGCTTGAGCTACCTTATATTTATCATAACGTGGCTAAAGAGCGCTGGCAGGATATGGGGCCGGCAATATTGCGTTTAAAACCTGGAAAATATCAACCCTTAGCGGGTGGTAAACGTGAAAAGACCGTTGAAATTATGGGGCGAGATATTCAGGTTCCTTATTTGATTGATCCGAATACCGGAGTGAAAATGTTTGAGTCTGCACAGATTGTGAAATACTTAAACCAGCAATATGGTCACTAATCTCATCCGAAGTAAGAAACTGCTAAAACAGCGGTTTTTTTTTGGCCTATATCTGATTAATTTAAGTAAAAACTAAAGTAAGTTATACCCTGTATGATAGTCAGAATATTGAATGGATAACTGATGGCTAAATCATCGATTGAAACTTTAAAATTTGTATTTTATGGTCTTAACGCTGGCTGATTACAATGCAATAGTAAATAAAATTGATCGTTTATTAATATAAAAGTTATTAAATTACCTGATTTTAGGGATATTGTTTAGCTTGTATTTTTCGCTATAGTAGGCGGTTATAATAGGGGGTGCTGTGTGTCAGAATTAGCAACGATTTTACCCGTTCCAGTTTTAATTGTTGAAGATGAAGGGCTGATTCAAGAACGATTAAAAAAAATATTGGCAGAACTGGGCTATAGTGAAGATATGCTTATTTTTGCTAAAAACTTGCAACAGGCTTTTGTAGAAATAGAGCAGCAACCTGTTTCCTTAGCTTTGGTTGATTTGGGACTGCCTGACGGTAACGGCATAGAGCTGATTGAAAAGCTTCGTGCACAGGATAGCAATCCATGATCTTGGTGATTTCAGCCTGGAGTACTCAGGAAAGTTTATTTTCAGCAATCAAGGCAGGTGCGACAGGTTATGTTCTGAAAGAACGTGATGATGTTGAAGTTAAGTTATCCATTCGCAGCATTTTACGTGGCGGTGCGCCGATAGACCCTTTTATTGCTCAAGAAATTTTGAAACAGATATCAGCTGCGGTTATACCGGCAGTGGCTGATCAGAAAATCATAGATGCAGATATGGAGCTGTTAACCAGCCGGGAAACTGAGATTCTAAATCTGGTCGCTCAAGGCATGAGTAACCGGGAAATCGCCGAACAACTCTTTGTTTCTAAATATACGGTTGAAAGTCATATTAAGCATATTTACCGGAAATTGTCGGTAAGCAAAAGAACAAAGGCCGTGAGTGCAGCACGATCCTTAGGGCTTTTATGAAGCAGTTGATTGGGCATTATTTTTTTATTTTTGTTCTTAGCCTGCTGAGTCAATTTAGTTATGCTGAAATAATTGAAAATATCAATGCACAATGTGCAGTGCACATTCATTCTGTTGATACCGTTAAAACCAGTTCATTTACAGTTTTACCCCGACAGGGCTGGCAATCTGTAAATTTGCCGGATCAGTGGCAAAAGCGCTGGAAAAATTATAATGGAGCAGCATGGTATAAAATTCAGTGGAGCTGGTCATGTCAGAATCAGGCCAGACTTGCAGAACCGATTGCTTTTGCAATTGATTATATTAATTCTGCTGGCGCAGTGTTTTTAAATGGCGATTTACTCTGGAGAGACAAGCATTTACAGGAGCCGCTGTCAAAAAGCTGGAATATGCCGCGTTACTGGATTTTACCGATATCGGGATTAAACAGCGGCAAAAATGAAATTTTAATTTATGTGAAGGGCTTTGCTTACCAGTCTCCGGGTATTGGTCAAATTTCTTTTAATAATATACAAAACAATTATGAGTCATATCAAAGTCAGGTATGGAATCGCCGGACTTTATTTCAAATTAATCTTATTGTATCCCTTACCTTTGGAGTGGTCTGTTCTGTTATATGGCTATCGCGGCGAAAAGAAAGCACTTTTGGATGGTTTGCCTTAAGTTCCTTGTTATGGGTGCTATTTATTTCCAATATGTTGACTACAGAAACATTTCCCTATCCAAATACACTAATTGCAGCACAGGCCAATTTGGCTTTTTTTATTCTTTATGTTGTAAGTTTCTGTATTTATTCATTCAGGTTTATCCAAAAGCGCTTTATTAAAGTTGAGACAGTTGTTTGGGGAATTACGGGACTGATTATTGCAGGTGTTTTTCTAATCCCGCAGCAGTCTGCTTATTGGGTTTTTGCGCTGATATTTTTAATTTATGTTGGACTGTTTATTATTGGTTATCTATATGCCTGTTATTACGCAATTCAATCTAAAAGAACAGATTATATCTTTTTAGCCATTTGCCTAAGCGCTATTGTCATTTTTATGATATTCGACCTTTTATTATTATCGGGAGGGATGGTTGTAAAGGATGTTCGACCATTATCTCCCTATACCGGACCGATTATCACCTTTTTTATGGTGATTATATTAGGTTCAAGATTGGCCCGTAATGTTAAAAAAATTGAAACATTTAATGCCCAGCTAGAAATGAAAGTTCAGCAGGTCAGTAATGATTTAAGCTCCAGTTTGAATGAAAAACATCAATTAGAGCTTAAAAATGTCAAGCTGCAAGAAAGAATCAATTTATCTCATGATTTGCATGATGGTTTGGGCGCATCATTGGTTCGCTCGATGATTTTAGTAGATCAAAGCATGCATGATATTTCCAACAAGCAATTTTTATCGATGCTTAAATTACTAAGAGATGACCTTAGGCAAATTATCGATAGTGGTTCATCTGCGGATAATAAAATTCCAGTCAATCCCATACTGTGGGTGGCACCCGTTAGGCATCGTTTTAGTCAGCTTATGGATGAGCTGGACATTCGTTCTAAATGGATTTTTCCGCAGGAATGGCAAGCCGTGCCGAGTGCTTTGCAGTGTCTCACCTTGATTCGGGTATTGGAAGAAAGCCTGACCAATATTATTAAACATAGTCAGGCCAAGCAGGTAAAAATAGCCATGGTCTATATTCGAGAAAACCAGTTTATTTTGAGTATAGAAGATGACGGTGTCGGTTTTGACGCAGATAGTGTAGTGCAACAGGGATTAAGTATTGGCATGCGCAGTATGAAAATGCGTTTGGAGCGTATGGGCGGCGAGTTTAAATTATCTTCTGAACCGGGTTGCACCATCATTCAGGCGATTGTTCAGCTGAAATAAGCAATTAAATTTTTTTTGCTTTTTAAATGTCGGTTGCTATTTCATCATTTTATAAAATTGGAAGAAATTAAAATGAGTGAATTATTTTTTCTGCTGATCTTGAGAAGAAATAAATATAAATTTTTTAAAATATAAAAATGGGGAAAATATTATTTTCCCCATTTTGTAGCTTTATTTATTCTTCATCTTCTGCAGGCAACAGCATCAGAATAGATTCATTGAGCAAATTCATAATGTCTTCGAAAATATCTGGATCATATAAATTGTCATCGAGTAATACCGAACCGCCGTCAGCCAACTGTTTTAAAATTGGGGCAAAAACTTCGGAAATACAAATGCCTTCACCATTTGCCCAAAATAGCAACTCACCTTCAGCTTCAGTATAAAGCAGGCGAGATGCCGGCTCGAGCATGAGTGAATAGCCCTGATCCAAAGCTTCTTCCAGATCACCTGTACCAATGGCTTCTGCCTCTGGAATATTTTCCGGATATTTCGCTTCTGACATCAGGCTCATCAGGGCATCCTCAAGCACAGCCGGATTTTGCAATTGTGCCAAAAGTTCAGTTTTTAAATACTCCAGCTCATTTTGGGTAATTTGACCAATCGGGCTGATTTTGTCACGTAGAATGTCTTTTAATGGATTTTTAAGCAACTGATCGTCTGCGAATTTGTCACTGACGCGATCCATCATTTCTGCCACGTTCGGCATGCGGAAACCGAAAGAGAAAGTCAGGCAATCATCTTCCGCTACGCCGTAGTGTGATAAACCAGGCGGTACATATAGTAGATCACCGGGAGCAAGCACCTCATCAAAATTGACTTCCATGTCAGGCAGTAATTTTAAAGGTTGCCCTGCAACGAAGTCAGTGTTGGCATCACACATTTGTCCCAATTGCCAGCGGCGATGACCATAGCCTTGGAGCAAAAATACATCATAAAAGTCGAAGTGCTTACCAACAGAGCCACCTTTAGGCGCATAAGACACCATGATGTCATCACGACGCCACAGCGGAATGAAGGGAAATTTCTTCCATAGTTCAGCCAGATCAAATGAATAATGGTCTACCGCCTGAACCAGTAGAGTCCAAAGCTTAGGCATCTTCTGAAAGTCTGCTTTAATCAAAGGTGAAGACTTCACTGACCATTGATTTGGGTCTTTATCTTTTTGCTTGATTAAGCGAGCAGTGACATTTTCATCTAGCGCCAGTTCCATAACATCATGAGGTTCTAAAAGACCTGCAATTTCAGGGAGAGCGTTACGAACCAGTAATGGCTTTTTTTGCCAGTATTCGGCAAGGAATTGTTCGGCGGTAATTCCGCCAAGCACGTCTAGAGGCTGGGACATAAGATAAAGCACCTATAAATTTATGCTTATTGTCTATGGAGTTGCAGGTGAGAGCAAGTTGTAAATCAGTTGGGGAAGATTCCTTAGTCTGCATTATGGGAGTGAAGTAGTGTGGGAAGTTTTGAAATTGATAATAGCGCAATGCTAGCCATGAATCATGGACAGAAAAAACTTGAACAAAGGGGGCGGAACCCTCAAATAAGCCAACCATTCAAGTCATGGAAGGATTGGCTTAAGCAGAATTTGAGCTAAGGCACTAACACATTCAACTGACGCAGAATATGACAAAGTTGAATCATCGGCATACCCATCAAAGTGGTTTGATCTTGCCCGGTCATCTGTTCAAACAGACTAATGCCGAGGCTTTCACACTTAAAACTGCCTGCACACATTAAAGGTTGATCGACTTCAATATAACGTTCAATTTCGGCCAAACCCAGTTTGCGGAATTTCACTTTATAATGTTCAACCAGAGTCTGTTCAAATCCCGTCGATTTTTGCTGTACGCTGAGGGCGGTACTGAAATAAACGATTTTGTCCGAATTGGCCTGTAACTGTTTGATGGCTTTTTCCACAGTCAAAGGTTTGCCAATAAAAATATCGGGTGCCCCTTCACGCCACGCCACCTGATCGGAACCAATCACAATAGCATCGGGATATTGTTCGGCAATAATGTTGGCCTTTTCAAAAGCTAGCCGTTTCGCCAGTTCATCTGCATGGTCTTCGCCCCGTGGGGATTCATCGATATCTGGTACCAAGCTCTGATAGTCGATACGGAGACGATTCATCAGCTCTTTACGGGTTTGACTGCTTGAAGCCAAAATAATGTTGGGAGTATTCATTACACTGCATATTCCATGAGCACATCAAGCGGAACATATGAGAGCACAGCTTGATGGCAAGCTTGTATTTTAATAGGCGGAGCAATACCAGCCTGATATGCTTCAACCCAACGGGTCACACAAATGCACCAGAAATCACCCGGTTCTAGACCTGGGAAATCGACTTCTGGAAGAGGTGTGATCAGGTCATTACCTACTTTTTGCGAGAAATTCAGAAACTCAGCGGTCATTTGTGCACACATCGTATGCTGACCTAGATCTGTGGTCGCCGTATGACAAAAGCCGTTACGAAAATAACCGGTAATAGGAGAGTAGCAACAGCTTGCCAAGGGTTCGCCTAAAACATTTAAACGATTGATATTTGGATCTGGGTGAATAGACATAAGCTCTAAATCATGAGGTGGCTTTTGACTATGATAATCAAAACTTTGTCTTTCGACAGCTTTTCTGCAAAAGATGCTAACCTTTTTCTACATAATCATTTAAAATCGGGGCGTTTTTTATATCTATAAAGTGAGCTCTACATGAACTTTCAGCGTATGACTGACCTGGATTTGGCAGGTAAGCGTGTACTAATTCGTGAAGATTTAAACGTTCCTGTTAAAAACGGTGTAATTACCAGTGATGCACGTTTACGCGCAGCATTGCCAACCATTAAAGCGGCTTTGGAAAAAGGTGCAGCAGTCATGGTTTATTCACACCTTGGTCGTCCAGTTGAAGGTGAGCCAAAACCTGAACAATCTTTGGCGCCAGTTGCAGCGTACTTAACTGAAGCTTTGGGCCAGGAAGTAAAACTTTTCACTGATTATTTAGATGGTGTTGAAGTTGCAGCTGGTCAAGTGGTACTTCTTGAAAACTGCCGTTTCAATGTTGGGGAAAAGAAAAACAACCCTGAACTTGCACAAAAATATGCTGCGCTTTGCGACGTATTTGTGATGGATGCATTTGGTACTGCACACCGTGCAGAAGCGTCAACTGAAGGCGTGGCGCGTTTTGCAAAAGTAGCGGCTGCGGGTCCTTTACTTGCAGCAGAACTGGATGCTTTGGGTCGTGCACTTAAAACCCCTGAAAAACCAATGGTTGCCATTGTTGCGGGTTCTAAAGTATCAACTAAGCTTGATGTACTCACTTCACTTTCAGATATTTGCGATCAAATTATCGTAGGTGGCGGTATTGCCAATACCTTCCTGTCTGCGGCTGGTTTTAATGTTGGTAAATCACTGTGCGAAAATGACTTGATCGATACTGCAAAAGCGATTGCAGCAAAAGTTTCTGTACCGCTTCCAACTGACGTTGTGGTTGCAGATGCTGCTGAAATTAACTTTGATGATTTCCTCGGTTCATTGGCTGCGGCTAAAGCTGTAGTGAAAAAAGTTGAAGATGTTGCAGACAACGACATGATTTTGGATGTGGGTCCAGAAACTGCGAAAGCATTTGCTGAAATCCTGAAAACATCAAAAACGATTCTCTGGAATGGTCCTGTTGGCGTATTTGAAGTAGATCAGTTCGGTGAAGGCACTAAAGCACTCTCTTTAGCAATTGCGGAATCTGATGGTTTCTCTATTGCCGGTGGTGGTGATACTTTAGCTGCGATTGATAAATACGACGTTGCAGACAAGATCGGTTATATCTCTACTGGTGGTGGTGCATTCCTTGAATTTGTTGAGGGCAAAACCCTTCCAGCGGTTGCTGTGCTTTTAGAACGTGCTTAATATATTCTTTTAAAAGTATCAAAGGTTGACTTCGGTCAGCCTTTTTTCATTGCTTTTTCATTTGAGTGATTCATTTTTTGGTCATAAAAATGCAATATATCTGCAATAAAATTCCGGTCATTAAATCTCCTGTCGTAGGAAAATGTGATGAACCTGAAATTAACACTTGCAGCACTTGTGATTTTACCTTTGGCTTTGACTGCCTGTGCCAAGAAAGATGAAGCACCTAAAACTGAAACTGCCGCTTCAGCAGCAGTAGAGGAGCAAACGACTCCAGAACAGCAAAAAGCGATTGATGCACTGGATAAGCCTGTCCTGGATGAAAAAAATACTGATGTACCTGCTGAAGTGGCAAATGCACCAGCAGATGAAGCGACTGCCGCTACCGATGATGCTGCCTCTATAGCAACTGCTCAATAAGTTTGTAGTTTTTTATTTAAAAGTCCCTGCATAAGCAGGGATTTTTTTTGAAATAGTGTGTTTTGTTGCTGAATTGAAATGATTCAGCATGTAGAATATGGCGCATCACCTGGGAGGATATTATGGCTCTAATCTCGATGCGCCAGCTCTTGGATCACGCTGCAGAACACAACTACGGCGTACCAGCGTTCAATGTAAACAACTTAGAACAAATGCGTGCAATTATGTTGGCCGCAGACGAAACAAATTCACCTGTCATTGTGCAGGCATCTGCCGGTGCTCGTAAATATGCAGGTGCTCCATTCTTACGTCACCTGATTTTAGCTGCAATTGAAGAATGGCCACACATTCCAGTGGTAATGCATCAAGACCACGGTACCAGCCCTGACGTATGTCAGCGTTCTATCCAGTTGGGCTTCTCATCAGTAATGATGGATGGTTCTTTGGGTGAAGATGGTAAAACACCAACTTCATATGAATACAACGTAGACGTGACTCGCCGTACTGTTCAAATGGCACATGCCTGTGGCGTTTCAGTTGAAGGTGAAATTGGTTGCCTGGGTAGCCTTGAAACAGGTATGGCGGGTGAAGAAGATGGCGTAGGTGCAGAAGGTGTGCTTGACCATTCTCAACTGCTTACTTCAGTTGAAGAAGCACGTTCGTTTGTTGCTGATACCGATGTAGATGCCTTGGCGATTGCCGTAGGTACTTCACATGGTGCATACAAATTCACGCGTCCACCTACAGGCGACATCCTGGCAATTGACCGTATTAAAGAAATTCATGCGGCATTACCAAATACCCATCTTGTCATGCACGGTTCAAGTTCTGTACCTCAAGAATGGTTGGCTGTAATCAATGAATTTGGCGGCGACATCAAGGAAACTTATGGTGTGCCTGTTGAACAACTGGTTGAAGCAATCAAACACGGTGTTCGTAAAATCAATATCGACACGGACTTGCGTTTGGCATCGACTGGTGCAATGCGCCGCATGATGGCGGAAAAACCAAGCGAATTCGATCCACGTAAATTCTTTGCAGAAACTATTGTTGCAATGAAACAAATTTGTGTAGATCGTTATACAGCATTTGGTACTGCAGGTCATGCAGACAAGATTCGTCCAATTTCTTTAGAGAAAATGGTGAATCATTATAAATAATCGTTAAAGATTATCTATAATCAAAAGCCCACATCTATTGTGGGCTTTTCTGTATCTCATTCCTAAAGCATGATAAATAGGGAAAATAAGGCAAAAGATGGAACTTATATTGGCTGCAGCATGCTGTAGTGTCGTCATCTCAATGTTGTTGAAATTATGCAAGGCTAATGGTTTTGATGCCTTGCAGATGATTGTCTGGAACTATGCCTCTGCAAGTGTACTCTGTTTTTTATGGTTTAAGCCCGATTTACAGCACATATCAGTTATCGATACGCCGTGGTGGCTGATTGTGGCGCTGGGTGTATTACTACCGAGTATTTTCCTGTGCTTGGCGAAATCACTGCAATATGCCGGTATTATCAAAACGGAAATTGCCCAGCGTTTATCGGTGGTTTTGTCTCTGTTGGCAGCATTCTTTATTTTTCAGGAACAGTTTAATACCTTAAAAATAATCGGAATCGGATTAGGGATTTCCGCCGTACTCAGTATTTTATTTTCACATCAAGCAGCAGCGCAAGGGCAGCCATTTTCAAAGCAAGGCTTGCTTTATCTGGCATTGGTCTGGTGTGGCTATGCGCTGATTGATGTATTGCTCAAGTACACCACTGGCTTGGGAGTGCAGTTTGCTGTAGCACTAAACTTGATGTTTATCTGTGCCTTCATCTTGTCGTTGGCTTATATTGGCATGACCACGAAAACAGCAGGCAGTAGTCGAAATATTCTGGCTGGATTGGGGCTGGGAGTTTTAAATTTTGCCAATATAGCCCTGTATGTCAAGGCACACATATTATTAAAAGACACACCTGCAATTGTGTTTGCAGGCATGAACATTCTTGTGGTGCTGCTGGGAGCTTTAAGTGGCTTAATTCTGTTTAAAGAAAAATTAAAACCTGCAACTGCATGCGGTCTTGCTTTAGGTTTGGCCAGTGTTATTTGCTTAGCCTATGCAATGTCTGTCTGATATAGCTCGATACAAAAATGAAAGGATGTTGCAGAAAATCTTCCTTTTCTGCCAAACCCAATAATAAGCCATTTTGATGGCAGACAGGGCGGGCAGAATAGTGATGATTTTCTTGTTGATAAAGCTGAAGATAATATTGCTGGCAATGCAAGAATTGCAATTAAAAATACAGCGCATTTAAATGCGCTGTATTTTTAGTGTTCAAGCCTTATAGTATAAGGACATTTGCTCAATTATGAGCGTTGAAAGCGTTGTAATGTATCTTTCCAATAGTAGTTAGCCATAATAATAGGATGTTTGAATAGATCCTGCATTTCAATCGTGCCCTGAAGTTGACCGGGTTGCTGACAATGTGGACATTTAGGATAAGACGTCAAAATAGCATCTGCGCTATATTTCTGCATGTAAACCGTTTGGCAAGAGCGACATTCAAATTTTATCGGCATTTTGATAGCTGGAAGCATAGTAGGGACTACCGTTTATTTTTTTGCCAATATACCTGAGTCCTGTTACAAAAATAAGTCCTGAAATGACATGAAAGGGGCATATTCGCCCCTTTTATTGTAATTTTTTTTAATCACAGCTTGGTGAAAATTTCTTCACGACTCAGGCGTGACTTGGGTAACTGAGCATTGAAATCATTTTCGCTGCGGAAACCTAGCGTCATAATCACTGATGGAATTAACCCTTTTTCATCTAATTCCAATTCCTTGCGAATAATCTGTTCATCAAATCCGCCAATAGGGGTGGCATCAACTCCTTCAATAGCTGCGGCCAGTAACATTTGACCGAGCGCAATAAAAGTCTGATTTTCTGCCCAGCGCTGAATATCCCCTTTTTCATTACGGTAATAATCCACATAACCGCTACGGCTGTCTTTTTGGCCCTGTTTGGCTTTTTCATCTTTAAAACGGCCACTAAGATCATCTTGCTTGAGCAGGGTATCAAGGTGCTGTTCTGAAATATCCGCTTTGGTACAGAACAGAATGGTATGAGAAGAATCTAGAACTTTAGGTGCATTGTAGGCATATTTCCCAACCAAGGCTTTGGCGATACGCTCTTTGGCGCCTTGATCATCGGCAATAAAAAAATGCCAGGGCTGAATATTGATGGAGGATGGCGTGAGACGCAGGATTTCTAATAAACGTTCAAACTGCTCTTGATGAATTTTTTTACTGGGATCATATGCTTTCGTTGTGTAGCGTGATTTTGAAACGTTTAATAAATCCATGAGTGACATTTCCACTATTAAATTTTTAATGATTTTACCTGATTCCTTGCTGAAATGGCTTGGAAGAATTCTGGGATAGCTTATATTTTGGCATCAAGCGTGTGAATTTTTATGGTGAATAAAAGTAAAAAACTTAATAAAATGTATAATTAATAGCAATATACAATGACGAAATACGAAATCTATATTGGTACTTTTTGTTAAATCACGTTTAATCGAATAATTACATCGCCTGTAGACCGAGTCAGACAATGATAGATGATACAAACCATTTTAAAAGACGATTAAAAACCCAACAGCAGATTGGGTTATGGGTGGGGCTGGCAGATGCTTACGGCACTGAAATTGCGGCCAATGCAGGCTATGACTGGTTACTCATTGATGGGGAACATGCACCGAGCGATTTAAGAACCACACTCTCTCAATTGCAAAGTATCGCAGCGTATCCATCACAAGCTGTGGTTCGTCCACCTATTGGCAGTGTGCAGCTGATTAAGCAACTTTTGGATATTGGGGCGCAAACTTTATTGATTCCCATGGTGGAAACGGTTGAGCAGGCTGAGCTGATGGTGAAAGCGGTACGTTATCCGCCAGAAGGAATTCGTGGCGTAGGTGCCGCATTGGCCCGTGCAACACGCTGGAACAGTATCCCGGATTATTATGCAACAGCACATGAAAATATTTGTCTGCTGATTCAGATTGAATCTGTGACAGGGCTGGAAAATCTGGATGATATTTTAAAAGTGGAGGGAATTGACGGTGTATTTATTGGCGCTGTAGATTTGTCTGCGACCATGGGATATCAGGGTAATCCGAATCATCCGGAAGTACAAAAAGCGGTTGTTGATGCCATTCAACGCATTCGGGCATCGGGTAAAGCAGCGGGGATTTTATCAACGGTGCATGAAGTAACGCAAAAATATATTGATTTGGGTACCGAGTTTGTTGCGGTAGGGGTGGATACCAGCGTATTGATGAATTCACTGCGCGAGCTTTTAGCCAAATATAAAAATGATGCGGAAGTGATAAAATCTGAAGGTGGGTATTAATTTTTAATATTTTATATCAGCTTTTAAATTGTACCTGATGGACTCCTACCAGCTGTAATTGTGAGGTCAGGAGTTCTATGTGCTGCTTTATTTTGCCTTGAAAAGCATTGCTTGGTAAGACCAAAGGCATTTGTCATTCACAAAGCCTGTTTTATTTTTGGTCAGCTAAATTTTTTTCATCGCAGAAACATTACAGCCTAGTTCTCGACAGATTGTGAATGACATAGTCAAGTTATAAAAGTTAATTATGAAAATTTATATTTAATAAGCCCAAGTCTTTAATTCTAATTTTACATTTTTATGTGCAGGATTGATCTCTAAAATCTGTGCCGAATGTTCGCGCCAGTCACCTAGCACAATCCGTTTCTTACCCTGAATATCATGTATTGCAGAACGATGAGTATGGCCATGAATCAGTACGTCAATATGTTCTAAGGCAACTTTCACCGCGAACTGATTTACATCCATGATGTCATAAGACTTCATCTGTTTGGTTTCAGCACTTTTTTTACGGAAACCATTAGCCAGTTGTTGCCGAAAACTTAAAGGCATGCGTTTTAAAAAACCTAAAAGTAATGGATTACGAATGATCTTGCGGAATTTTTGGTAGGACACATCGTCTGTGCAGAGCAGATCACCATGTTCTAAACGGTATGTGGTGTCGGATATTTTTAAAATGGCCGGTTCGGACAGCAATGTGCCATTGAATTGTTTTAAGAATTTTTTGCCTAAAGCAAAATCGCGGTTGCCAGCCAGAAAATATATCTGATTGCCGGCATGATGAAACTTTTGCAGGGCATGGACAATGTCATCTAGCCAGGGGGCTGTATAGTCATCACCAATCCAAGCATTAAACCAGTCACCCAAAATATAAAGCTGGGTATTTTTATCTTTATAACTGTCTAATAAATCCAAAAACCCCCGAACGAGTCGAGGGTGTTCAGGTGACAAATGTAAATCAGAGATAAACAGATAGGTCACGTATTTTCCTTAATACTTCCTCTCAAAGTCCATCTATTGGATAGAGGAACTATATCCTTAACATTATCCCGTTTTAAAGCACTGCTTTAAAACTCATTAAAGACGGAGAGGACGTTCTTTATTCAGAAATGATTTTTGCAGATTCAATCACAACGTTCTCTAGAGGAACGTCAGCGTGGTAGCCACGGTTACCTGTGCGAACGCCTTTGATATCAGCAACGACATCCATACCTTCAACTACTTTACCAAATACGGCATAACCCCAACCTTGAGCTGTTTTACCAGTGTGGTTAAGGAAAGAGTTGTTTTTCACGTTAATGAAGAACTGAGCAGAAGCTGAATGAGGAGCTTGGGTACGCGCCATTGCGATGGTACCTTCATCATTGCTTAAACCGTTGTCTGCTTCGTTTTCAATTGAATCACGCGTTGCTTTTTCTTTGAAATTTTCATCCATGCCACCGCCCTGGATCATGAAACCGTCAATTACACGGTGGAAAATTACGCCATCATAAAAACCATCACGAACATATTCCAGGAAGTTAGCCACAGTTTTAGGTGCTTTTTCTGAATTAAGTTCAAGAACAATACGTCCTTTATTGGTGTTTAATTCGACTTGAGGAAAACTCATTCTATAATCTCCTGATCATGGACAAAAAAGCCATGGGTTTTTGGTTGAGAGAAGCATAAGCAAACTGTAAACTACAAGGCAAGCGAAAACGTTATTTTCTTTGTTAAAAAAACCAGAAAAGCGTTTTAATTATCCTATTTTATCTTATAGAAGTGATTTATCAACTATGAAGCCGAATGATGTTGTTTCATCCCTGCCAAATAACCCGACAACAAGTAATCAACCTGTCGATGCTGCGCAGCAAGAACAACAGCCGGGCTTAGACTTTGTACGTCAGGTCATTACTGACGATTTGGCAGCAGGCCTTACACAGCAAGTGATCACGCGTTTTCCACCAGAACCGAATGGTTATTTACACATTGGTCACGTGAAAGCGATTTGTTTGAACTTTGGTATTGCACAAGAATTTGATGGCGTATGTAACCTGCGTTTTGACGATACCAATCCGGACGCAGAAGAACAAGAATATGTGGATGGGATTGCCAACGACGTAAAATGGCTCGGTTTTAACTGGAACGGTGAACCTCGCTATGCATCTAGCTATTTTGATCAACTGTACACATGGGCAGTACAACTGATTGAACAGGGCGATGCTTATGTAGATTTACAAACACCTGAAGAAATCAAGTTAAACCGTGGTTCATTTGTAGAACCAGGTAAAAACTCTCCATTCCGTGACGCGACTGTAGAAGAAAACCTGGTGCGTTTTGAACAAATGCGTAATGGCGAGCTGGGTGAAGGTCAGGCTGTATTGCGTGCCAAGATTGATATGGCTTCTCCAAACGTGCATATGCGTGATCCAATCTTGTATCGAATTCTGCATTCTGCTCATCACCAGACTGGCGATAAATGGAAAATCTATCCAATGTACGACTATGCGCATCCATTATCTGATGCCATTGAAGGTGTGACTCACTCTTTATGTACTTTGGAATTCCAGGATCACCGTCCGTTTTATGACTGGGTTGTCGAGAAAGTTAAATCTCCAGCTGTTCCACGTCAGTATGAATCAAGCCGTCTAAATGTCGATTACACCATTACCTCTAAACGTAAACTGCGTAAACTGGTAGAAGGTGGCTTTGTACAAGGGTGGGATGATCCACGTATGCCAACCGTTGTAGGGATGCGCCGCCGTGGTTTCACGCCTGAAGGTTTGCGTGATTTCTGTAAACGCGTGGGTGTGTCCAAATCTGACGGTATTGTCGATGTTGCTATGCTGGAATACTGTATCCGTCAGTCTTTGGAAAATACTGCTGCACGTGGCATGGCGGTGTTGAATCCATTGAAAGTGACTTTGACCAACCTACCTGAAGCAATGAACCTGAGTCATGCACGTCATCCGAACGTTGAGATGGGTGATCGTATCATTCCATTAACGTCTGAAATTTACATCGACCGTAAAGACTTTGAAGAAGTACCGCCTAAAGGCTTTAAACGCTTAATTCCAGAAGGCGAAGTACGTTTACGCCATGCTTATGTGATCAAGTGTGATGAAGTGATTAAAGATGCCAATGGTGAAGTGGTTGAACTGAAATGTTCAATTGACCCTGAAACTTTAGGCAAAAATCCGGAAGGTCGTAAAGTGAAAGGCGTTATTCATTGGGTATCTGCAACCCAAGGTGTGCCTGCAGAAGTGCGTATCTACGACCGTTTATTCACTGAATCTGATCCGGAAGTGGGTGATGACTTCCTTGCCAACTTAAATCCTGAATCACTCAAAGTGGTTCAAGCGGTGATTGAACCGGCTTTAGCTGAAGCGAAGCCTGAAGACCGCTTCCAGTTTGAACGTGAAGGTTATTTCGTTGCAGATCAATATGATCACACGGCAGAAAAACCAGTGTTTAACCGTATTCTGGACTTAAAAGACAGCTTTAAGCCTGGAAAATAACATTGTTTATGCTCTAGGATGATTCACTGTTGAGTCAAAAATGTTTAGATCAAGCTCAACTTCGGTTGGGCTTTTTCATGACAGCTATTTTATAAATATTGAAGCGACTAGGTTTCATGAGGGGAAATTTGTGATTATTCGAGATAAAAATAATAGCTTTATGCTGTTATTTGCATGGCATGGCACAATTTTACCTAAAGTGATGCCAGCTCTAGCGGTTGTAGTCAGTTTATCGGCACTGTTGGTGTATTTAAGTGCAGCACATTTCTTGACTATGCCAGAAGTTCCTGCCATTGGCTTTACCATCTTCGGTGTGATTCTTTCGATTTTCTTAAGTTTTAGGAATACGGCCTGTTATGATCGCTGGTGGGAAGGGCGCAAGCTTTGGGGCGCACTGATTGCCAATACACGGCATATTATTCGTGATAGTCATGTGCTGGAAGACTCTCAACGTCAGATTTTGATGTATCGGGTTATGTTATTTTGTTACCTGCTACGCGACCGCTTACGTCATCAAGCAACAGATATTCAACATTTCCGAAATGCTGTCAATTTAAGCGATGGGCAATCGCAGCAATGTGCTGAACATATCAATGCGCCGCAGTATTTACTTGAGATCATACAAAAAGATTTGGTGCTGTTTTATAAGCAAGGTCAAATCAGCGACATTATCTATAGCACCTTGACTCGACATACGGTTGCCATGGGTGATATTCATGCAGGCTGTGATCGTATTATGACTACGCCATTGCCATTTTCTTATTCAGTTTTATTACATCGGGCAGTTTATTCATTCTGTTTAATTTTGCCGTTCAGTATTGAAGCGAGTTTCGGTATTTGGACACCTGTAATTGTGGCATTAATTGCCTATTTATTTTTAGGTTTAGATGCGCTCAGCGCAGAGTTGGAAGAACCATTTGGACTTCAGGAAAATGATTTACCCCTCAATTCGATTGTGCGAAATATTGAACGGGAAATGTTAAGTTCATTAGGGGCTGAAATTCCGCCAGTACTTTCAAGCTATAAAGGTAATTTAAGTTAAGTTTAGAAAAATCATTTTTGCCTCTACACGCCACCGTTTAAGTCTTTAACAATTCAGTGATAGCCATGAATTTCGGATGTGTGCTATCACTGAGAAGAAGAATAAAAAGGAAGACCTCAATGAGCGTAGTCATAGAAACCCAGATGTTAATTCGCAAACCGGTTGCAGAGGTGTTTAATGCCTTTATTGACCCCGAAATCACCAGCAAGTTTTGGTTTACTTCATCTACCGGACACTTGATAGAAAACAGAACGGTAGACTGGTATTGGGAAAAATATGAAGTGACCCGCAGTGTTTATGTCGAACAGCTGATTCATAATGAACTGATCCAGTTTACTTGGGGAGAACCCAAGAGCACAGTAGACTTCATTTTTGAGAAGTTAACAGAACAAGAGACTTATCTTCGCATTCGCAATTATGATATTTCTCTGCAAGGCTCAGACTTAATTGCTTTTGTGATTGAGCAAACAGGTGGTTTCACCACTGTGCTGGATGGCTGTAAGGCTTATCTGGAATATGGAGCGCAGTTAAATCTGGTCAATGACAAGTTTCCGCCATTTGTCGAAATGGGGGTGATTTAAACCTGAATATAAACTGTCATGGATCAGGAGGTAAACCTAGGACTTGCAGATAGAAAAAGCGTCATCCTGCAGCTCACTAAAACATCTCCTGTTCTGGTTGAGGCCACTTGAAATTTTATGGCTGGAATGGAAAAGACAGACCGGTTTGATCACTGCTTGTGATTCTGTTCTTTTAACCATAAATAATGCGGAATCTGTTTTTTTGCTTTATCACGTAACTTTTTCTTGATGTACAACACCAATGCAAAACAGGTGGTGGTGAGGGTCAGCAGCATGCTGTTCATAAAACTCATGAGAGAGCTGACATAACCAATAGTGGTTAAACGGTTCATCATGCGGATGACTTGAGGACTGCTTTCCACACCAGTAATGGCCCAGGTACACAAGTGTTCGCAATTGTTAATAATCAGATGATACTGGTTTTCGTTCATTCGTGAACGCATACGCCGTACCACTTTGCGGCCGCGAAATTTAGGATTGTTATATTGCTGGATAATAATGGTTTTACCAAAGCTGAATTTTTCCAGTGAGGTAATCTCAATGGGACGTTTCTTAAATAAATGGGCAAAACCTGAATAATGAATAACCCGGCCACGTCCTGCATAAATGCCGTGATGAGAATATCCAAAATGTTTAACGATAAGATGCGTCCCTAAAGGAAATCGTATTTTCTGCTGTTGCATGTAGACGTTTAACCAATAAAGTTACAAATATATTTTAGTGACTTAGTTTACTGCTTCTTTATAAAAGAATCGACTATTTCACTGAGTTGACTAGCTTTTATGACACTACAGCGCATTAAAAATGTCAGGATTCAGCATACCTCATGAGCCATAGCAGCATGAAGAAAATATTGTTAATAAAATGTGCAGTTATCACCTTACTCAGTTTGACCAGTATCACCTATGCAGAGCTTTATACCCGGCGCTGGCAGACTGATATTGTAGATGTTGATATTGTAAAAATAGATCAGCCACAAAACTTGCGCCTGTTTTTAAATGATCGCCAGACCCATCAACCCTTAGGTAAATTTAAAGCTGTGGCAAAACAGCTGAAAGCATGTGAAAAGCTGCTCTTTGCCATGAATGCCGGGATGTATCATGCAGACTATTCTCCGGTCGGGTTATATATTGAAGCAGCTCGGCAACAGAAAAAACTGAACACGGTCAAACAGGCATATGGCAATTTTTATCTGCAACCCAATGGCGTATTGGCCTGGAATCGGCATCACAGCCTGATCGAAAAGACAGAAAGTTATCAAAAGCTCAAGTTTAATGCCGAATACGCGACGCAATCGGGGCCTATGCTGGTGATTGATGGGCAGATTAATCCCCAATTTTTAAAAGATTCAGATTCCTTTAAGATCAGAAATGCTGTCGGGATTAAAGATCAAAGCTTATATTTTGTGATCAGTCGAAATGCGTTGAGTTTTTATCAATTTGCACAATTTTTTCAACAACAGCTTAAAGTGCAAAATGCCTTGTATCTGGACGGCTCAATCTCTAGTGCCTATATTCCGCAGTTAAAACGTTCAGATTCATTGTTTAATCTGGGACCGATGGTGGCCTATATTGATCAACAGAACTGTGCTACTCAATAAATGAAGTTCGCCAGCCATTAAAACCTGTAGCCAATTTTTAAACCATAGCCTATCGCATGGTTGTTGTTAAATTCACCGACCTGTGAAGCTTCAGATACCCCGGGAAGAGGAAGATAATAAGTGCCATCTTGTGCGGTGGCATCACCAAGCCAATAGTATTTGATCCCCCCTGAAATAAAATAGTTGGATTCAGGATTAAACTGAAATCCCAAGCCTATATTTTTGTAACCCTTGGTAGGATTTAAAATTGATCTAGGATTACCCGTGCCTGAATCCCAGCCGAGATCAAAAGCAGCGGACCATTTCGTGGTTAATTGTCGTGCCATGCCTAAGGTCACACTCCATTGGTCTTTTTGATAATCATCCAGATTAAATCCTGCGCTATAACTGCCATTACTAAGGGTCGTGGTGGCAAGTGCCGATAATGCGCCGAACTGGGTAGGACGTATCACAAAATCTTTCCAGTTGACCCATCGTATGTTCGAGTACAGTAAAGTTCCGCTCATGATACTGGTCTGGAAATTCAGATTGACCGATTGTGGGGTAGAAATTTTGGTTTTGGCATTGTCTGTTAGGAGTAGAGGTGTGCCCAAAATGTTTTCTTCTACATTGATTTTATGATTTATTTTCGAGTGATAAGTCAAGGCAGCCTTTAGTGCGAGCTCGGGAACCTGATAGGCAAGACCCGCTTTCCAGCCGAGGCCAGCATCCTGTTTAAATTTGGCGTTATAACCATTAAATTGGGCATATACCAGCCCACGTAGCGCGACATGACCTTCCACGGTTTGATAGGCAGGACCGGCATACAGGTTAATATTTTTGACAGGTTGATAACCTAAAATAAAACTCAGGTTTTGGCTGTCGACATTGACCTGAGTACCTTGCTGGCTCAGTGCGGTATCGGAGAAACTGCCATTGTCTTTTAATGGATAGTGTAAATCTGAACCAAATGGCTGATCATAGAGAATGCCAAAAGAGAAATTTGGAACGAATTGCAGTTTCAGTGCGGCACTCTGGTACTGGAAAGTCTGGGCAATATTATCGGTTGTATTATCAGCACTGTCAGGATTAACCAGATCTGGACGTGAACCTAAGGTATGCCCGGACACTTCAGGATCGGCAGCAGTAATGGAGGCTTCAAAATAATGCCCTGATTCTAGAAAAGGCAACACGGATTGTCCTGATTGATCCATGGTTGCCGCCAGACTATGACTTGAGATTAGGCTGCATAATATTGCCAGTCCAGGATAATACCGTTTCATATATTTTCCTTTTTAGGCTTATTTTTATTTTTTGCTCTTGTTGTTTTTTATCTTGTATTCTTGCTTGCTTTTATTCTTACTTGCTTGGCTGTTCTATCGGTTTGTTAAAATTCTTATTCTAGTAGAGCACTTTTACATTGTGTGGCATAGCAGATTCTGGAAAAATGATGGGAACTATGTTTCGAAGTATTAAAATTTGGCCATAATGGGCTATATAACAATTTTCGGGGGCAAATAAAAAGGCATTTAGTTGACTAAATGCCTTCATATAGAGGGTTTAGACTCTATTGTCGCAGTGGTAGATGCTGTAATTCATTTAACTCTTTTCGGCTATAACCTCTTGAAATTAAAACTTTCTTAATTCCAATGATGACTTTTTCATCTGTTGTTTGAGTTAAAGCCTGGATCAATTGTTCATTTGATTTGCAAGAGCAATCATTTTCAACACACGAGATTTGATTCTTGTGTTCGTTTTGCTGTTGATGAGCAGAAAACAGCTTTTGCCAAAAACTCATAGAGCCTTCATACACAACCTAACATAGATCGAAATATATCCAGTTTTTTGAGGAATACAAGTCTACCAAAGCTATAAAAGAATCAATTGAACCTTTAATTTTCCGATAGTAATTGAACACTTTAACGATATTATGAGATTTTCTATTCAGAATTATTTATAAATGATTTATTTTCAATGAAATATAAATGAAGCTCAATTGAGCTTCATTGATGTAAATATATTTACAAACTTAACAAAGAAATAAATTGTTTAAATTTTTTCCAGTAACACACCCGACTCGACGTGATGGGTATAAGGGAACTGATCAAACAAGGCAAATTTGGTCACTTTATGCGTACTCGATAAAGTCTTTAAATTGTCCTGTAAAGTGTCCGGATTACATGAGATATAAATGATCCGTTCAAAACGCTGTAGCAGTTTTAATGTTTCATCATCAATACCTGCACGCGGTGGATCAACAAATACCGTATCGAAGTCATAGCTGGTGATGTCGATTTCTGCTTCCTGCAAGCGACGGAATTCACGTTCGCCATTATAGGCCTCGGTAAATTCTTCAGCCGATAAACGTGCCACCTGAATATTATCAATCTGGTTTTGTTCAATATTCCACTGCGCCGCGTAGACCGATGATTTGGCCAATTCGGTTGCCAGTACGCGATTGAACTTGGTGGACAGTGGCAGGGTAAAGTTGCCATTGCCACAGTACAATTCCAGTAAGTCTTTATCTGACTGTTTGGCCGCATTGCATGCCCATTCCAGCATTTTTTGGCAGACTTGTGCATTCGGCTGGGTAAAGCTGCTTTCGATTTGCTTATATTGATAAGTACGATCGAATACTTTTAACTCTTCCACCACATAATCATCTGTCAAAATGACACGTTGACCACGGCTACGACCATAAATTTTAATGTTGAGCTTATCAGACAGTGCTTTTGCTGCAACTTCCCATTCTGCATTGAGTGGGCAACGGTAAACCAGTGAAACCAGCATTTCACCTTTTAATGTTGCTAGAAAATGAACTTCAAATAAACGCTTAGATAGAATTTCTGTCGCTTTCAGTTCTTTTAACAGAACAGGCATTAAATCGTTAATGCTTTTATCGGCTATCGGGAATTCGTCAATGCGAATCACCTGTTTTTGATTATCTTCACTGCGTTCAAACATCGCATAAAACATATCGTCGTCAGTATGCCAAATCCGAAATTCTGCGCGCATACGGAAGTTTTGTTCAGGCGACTGAAATACTTCTAAAGAAGGGGGATTAAACTCGGCAAATTGAGCAGAAATACGTGCAATCTTGGCATCAAGTTGTAACTGATAAGCTGAAGTCATATGCAGTAAAAATCACAAACACATTGAAAACAGGGATGGTAACAAAGTTTGCCTAAGATGACTAAACTTATTCCCCAATCAGCAGCAGAAATATAGTGATTGAACTCAAATTCAAATGCGCTTTTTTGATATTAAGAATGATAAAGGCAGATTTTTATTCAAAGGAAAAAATCAGGATGGTTTAAATGATTTCAAAACCAAAAAGAAACCAAGTCAACCAGACCAGGGAGAAGTTGACTTGGCAAAGAGGAAACGATACGTCGTTATAGGGTTAAGCGCTGACGTATATTTTTAAGTTTGGGTTGAGGTTAAGGTTTTAATTTAAGGTCATCAGGCTGGCATTACCTCCTGCGGCTGCGGTATTGATACTGATGGCATGCTCAATCACCAATCGTTCTAAAGGAATATTATGATCCAGCGGTTTTAAATGCGTGATGCCAATAATCGCCCCGGAACGGGCAGCAATTTGAGTTTGCAAGTATTGCAGTTGTGCTTTACTGCCGTGATGCAGTACGGCATCAAAATCAGCGCTTTCAATGTTCTGGATTACGGCAAAACGCTGTTCAATTTCTTTGGGCATTTTAGAAAGATATTTGAGCACAAAGGTATTTTCAGCCAGAACCACAGGCTGGCTGCCAACCGCAAAAATTGCCGCCAATTGCTGAATCTGATCCTGTTCCTGATCCGCTAAAGACAGCACGCGTTTTCTTGGCAACACTACATATTGATTGCTTTCACCGGTCGGACCTCGCAATTCATAATGATGGCCAGCACAGAATGCAGGGCACGGTTGCAATTGATATTGAGGGAAGGTTTTTTCTGCCCATTGATAAAACACTTCATATAAAGGCTGATGCGCTGGCTGTGTGGCTTGTGCCTGAGTTGCAAATGGTCGAGCCAGTTTTTTCGCAGAGCAGTGCTGCATCAAACGGTACAGATAAATCGGGCCGCCAGCTTTAGGGCCTGTACCGGACAAGCCTTCACCACCAAAAGGCTGAACACCGACCACCGCACCGACAATATTACGGTTGATATACAAATTGCCGACTTCTGCATGTGCAATGACAGTCTGAATGGTCTCATCAATACGGGTATGCAGTCCCATGGTCAGACCATAACCTTTGGCATTGATCTGCTCAAGCAGCTGTTCTAATTGACCATATTTGTAGCGGATCATATGTAAAACTGGACCAAATACTTCACGCTGCAAATCGTCCAGATTCGGCAATTCAATTAAAGTCGGCGGAATAAAAGTCCCTTGTGCTAGGCTTTGATCCTGTTCAGGATTTAACATCAGTTGATGTACGGAATGACCTTTACCACGCATCTGATCAATATGTTTCTGAATATTGTTTTGTGCTTCAAGATCAATTACCGGGCCGATATCGGTTTTTAATAGCGCGGGATTGCCAACACGCAGTTGTTGCATGGCACCTTTCAGCATATGGATAACACTATCGGCATTGTCTTCTTGCACGCAGAGCACACGCAGGGCAGAACAGCGTTGGCCGGCACTATCATAAGCCGAGCTCACCACATCCAGAATCACCTGTTCGGTCAATGCCGACGAGTCAACAATCATGGCATTTTGCCCACCTGTTTCCGCAATCAGTGGAATAGGATGACCTGATGGACTCAGTCTTTGCGCCAGGGTCTTTTGCAAAATTTTGGCGACTTCGGTTGACCCGGTAAACATGATGCCTTGAATACGCGCATCACTGCTTAATTGTGCACCGACTGTTTCACCTTGCCCCGGCAGTAGCTGTAGCACATCTTGAGGAATGCCGGCTTCCCACAAAATCTGAATCGCTTGCGCTGCAATCAGTGGCGTTTGTTCAGCCGGTTTGGCAATGACAGTATTTCCAGTAACCAGTGCCGCTGAGATTTGTCCGGTAAAAATCGCCAAAGGGAAATTCCATGGACTGATACATAGCACCGTACCCAAGGGTTGAATCACAGCATCTTGATCCATATCGATCATTTGTGTTGCGTAATAACGCAGGAAGTCGACTGCTTCGCGAACTTCGGCAATGGCATTGGCATAGGTTTTGCCACTTTCACGGCATAACAGAATCATCAGTTCCTGCATGCGTGATTGCATGATATCCGCTGCACGCTGTAAGCAAGCGGCACGCGTGTCTTTAGTGGTATTGTTCCATTCAGCTTGAGCATTAACGGCATTTTCTAGGGCCTGATTGACCTGATCAGCACTTGCTTCCTGTACATGACCCACGACATCTAGATGATCGGCAGGATTGACAATAAGAAGTGACTGTGAACTTGCATCCGTTGAGTCATTTTCAACACCGAGGTTTTTACCCAAGACTTGAGCCTGCCATTGATGCTGACTCAGGTTGTGTGCAGTCTGGTTGAGGTCGGTCAGGTCATGATCATTGGCTAAATCCAGACCTGCTGAGTTTGGACGGTTATCGCCGTACAAATCAGGTGCTAGTGGAATAGCCGGGTGTTTCTGACCCACCTGTGATTCTGTGGCTGCATTTTTCAAAATCTCTGCATGCGGATTTTCAATCAGATCTTCAATTTTTAGGCTTTTATCTGCAATGCGGTTGACGAAAGAGGTATTGGCGCCATTTTCCAGTAAACGTCTTACCAGATAAGCCAGTAAGGTTTCATGATTCCCTACAGGGGCATAGATACGGCACGGCACCCCCAGTTTGTTATCCGTTTTATTGCCCACTACCTGTTCATACAGTGGTTCACCCATGCCATGCAGGCACTGGAATTCATATTGGCCACTGTAGTATTGGTTCGGATCGGCCAGATGATAAATGGTTGCAAGAGTCTGGGCATTATGTGTCGCGAACTGCGGGTAAATCTGCTCTGGTGCAGCCAACAGTTTTTTCGCACAGGCAATATAAGACAGGTCGGTATGCACTTTATGGGTAAACACCGGGTAGTCCGTCATGCCTTCAATTTGGGCCTTCTTGATTTCACTATCCCAGTAAGCGCCTTTAACCAGACGAATCATCAGGCGTTTTTGACTGCGTTTGGCTAAGTCCACCACATAGTCCACCACGTAGAAGCAGCGTTTCTGATAGGCCTGAATCACAAACCCAATGCCTTTCCAGTCGGCAAGGCCCGGCTCAAAACACAGTCGCTCTAATAGTTCTAAAGAAATTTCTAGACGCTCAGATTCTTCGGCATCAATGTTCAGGCCAATATTGTAGCGTTTTGCCAGTTCTGCCAATTGCAGTACTTTGGGATACAGCTCCTCATGCACACGGTCAATCTGCGCACGCTGATAACGTGGGTGCAGGGCGGAAAGCTTGATGGAAATACCCGGACCGTCATAGACATCTTTGTCTTTGGAGGCCTGACCAATGGCATGGATAGCATTGCTATAATCCTGGAAATAGCGTTCAGCATCATGTTCGGTCAGCGCGGCTTCACCGAGCATGTCATAAGAATAACGGAAACCTTTATCTTCCAAAGGTTCTGCATGTTCTAGCGCTTCCTGAATGGTTTCACCCGTAACAAACTGCTCGCCCATCATCCGCATGGCGACATCCACAGCTTTACGGATAATCCCGCGACCACTACGGGCTAAAAGCCCTGTGAGCACGCTGGATAAAGTTTTTTGTTTTGGGGTTTCCATCAGTTTTCCGGTCAGCATGAGCCCCCAGGCAGCGGCATTGACAAACATGAGGCTGCTTTGCCCCACATGTTCTTTCCAGTTACCCTGATTGATTTTGTCGCGAATTAGCAAGTCCCGTGTCGCGCTGTCCGGAATCCGTAGCAAGGCTTCAGCCAGACACATCAGGGTAATACCTTCCTGCGAGGAAAGTGAAAACTCTTGCAATAATCCCTGTACGATACCGGCTTTACCGTTCGAGCTTTTACGTTCCCGCAAGCTATGGGCAAGATCGAATGCCAGATCATAAATACGCTGGTTCAGCTGTTCAGAAATCTGGCTATGTTCCAGTAAATGTTCAACACAGTCAGGTTCAGCACGGCGCCAGGCAGTATTTACCTCAACTTCATAATCATTTTTTTCTTTGAATTCGGTAATATATCCAAAGTGAGGTTTTGTCTGGTCAAAGCGGGTTTCAGTGTCCATTATATTCATGCCAACATCCTGTGACTGCCAAATTTTTGTTGAGTAAAATGCTTTATATAATTTATGATTACAGAAATAATGCCGAATAACTCACTATAATTTTGGTTCATTTTAGAGAATAATTCTGATGCACAGCCCGATTTTTACCCTGGACCGAACAGATATCAAAATTTTAGATATTCTGCAAAATGATGGCCGGATTTCGAATATTAAACTGGCCGAAGCGGTAAATTTATCCCCGACCGCAGCTTTGGCAAGGGTACAGAAACTGACCAAAGATGGGTTTATTTTGGGCTATGAAGCCAAGCTGAATCCTGACATGCTTAATGCCAGTTTCGTAGTGTTTGTCGAGATTTTACTGGATAAAACTACCCCCAATGTTTTGGAGGAATTTTCTGATGCAATCATGCAATATCCTGAAATTGTGGAATGTCACATGATCAGTGGCGGATTTGATTTTGTTGTGAAAATCCGCTGTGCCAATATGGAAGAATTTCGGAAAATTTCAGGGCAGGTCCTGTGGCGTCTTCCCGGAATTAAAGAGACACGAAGTTATCCGGTGATGGAAGTGATTAAGGAAAGTTCTAAAATTTATCTGAAAAACAAAGGATAAAAATAAAACAAGGGGCTTAATGCCCCTTGAAGTTTATCTGGTGAAAGAAAATATCCTCAAAGCTTTATCCTGCGTTCTCAGATTGGGCGGGTAGCCCATTTTGCAGTTCTGCCATTTCTTTCTTGTACAATTTGTCTGCTTGCTCGAAACGCTGAAGTACTTCGTGTGACGGAGCTTTTTCTAATAGGCTGACCACGACAATGCTCACAAATGACAGAATAAAACCGGGAATAATTTCATATAATCCGGTGCTGGCCATGGTATTTTTCCACACAATTACCGTAATTGCACCGACAATAATCCCCATGATTGCGCCGTTTAAGGTCATGCGTTTCCAGAACAAGGACAGGATAATCAGCGGGCCAAATGCAGCACCGAAACCGGCCCAGGCATAGGCAACCAGACCTAGAACCTTACTGTTTGGATTGCTTGCCAGAATAATGGCAAGCACTGCAATTGCCAGTACCATCAAGCGTCCAACCCAGACCAGTTCTTTTTGCGAAGCATTTTTGCGCAGGAAGGCTTTGTATAAATCTTCCGTCAGGGTGCTTGAGCAGACCAAAAGCTGACAGCTCAGGGTACTCATTACCGCAGCTAAAATTGCTGCCAAAATTATGCCTGCAATCCAGGGATTAAACAGGATTTTGGTCAGTTCCATAAAAATGGTTTCAGGATTCTGGGAAACCACGCCGGCAAGTTCTGCATGCTGCTGGAAGTAAGCAATGCCAATGAAACCGGCACCGACTGCACCCCCTAAACATAGAATCATCCAGCTCATGCCAATTCGACGTGCCGCCGGAATTGTCTTGACCGAATCTGCTGCCATAAAACGCACCAGAATATGTGGCTGTCCAAAATAGCCTAAGCCCCAAGCCATAGATGATAAAATGGCGACTGTACTTAATCCTGAAAGCATATTGGTGGCATGTGGACGAGCTGTTTCAATCACTGTGGCCAACTGCTGGCTATGATCACCGATGGCCATATAAGCCATAATAGGAGTAAGCAGCAGCGCGAAAATCATCAGTCCTGCTTGAAAGGTATCGGTCCAGCTAATTGCTAGGAAACCACCAATGCATACATAGCTGATGGTGGCGATTGCACTGATCCAGAGCGCTGTCGTGTAAGACATGCCAAAAATACTTTCGAATAATCGTGCACCTGCCACCATGCCTGATGCACAGTAAATGGAGAAAAATACCAGGATTACCAGAGCCGAGATCATCCGTAGCACACGTTTGCGGTCACCAAAACGACTGGTGAAATAGTCCGGCAGGGTTAAAGCATTGTTCTGCACTTCGGTATGGACACGTAAGCGACCGGCGACTAACAGCCAGTTCAGCCATGCGCCAATAATCAGGCCAATCGCAATCCAGGCTTCCGACAAACCTGAAAGATAGATCGCACCGGGTAAACCCATGAGCAACCAGCCACTCATATCGGAAGCTCCTGCAGAAAGGGCGGTGACCACGCTGCCCAGACTGCGTCCTCCGAGAATGTAATCTGAAAAGTCGGAGGTGGCTTTATAGGCATACAGTCCTATACCAACCATGGCAATAATATAAAAAATAAATGTGATGAGGGTGGGGTTAAGTTCACTCATGGGCGCATCCTTATGTCCTTATGAATAACATCTTTCCAAGATGATTTTTTGTGCAGGTTCAGTCAGGCGCTGATTCAACCATAAAATTGAAATTACCTTCTGTAACATTTCTAAGGGATTTAATCGCGTGTTATGTAGCGGAATGTATTTTCAGATACAATTGATAAAAAATTAATAAAATAAATAACTTATAAGTGTGTAACTTAATGTCATTCATCTTGTGCGAATAATTGTCTACTTTAAATTAGAAATAACGCTCAAAAATTTTTGCGCCTGATTTTTTAGTGATGAAAATTGGAAGCGCTAAGGTAGTTACAAATGCTTACATTTGCTACAGAGTCCATGTATTTGGTTAAAGAGCATTGCCAAATAAATATCTTTTTACAATATTTAAAATAGCGTAAAGCCTTAATATTTTTTCAATTGCACAATTCTAGTGCATACATGTGAGTATATATAAAGTGACAACAGTTCAACCCGACAATACAAGAATAGAGCGTGATTTATTGGGAGCAAAAGAAGTTCCCGCCGAGTGTTATTATGGCATTCATACTGTAAGGGCTCTGGAGAATTTCCAGATTTCTAATCAGAAGGTGGGAAGTCAGCTTCACTTTATCCGTGCTTTGGCACAAGTCAAAAAAGCCTCTGCCCAAGCCAATTTAGAATTTGGCAAAATTTCAGAACAGGTTAGTCAGGCCATACAATTTGCCTGTAATGCATTAATCGAATCGCCTGAACAATGGAGTGAAGCTTTTCCTTTAGATATTTATCAGGGGGGCGCAGGAACCTCCATTAATATGAACACCAATGAAGTCTTGGCCAATATTGCCTTGGAGCATTTGGGTTTTCATAAGGGGCAATATGAACATATTCATCCGAATGATCATGTCAATAAATCGCAATCCACCAATGATGTCTATCCGACGGCACTGCGTTTAGCCACTTATTATAGTCTGGACAATTTGTTGCTTCAGATTCAAAAAATAGTTGATAGCTTATATATCAAGGCGACAGAGTTTCAATTTGTGGTAAAAATGGGACGTACCCAGCTGCAAGATGCGGTTCCGATGACTTTGGGACAAGAGTTCCGTGCATTTGCTACCTTATTAAAGGAAGATATACATCTGATTCAACGTACCCGTGAGCTTTTACTGGAAGTGAATCTGGGGGCCACAGCCATTGGAACAGGAGTGAATACACCCCAAGGTTATGCCCATGCAGCGATTCAATCCTTAAACAAAATTACCGGCTTGAATCTGGTGGGTGCAGAAGACTATGTCGAAGCCACCAGCGATTGCGGGGTATTTATTATTTTATCCAGTACGCTTAAACGTCTGGCGGTAAAACTTTCAAAAATTTGTAATGATTTACGCCTATTAAGTTCGGGACCGCGTGCCGGACTGGGTGAAATTCGTTTACCCGAATTACAGGCGGGTTCATCCATTATGCCAGCCAAGATTAACCCTGTGATTCCTGAAGTGGTGAACCAAATTGCCTATAAAGTGATTGGTAATGATTTAACTGTGACTCTGGCAGCAGAAGCCGGGCAATTACAACTCAATGTCATGGAACCGGTGATTGCTGTTGCAATTAATGAGTCGATTGAACTTCTCACCCAAGCGGTGGTCAGCCTTGACCGTAAATGTATTCAAGGTATTCAGGCCAATGAGCAGGTCTGTTATGACGCTGTAATGCGCAGTGTCGGCATTGTCACTTTGCTGGATCCGATTTTAGGACATGCCAAATGTGATGAAATTGGGAAACAGTGCATTGCTGAAAATAAAACTATTCAGCAGGTGGTTTTGGAAAGGGAATTACTGACTCAAGCACAGCTGGATGAAATTTTTGCTTTTAGTAATCTGGTTTCAGAAGTAAGCTTACAGCATGAACCTTTGGCACAGGTTGGCTAATTGCTGGCTACAAAAATTTAATCATGATCTGAATAAAAAAGGTCGCAATTTAAACAGCGATCTTTTTTATGAAAAAATAGGGGTGAAGATGATGCAGCTCAGGGTTAAAATAGCTGGGATTTTTTCTATATGCCATGCTCATGCTGAATAAACTTGCCGGACTATTTACAGGTTCAGGACTGCTTAAAAGTTCAAAACCTTCTCCTGAACAGCTGTATCTTCAAGAAAATAATATCCAGTTTGATCCGGAACAGGGCTATATTGTGGATGGAATCGTGGTCAATCAGCTGTCTGAACGTTTGGCTTATTTTTCCAATCGCAAATTGAACAGCTTTGATGATTTAAAAACTTTATATTTTACTGCCATTCTGATTAATGAAAAAATTGATCTGGAAATTGCCAGTCAGCGTTTTGTTGCACGTTTGGGTAATACTGAAGAAAACCTGTTACAGTTCAAGCAGATCATTCAGAAACTAAATGATTACTATCGTAATTTCCTGCGCGAAAAATAATTGGACAAAGACTTATGTGCTCGGCATCTAAAAGGATTTAGATGCGATCATTTGCTGTATATAAAAATAACTCAACCAAGAAAAAACCCATGCTAATATACGGTCCATGTCATTTAGACCAAAAGCTATATACATGTTCCAACAAGAAATTTCTCAACTCCATCTGCAACAGTTAAAAGCAGGCGAAAAACGCTGGGTCGGTAATTTACAAGGCTCATCTGCCGCTTTACTCTTCAAAGAAATTGCCACACAAAGCAAGCAATTATTCATTTTGGTGGCCAAAAATAATCAGCATTTGGGACAGTTGGAAAGTGAACTGGAATTTTACGGGATTAAACCGACGATTTTCCCGGATTGGGAAATTTTGCCTTATGACCGTTTGTCTCCCCATCAGGATATTGTGTCAGAGCGGCTTTCCATTTTATCCAATATGCCGAAGCAGGGCGTGCTGCTTTTATCTGCATCAACTTTGGCACAGCGTGTTGCACCGGCTTCATGGGTATTGGGCGAACATTTTGATATTCAAGTGGGACAGAAATTTGAACTTGAACAACAGAAACTGCGTTTAATCCAGGCCGGTTATCATCTGGTCGATACCGTTTATGATCATGGTGAATTTGCTGTGCGTGGCAGCATTATGGATATTTACGCGTCCGGTCAAAGTGCACCCATTCGTATTGATCTGTTTGATGATGAAATTGAAAGCTTAAAGTTTTTTGATCCTGAAACTCAAAGAACAACCCAAACGCTACAACAGTTTTCTGTATTACCTGCCAAGGAGTTTCCGCTTAAAGAAGGACGCGCCACTTTCCGTGACCGTTATGCGGAAAAATTTCCCACAACAAATCCGAAGAAAAATCCAATCTATCAAGATGCATTAGAAGGTATTGCCTCACCAGGACTGGAGTTTTATTTTCCCTTATTCTTTAGTAAAGAGGCGATGCAAACGCAAAGTACCCTCATGGCGTACTTACCTAAGAATGGCATTGTCATTACAGATAAGCATCTGGAGGAAGGGTTAACCAGTTTCTGGAAAGATGTGCTGCATCGTTATGAAGACCGCCGTCATAATGTCGAGCAGCCTATTTTGCCGCCAGAAGACATCTTTTTGCAGCCGAATCAGGTGTTGGAGCAGTTGAATCAGTTCGCCAGAATTATTGCCTCAACAGAAACATTCGCTGAAAAAAGCGGTGTGATTAATTTCAATATGGAAACTCCACCGCGCTTACCGGTAGATCCAAAACAGGAAAAACCGTTTTCTGCGGTTAAAAAATATATTGATGCTGCCAATCATCCGGTCCTGCTGGTGGCTGAAAGTGCCGGACGCCGTGAAACACTCAAAGATGCCTTGCGTCCAGCGCTGGGAGATATTCCCAATGTTGAAAATTATGCACAATTCACAAGCTCTTTACATGCTATAGCCATTACCAGTGCACCGCTGGATCGGGGTCTGGTCATTCCAGATCAGCTCACCATCATCTCGGAAAACCAGCTCTATGAACATCGGGTGGTGCAGCGCCGCCGCAAGCGTCAGCAAGAAGTATCCGAAGAATTCCTGATTCGCAGTTTAACTGAACTGAGTATTGGTGCCCCTGTGGTGCATATCGATCATGGGGTCGGACGTTATGCCGGCCTGGTCACTTTAAGCATTGACGACCAGGAACATGAATTTTTACAGCTGGATTATGCTGATGCTGCCAAGGTCTATGTTCCGGTCACCAATCTGCATTTAATCAGCCGTTATAGCGGCGGCGATCCGGACTTGGCACCTTTGCATAAACTGGGAACCGATGCCTGGAGCAAGGCAAAACGTAAAGCGCTGGAGCAAATCCATGATGTTGCTGCTGAACTGCTGCATATTCAGGCACGCCGTCACTCTAAACCCGGTTTTAGCTTTGAACTGGAACAAAGTCCATATATGCAGTTTGCCAGCGGCTTTGCCTATGAAGAAACCTTGGATCAGGCCAATGCCATTGAAGCAACTTTGCACGACATGCAGCTGGCCAAACCGATGGATCGTCTGGTATGTGGTGATGTTGGTTTTGGTAAGACTGAAGTGGCGATGCGTGCAGCATTTGTTGCAGTGCAAAACAACAAGCAGGTGGCGGTTCTGGTTCCGACGACCTTGCTGGCACAGCAGCATTATGAATCGTTTAAAGACCGTTTTGCCGACTGGCCGATCCGTATTGAAGTACTGTCACGGTTTGGTTCGAGCAAATCCCATAGCAAAACCATTGAAGACCTGGCTGATGGTAAAGTCGATATTGTGATTGGTACACATAAAATTTTGCAGCAGAATATCCAGTTTAAAAATCTGGGCCTGATGATTGTCGATGAAGAGCATCGTTTTGGGGTACGTGATAAAGAACGTATTAAAGCTATGCGTGCAGATGTCGATATGCTGACTCTCACCGCGACGCCAATTCCACGAACTTTAAATATGGCCTTTAGCGGGATGCGCGACCTTTCGATTATCGCTACACCGCCTGCACGTCGTCTGGCTGTGAAAACCTTTGTACAGGAACAGACCAGTGAATCCATTAAAGAGGCGATTCTGCGTGAATTGCTGCGCGGTGGACAGGTATATTTCCTGCATAATGAAGTGGATACCATTGAGCGTACTGCTGAAAATATTCGTGAACTGGTGCCTGAGGCCCGGGTGGCGGTTGCTCATGGCCAAATGCGGGAACGTGAACTGGAGCAGGTGATGCAGCAGTTCTATCATAAAGAATACAATGTGCTGGTCTGTTCAACCATTATTGAAACCGGGATTGACGTTCCCAATGCCAATACCATTTTAATTGAACGCGCTGATAAGCTGGGACTTGCCCAGTTGCACCAATTACGGGGCCGTGTCGGACGTTCACACCATCAAGCTTATGCCTACTTGCTGGTACCTTCAATCAAGGGGTTAAAGGGAGATGCAGAGAAACGTCTGGATGCGATTCAGCGCGCATCGAATTTAGGGGCCGGTTTCATGCTGGCGACGGAAGATCTGGAAATTCGTGGTGCCGGTGAACTGTTGGGCGAACAGCAAAGTGGCTCCATGCAGGCGATTGGTTATAGCCTGTATATGGAAATGCTGGAAAAAGCCACCAAAGCCATCCAAAAAGGCAAAACCCCGAATTTCGATGCACCATTGTCCCTGATTGCGGAAATCAATCTACATATGCCAGCCTTGATTCCAGATGAATATCTGGGAGATGTGCATCAGCGCCTATTGTTCTATAAACGCATCAGTAATACCGATACCCAGGAAAAACTCGATAATATCCGCATGGAGCTGATTGACCGGTTTGGTGTGCCACCGCAGCCAGTGAAGCAGTTATTTGCTGTGCATCAGATTCGTTTGAAAGCGGAGCAGCTGGGCATTACCAAAATTGATATCAGTGCTAACGGTGGTCATATTGAATTTTCACCAGAAACACCAGTACAGGCCATCAGTATTATTCAAATGATGCAAAAACATCCGACCTTTTTCCGCATGGATGGCGGGCAACGCCTGAAAGTCATGGTCATGCTGGAAGATTATCAAAAGCGTATCCAGTTTATTATCGATTTATTGGACAGTTTATTGAAAGAAATTCATTGATTTGACAGGGAGTGTATAAGATTTATGCACTCGCTTTGCAATTTGTGCAGATTTTTAAAAATCGTGAGATGAAGCGCTTGATTTTTTAAAGAAATTTATTAAATTCGTGAATGTTCATGCGTTCATTGCAAATAGTGGTTTATTTGTAATGAAACACATTGCATAGAATATTCACGCCCCATTGGATGTGATAGTATTAGCCATCATTCTAATTTTGCATAATTTATAAAGATATGTTTAGTTTGCATCCACAACTTGCTCAAGATACTTTTTTTGTAGGCGACTTTCCACTGTCAACATGTCGTTTAATGAATGATATGCAATTTCCGTGGCTCATATTAATTCCACGCGTGCCGGGCGTGAGCGAATTATATGAATTAAGTCAGGCTGACCAGGAACAGTTCCTGCGTGAATCGAGCTGGTTATCGAGTCAGCTTGCACGCGTATTCCGCGCAGACAAAATGAATGTGGCCGCTCTTGGGAATATGGTTCCACAATTGCATTTTCATCATGTCGTGCGCTATAAAAATGACGTGGCTTGGCCAAAACCAGTATGGGGTACTCCAGCTATTCCTTATACCAATGAAGTTCTTGCACATATGCGTCAAACCTTGATGCTCGCATTGCGTGGTCAGGGTGATATGCCATTTGACTGGCGTATGGATTAATTCCAAGCCATTGAAAGCCATAGTATGGAATTTATGGTGTCAAGACTCGAATCAGGAGTGATTGAGTGTCATTAGACGACTGGATTAGAAAAGAACCCAGACAATTTGAGTATTTCCATCGTTTGATGGGATATATGATGTTGTCTTTACTCGTTACTGTCTACCATTACACGGCTTCTGACACCCAATACCAGATTTATATTCCTTTTTTCCTGTTGTTCATTTTTCTGATTACGCCAAGATTATCGACCTGGCTGCAGTATCGTTATAATTCCAATATAAAACGCAGTGTCTTGTTTATTACCGATGTAGTTGTTATTTCGGTTATTTTATCTGCTATTCATTTAAACCTGGTTCTGACTTTCATTTCACTGTTTGTCATTTTATATACCGCAATCACCAACAAGATTTCTTTTTTAGCTGTGTCATTGGCAAGCCTGATTGGAATCGCAAATTTTTATCTGTGTAATATTCTGATTTTTGGTTTTGGTGAGTATTTTGAACAAACCACTGGTGAGTTAACCGTTTTAGGTTTTATCTGTTTAATTACTTTTTTTGGTGTGGGTAGTTTTTATCAAAGCAGCCAGATTCAACATATCAGTAATCGTCGAACCTATTATTACGATCAAATGAATCGTTATATGGAGTTCGCAAATCAGCTGAGCCGATATGCACCTGTGCAGTTGTGGCAATCGATCATGAAAGGTGAGTCGGAAGCCAAAATTGAATACAAACGTAAGAAAATGACCATTTTCTTTTCAGATATTCAAGGTTTTACCGAACTTTCAGAAACGCTTATTCCAGATGATTTGGCATTCCTGCTCAATGACTATTTAAGTCATATGACTGAAATTGCCAAGCAGTATGAAGCGACTGTCGACAAGTTTATGGGTGATGCGATCCTGATTTTCTTTGGTGATCCAATCTCGCAAGGGGTGGAGCAAGATGCCAAAACTTGTCTAGACATGGCAATTGATATGCGTCAACAAATGAAACTGCTGCGTGAACGCTGGATCAAGATGGGCTATCCGGCTTTGCATATCCGTATGGGGATTAGTACTGGTTATTGTCACGTAGGGAACTATGGCGCAGCACATCGTATGGCATATACCATTGTTGGACGTGATGCCAATCTGGCAGCACGGCTGCAAAGTGCGGCAGCAGTCGATGAAATCCTGATTTCAGATGAAACCTATAATTTAATTAAAAATGACTATTTATGTGCGCCGAAAAAACCTATTACGCTTAAAGGGATTCACGGTCCGGTAAAGACCTGGCAAGTTATGGAAAAATATACCTCGCGTAAATTGGATTATCAGCGCTGGTTTGATTATGAGTACAAGGGTTTCCATTTGTTGCTGAATCTGGATGAGGTTCAAAATTATGAATATCCAGAGTTGATCCAAGTTTTGGAAAAGATGATTAAGCGGATTCAAAAACAGCAAAAATTGACCAACTCAGAAGGTATTGTTCGACTCAATCTGGAAGATGTGATTGAAGATGAGAAGGACGAGCAATACCACTAAAAATCATGATTGAGATGATGTTTACAGATAAAAAAACCACGCGATTGCGTGGTTTTTTATGAGCGAAAATCTTAATGATTTTCTGAGGCGTGATTGATGGTATATTTGGGAATTTCGACTTCCAAATCTTCATCGACAATTTTCACTTGGCATGAAAGGCGTGAATCCGGTTCCAGACCCCAGGCACGATCTAGTAAATCTGCTTCTACATCTGTCATTTCTTCGAGGCTGTCAAAACCTTTGCGAACTACGACATGACAGGTGGTACAAGCACAAGACATATCACATGCATGTTCAATCTTGATACCATTTTTTAACAGGCTTTCGCACAGGTTGGCATCCTGTTCAACTTCGAACTCGGCACCATTAGGGCAAATTTGCGCATGTGGAAGAACTTTAATACGTGGCATAATTTTTTCCTGTTTATTGGTCCGAGTTTGACCAGTCATCAAGTTTAGTGCCTTTCAAAGCTGCATCAATATGTTGGTTCATGCGTGCAGCAGCAAAAGCATCACTGTGTATTTTAAGCTGTTCTACAGCTTGTTCAATCGCTTTAATATCGGTGGTTTCGAGTTGAGCCTCAAGTTGAGCTTTGGCTTGATTTAACGATACTAACTGTTCAGCAGTTAATAGCTGGGCATCCACTTTTAGGGCTTGTTCCAGTGCTTCCAGCTCACGTTTTGCTTCAACCTTGGTTTCTTGCAAATGACGAAGATGTTTATCTTCTTCCGCATATTTGAAGCCATCAATCAGTAAGCGTTCGGTATCGGCATCAGATAAACCATAAGAAGGTTTAATGTCGATTTGAGCATGTACACCAGACGTGGTTTCCTTGGCAGCAACAGTTAACAGGCCATCGGCATCAACCTGAAAAGTGACTTCAATACGTGCCTGACCGGCAGTCATTGGCGGAATGCCATGCAAGACAAAGCGACCCAAACTACGGCAGTGTTCCACCAGATCACGTTCACCTTGTACCACATGAATCAACATGGCAGTCTGGCCATCCTGATAAGTAGTGAATTCCTGACGACGCGCCACAGGAATGGCCGTATTGCGTGAGATTAAACGCTCCACCAGACCACCCATGGTTTCCAGACCGAGTGATAAAGGGGTAACGTCTAATAACAATGAACCATCTTTGGAGTTGCCAATGAGCTGATTCGCTGTAATAGAGGCACCAATTGCGACCACCTCGTCCGGGTTGATGGTGCATAGCGGTTCCTGATTGAAGACTTCACGAACAGCCTTTTGCACCGCATAAGAGCGAGTAGAACCACCTACAAGCACGACATTTTTAATGTCATCCAGTTCAAGTTTGGCATCACGCATCACGCGTTTACATACGCTGATGGTTTTGTCTAAAGCAACTTTAATGATGTCTTCAAATGTAGCACGGTCTAAAGTCAGAGCCTGATCTAAAACTTTCAGTTCAACTGACTCGGCATCTGACAAGGCTTCTTTTGCTTTACGTGCAGAAACAATAAAATGTGCATATTCGGCATCATCTAAGGTTTCAATATTCAGTTGTTTTTTAGCCCATTTCACAATTAGGCGATCCAGGTCATCACCACCTAAAGCAGTATGTCCGCCAGTCGCTAAAACTTCGAATACACCTTGGGAAAAACGCAGGATAGATACGTCAAAAGTACCGCCACCCAGGTCATAAATCACATAATTTTGATCGTGAGCGAGATTGGTTTCCTGGTCTAGGCCATAAGCCACAGCCGCAGCAGTAGGCTCATTCAGTAGACGTAAAACATTTAAACCGGCCAGTTGGGCAGCATCACGTGTTGCCTGACGTTGTGCCTCATCAAAATAGGCTGGAACAGTGATTACCGCACCATTCACTTCATTTTTTAAACTGTCTTCAGCACGGTCTTTCAGCTGTTTTAGAATTTCTGCAGAAATCTCGACAGGAGTTTTACGGCCTTGTGCAGTTTCAAAAGCAGGCATCTGATTGTCTTCACCCACCAAAGTGTAAGGGTGCTGGAATTTGATGTCTGTTTTCGAGCGTCCCATAAAACGTTTCACGGAGACAATGGTGTTTTTAGGATCTGTAGTAGTAAACGGCTTGGCTTCATCACCATAATGGGTGGTGTTATGGCTGTAGTGAACAATAGAGGGAAGTAACACTCGGCCTTGTTCGTCGTTCAGAACTTTAGCTTTACCGGAAAGTACTGTGGCAACCAATGAATGCGTAGTACCCAAGTCGATACCAATTGCAATGCGGTGTTCATGCGGTGCACTTGATTGACCGGGTTCTGCAATTTGCAAGAGAGCCATTGTGTTACATCCTTAGAACTAAAAATTAAAAAATAAAATTAAAGCGAATTAAAAATCATCATCTAAATCAAAGCTGTCATCATCCAGAAAACGATCTTCAGCCTTGTCGATGTCAGCCATGACTTTAACAAAGAAACGCAATTTACGAACGGTATCGCGAGCTTCGCCCCAGTCTTCATCTTCATAGTCGATTTTGAATTCACGGACCAAACCGTCAATCCATTGCTGAACTTCATGCTTTAATGAAGTCAGTTCCTCAGCTGATGCAGCTTCATCCAGCTGTTCACGAATTTCCAGTGCAGACTGTAAAAACTCGAAATCTCCAATCGATTGATCCAGATGATAATCTTGTTTTTTAAGACTCAAGAGATAAGCAGCGCGGCTATCAACATTGGATAAAGCCTTAAATGCTTGGTTGATCTCGCTCGATTTAATCAGCGCTTGATCTTTGTCTTCGGCTTTATCTGGATGATATTGTTGCTGCAACTTTAAAAATTCAGTTTTTAACGCTGCCAAATCAATATCGAGTGCTACAGGGAGGTTGAACAGCTCAAAATGATTCATGGGAGATTGGATCCGCGATAGATATGCAAAAGTGACTGCTGTAAATGCAATTAAAACAGTGCATTTTACACTGTTTTAATCACCAAAAGAGAGAGCGTGGAGTGGTTAAACGGTGAAAGATTCACCACAGCCACATTCACCTTTTTTATTCGGGTTGTTAAATTCGAAGCCTTCATTAAGACCGTTTTTCACGTAGTCCATCTCCATACCTTCAAGATAAACCAGGCTTTTAGGATCAACAAAAACTTTAACACCAAACTGCTCGAACATCTGGTCATGGGTATCGACTTCATCGACAAATTCGAGTACATAAGCCAAACCAGAGCAGCCTGAAGTTTTCACACCAACGCGAATGCCTTCACCCTTACCACGATTCTTTAGGTAATTGCTGATATGAGTTGCAGCATTTTCAGTTAAATGGATCATGAAAACTCCGTTAATCTTTGATCAAAAACTCGAAACACTTAAGCTTTTGTTTTTTTGCTGCGATAGTCTTCAACAGCAGCTTTAATCGCATCTTCAGCCAGTACAGAACAGTGTACTTTTACTGGAGGTAAAGCCAGTTCAGTTGCAATGTCAATGTTCTTGATTGCTTGAGCTTCGTCCAGAGTTTTACCTTTTAGCCATTCAGTTACAAGCGAGCTAGATGCAATCGCAGAACCACAACCATAAGTTTTAAAGCGTGCTTCTTCAATCACACCTTCATCATTCACCTGAATCTGAAGACGCATGACATCACCACAAGCCGGTGCACCCACCATACCTGTACCAACATTTTCAGCATTTTTGTCTAAAACGCCAACATTACGAGGGTTTTCGTAATGATCAATTACTTTTTCGCTATAAGCCATGATGCTTCTCCAAACCTCGGGGTCAGCCTTAAGATTAATATGGGGGTGAAATTACGTTTATCAATGAGATAGCTTTAAATTTTAAAGCTATCTCCATGTCATGAATCAGTGTTCAGCCCATTCAACAGTGGAAAGGTCGATACCTTCTTTATACATATCCCAAAGCGGAGAAAGTTCACGTAATTTCTCAACAGCAGCTTTAGTGATTTCAAGAACGTGATCGATATCCTCTTCAGTGGTATATTTACCGAAGCTGAAACGGATTGAACTGTGAGCAAGTTCGTCAGAAAGACCGAGCGCACGAAGTACGTAAGATGGCTCAAGTGTTGCAGAAGTACATGCTGAACCAGAAGATACAGCTGCATCTTTCAATGCCATCATCAATGATTCGCCTTCAACAAAGTTAAAGCTGACATTCAGATAGTTTGCAACGTTGTAAGTAGGATGACCGTTTAAGAATACTTGTTCCAGACCTTGTAAACCGTTCCATAATTTATCACGGAGGATACGTAAACGGGCTTGTTCAGCTTCCAGATTTTTGCCTGCAAGTTCAAACGCTTCACCCATACCTACGATTTGGTGGGTTGCAAGTGTACCTGAGCGCATACCGCGTTCATGACCGCCACCATGCATTTGTGCTTTAAGGCGTACACGTGGTGAGCGACGAACGAATAACGCACCAATACCTTTAGGGCCATAAATTTTGTGCGCAGAGAAACTCATTAAATCAACTTTTAAAGTTGAAAGATCAATCTCTACTTTACCTGCAGCTTGAGCCGCATCAACGTGGAAGAAAATTTTCTTGGCACGGGTAATTTCACCGATAGCTGCAATGTCAGTGATGGTACCAATTTCGTTGTTGACCATCATCAGGGAAACAAGAATGGTATCTGGACGAATAGCTGCTTCAACCATCTCAGGCGTAATTAAACCTGTTTGTGGTTGTGGCTCAAGATAGGTGATTTCAAAACCTTCTTCTTCTAATTCACGGCAAGTATCTAAAATTGCTTTGTGTTCAATTTTACTGGTGATGATGTGTTTGCCTTTAGATGCGTAAAACTGAGCCACACCTTTGAGTGCCAGGTTATCAGATTCTGTGGCACCTGAAGTCCAAACAATCTCGCGTGGATCTGCTTTGACCAAGTTCGCAACTTGTTCACGTGCATATTCTACTTTTTCTTCAGCCTGCCAACCGTAAGCATGAGAACGAGATGCAGCATTACCGAAAGTACCGTCGAAAGTTAAGCACTCCATCATGCGTTCTGCAACTTGAGGGTCTACAGGAGTGGTTGCTGCATAATCAAGATAAATCGGACGTTTCATGTCAAATACCTGTAACCGATAAAAGGGCTGAATCAAATGATGCTGTATTTTGGCGAATGGAAACGGTTTGAACGTTATCTCGTGCGACCAGATCAGCAAGGGTGATTTTTGCTAAATAATCGGCAATGTGGTGGGAGAGTTCTTGCCATAAATCATGAGTCAAGCACATTGCACCATTCTGGCAATTACCTTTATGATCACAACGTGTTGCATCAACTGCTTCGTTTACAGCTTCAATAATTTCTAATACTGTGATTTCTTCAGCGCTACGAGCCAGGTGATAACCACCGTTGGCCCCACGAACACTAGAAACTAAGCCGTGGCGCTTTAATTTCGCAAATAACTGCTCAAGATAAGCAACAGAAATACTTTGACGAGCTGCAATTTCAGCAAGCGTAATCGTTTGTTCAGTTGGCTGCAAAGCTAAATCAAGTAGAGCAGTCACTGCGTAACGACCGCGAGTAGTAAGACGCATGATTCGATACACATGTTAAGACTAGATGAATTGATTTTATGAATCCTGACTAAAATAGTCAAGTTTTTTATTGCTCTTTAAATTATTTTGTTTTATAGGAAAATTATATGTTTATACAATCCAGTAATTATATACTAATAACGCAACTAATAGCACGATAATTAGACTAAAAGAGACATTCACTCTTTTTTGTTTTTGTTGCATACGTCGAATGCGATTCTTATATTGTTTGACTTCTACCTCTAAGGTATTAATCTTTGAACGTTGCTGGTCAATTTTTTCCAATAGGGGAGCAATACGCTTTTTGGAAGAAATAACTTCCTGTCCATCAGCGGGTTGGCTGAGCCACTGTTTCCAGTCGGATAAAACTTTTGGAAAGCTGAACAGCAAGCTTAAATCTCGAAACTCATCTTTTAAGGTGCTGTCACCATCAATACGCATTTTTTTAATACTGCGGCGATTGGCAAAGACAAATACTTTAATTAAATCCATGAGGGTAGTGCGGATATCCAGATCGACTACTTTCTCGGGAGCTTTGCTGTCAAAGAGTATGCCTTGTTCAGTGAAAACAACATAAAAATCGAAATAAGGCAAATAGCTGTTAATTTTAATGGTGATTTTTTGGTCTATAAATTTTTTAGCCTGCAAGCCAACGACCCGATCATGTTTTAAGATGAAGGTAAAGATTGTTTCTAAAACAATCATGGTCATTGTGAGCAACAAATGCGGTTGATTCTGACCTTGTTGCGATTCACTCATAAAACTTAATCCTTACCTGAAAGGAGCATCCTATGCTCGAAAATGTGTTTCAGGACTTATAACAAATATATTAATCTTGCTTTGTAGAACAGTTTAGCAAATCGATCAAGTATTTAATTTGCTATTATAGCTGTATTTTTTGAGTAATTATATTCAAGTTGTATAGAAAATAGGCTAGGAGATGGCGGGTATGGATAAATCAAAAACAGATCAAGAGATTGATCAACTAAAAAATGAAAATCCTGATAAAACAAAGAATAAATTACGTTCAGGTCGTAAGTCGGGTCTGGATTTTCGTAAATATACTCAACAAATATGGCTTGCGGGTTTGGGTGCTTTTTCACGTGCAGAAGAGGAAGGAAACAAACTCTTTGACTCTTTAGTCAAGGTGGGGGAGGAACTGGAATCTAAGACCACTGAAATTGCCGATCAAACCGTAGAAAAAGTCTCAGAAAAAGCCAAAGAATCGGTCAATGATACCAAAGATAAGGTGGAAAAATTGCTCGACCATAGTGTTAACCATTCTTTAAACAGAATTGGTTTGGTCACGGTAAAAGATATTCAACATTTAGAAAGTCTCATATTACAATTACATAACAAGGTCGATTGTCTTATTGAAGAAAATAAAACACTCAAGGCACAAATATTAAAAAAATGAAACTTTTTGGCTTTTTCTGCATTTTTCAACAATTTTTTTCGCAATTATTTTGTAGAAAAGCCTATTCAGAGTATTGCGTTTTGCCCCAAAGCATTGATATAAAGGTGTTATGGAATCCTTAGACCTTAAATAAACGATATTAAGAGGACGTAATCTTCATGAATAAATCAGAATTAATCGATGCAATTGCAGAGAAAGGGGGATTGTCTAAGACTGATGCAGGTAAAGCCTTAGATGCAACTATTGCTTCAATTACTGAAGCACTTAAATCTGGTGATACTGTTACACTTGTTGGTTTTGGTACATTTAACGTTAAAGAACGTGCGGCACGTACAGGTCGTAACCCGCAAACTGGTGCAGCTTTAGAAATTAAAGCAAGCAAAGTACCAAGCTTTAAAGCAGGTAAAGGTTTAAAAGATTCTGTAGCTTAATCTTTTTGAAAGCCTATCAACGCGCCCTATATGGCGCGTTTTTTATTAATAATGCCGATTTACAGTCTGAACGCATTCATTCAAAGCAGGTTTTCGGGTAAAATCGCCCACAAATAAAATATTGGAATACTTATGGAATCTTTTCGTAAAGTTATTAAAGGTTGGTTGGGCAAAGCTTTGCTCATTTTGTTTTTGACCCCTTTAGCACTTGTAGGTATTGAAGGATATTTTAGCGGTGGAAAATCTGAAGACACGGCAAAATTGGTCAATGGCCAAGAAATTTCTAAAAAAGAATTAGAATCGCTGAGCAAAACATTTAAAGAACAATACCTGGCTTATGCCAATGGCGACGAAACTTTACTGAATCAATCTTTTATCGAAAATAAGGCGATGGAGAGTCTGGTTGCTCGTACCTTGTTATTACAACAAGCGGAAGAGTTGGGTATTTCTTTGAGTGATGCACAAATTGAACAAATGATTGCCCAGCAACCGAGCTTTCAGGAAAGCGGTAAGTTTTCTGAAGCCTTATATTCAAATTATTTACGTTCAGTGGGTATGACCAGTCAGGCTCTGATTGCAAACTTGCGTAAAGACCATGCCTTAAAAATGGTGACGTCAACATTTATGGATTATGCATTGGTGAGCAAGCTGGATATTCAACAAATTGCCAATTTGCAAACTGAACAACGCACCTTGCATCTTGCCAGCATTAAACTGGATGAATACAAGAAAAATATCAAAGTCACACCTCAAGATATTGCTGCTTACTACAACAAGCATCAAAATGCATTTAAGCAGATAGCCAGTGTGGACGTTGATTATGTTGTGCTCACACCAGCCAATGTTGCACCAGCGAATACTCAAGTAACAGATGCTGAATTGCAGCAAGCTTATAGTGCATTTGTTGATGCGCAAAAGAAAAATGCTCAGCCATTGGTAAAACATATTTTAATTACCGTAGATACCCGTTCAGATGCTGAAGCGAAAAAATTGGCCACTGAAGTCGCTGCGAAAATTAAAGCAGGTATGTCTTTTGCCCAAGCAGCCGCACAGTATTCGGATGATACTGAATCGAAGACCAAGGGTGGTGTGGTAGAAGCTTATGCCAAAGGTGTGTTTGGTGATGCATTCGATCTAACGGTTGCTTCTTTAAAACCAGCCCAAGTTTCAGCGCCGGTTAAAACCCAGTATGGTTATCATTTAATTGAAACAGAAGCAGCTGCTGTGAAGTTGCCTTCATTTGAAACTGAAAAACCACGCCTGTTAGCAGAGTTGCAAAAGAACAAAACAGCGAATTCATTTTCAGATGCTGTAAATAGCCTGAATGAGTTGGTTGTAGGTAGCGATGCGCTGGATGTGGTGGCTCAGGAAGTTAAGGGTGTGACAGTTCAATCTGTGAAAGGTATGACCCTCTCTACACAGCATCCTATACTGAGTGATGCCAATGTCAAAGTTAAGCTGTTTAATGATGATGTGAAAAATGGTGATCGCAATGCTTCTAGCAGCATTCAAATGGTAAATGGTAATACCGTTTGGGTTAAAGTGCGTAACTATCATGCAGCTGGAGTACAGACTTTGGCTGAAGCAACGCCACGTGTAAAAGCCAAACTGATTGAACAAAAAGCAGTTGATGCAGCTAAAGCGAAAATCCAGACAGCATTGAATAACTTCAAATCGCAACCGGCTGCTAGCGCTTTGGCACAAAGTCAGATTGCTTTTGAAAGTGCTGGTGTATTTACGCGTTCACAAGGCCTAAAACGTGAGATTGAACGTGCGGCATTCAGTGTTCCTACACCGAAAGCAGGCATGTGGTCGGTCACCACAGCTGTATTGCCTAATGAATTGGTGGTAGTGGCTGTGTCAAATGTGAATAAGGCTACTTCGAATGCCTTAACCAATGAACAATTGGGTGAATTGTCCAAGCTGTATCAGCAGCTTCGTGGTCAGCAGGAACTGGATGATTACACGCAATATCTAAAATCACATGCGAAGATTAAGTAATCTTAAGTGAAATAAAAAAACCTGAGTCTAAATAGTTAAAATATGAGTGCAAACAAACACTTTAACTATAAAGGACTCAGGTTTTGTCACATCAGAATACCGTATTTCATCAATTACTCAAACCCATTTTAAGACAAGATTTTGAACGTCTGGCTAAACTGCATCACTCTGGGCAAAAATTAAGATCAGCCACCCGCTGGGATCAGTTTGTTGCCATATTGATGTCCCAACTTTCTTGTCGGCAAAGCTTAAGAGACATTCAATCCAATCTCGAATCCCAGCAGGAAACGCTCTATCATCTTGGTGCGAAAAGAATTGTGCGAAGCACCTTAGCAAGACTCAATGAAGAACAGCCCGCCAGCCTGTATCAACAATTGTTCACACAGCTGCTTGAGCACTGTGAAAACTCTAAAACTGCACATAAATTTAGATTCAAGAATCCGCTGTATTCACTAGATGCCAGTCATATTGATCTTTCACTGTCATTGTGCGCATGGGCAAAAGTGCATGAATCCAAAGCCAGTATTAAACTCAGTGTTGGCTTAAATCACAGCAATACCATTCCTGAATTTGTAGCGCTTGGGGATGGTATTGAAAATGATATGGTGCAAGGCAGAGCATTTAAATTTCCTGCTGGCAGCATTATCGTCTTTGATAAAGGATATGTTGATTATCAATGGTTTGCTCAGTTGACACATCAGAAAGTCAGCTTCGTAACTCGGCTACGCCCAAAGACAGTTTATCAAGTTAAATCAAGCCGCAGCGTATTAGCGACTAAAGGGATTATTGCGGATGAATGTATTGAATTGAGCAGTGCGCATGCCAAGAAAAGAGGCGCACCTAAATTATTAAGACGTATAGAGTTTTATGATACAGATAAGAAAAGAACATTCGAATTTCTGAGCAACAACTTTCATCTGGCAGCATCCATCATTGCTGCAATTTATAAAGACCGTTGGAAGATTGAGTTATTCTTTAAAGCCATCAAGCAGAATTTAAAACTGAAGTCATTTCTAGGTCGAAGCCGCAATGCGATACAAACGCAAATATGGATTGCATTAATCGCCTATTTGCTGGTGAACTTCGTTAAACACATGGCACAAGAAGAATGGAGTGTTCAGCGTTTACTGCGAATTATTCAGGTCAATTTATTTGAAAGGAAACTTTTAAGGTCACTCTTTGTGCCTGATAAAAAATGGCGAAAACAAGAAGAACCTCAATTGAGGTTCTTCTTGTGATATTTGTGGGACAGCAGTGGCATGAACGCAGGTTTTTTTATGGTTGAATTTAAAGTTATTCAGCACGGATTTTTAGTTCATAGCCTGAATATTTGCGGATATTAATGACACCGGTATCCAAGATTAGATATTGTCCTTTAATGCCCAGTAATTTGCCACGAATAATCGGTGTTTTATCCAGATTATGCGACTTGATTTTTTCAGGATATTGCTCGACTGGATAGACAAACTCGCGTGGCAGCTCATCTTCCATGACTTCAATCGTTTCATTAAACTCGAGATTCTGATTAAATTCATCACGAATGGTCTGAATTTTTGGTGCAAATTCTTCCAGTAGCTGTTCACGTACTTCAATTAAATTGAGCGGTTCAGCTTCGCCTTTGAGCAGTTTACGCCAATCGGTTTTGTCCGCCACCTGTGTTCCAAACATAATTTCTAGTTGGCCTGAGAGACGGCGTGAACCCACTTTCATAATGGGTAATGCCTGTGTTGCACCCTGATCCAGCCAGCGCGTTGGCATTTGTCCAAGACGGGTAATGCCGACTTTTAATGCGCTTGAATTGGCCAGATAAACAATATGGGGCTGGAAACAGACCTCTTTGGCAAAGCTGTCTTCACGGCAAGTCCCGAGGTGATAATGACAGGTTTCCGGTTTCATAATACACATGTCACAAGACGCTTTGGTTTTGAAACATTTAAAGCAATGACCCTGCGAAAAGGATTTGCTGGTTTTACTACCACAAGATACACAATAGATATTACCTGTCCATTCAATCTCAATTTCTTGGCCTAAATTGAATGGTAGATCAACTTCTGAACGATCTAGAATAAATTTATATTCAACATTTGCCTTGTGTGTATGTCGATCAGTTACACTAAGGTCCTTAAGACCTGCATGCATTTTATGGCAAATGCCTTGTAGTTCCATACAAAATACTCTCTTCAATAATAAGGATGCAGTTATGGCTGAACAAAATGTCATCACTTCAATGCTAGACGATTTATCCAACGAACAGCCTATCCAAACTGCATTATGTATTGGTCAAAATCTTGCGCAATACGACAATAATCAATCAATTCAATGGCACTATTTTAACGTAACTGAGTTTTTAAATCTGCCTTTTACCCGGCGATATGATCTGGGTTTTGTAGTGATGGATTCACAAGAGCTGGCTGTACTTTCTGGTGTGCAGAAGTCTCAGTTGTTAGTGAGATTGCGAGACCTGATGGCAAAACGAATTGTTGTGGTGAGCCGGTTGCAAGATGAAAAATTATTGCGCGCTTTGGGCTTTACCCAGCTCATTGATAAAACCCGTCATGACAGTGATTTTGCATTGTGGCAATTCAATATTTTAACGTATAAGCATGTGCCTGACTGGTTTAACTCCAAATTCTGGGCAAACCCTGAAAACTGGAATAAATTTCGCTGGTAATGTATGGGCTTTTTGCAAATTTTAACAGCAGGAGGAGAGAGTCAGTCGTTATGAGTGAATTATAATGATTTAATGTTCAATTTGACGGTAGGGTAAGGCAAGATTATTGTGAATTTTCCATGCTAAATAAATTATTGGATTTGGAAATTTTTTTAGCAATATAATGCGACTTTTTTAGGCGGATTAAAATAATCTGCGATTGGAATTCCAGTTCGCCAAATTCAGGCTCGACCTGGACATAATGTAACTGACCAAAACTGTCCCGTACCCGTGCCTGTGCGGAAAATCCCGGACGCGCATTGCCACTGGAAATGGTCGCCAAACGTCCCAGCAGACTGACCTGTTGTTTAGTAAGCGTTGGCTTGATGACCTGGTCAAGACAATGAATCATAAATACAGTGAAAAACACCGCAATGATCAGTGCCGGGATCATCAGATAATAAGCAGGCAAGAATGCCTTCTGCTGTGCAAATACACAAAGTTGCAGAAAATAGCCTGCGAAACTGAAGTTCATCAGTAAAAACACCACAATCAGTGTTTTGGAGAATTTGACATTGAGTAGAGGGGAGTCGGTAAGTTTCTTTGGATAAAGGGTTTTTAGAAACTCAGTCGGACGAATATTAAAGTAATAGCCAATGGTTTCTGCCATGCTGAGTAAAATTAAAGCCAGTAAACTTAAATGAAACGGGATTAAGTTATAGTTTTGTAGAAACTCTAGCATGGCAAATTCCATAAGTTTTATTCTTCTTTCAGGTAAATTCCACCATCAGAATGCACATTAATCTTTACTTTTTCAAGTGATTGCCCTAAGCAGGGACCAGAAATACATTCACCGGTTTCAACCAGAAACAGGGCTCCATGAGTGGAGCATTCAATATATTCCTGATCACGGTCTAAAAACTGGTTTTCCAGAAATTCCAGTTCGACCTGTAAGTGAGGGCAGATATTCTGATAGGCAAAGAATGAACCATCACGCTGGGTAATGAAAATATTGTCACCATTTGGCGTTTCGTATGAACGTGCTTCACGTTCAGGGATTTCTTCCATCATGGCAATTTTAATCATTATGCACATTCCTTGTGGAAGTTATTTAATAATTCTGCATAACTTTCTACACTCAGGCGTGGTCCAAATTGTGAAACCACTTCACTTGAAATCAAGATTGATAATTCAGCAGCCACTTTAAGGCTTAAACCTGCATTTAGTGCATACAGAAACGCACCTGCAAAGGCATCACCGGCGCCATTGGCATCTACCGCAGTCACCTTACGACCAGGAACTTTCAATGTTTGCTCAGAATCCGAAATCAAAGCACCTTCAGCTGATAATGTAATGACAGTGTATTTGCTTTTTAATTGCAATTTAGCCAATGCTGCTTCAATTGATTCAGTTTCCGTATACATTAAAGCTTCATGATAATTACAAAGCAATAAATCGACACCATCATCCAAAAGCTCATCCAGCCCTTGACGTGCATATTGCACCATTGCTGGATCAGAAAGGGTCAAAGCAATTTTTACCCCATGTGCTTTTGCAATTTCACGGGCTTGTTTAACCGCTTGTCTTGCAGTGTCGCTAGTGGATAAATAGCCTTCAATATACAGCCATTTTGCAGTTTTTAAGGGTTCAAAATTGATTTGTGCTTCACTCAGTTCAGCGGTAATACCAAGGTAAGTTTGCATGGTACGTTCAGAATCCGGACTCACCAGAACCATACATGTTCCGGTCACACCTTCACTGACGGATTGTTCTGCAGTTTGAATGCCGGCATCATTTAAGCCTTTCAGGTAAATCTGACCAAGTTCGTCGTTACCCACGCGGCAAGCATAAAAGGCTGTGCTGCCTAAAGCACTAAATGCAACGGTGGTATTTGCAGCAGATCCACCTGATGCTTGACCTTTGTATACTTGCGTTTCTTTTAAATTATTATATAAATTTGCTTGCGTTTCACCATCAGTCAACTGCATAGTGCCTTTTTGCAAATTTTGTTGAATCAGGAAATCGTCAGAGACTTTAAATTCTTGGTCGATTAATGCATTACCAATTGCAAAAAGATCAACAGTTGTCATGTCTTTCATTCACATTTAAATTAAAACGCTAAGTTTACACCAATGCTCATGATTGCTGTAGATTGATGAATAAAATTCAATATAGAGTCAATTTATTCGTTCAAAATACTATATAGGACAGAATAAGGAAGGTTAGATGAATATCACGATTGATAAAGCTGAGCAATTACCTGAACAAATCAAGGAATTAGCCAAGCAGGCACAGAAAGAAGGATTTCAGTTTGTTGATCGATTGATTGAAGAGTTCGAAAGTGGCAAGAACCGGTTTGATCAACCGGGTGAATTTCTGCTGTTGGGCTATGATGATGACAAGCTTGTGGCTTGTGGCGGTTTAAACCAGCAGTGGAATGAAAATGAAATTGATGCGCGTATTGGGCGGGTGCGTCGTTTTTATGTATTACCGAAATACCGCAAGCATGGTGTGGGCAAGCAACTGTTACAACAGCTGGAAAAAGAGGCACGTGCCAACTTTTCAGCATTGTGCCTGAATACAGATACTAAAAATGCAGCGCATTTCTATCAAAAGCAAAACTATGTGTTTGTAGAAAATCATCCTAACTATAGTTATTTCAAATATTTGATCTAGTTTTTATTTTCACTTGTGACACCGTTAAGTCCGTGTAGGTTTGATGGTGTCATAATGAAGTTATTTTTTAAATGCTATTCATTATTCAGATATCAGTCTAAATTGATAATTAAAAATTATTTCAACACAATCTCTTATTTATTGCATTCATCGCTTTGTTTTCCACTATTTTTTGAATACCTGTCTGACCCTCATCTTGAATTCACTTTTGATAAAGTTACATTAAAAAATTCCGAAATCTGATTGAAATATTCCGTGATTTAAAATGGACCAAAATGCTTGGAATTTGGTAACTGTACAAATCCAAATAGTGCAATATTCAGGTATAATCAAAACCATCTTATAAATATTTAAATGTTGGAGATCACATGACTGTAGATGTCACTGAAACCATTTCTCAAACTGTTCATCCTGCGTTTCAGTTGATACGTCAACACCATGTTGAAGCCCTAGATATTCGGGTGTCTGAATATAAGCATAAAGCCACTGGTGCTATACATTATCATCTGGCCAGTGATCTGGATGAAAATGTCTTTCTTGTTGCGTTTCGTACCCAGCCCATGGATTCAAAAGGTGAGGCGCATATTTTAGAACATACTGCGCTTTGTGGTTCGGAAAAATTTCCGGTCCGTGACCCATTCTTTCTGATGATTCGTCGTTCGCTCAATACCTTTATGAATGCGTTTACTTCAGCAGACTGGACCGCCTATCCTTTTGCCACGCAAAATAAAAAAGACTTCCAGAACCTGCTGGAAGTGTATCTGGATGCTGCTTTTGCTGCCAATTTAAACGAACTTGATTTTGCTCAGGAAGGTATTCGCATTGAGCTGGAAAATGGCGAACCGGTTTATAAAGGCGTGGTCTTTAATGAAATGAAAGGGGCAATGAGTTCTCCTTCAGATCAGCTTTATCATCAATTGGCGCATCATTTATTCCCGCATACTACCTATCATTACAATTCCGGTGGCGATCCTAAAAATATTCCGGATTTAACTTACCCTGAGTTGGTTGATTTCTATAAGTCACATTACCATCCAAGTAATGCGGTATTTATGACTTTTGGCAATGAATCGGCTTATTACTTGCAGGAACAATTTGAAACTTTAGCCTTGTCTAAATTTGAAAAAGGTCAAACCTTACATTCAACACCCGAAACCCGTTTAACTGCACCGCTTGAAGTCACAGAAAGTTATGCTGTAGATGCAGAAGACCTGAAGGATAAAACCTATCACGTGATTTCATGGCTGTTGCCGCAAGCCAGTGATATTAAATTACGCTTGGGGATGCGTCTGGTTGAAGGTATTTTGCTGGAAGATTCAGCTTCGCCATTACGTCATTATCTGGAAACCTGTGGTTATGCCCAGTCTACCGGTCCAATTATGGGTGTGGATGATTCCAACTTTGAAATGACCTTCTTTTGTGGCGTACAGGGTTCAAATCCTGAACATGCCCAGGAATTTAAAGACGGTGTGTTTAAGGTTCTTGAAGAAGTTGCTTCGAAACCGGTTGATGCCGAAATGGTGGATGCGATTTTGCATCAAATCGAATTACATCAGCGTGAAATCAATGGCGATGGCATGCCTTACGGTTTAAGCCTGATTTTAAACGGTTTAAGCAGCGTCATTCATCACAGCGATCCGATTCAGGTCTGGGATGTAGACACGGCGATTGAACAGGTCAAAGAAGAACTTAAAGACCCAATGTGGTTGTCCAACCTGATTAAAGAATATCTGCTGGATAATCCGCATCGTGTACAGATGACTTTGCTGCCTGATGCAACCAAGTCGGCAAGAGAAGCTGAAGCGGAAAAAGCGCGTCTGGCTGAAATTGGTGCCCAACTGACGGATGAGCAAAAAGCAGAAATTCTCAAGCAAACCGAAGCATTAAAAGTCCGTCAGGATACGCCGGATGATTTGAACCTATTACCGAAAGTCGGTCTGGAAGACGTTCTTGCGGACTTGCACATCGTACAAGGTCAATTGCGTGAAATTATCAGCAATAATTTAGACACGCCTTTGAATCTGTATCATGCCGGAACCAATGGCATTTACTATCAACAGGTGTTGGTAAAAATTCCAGATCAGGTGGTTCAGTCGCCATATTTCAATTTACTTTCAATTTTGCTGGGTGAAGTCGGTGCGGGTGAATACGACTATCTGGAACTGCAACAACTGCAAACTGCAGTGAGTGGTGGCGTGGGGATGGGGGCATCTCTACGTTCAAAATATGATGATAAAAACAAGATTAGCGCATGGCTTACGTTGACCACCAAATCATTGGTGAATAATTTTGAAGCCATCCGCCTGTTGAAACTGGCATTTGAACAACTGCGTTTTAATGAAAAAGACCGTATTATTGAATTATTGCAACAACGTAAAACACGCTGGAATTCACGTATTTCCGGTTCTGGTCATAGTTATGCCATGCAAATTGCAGGGCGTAACCACAGTGCTTTGGCACAGCGTGACTATCAAAATACCGGTCTGGGTGCGCTGAACTGGTTAGGCGATTTGGTAAGTAAAATTGAAAGTGATGAAACTGCTTATAATGCATTAATTGCAGAATTAAAAGCCATTCATCGTTTACTTTTACAGGCACCAAAACAATTCTTGCTGGTGTGTGAAGAACATCAGTCCGATCGTTTGATTGAAGAAGTGCAAGACGTTTGGGACAAGTTAGCTGTTGATAAAAGTCCGGTAGAATTAACTCAAATCATCACAGAAAATAGCAATAATGACGAAGCCTGGCTGATTCAAGCCAATGTTCAATTCTGTGCTGCTGCTTATGCTGCAGTAGAAGTTTCTCATCCAGATGCTGCACCTCTCATGGTATTGGCTGCTTATTTGCGTAATGGTTTCCTGCACAGTGCGATTCGTGAAAAAGGCGGGGCGTACGGTGGTGGAGCAAGCTATGACGGCAATGCCTGTTCATTCCGTTTTTATAGCTATCGTGATCCGCGTCTGGCAGAAACTTTTAAAGATTTTGATGCCAGTATTAACTGGTTGCTGAATAGTGAACACAAACCGCATCAATTGGAAGAAGCAATTTTGGGCTTAATTGCCAGTATGGATAAACCGGGTTCTCCTGCCGGGGAAGCCATTACTGCCTGCTATGCACTATTGCATGCACGTACGCCTGCGGTGCGCAAGCAATTACGTGCACGTTTACTTGCTGTAACTCTGGATGATCTAAAACGGGTTGCAGAACAATATCTGGTTCAGCAAAAACCGGTCAAGGCTGTGGTTGCACCCGTAGCTAAGCGTGAAGCGCTGCTTGAACTTGGTTTTGATATTAAGCAAGTGAACTAAAGATATCATTTGAGGTAAAACCCTATGGCGTTCAAAACGCTTGAACGCACTACATTGCAACTGAGCATGATCATGCTCAGTTCTTTGTATGCGGCGAATATTCATGCACAAAAACCAGAATCTCTCATTACACCCGCAAGTCCGGAAGCATGCGTGGCATTAGAGTCCAATGCGGATCGTCTGGCCTGTTATGACACTTTGTTTAAGGTTCCTGAAACAGAAAAAACTGCACTGGTGTCTGAACGTCAGGCAGCCAATCAAATTGCACCTGCACCGACTGAGCCAGAAACGATCAAAGAAAAAATCAGTCATGGGATGAGTAACATATTTGCTGTTGAGGGACCAAAAATTGATCCCAATACGTCTTTGCTGGACAAGCGTTGGGAGCTGTCTTCTGAAAGTAAGCTTGGAACCTGGAATATTCGTGCGCACCAGCCGGTTTATCTGCTTCCAGGATTCTGGACTTCGGATAAAAACGAACGTCCTTTCAGTCCGAATGAAAATAACACGGTACAGGTGGGTGATGAGCAAAACCTGAAATCGATGGAAGCGAAATTCCAGTTGTCTTTGAAAACCAAAGCAGTTGAAAACCTGTTTGGTGATAATGGAGATATCTGGCTGGGTTATACCCAGTCATCACACTGGCAGGTTTATAATGCAGATGCCTCGCGTCCTTTCCGTGAAACCAACTATGAGCCTGAAGCCAGTCTGGTTTTTCGGACCAATTATGAAATTTTGGGCTTAAATGCACGTTTACTAGGCGTGACCTTTAACCATCAGTCGAATGGCCGTGCCGATCCTTTATCACGTAGCTGGAACCGTATTATTTTTAATGTCGGTTTAGAACGCGACAACTTTGCATTGATGCTACGTCCTTGGTATCGCATTGAAGAAGATGCAAAAGATGATAACAACCCGGATATTAAAAACTATATTGGTCGTGGTGATTTAACCGCCTTCTACCGCAAGAATGATCATGAATTTTCCCTGATGCTGCGTCACTCGCTAAAAGGTGGCGATGATGCGCATGGGGCTATGCAGTTTGACTGGGCATTCCCGATCAGCGGTAAATTGCGTGGCCATTTTCAATTGTTTGATGGCTATGGTGAAAGCCTGATTGATTATAACCATCGAGCCACTTATGTCGGTTTAGGTGTGTCCTTAATGAATTGGTATTAAAATTTATATCCATGAATGATAAAAAACCACTCTGTATGAGTGGTTTTTTATTGAATCGGGTTTAACCAATTTGAATATCTGCCGGTGGATGTTTTAAACGGCTTTTTTTCGGGGTGGCAATCAGGTAGGCCAGAGTCAGTGGCCCCAAACGACCCGCAAACATCAGTAAGATTAACGCAAACAGACTTGCAGGCTGTAATTCACTGGTAATGCCACGTGATAATCCTACCGTACAGGTGGCAGAAACTGCTTCGAAGAGTAAATCCAGGAAGTTTTTGCTGGGCTCCAGAATAAGAAGCGTAAATAATCCTAAAAATATCAGTATGGCAGTAATGGAAACCACGGCTAATGCTTTAAATGAGGTGGTTTTAGAAACGGAGTGATTGAATACGGTTAATTCTTCCGAGCGTCGTAAAAAAGTGATCACACTTAAGACCACAATAATAAAAGTACCAACCTTAATACCTCCAGCCGTGCTGAGTGAACCGCCACCAATAAACATCAGGATCATGGTGACTAAGGTGGAAGCATCGGTCATGTTCGCCATTTCCAGGCTGTTAAAACCGGATGAGCGCGGAACGGTGGCATGGAACCAGGCGTTTAGGGCTTGATCACCCAGGCTCATATTCGCCAGGGTTAGGGGATTGTTGGCTTCCAGTGCCCAAATTACGATAAAGGCAAATAAGTTTAAACCTGCAATTGTAGAGAGTATTAATTTGCTATTGGCACTTAATTTTTTCCAGCGACGAGTGCGCTGGATATCCATCAGCACTACAAAGCCAATTCCACCAATAATATAGAGCATACTAATGGTAAAGGTAATAAAGTAATGGTCTGCAAAACTCATCAAACTATTGGGAAATAGGGAAAAACCGCCGTTATTAAAAGCGGAAACGCTATAAAAAGCCGCGTAAAAAAAGGCGCGGGAAAACTCATATTCTGGCATCCAGGCAATGGTTAAAATCAATGTGCCAATCGTCTCAAAAAACAGGGAATATAACAGCACCCCTTTAATGGTGAATGACACTTTAGCCAGGCTGGTTTGACCAATGGTTTCCTGCGCCATCATTTGCTGTTTGAGCCTGATATTGGAAGAAAGGCTCAGTGCAGCCAGTATGGCAAAGGTCATAAAACCCAGGCCGCCGCTTTGCAATAACAGCATAATGACGACCTTGCCAAAGGTGGTATAGGCGTCTCCGACATTGACCACAGACAGCCCGGTAATGGTCACGGCAGACGTTGAAGTAAACAGGGCATTCAGCCAGCTTAATTCACCATGATGTGAAATCGGGAGTTTGAGCAATAAAGTTCCGACAACGATAAAGCTCAAGAAACCCAATGCCAGTAAACTGGGTGGGCTTAGATTGACCGTATTGGGATTTTTATTTTGCGCTTGATTCATATTTTATTTAAACCGGGCAGACAGTTTTCTTAAGGGTTCAATTTCACCTTCCACGACTAAGATATCACCTTCTTGCATAATTAAATTAGGATCAATGCTATATGAAACCTCTTTGCCGCGTTTGTGCAGAATCGTTTTAATTTCAGGAACATGACTCATAAGCTGGTGAAAACGTTCGCCCTGCTGACTCTTTTTAATTTCAATTTTAACGATGAAATGATTGTCTTCTAAACCCATATAACGACTGACCATCGGGTAGCTTAATGACTGGGCAACCCGGTTACCCATATCTTCTTCAGGATGAATGATTTTATTCACGCCAAGATGAGTCAAAATCATGTGATGGGCTTGTGATTTGGCCTTAGCCCAAATTTTTTTAATACCCATATTTTTTAGATGCAAAACACATAAGATGCTGGCTTCTATATCTTCGCCAATAGCCACCACCACGGCTTCACAGTTTTGAATATTCAGTTCTTTGAGTACATGTTCATCTGTGGCATCGGCAATGACTGCATGAGTCAGCTGATCAGAAAAGGTTTCTACATATTTTTTATTGCTGTCTATACCAATCACATCATGGTTTAACATGGCTAATTTGGTTGCGACAGTTGCACCAAAACTACCCAAACCAATCACTGCAAACTGTGCCATGTGTTTTTAATCCTAATTCGTTTTCAATTTTTACATCATATTTCAACGACTATGATGCCACTAAATTTTAGAGTTTGCGTGTTAAACTTTAGCTTAAGTATTAAATAACGTCATTCAACTGAATTCTAAACAGGAAATGATTAGCTCAAAATTATAAAACAGCCCATATATAGCTTTCGATTGATGTGATTTGTCTAACTATTTTTTTAATAACGAGAGTTAAATGCAAAAAAATAGCCTGTATTCATACAGGCTATTTCAGTGAATGCTAAAAAATTATTTCAAGAATCGTTGATAACCCAAATTGTTGGTAATTTCTGCATATGGATAAGTAATATTTTCCAATGTTTCAATCAAACCATCTGGATTCTGCTTCGCGTCACTTGCTTCTAAGCCAACCAGTACACGACCTTCCGCTGCGCCGTGGTTGCGGTAGTGGAATAGGGTAATGTTGTGCGTTGGACCCAGACGTTCCAGGAAAGTCAGTAATGCACCTGGACGTTCCGGGAACTCGACACGGAACAGACGCTCATTTTCAATATCTGCATGACCACCGACCAGATAACGGATATGCAGTTTTGCCACTTCATCATCAGACAAATCATCAACATCATATTGCGTCGTCAAGGTGCCATAAATGTCGTGACGTTCTTTTTCGCCACCTTTCAAGCTAATGCCGACAAATACTTGAGCAGCACTAGAAGAGCTGGCACGGTAGTTGAATTCCGTAATATTACGGCCTTGCAGGGCACGGCAGAAATTCAGGAATGAACCTTTCTCTTCTGGAATGGTCACTGCAAAAATGGCTTCTTTGCGTTCACCGAGCTCTGTACGTTCGGCAATATAGCGCAGACGGTCGAAGTTCATGTTGGCACCACAAACAATCGACACCATATTTTTATTTTTCAGACCATGTTCTGCCACATATTTCTTGATTCCGGCAAGTGCCATGGCACCGGAAGGTTCTACAATGCTGCGACATTCGTCATAGGTATCTTTAATTGCTGCACAGATTTCATCGGTATTGACCAGTACAACATCCGGTTCAACAATTGGACCCGAGTTGTCTGATTTTTGCAGGCGAATCACATCAAACGGTTTTTCACCAATTTGTGCAACCGCAGTACCGTCAGCAAATAAGCCTACAGAGGGTAGAATTACACGTTCATTGGCTTCAAAAGCAGCTTTTAAACATGCAGATTCATCATATTCCACCGGAATGACTTTGACATGCGGTGCAACATCGCCAAGGTAAGCGGCAACACCGGCAATTAAACCGCCACCGCCAACAGCAACAAATACATATTCCACATCACGCCATTGACGTAAAATTTCATTGGCAATAGTACCTTGACCGGCCATCACCAGTTCATCATCATAAGGCGGAATAAAGGTCATACCATCTTCGGTAGCACGTTGAATGGCATATTTGTTGGCAACATCGAAAGAATCGCCATGCAAGACGACCTCTCCACCCAAACGTTTTACTGCCTGAACTTTAATGTCAGGCGTGGTTTTCGGCATGACAATAATGGCGCGAATTCCCAGTTTTTTACCAGATAGGGCCACACCTTGTGCATGGTTACCTGCTGAAGCCGTAATAACGCCACGTTCCAACTGAGATTTCGGTAATTGACTAATACGGTTATAAGCACCGCGTAGTTTAAAGGAAAAGACAGGTTGTAAATCTTCGCGTTTAAAGCGAATGTTGTTGTTTAGCTTTTCACTAATTCGTGGCGCTGCTTCGAGTGGAGTTTCGATTGCAACGTCATACACCGTTGCTTGTAATATTTGTCGAACCAAACGAGACAGCATGTTAATTTTCCATCTAACAGTTTAAAATAGGTCTTTATTGTAACAAACCCCCGTACATTTGGGCTGTTAAATCAGCAACAAATGTCAAAAAATAGTTGAGCCAAGTTATGAGTCTGTATGCTACCCAAGATGAAAAGAAACAAGCTGCTGCAAAAGCTGCTTTAAAACACTTGCCTAAAGGCGGGATTTTGGGGGTAGGTACAGGAAGTACTGTGAACTTCCTCATTGAATTATTGCCAGAATTGCAATTGGAAGCTGCAGTTGCCAGTTCTGAAGCCACTGCGCAGCGTCTGAAAAAATTAGGCATAGAAGTGGTGGATATGAACAGTGTTGGTGGTTTGGATGCTTATGTCGATGGTGCAGATGAAATTGACCGTCATATGCACATGATCAAAGGGGGCGGTGCTGCACTGACTCGTGAAAAAATTGTCGCTTCAATTGCGAAAAAATTCGTTTGTATTGTCGATGATTCTAAATGGGTAGAACAATTGGGCCGTGAATTCCCGCTTCCAGTTGAAGTCATTCCAATGGCGCGTTCTGCGGTAGCCCGTAAAATTGTAAGCTTGGGTGGCGATCCGGTTTATCGTGAAGGTGTAGTGACAGATAATGGCAATGTGATTTTAGATGTACATAATTTGAATATCTTAAATGCGCTGGAACTTGAAAAAACCATTAACAACATTCCGGGTGTGGTGTGTAATGGTATTTTTGCTTTGAATAAAGCTGATATTGCTGTAGTTGCAACAGACAATGGTATTGAAGAGCGTACTGCAGTTTAAGAAATCCTCCCTGACCCTCCTTTTTCAAAGGAGGGGAAGTTTGTAATTTAATAAGGCTCCTCGAAACTTTTAAAAGTTTGAACTTCCCCCTTTATCAAAGGGAGACTTTAAAGCCCCTCTTTGTAAAAGAGGGGTTTGGGGAGATTTTAAAAGAACAAAATGACCCTAAACGACCTACCTGAAATCCAGATTGTTCGTCATGCGCGAGCGAAGAATTTACGTTTACGTGTTGAGCCGACTCAGATTCGTTTAACTGCGCCGGTACTTTGCAGCAAACGACAAATTCAAAATTTTATAGATCAGTCTGAGCAATGGCTCATTCAAACTTGGCAGAAACAACAAGAAAAAATTGTTCAAATAGACAAAACTTTACCGAATGAATTACAGCTGTTTAATTTAGATCAGCCTTTACAGATTATTTATCAAAGCCAAAAGCATTGTTTTATTTTTGATGATGAAAATTTAAAACTTTTGATCAGTGATCGTCAGCCTGAACAATATTTAAAAGCGTTTGTAATCTCCTATGCAAAGCAGCATCTTCCGCTTTATTTGGGGGATGTGAGCCAAGAAAGTAATTTGAGTTTTGGTAAATGTGCGATTCGGCAGCCTAAAACACGATGGGGAAGTTGTACATCAAAGCATGACATTATGTTGAATAGCGGCTTGGTTCTATTTCCTGAAAAGATTACTCGTTATGTCTGTGTGCATGAATTAGCACATACCAAGCATTTTGATCATAGTCCGCATTTTTGGGCAGAAGTACAAAAACATGATGCCAATTATCAGCAGCATCGGAAAATTTTAAAAACTAATCCAATGCCGTATTGGTGGTGCAATTAAACTAATTGGGTTGATATACAGCATCACTTAAACATTACTCGGGTCATATTTGTAAGACTGTTTTAAATAGATGATTTTGAATTTCTAAACTGCTGTGAATAGCGGAATAGAGAAGAGTCTTTGAGAATTCATTTCAACATTTAGATAAAACTGAAGTTAAATATTTTTATCATTCTTACTTGGGAAATAGCCTAAGAAAATTAAATATTGCATATCTGTAAATTCAGTTAAAACAAACTATAAAAATTAGAATTTTGCTTAAACTAAATTGGAATAGATTTGTGCTAAGTTTGCTGATTTTTTATGTGTATTCCAGCATTATTCCTCTATTTAATTTTTATGCTGAGCATTCTCTATCCCATTTTACTGGATCATTCTATTTGTTATTGCATTGTTTTGGAGTATGGAAGAACCTGTTTCAAAATTCTGGCGACCACACGAATAGTACTTGGGGTAACTAGGCTATTTACCTATTAGAGATGTGATTGTATTCTTGGCTTTTCCGGGATTTTTATTTGCTGTCTACCTGTGTTGCTGAAGCTGGAAAGAGCTAAGTTCACAAACTGGAAACAGGACTGAGGAACAAATTCAAAATTTATAAAAAAACGTCAATCCTTTGAGAAATGGTTTAGAAAACCAAAACTTCCTGTCATACTACGCAGTTACGAAATGGACACTTTAGGTTTGAGGTAGTGATCGTGATTACTGTTGGTATTGTCGGTGGTACAGGTTATACAGGCGTTGAATTGTTGCGTCTTTTACTACGACACCCAAATGTACAGGTTAATGTACTGACATCACGTACCGAAAAAGGTCGCCGTGTCGATGACATGTTCCCAAGCTTGCGCGGTCATACCGATCTTGAATATTCAGATTTAAACATTGATGAACTGAAAAAATGCGATGTGGTTTTCTTTGCAACCCCTCATGGTGTAGCAATGAAACATGCAGCAGAACTTGTTGCAGCAAATACTAAAGTCATCGACTTGGCGGCGGATTTCCGTTTGCAAGACTTGGAACAATTTGAAAAATGGTATGGTCTTGAACATGCCTGCCCAGATATTTTAAAAGATTCAGTTTATGGTTTGTCAGAACTGAATCGTGACAAAATTAAACAAGCCAATGTAGTGGGTAACCCTGGGTGTTATCCAACTACAGTTCAGTTAGGCTTGGCACCATTATTTAAACAAACTGAAGCATTGGTGAAACCGGAAAGTATTATTATTGATGCAAAATCCGGCGTATCTGGTGCAGGGCGTAAAGCCAGCCTAGGTATGATTTATTCTGAAAATGCCGATAACTTTAAGGCTTATGGCGTGGCTGGTCACCGTCATCATCCTGAAATTGTGGAAGCACTGGAAAATATTTCCGGTCTTAAAGATGTATTTAATCACATTTTATTTGTACCGCATTTAGTTCCTATGATCCGCGGTATGCTGAGTACCATGTATGTGGACTTAACTGATGCAGGTGATGCTACCGATTTGCAAAGCTTGTATGAACAATTCTACGCCAATGAACAGTTTGTAGATGTAATGCCTGCCAACAGCTCACCTGAAACACGTTCGGTACGCGGTGCCAACCAGCTTCGAATTGCCTTGTATAAACCACAGCCTAAAAAACTGGTTGTGCTCTCTGTACAAGACAATTTGGTGAAAGGTGCGGCAGGACAGGCGGTACAAAATATGAACCTGATGTTTGGCTTTGCTGAGAATGCAGGTCTTGCAGGTATTGGCTTATTACCATAAAAAACGTTTTTCGACTTCACACACATTTGGATTTGGATTTAAATGTGTGTTTTGAATGAATCAAAATAAGAGATGACGATGCCGAATTCTGACTCAAATACTCCGTCACAACTGAATTTCCTCAGTAAAAAACCTTTTCTAAAGGGTAATTTACCGCTGGCAATTGGTGCGGCCATTCTTGTTCTGGGAAGTGGTTTACTGGGCTATTCAGTTGGACATCGGCAAGGTTTGACTGTGGTTGGCTATGAGGCGGATGCCGAACAGCTGGTCGAAGTAGTGCAAAAGCAAAAAGCCAGCTTGGAAATGCTGAATAAAAATTTGAATCTGGCAGTACAGGAGCGTGATGTTGCGGTCAGTAATTCAAATGATTTGTTTGCTGCTTTGAATCAGACACGTGAAGATAAAAGTCAGGCTGAAGGTTTGAGTGCAATTTACCGTGAAGTGTTGCGTCAGCGTGGTGGTTTAAGCCTGACCATACAAAATATCGGCATTAAACCCTTACCAGAAAATGCCTATGAATATCAACTTGATCTGGTTCAAATCAGTCCGAATAGACGGGGTGTTTCAGGAACTGTGGAGTTACGTTTAATTCAGGGTACTGAAGTTTTGGTGGTTCCTATGGAAGACAAAAACTTTAACTTTGAAGATTATGAACGTTTAACCGGACGCTGGACCATGCCTAACGGCTTTACACCACAATTCATTGAGGTGCGTTTAACCGGAGCAACAAGTACACCGTTAATTAAGCGTTTTAGTTGGGGACGTGGTAAACCTATAGAGAGTCAATCGGCATTTATTTCTGAAATTCCTCAAGCAGAAGCAAATGCACAATAAATGTGAATTAAAAATCCTATGCGAATGAATAAGCGTCATTATTGTTTAAACACCATCAAAAATTCTTTTCATCAATCGGGATATGTCGACTGGCATATTAGTCCACGCTTAAGTAATGATTCGCAGGATGACGCTGAAGGGACTGACGGGGATGTTGCAGTACAAACGGCTCCCCCTGAATTAAAGCGTCCCCCCTTATATGCTGTTGTTTTGATGAATGACGATTACACCCCTATGGATTTTGTAATTGAAATTTTACAACAATACTTTGCTTTGAATCTTGACCAAGCGACCCAAGTAATGCTAACTGTACATTATGAAGGGAAAGGTGTTGCAGGCGTTTATCCACGAGACATTGCGGAAACGAAAGCGAACCAAGTCAATAATTATGCTCGGTCTCAAGGTCATCCATTACTTTGTCAGATTGAGCCAAAAGATTAAGGGGATTACATGCTCAGTCGTCAATTAGAAGTATCATTACGTTTGGCTGTAAGCATGGCTCGTCAAAAGAGACATGAGTTTCTCACGGTTGAACATTTATTGTTGGCTTTACTTGATAATGACTCTGCAGTAAATGCATTAAAAGCATGTGGTGCAGACATTATCGTTCTTCGCAAGGAACTGGAAGAATATGTTGAGCAACACACCCCTAAATTAAGCGAACATAGTGATCAGGCACCACATCCGACGGAAAGCTTTGATCGTATTCTGCAACGTGCAATTTTCCATGTGCAATCAAGTGGTGGAGATCGAACTGTTGAAGGTGCAGACATTCTTGTTGCGATGTATTCTGAACGTGATTCTTTTGCGGTTTACTTGCTTAAACGTCATCAAATTAATCGTTTAACATTAACTCAATATTTATCGCATGGTACACGTAAAGAAGACGTACCTGCTGAAGAGGAAGTGGAAGAGCTGGATGGAGAAACATCGAGTTCTTCAAATGCCGGCCCACTCGATCTATATACCACTAACTTGAATGCAGAAGCACAAAAAGGTAAAACAGATCCTTTGATCGGGCGTGAAAAAGAAATTGAACGTGCAGCACAGATTTTATGTCGTCGCCGTAAAAATAATCCTTTGCTGGTTGGTGATCCGGGGGTTGGTAAAACCTCGATTGCAGAAGGACTGGCTTGGCTGATTGTTAATGGTAAAGCACCGAAGCCATTAGCCCATGCAGAAATATATAGTCTGGATATTGGAGCTCTGGTTGCAGGAACCAAGTACCGTGGTGACTTTGAAAAACGCTTGAAACAACTATTGAATGCGTTGAAAAAGAAACCGGAAGCTGTGCTGTTTATTGATGAAATTCACATGATTATTGGGGCTGGTTCAAGCATGGGCAGTACCATGGATGCATCAAACTTAATTAAACCGGCTTTATCGAATGGTTCGTTACGTTGTATCGGTTCAACCACGTTCCAAGAGTATCGCCAAGTTTTTGAAAAAGATCATGCCTTGTCACGTCGTTTTCAAAAAATTGATGTCAATGAGCCTTCAATTTCTGAAACCATTGATATTTTACGTGGCTTGAAATCGAAATTTGAAGATTTTCATCATGTCAAATATGATGATAAAGCACTGGTTTCAGCGGTAGAGCTATCAGCCAAGTTTATTAATGACCGTTTCTTGCCAGATAAAGCAATTGATGTAATTGATGAAGCAGGTGCTCAGCGCCATTTGAAAGCCGAGCAAGACGATACGTTAATCACGGTTGAAAATATTGAAGATATCATCTCCAAGATTGCCCGTATTCCACCGAAAACAGTATCGAAAGATGATAAAACGGTGCTTTCAAATCTGGAGCGTGATCTTAAACGTGTGGTCTTTGGTCAGGATGAAGCCATTGAAGCACTTGGTTCTGCAATTAAATTGTCGCGTGCGGGCTTGAAATCACCGGAGAAGCCTGTGGGTAGCTTTGTTTTTGCAGGCCCAACCGGGGTAGGTAAAACCGAAGTCACCAAACAGTTGGCAAAATTACTGGGTGTGGAACTGGTCCGTTTCGATATGTCGGAATACATGGAACGTCATGCAGTTTCACGTTTAATTGGTGCACCTCCGGGTTATGTGGGTTTTGATCAGGGCGGTTTGCTCACCGATGCTATTCATAAAAATCCACATTGCGTATTGTTGTTGGATGAAATTGAGAAAGCGCATCCTGATGTGTTTAATTTATTATTGCAGATTATGGATCATGGCTCGTTAACAGATAATAATGGTCGCAAGTCAGATTTCCGTAATGTGATTCTGGTTCTTACCACCAATATTGGTGCAGAAAGTATTTCACGTGCCAGCATTGGTTTTAGAGAACAAGATAATAGCAATGACAATCAGGAAGCAATGAAACGCGCATTCTCTCCAGAATTCCGTAACCGTCTGGATGGGGTGATTCAATTCAAGGCATTGCCAACCACAATTATTGAAAATGTCGTGGATAAATTCCTGACTGAACTTCAGGCGCAGCTGGATGATAAAAAAGTCATTCTTGAAGTGGATCAAAGTGCACGTGAATGGATGGCTGAAAATGGCTATGACCGTTTGATGGGTGCTCGTCCAATGCAGCGTCTGATTCAGGAACACCTGAAAAAACCGCTTGCCGAGATGATTCTCTTTGGTGAATTGGCAGAACATGGCGGCAATGTTGCAGTTTCAGTGAAGAAAGAGAATGGCAAAGCAGTCGGCCTTAAACTGGAAGTGTTTGAAGATCAGACTGCGGAACCTGCGTAATTAAAAATAACTCATAAAAAACCCGTGTTCGCACGGGTTTTTTATTTGCTTCAATCTAAATTTTTTGTGTTTGACCTCAAGTATGATTTTTAAAATCTTTAGAAAAATGAAATCGGATGTGACCTTTAATTTATGGATATTCAAATTACCAAAGTTTTAAACACGGTCTTTTTATTTCTTGTCACTGCTGTGATGGAAATTCTGGGGTGTTATTTTCCCTATCTTATTTTAAATCAGGGAAAAACTCAGTGGTTTTGGATTCCAGCGGTCCTGGCATTGGCTGCATTCGTCTGGTTACTCACTCTACATCCTGCTGCATCGGGACGAATTTACGCAGCCTATGGCGGAATTTATATTTTTACCGCACTGATGTGGTTAAGATTTGTTGATCAGGTGGCATTAAGTCGCTGGGATTTACTGGGCGGAATTGTAGTGATGATTGGGGCAATCATTATTATTTTACAACCACAAGGTTTGATACGTTAGTTAGCCTAACGTATCAGACGGCTTTTTAAAAAGAACATTCACTGTTCTTAATCTTAAAGTCATAGTTTTTACTTTCGGATGACAGCTTTAATTCAACATGATAGGGATTTACACGTTGAAATTCATTTTCAAACAACAAGTTGCAGTTCTGCAAAATATTTTTTCTCAGCAGTTTTTTGACTTCCTTTTCACCAACATCTTGGGCAAACTGGGTAAAATCAGGCGTGGTGATAATGCCTTCAATTTTTACCCCATTCGCGCTCATTTGGTATTTTTCCATCAGCATGTTTTGATCGATATGGAAAGGCAATGTGCGCGAATCTTCATCACTGATGACATCTAAAATCTCATTCAGCGCTTTATGGTCTTTAATTTTATAAGATGAATCTAGAATCTGCTTTTTAACAAAATATTGATCGAGCTCGGTGGCTTTGGCATGTGCGGTATTAAATATAAGAAAAGTGCTTAAACATAAAAATATTGTTTTAAATGGCATGATCATCATCACTGAGAATACTTATGATTTAAATTAAACAATTTATAGGCATAAAAAAAGCACCCGAAGGTACTTTTTTAGAAAACTTGAGGCTGAAAATTTAATCTTTCTTTAAATTTTCATTAATTAAGAATTCAATCAGTGCTTTTTGTGCATGCAGGCGGTTTTCAGCTTCATCCCAAACCACAGCATTTTTGTGATCGAGCATGTTTTCTGAGATTTCTTCGCCACGGTGAGCTGGCAAGCAGTGCATGAATAAGCAATCTGGGTGAGCAAGGTCCATTAAGCGTTCATTGACCTGATAATCAGCAAAGGCTTTTTCACGGATTTTTTGCTCTTCTTCCTGTCCCATGCTTGCCCAGACATCAGTCACAATCAGATCTGCATTTACCGCAGCATCTTCAGCTGAATCGACAAGTTCTACACAGTGGGCAAATTCAGTCAGGAATTTTTCTTGTGGTTCATAGCCTTTAGGCGCAGCAATTTTTAATTTAAAGCCCCACATGTGTGCAGCTTCAATATAAGAGTTGCACATGTTGTTGCCATCACCAATCCAGGCAACGGTTTTACCTTCAATTGAACCACGGTGTTCAAGGTAAGTTTGCATGTCAGCCAATAGTTGGCAAGGGTGGTGATCATCTGTTAATGCATTGATTACAGGTACTTTTGAGTAAGAAGCAAAACGCTCAACGATATCATGGCCGAAAGTACGGATCATTACGATATCCAGCATGCTTGATATTACGCGTGCCGAATCTTCAACTGGCTCACCGCGACCAAGTTGGGAGTCACGTGAAGAAAGAAAGATTGCGCTACCACCGAATTGACTCATGCCAGCTTCAAACGAAACACGTGTACGAGTACTCGATTTTTCAAAAATCATACCCATGACTTTACCAACGAAAGGTTGGAAAACTTCATTGTTATGCTGCTTACGCTTGAGTTCGATCCCGCGTTGCAAAATTTGGTTAAGTTCTAAAGTCGATAAATCACGTAAAGTTAGAAAGTGACGGAGAGCCATCATTTACTCCACAATAACCGCTGAAAATAAATTATCAGTAATTAGTTGCTGGTTGGTTAAGAAAAAAATACGGAATCGGCTAATATACTATATGCGAGGCAAATTGCAAAAAATCTAACGGGGTTGATGGCCTTCCAGAAAGCGATCTACACAATAAGTAATGTAATTGATGGTTTCTTGATCATTTTCACGAATTGGTACACCCATGAGCACGCACCATTCAATATTGCGGATAATGCCAAAATATAGTTGAGCAGAATAAATCGGTTGTTTACAGTGAATAATCCCGATTTCATCGGCTTTGGTTAGCGCATTGGCTATGGCGATTTGAATATGCTTTGGACCCTGTTCGTGAATGTAAAGAGCAAGCTGTGGGCTGCGCTGTGTCTGTTCAATAATTAAACGAAGGAAAGCTACATTTTCTGGAAGCATCAAGTGTTGCTTAACATTTATCAGGGTTTGGATTAAATAGACACGAAGATCATCTTTACCGTGTTCAAAAGGGATACAGATATCTTTAAAAAACTGTTCCCGACGATAATCACAAATTGCTTTGAATAAGCCTTCTTTATTGCCAAAGTATTTATAGATTGAAGCTTTAGATCCGCCTGCGTGTTGCACAATATCATCCAGTGATACTGCATCGTAACCACGTTCTAAAAACAGGTCGATTGCACTGACTAATAATGCCACACATCGCTCATGACCACGCTTGGTTGGTGGTATATCTTTACCTAAAGGAGCTAAATGGGCGATTTTATGCATATTGGATAAAAAACTAACAATTAAATAGGAGGGAGATTGTTATTATAACAAATATATGTACAGCGTGCTGTGTAGAAGTGTACTCGCGTACGGCATGATTTGAACTGAAAAAGTCATTTTTCAGAAAATAGCTCAAATTTAGCTTATTTAGCGTACAAAAAAGCTGTGTTTATCAAAAATAAATAATATCTAATATCACGAAAATTTATTGTGCAATAAATTTGAGAATTATTTGACTAAAGTTATAGAGTAAAAATTCTAAAGAGTCATGGCCAAACAGGGGTTTATGGATATACTCAAACTTCGATAAATAAAGTGAAACTGTGGAAAGGAAGATGACACAACAAATGTCTGCAGGCTTAAGATTTAGACAAGCACTGGAAGTTGAAAAGCCATTACAAATTATCGGCACAGTGAATGCCTATGCAGCCATGATGGCGAAAGAAGTGGGTTATAAAGCCATTTATGTATCGGGCGCAGGAGTTGCCAACTATTCTTACGGATTGCCTGACTTGGGTATGACCAGTTTGGACAATGTTCTGGAAGATGTACGTCGTATCACTGAGCGTGTCGATACGCCTTTACTTGTAGATATTGATACGGGATGGGGCGGAGCATTTAATATCGCCCGTACTGTTAAACAGATGATTGCAGCTGGTGCTGCAGCCGTTCATATTGAAGATCAGGTTGCACAAAAGCGTTGTGGTCACCGTCCAAACAAGGAAATTGTGACCCAGCAGGAAATGGTTGACCGTATTAAAGCAGCGGTGGATGCCAAGACTGATTCAAACTTTGTGGTGATGGCGCGTACCGATGCCTTGCAAAAAGAAGGTTTACAAGCGGTGATTGACCGTGCATGTGCATGTGTTGAAGCTGGTGCGGATGCGATCTTTGCTGAAGCGATGACTGACATTACTATGTATCGTACAGTGTGTGATGCTGTAGGTGTGCCTGTATTGGCAAATATTACCGAATTTGGTGATACGCCTTATTACACCGTAGACGAGTTGGGTGAACAAGGTATTCGTATGGTGCTTTATCCACTGTCTGCGACACGTGCAATGCAGAAAGCGGCATTGGAAGTGATGCGTTCTATCCGTGAAAACGGTACGCAAGTGAATGTATTAGACAAGATGCAACAGCGTAAAGAGCTTTACGAGTTTCTTGATTATCATACGTTTGAGAACACTTTAGATAAATTGTTTAAATAAATTTTTTAAATAAATAATTCAAAATGGAGAATTAAAAATGGCTGAAGGAAAAGTACTGACAGGTGCAGGATTACGTGGACAGGTTGCAGGTAAAACCGCACTTTCTACTGTTGGTAAGAGTGGTGCAGGCTTAACCTATCGTGGTTATGATGTGCAGGATCTGGCGGAAAATTGCCAATTTGAAGAAGTGGCTTATCTTATCTTCTTTGGTGAATTGCCAACGACTGAACAGCTTGCGGCTTATAAGGCCAAATTGAAATCTTTACGTCAGCTTCCACAAGCATTGAAAGAAGTGTTGGAGCGCATTCCGGCAGATTCACATCCAATGGATGTGATGCGTACCGGTGTGTCCATGCTGGGCAACTTGGAAACTGAAAAATCTTTTGCTGAGCAGCAAGATGTTGCTGACCGTATTTTGGCGACTTTACCTGCAATCATCTGCTATTGGTATCGTTATAGCCATGATGGTGTGCGCATTGAAGAAAATACTGATGATGATTCAATCGGTGCACAATTCCTGCATTTACTTCGTGGTGAAAAACCGAATGAGTTGCATGAACAGGTAATGAATGTATCGTTGATTCTTTATGCAGAGCATGAATTCAACGCATCTACATTTACTGCGCGTGTGTGTGCATCTACCTTGTCTGATATGCACTCTTGTATTACTGGTGCTATTGGTTCACTTCGTGGTCCATTACACGGTGGTGCCAACGAAGCAGCGATGGAAATGATTGAAAACTGGACCTCTCCAGAAGAAGCTGAACGCGAAATGCTGGGCAAGCTGGAGCGTAAAGAAAAGATTATGGGCTTTGGTCATGCCATCTATAAAGACAATGATCCGCGTAATGGTATCATCAAGATCTGGTCTGAGCGTTTAGCTCAAGATGTCGGTGATACCGTGCTTTATCCAGTATCAGTACGCTGTGAAGAGGTGATGTGGCGCGAGAAGAAACTGTTCTGTAATGCAGACTTCTTCCATGCCTCTGCTTACCACTTCATGGGGATTGCAACCAAACTGTTCACGCCAATCTTTGTGATGAGCCGTGTAACAGGCTGGGCAGCACATGTAATGGAACAGCGTGCAGACAACCGTATTATCCGTCCAAGTGCGGATTATACCGGCCCTGAACTGCGTAAAGTGGTTCCAATTGCAGAGCGTACTGCAGCTTAAGATAAAAGCATGAATAAAGCCTCTTCGGAGGCTTTATTTTTTTTGCAGTCAGTAAAACAGGATCTTCAATGGTGTAACCTGTTTCAAAAGGAATGCCCAGGTATTTAACCACCGCTAGAATTTTCTGTTGCCGGGGAATTTTGTAGACTTGAGAAATGTTTAATCCGTGGCGATAATCGATTGCCTGATGGATCTGGCTTTTCAAGCTTTTACTGCTGAGTTGGTAGGTATAAGTATATTTCGGAATATATTCTTTCGGGTCATACCAGGATTTCTCTTTAGAGGTGATTTTCTTTAACACCTGAATTTTGATGCTTGATTTAGGTAGTGGTGCAAGGGGGTTAAGCCGCTTTTTAATTTTTGCTATTTCCTTATCGAATTGCCGACTATCTTGGTCATAATCAATCTTCTTGGTTTTAGGATTAATATATAGCGAATTCACCTGAATCAGTTTTTGCGGCTGTTTGGTATTTTTTAACTGATAATAATAAAGTTGCGGCAGGCGACCACGACCATCAAGATAATGTCTCATTACATAAACTTTTTGCTCTTTGCCTTCATATCCCAAAACTTCGATATTTTGAGGACCACCTACGGTTGCAAAACTGCTGCATGGCAGCAGGATTAATCCGAATGTGAACATTTTGAGTTTAAACATCACTAAACACTCTGAATAAGTTTGATGATTTCATCTGCAATATATTGAGTTAAAACATCAAGGCGTTTTAATGGTGTGCCCTCAATAAAATATTGAAAATTGTGTATTTTATTTAAATATAAAATTGAGGTGAAAAATGTGCCTTCAGGTTTATTTTCTGTTGCACTACCACCGGGTTTCAGTAAGCCGGTACAGGCCACCACAAAATCCGCATGGGTAAATAACTTTTTGCCCTGTATCGCCATCGCTTCTGTAACTTCAGCAGACTCGGCGGTATATTTTTCTATAAGCTCAGCATCAATATGCAGGATATTGATCTTGATTGAGGGATCATAACTGACCAGCCCGCCCAGCAGAATCTCTGCACCACTATTCTTGCAAATAGAAAACTGACTGGAAAGATAGCCAGAACTGGCACTTTCAATAAAAGCAATTTTTAACTGATGTGTTTCGAGCAAATCACAACATTGTTTTAGCATGGGTTTGTGTCTCAAAATCTACACTATTTAGTTCAAATTTTTTTGTCTTAGGTGGACTTCACTCAAATATGTTGAAAGACAAAAATCAGTTTTTCATTTTTCGGCTCGTGCTTTTTAAATTGATGTTCTTTGTGCTTAACTTTATCTCGATCGTTTTTAAATAAAAAGTTTATTTAGAATCTATAAATTATTTTCGATCCCTGGTAAACCACAATAAAAAACCCGCCATAAAGACGGGTGTTTGAAACTGACTGAATTTATTGATCCAATGCAGGTGTTGCCGCAGCAATTGCCGCAGCTACTGCATCATCTTCAGACTGAGCTTCATTATTTGATTTGGCGGGGGCTTCTGAAGCAGGTTTCTGTTGAGCTTTTGGTGCTTCAGCTTGAGCAGTTTCAGTTGTAGTCTGTTGAGGAGCTTCACGCACTTCACGACGAATGACTGTAGTTGTATTTGGCGTTTCTTCACGTTCAACTTCTACCTGGGCTGGAGCTTGAGCGTTGTTATCTTCCATAGCTTCCAAAGGTACGGCTTCTGCAGGTTGATTTACTTGTTCCGTTGTTTCAACCTGTTCTTGCTCATCTTCTTTTGGAGTTTCTTTTTTTACACATGCTGTTAAAAGTAAACTTGCTGCAATAGCACCACAAAGTAAAAGTTTGTTATTCATAATCGCACAAAATAAAGCATTAATTGGATGTTGCTATTATAACAGCAAATACAAATATAAAAATCCTATCAGCTTACCCTAATTTTTTATCGGAAATGCTGATAGAATAACCAATTGTTTATTGTTCTATGAATTGATGCGGAATGACTTTGCTTTATTGGTATAGAGTAAAGTAAAATCGCACAACATTGTAGGCCAATTTAGGCTCCATTGTACGAGAAACTTAATGACCCATTTTATTTTCGTTACTGGTGGTGTTGTATCATCACTAGGTAAAGGTATTTCAGCTGCATCTGTGGCTGCGCTTTTAGAAGCCCGTGGTTTAAAAGTGACCATGGTCAAAATGGATCCATACATTAATGTCGATCCAGGAACGATGAGTCCGTTCCAACACGGTGAAGTTTTTGTCACAGAGGATGGTGCTGAAACTGACTTAGACTTGGGTTATTACGAACGTTTCTTACGTCGTGCGAAAATGACCAAACTGAACAACTTCACATCAGGTCGTGTTTATCAGGATGTTTTAAATAAAGAACGTCGTGGTGACTATCTGGGTGGTACTGTTCAGGTTATTCCTCATATTACCGATAATATTAAAGAACGTGTTCTTCGCGCTGGCGAAGGCTATGATGTCGCAATTGTAGAAATTGGCGGAACAGTAGGTGACATCGAATCTCTCCCGTTCATGGAATCTGTACGTCAGTTAATGGTAGAACTTGGTCATAAACGTACCATGTTGATGCACTTGACTTTACTTCCATACATCAAATCAGCAGCAGAACTGAAAACCAAACCGACTCAGCACTCTGTGAAAGAGTTGTTATCGATTGGTATTCAACCAGATATTTTAATCTGCCGTACCGAGCATGATGTTGATGCAGATACAACCCGTAAAATTGCATTATTCACTAACGTGGAAGCGCGTGCGGTTGTGGTCTGTAAAGATGCACGTACTATTTATCAAATCCCGCGTACGTTCTATGAACAGGATGTTGACGATTTAATTTGTGAACGTTTTGGTTATAACGACCTGCCTGAAGCGGATCTTTCAGACTGGGACAACGTCGTAGAAGCCTTATTAAACCCTGAATACACAGTTCATGTTGCCATGGTGGGTAAATATGTTGAGCTTCCAGATGCATATAAATCTGTAAACGAAGCACTTCTTCATGCGGGCATTAAAAACCGCGTTAAAGTCCAAATTGACTATGTCAATGCTGAAGATCTTGAAAGCCAAGATGTGAATGAAGCGCTTAAAGATGCGGATGCCATTCTGGTTCCGGGCGGTTTTGGTGAGCGTGGCACTGAAGGCAAAATGCTGGCAATCAAATATGCACGTGAAAACGGTGTGCCATTCCTTGGTATCTGTTTAGGTATGCAGTTGGCAGTGATCGAATACGCGCGTAACGTAGCGGGTATCACTGATGCGTCTTCCACAGAATTTAACCGTTCAACTAAATCACCATTGATTGGTCTGATCACTGAATGGCTGGATGAGCGTGGTGAAGTTCAACAGCGTTCTGTAGATTCTGATCTTGGCGGAACCATGCGTCTAGGTGCGCAAAAATCTGAGCTGGTTGCAGGTACAAAAACTGCAGAAGTTTATGGTTCTACAGAAATTATCGAACGTCACCGTCACCGTTACGAAATGAACAACCGTTTCATTCCTGCCCTAGAAGAGAAAGGTCTGAAGATTTCAGGTTATTCACCAGTACAACATTTGGTAGAAACAGTTGAAATTCCTCAACATCCTTGGTTTATTGCTGTACAATTCCACCCGGAATTTACAAGTTCACCACGTGATGGGCACCCATTATTTGCCAGCTTTATTGATGCTGCGAAAAAACAGTACCGAAAAACCAAATAATGGCTGGGCAAGACTAAACTAGGAAAGTTTAAATGTCGCAATTAAAACCACAAGAAATTGTACGTTTAGGCGATATACAAATGGCAAATCATTTGCCATTTGTATTATTCGGCGGAATGAATGTACTTGAGTCAAAAGACCTTGCTTTTGAAATTGCAGAAACTTATGTTGATATCTGCAAACGTCTGGAAATTCCTTACGTGTTTAAAGCAAGTTTTGATAAAGCCAACCGTTCAAGCTTGAACTCTTTCCGTGGCCCAGGCTTGGAAAAAGGGATCGAGTGGTTAGCAGACATTAAAAAACACTTCAATGTACCCATCATTACTGATGTACATGAACCTTATCAGGCTGCACCTGTTGCTGAAGTGGCGGATATTATCCAGCTTCCAGCATTCTTGAGTCGTCAGACTGATCTGGTTGAAGCCATGGCAAAAACCGATGCCATCATCAACATCAAAAAAGCCCAGTTCCTTGCGCCACATGAAATGCGTCATATTCTGCATAAGTGTCTGGAAGCCGGAAATGACAAGCTGATTCTTTGTGAACGTGGTTCGGCATTTGGCTATAACAACCTGGTTGTAGACATGCTGGGCTTCGACATCATGAAAGAAATGAATGTGCCTGTATTCTTTGATGTCACCCACGCGCTGCAAACTCCAGGTGGGCGTGCAGATTCTGCGGGTGGTCGCCGTGCGCAAATTACCACTTTGGCTCGTGCGGGTATGGCCACTGGTCTGGCGGGTTTATTTTTGGAAGCTCATCCAGATCCTGAACATGCTAAATGTGATGGTCCTTGTGCACTTCGTATGTCGCAACTGGAGCCATTCTTGGCGCAGCTGAAAGAATTGGATACCTTGGTTAAAGGTTTCAAAAAGTTAGATACACACTAAATCATATACACCTTGATGCCTTCTAAAGCATCGCGTTATTCATCAACTGAGGAATTGTTCATGAGTCAAATCGTTGACATTCGTGCACGTGAAATTTTGGACTCTCGTGGTAACCCAACCATCGAAGCAGACGTAATCTTGGCATCTGGCGTAGTTGGCCGTGCATGTGCACCATCTGGTGCTTCAACTGGTTCTCGTGAAGCTTTAGAACTTCGTGACGGCGATAAAGCGCGTTACTTGGGTAAAGGCGTTAAAACAGCAGTTAACAACGTTAACACAGTAATTCGTGACGCATTGTTGGGTAAATCAGTCTTTGAACAAAAAGATATTGATAACACAATGATCGCGCTTGACGGTACAGAAAACAAAGAAAAACTAGGTGCGAACGCAACTCTAGCGGTATCTTTGGCTGCTGCACGTGCTGCTGCTGACGAAAAGAAAATTCCCCTTTTCCAATACATCGCAGATCTTCGTAATAACAGCATTTTAACTATGCCTGTTCCAATGATGAACATCTTGAATGGTGGTTCACACGCAGACAACAATGTTGACATTCAAGAGTTTATGATTGAGCCAGTCGGCTTTACTTCATTCTCTGAAGCGTTACGTGCGGGTGCTGAAATCTTCCATTCTTTAAAATCAGTTTTAAAGAAACAAGGTTTAAATACAGCAGTGGGTGATGAAGGTGGTTTTGCACCAAACTTACGTTCAAATGAAGAAGCGATTACTGTAATCCTTTCTGCAATTGAGCAAACGGGTTATAAAGCGGGTTCTGACATCATGCTTGCACTTGACTGCGCATCTTCAGAATTTTACAAAAATGGCCAGTACATTCTTGCTGGCGAAGGTAACAAAGCATTCACAAGCAACCAGTTCTCTGACTACCTTGCGGGTCTTGTAAACCAATATCCAATTATCTCGATTGAAGATGGTCTGGATGAGTCTGATTGGGAAGGCTGGTCTTACTTGACTTCTATCCTTGGCGACAAGATCCAGTTGGTAGGCGATGATTTATTCGTAACCAATCCTAAGATTTTACAACGCGGTATCAACGAGAAAGTTGCTAACTCTATCTTGATCAAATACAACCAGATCGGTACCTTGACTGAAACTCTAGATGCTATCTATCTTGCGAAAGCAAATGGTTACTCTACAGTAATTTCTCACCGTTCAGGCGAAACTGAAGATTCGACTATTGCTGATCTTGCAGTAGGTACAGCAGCGGGTCAAATCAAGACAGGTTCACTTTGCCGTTCTGACCGTGTAGCAAAATATAACCAATTACTTCGTATCGAAGAATTGACTAAAGCTGCATATCGCGGTAAAGCTGAGTTCAAAGGTTTGAACTAAGCACATATCATGCTATCTCTATTCAATGTATTTGACTCCAAAGTGAGTAAAGCATTATTGTGCCTTGCGATCATTTTGATCGCAGGGTTTCAGTACTTATTCTGGTTTGGTGAAGGTGGTTACCATGACCATCAAAAACTGGCTGAAAAAATTCAACAACAAACAGAATTAAATACGGAACTTAAAGAACGTAACCGAGTTCTCGCTGCTGAAGTTTATGACTTGAAAAATGGTATTGAAGCCATTGAAGAGCATGCGCGTTTAGACTTGGGCTTAATCAAGCCGCATGAAACTTTTGTGCAAATGAGTACTATTAGTACAAACTATAAGCCTATTTATATTGATCCAAATGCCAAAGCAGATTTAAGAACCAATGAAAATGAAACTGGAGCACCCGTAGAAAGTGCACCATAAAATTTGGGCAGTTATTCCTGCTGCTGGTTCCGGAAGTCGTTTTTCTAAAACTGACCTTAAACAATATCAACAGATTCAAGATCGAACCGTACTTGAGCATACCGTTGCACGTCTGAATCAGTTACCTCTGGCGGGTTATGTTCTTGCTATTGGGGTACAGGATGATGTTGCAAAAACCTTGACATTCTCTCATCATGAAAAGGCTCATTTTTGTCCGGGTGGCGCAGAACGGGTGAATTCTGTTCTGAATGCCTTAAGCTATCTTGAAGCATTTGCAGCTGAAGAGGATTGGGTATTTGTACATGATGCTGCGCGTCCTTGTGTGACCCAAGACTGTTTGCAGAGTTTAGTGAATACGGCTATTCAGGAAAATTGCAGTGCGATTTTGGCGATTCCCGTACGTGACACCTTAAAATATGTTGCACAGGCAAATGCAATTGCCAAGACAGTTAGTCGCGACCATTTATGGCAAGCTCAGACACCCCAAATCTCAAGATTAGGTATCTTAAAACATGCCATTGAAAAAGCATTGCAGGATGGTATGACCATTACCGATGAAGCCAGTGCTCTGGAATATGTGGGCGAACCAGTAAAAGTGGTACAGGGCCGATCAGATAATATTAAAATTACCTATGCCGATGATCTGGAGTTGGCACGTTTAATATTAGCCTCCCAGCAAGTAGTTTAAAGTCTACAAGATAAAAATGCAGAAATATGGGACTTAATGATGTTATTTAAACACTTTAAACTTATAATTTGCGCTGTCTCTAGCTTGTTCAAATATTTCAAATGATACCATCCCCCCAGTATCGTTTTTTACGTCACTCTTTACGTGATGGTAGAAGCATTAAACATGACTCATCCAGATGGGCCAAATTACACTTAGATCCATGGCTGCTTTCTTTTCTGGTATTGAATTCAATATTGGGATTGATGGTGGTCTATAGCGCAACCCTGCAAGATAGCAGTATGGTGATTCGTCAGGCGACCAGTTTTGGTGTCGGTTTCATCCTCATGTTTTTATGTGCCCAGGTTCCGCCAAAAGTTTATCAGGCGGTCAGTCCATATTTTTATATGCTGGGCATGGTGCTACTGGTGCTGGTTCTGGTGATTGGTGATACGCGTTTGGGGGCAAAGCGTTGGCTGACGGTTCCGGGCATTGGCAGTATGCAGCCCAGTGAAATCATGAAATTTGCCATGCCGCTGATGATGGCATGGTATTTTTCACGTCGTGTATTTCCACCTACGTTTTTGCAGATCGTGACTGGACTCATCCTGATGATGATTCCGTTTGTACTGGTGGCACTACAACCAGATTTGAACATTGGTCTGATTATTCCCGGTGTTTTTGTCTTGTTCCTATGTGGCATGTCTTGGCGTTTGATTTTGGGAGCCCTAACGGCTTTGGCTGTTGCAGCACCGGTTTTATGGATGTTTGTACTGCAAACCTATCAAAAGAAACGTATCTTGACCTTATTTGATCCTGAGTCCGATGCATTGGGCGCTGGCTGGAACATCATCCAGTCCAAAATTGCTATTGGTTCTGGGGGGTTAACCGGGAAAGGATATTTGACCGGTACTCAGTCGCATTTGGGTTACTTGCCTGAACATCATACCGACTTCATTATGTCTGCCTATGCTGAAGAATATGGCTTTGTCGGGGTATTTTTATTATTTAGTCTGTTTGCTGCAATTATTATTCGTTGCTTGATGATTGGCTTGAATAGTTTTCATAATTTTGGACGCTTATATGCGGGTGCTATCGGACTGACGTTCTTTTTCTTTGTATTTTTAAACTCGGGCATGGCCAGCGGAATTTTACCTGTAACTGGGGACCCTCTGCCACTGATGAGTTATGGTGGCTCGGCAGTAATTTCGTTACTGGCGAGTATGGGGATTGTGATGTCGATCCATACCCATCGTTGATGTTGATATTAATATTGAAAAGCTAGATTTGATCTAGCTTTTTTGTTTTGTGGGAACATACATGGATTTATTTGAACAATCTTTGCTGATGATGGATGAGCTAAATAGGGAACTGGAAAGTTCTGAATTAATGGATGGGCTTATGCGATTAGATCTGGTTTATCAGTGTTGTTATATTTCGATAGAACATAGTGTGGCTGTTAAGTCCTTATTAAAAGAAAAACTTTATACATCCGCACTCGCATTGTTTCGTATTCAATTTGAGTCTGTTGTGCGTGCTTATTGGATATTATTTGCAGCAACGGATGAGCAAGTGTGTGAGTTGGGCGTGCTGGATTCAATAGAGCAGCTTACTTTAAAGGAACATAAAAGTATTAGCCCGTTTTACTGCAACGCCGATGATTGAAGCTTTGAAGGAAATTCAGGAAATCAAGCATATTGTCGCTCAACTCGAAGAGTTCAAGTTATTCTCTTTGGATTATCTTAATTCAATTGTACATAGTGGGAAGCAAACATTTTTGCGTCACACCTTTGGTTTGGGTGATGAACACAAAAAATTGATTATTAAGCAATCTAACAATTTAACGATGATGAGTGCACAGATTTATTTAAAACATACATTGCCTGATTGTCAAAAGCTTATTCAGATTTTTCTTCAAAAGTATCGTGAATGTTTTATGTTGCCTGAGGATATATCGAAAGAAGAGCGGGAAAAGATTTTAGCGCGTTATAAGTAGATGTAAAAAAGCCCACAAATGTGGGCTTTTTAGAACGTTTAAAGAATTAGGTGAGGAACCAGGTGTAATAACCCCAGATCATCAATGGCCATGCGATATATGGACTAAATAGCCATTTCCACAGCCAAAACTTAGGCAGAAATCCTACGCCGTAAATAAATCCACCTGAAATGCCAATCATGATCATCATCAAGGCTCTATGATTATAGTGACCATTGGCATCGAGCATGAGGGCTGGGTGAATTAGCAACACCGTAGCAAGAGGCAATGCCATCAAAAATGAAATGGCCATTACAAATTTATTTGGCTTGCTTCCTTCTGCTGTCATTGCGATCTCTGTCATTGTTTATTCCTCATCCAAATCTTGATGATGTTCGATATAAAGGGCACTTAATACGCCTGCAAAGCACGCCATTAAAATCCCGAGAATCCATGCGAAATACCACATAATTTTATCTCCTAAAACACAGCCTTAGTACAGGCTGTGTGAATTCTCTTGAATATGTTTTTTGGTAATTACGCCCCACATCTTATAGTAACACCAAGTGGTGTAACTCAAAATAATTGGAACAAAAATACAGGCAGCAACAGTCATTACAGTCAGTGTGTTTTTACTTGATACGGCATCCCACATGGTCAAGCTGGCAACAGGGTTGATGCTTGAAGGCATAAGGAATGGGAACAATGCAAAACCAGCTGTTAAAATTGCCCCAATTACCATCAGCGATGTACCCAGGAAGCTTAAACCTGCTTTGGCTTTCGCAGCAGCGGCAATTACAATCAGGCTTCCCAAGATTGCCATGATCGGTGCAATCATAGTGATTGGGTAAGTCGAGTAGTTATTCATCCAGCCATGGTTGCCATTGGTAATGACTTCTTTGGCAAGAGGGTTTGCAACTCCATTGGTATCAAATGGTTGCGCTAAAGTATAACCTTCAATATTACCGAAGTATAACCATGCTCCAGCGCCCAGGAAGCAAACCAAGAATACCACACCCATCAATTGAGTTGCTTTGGCAGAACGTGCATGTAAGTCGCCATCGGTACGAAGCATCAACCACGCACCACCATGCGCACTCAGCATGGATAAGCTGACAATACCACAAACCAGAGCAAATGGATTGAGTAGGGCAAAGAAGCTACCAGTATAAGTTGAACGTACGGTTTCATCTAAAGTAAACGGCACACCCAGGAACATATTACCAAAGGCAACACCGAAGACTAAAGCAGGAACTGCACCACCAACAGCCAAACCCCAGTCCCAAGAGTTACGCCATTTTTTGTTCTCAAGTTTAGAGCGGTAGTCAAAACCTACAGGTCTTAAGAACAGGGCAAACAGTACCAGTAATAGTGCCCAGTACATACCGGAGAATGCTGTTGCATAAACCATTGGCCATGCAGCAAACAGTGCGCCACCAGCTGTAATGAACCAAACCTGGTTACCGTCCCAGTGCGGGGCAATGGTATTGATTGCTGCACGACGCTCTTCATCGTTTTTGCCCACGAATGGCATGATTGCCATAGAGCCCATATCGAAGCCATCGGTGAGGGCAAAGCCAATCAGTAGTACACCTACCAAAACCCACCAGATTATTTTGAGTAATTCATATTCGATCATGATTGAGCCTCCGCAGCAGCGTGGTTTTGATCAGCGCCTTTTTCAAAGTGGTATTTACCAGTATGTAAAGAACTTGGACCTAAGCGAGCGAATTTGATCATCAAGTACATTTCGATAATTAGAAGTACTGTATAGAACGCTGCAAGTGCCAGGATTGAACCCCAAATATCACCAGTGCTTAAGCTTGAAGCAGAAAGATGTGTAGGTAGAACCTCACCAATTGTCCATGGTTGACGACCACCTTCAGCCACATACCAGCCAGTTTGTGTAGCAATCCATGGTAATGGTAAGCCGTAAAGCGCAAATTTAAGTAACCAAGGTTTGCTTTCTGCATTACGTTTAGCGACTGCAAAAGTTGCAAGGACAAACAGAAGCAGCATCAAGAAACCAGAAGCCACCATGGCACGGAACGAGAAGAACAGGGCAGTTACGTTAGGAACAGTATCTTTGGTTGCTGCTTTGATTTGCTCTTCAGAAGCATCTACTACATTTGGTGTGTATTTTTTAAGAAGTAAGCCATAGCCCAAGTCTTTCTGATTTTCTTTGAACGAAGCCATAAGTGCTGGTGAGCGGTCGCCTGCACGAAGTTTTTCAAGTTCGGCATATGCAGTCATACCATTACGGATACGAAGCTCATGTTGAACCATCAGGTCTTTCAGGCCAGTTACTTCTTTATCAAGCGAACGTGTTGCAATGATACCCATCACATATGGAATTTTGATGGCGTAGTCAGTGCGTTGTTCTTCCCGATTTGGAATACCAAACAATGTAAATGGAGCAGGTGCTGGGTGAGTTTCCCATTCTGCTTCAATTGCAGCCAATTTGGTTTTTTGTACATCACCCAGTTCATAACCTGATTCATCACCTAGTAAAATAACTGAGAATGTAGAGGCTAAACCAAAGATTGCCGCAATAGCGAAAGAACGGCGCGCGAAAGGTAAATCACGTTTTTTGAGCATGTAGAAACTGGAAATCGCTAAAACGAAAACGGCACCAGTGACATAACCTGAAGATACTGTATGGACAAATTTAACCTGAGCCACCGGGTTGAAAATCAGTGCGCCGAAGTCAACCAGCTCCATACGCATGGTTTCAAAGTTGAACTCTGCGCCCACAGGGTTTTGCATCCAGCCATTGGCGACTAAAATCCAAAGTGCCGACATGTTGGAACCCAGTGCAACCAGCCAGGTCACGCCTAAATGCTGAACTTTGGAAAGCCGGTCCCAGCCGAAGAAGAATAGACCAATAAAAGTCGATTCCAAGAAAAATGCCATTAATCCTTCAATAGCGAGTGGCGCACCAAAAATGTCACCGACATAATGCGAATAGTACGCCCAGTTTGTACCAAACTGGAACTCCATGGTTAAACCTGTGGTAACACCTAAGGCAAAGTTAATACCAAAAAGTTTTCCCCAGAACTTAGTCATGTCCTTATAAATTTCTTTACCGGAAATCACATAGGTGGTTTCCATAATGGCAAGAATAAAAGCCAGACCAAGTGTAAGAGGTACAAATATAAAGTGATACAACGCGGTCATTGCAAATTGGAACCGCGAAAGATCGACCACGCTTTCAGAAATCATCAACGTGTCTCCTTGATTTGGGAAGGGCTGCCAGCAATATGCTCGGCAACTTGAGTGTCAAAATTTTGAGGAATAGTAGGGGCATCGAACCAGATGTGTTTAATCGTCAGTAGGAGAGCAACCTTGATTATTAATATGATTGCGATCTCTCGAACTAAACGTTGATTGTAATCTTTCGGTATTAAGCTCATACAAATAAGCCTATTTTGTTAAACTTGATCTATATTATTAAACAAAAAATAACTAAAAATAAATAGATGAAACAATTAAAATAAAAATATATTATATTTGTTTTTTAAAACAATAATTTATGTTAAGGTTGTGATAAAAAATATACTGATTTTTTGCGATTATTAAGTTGACTAAAACACTGCGTATTTAATTTTTAATTCTGACTAAAATACTTATATATACTTTTAACTCCAACTAAAACACTTGTATCTTTTTAGGGGATATAAATAATTAATTGATAATTATTCTTGTTTGAAATTCCATTTAATATGTTTTATATAAATCCAATTAAACACCTTGACTTAAAATGCAGGAGGAATGAGAGAGGAAGTTAAAATTCTTGCCTCAAAAAAAAGACCACACGAATGTGGTCTTTTTAATAGCTTTCTAAGTAAATGAAGAGGGCTTAGAAGTTATATTCCATACCCAGGCCAATCACAGTTTTCTTATCATCTTTTGTTAACCAGTCACGCTTCTGCTGACCTACAACACCGTAGAAACGTGCTTGTTTATTTAGGTTATAATCGACACCTACGCCGTACTGGTCGATTTGACGGTCAGTTTTATTGTCTACAGAAGTATTGGCAGATAGATATTCAGCCTTTAATTTCCATGGTGTAGATGGAATTGTATAGGCAGTAGTAATACCGTAAGCATCTTCTTGTAAACCTTTATAAGAAGTTGTTACAGCAGGAGTACCACTTGTCGTTGATACTGTATCATCTGTAGGTTGAGCTGTTTGCCATAGGGCACCAAATACCAGACCGTTTACACCCGCCTTAGTTAAATCAACAGAACCAGTCACACGAACTGCATCTGAATAAATACCTGTTAGGCTATAAGCGTTGTATTTACCTGCCACGCCAAAGTTACCTGCAATTGCTGCAGCTACACCATAGTCTTTGTTGTCGTAGCTAAGTGAAGTCGAGATGCTATCACCAAAGCCATTACGTGTGCCTGTTTGACCTTTGGTATTATTATCAGTCGCTGAATCTTCACCTTGCTGTGCCATAATGCTGAATTGCAGGCCGCCCAGTAATTTTTTATCAGTTTCAAAACCGATTGAGTTACTTAAACGATCTTCACCATATAGCATGCTGGTCATATCAAGGTGGTTGTGATCGTTAAAAATATCTTGGTTATTGCCTGCAGCAGTTTTGAAGTAAGAATCGTAGTTACCGGCTTTTAATGTACCGATATCGGCAAATTTAAGACCTAAGAAACGGTTACGCATTCCCCAGTCTTTATCTTTATTGCCATCAGTTGAAACTTCCCACTCAGCTAAATAAACTGCTGATAATTTATCAGTCAATTTTTCTTCGCCTTTTACCCCTAAGCGAGAAGCATTGGAGTTTACTTCTGTAACGTTTTTGCCATCAAACTTATTGTTGTCCACTTGGTCTACGGTAACGTTTAACTTACCGTACAAAGTTGGTGCTGCTTGCGCTGCACTTACGCTTAAGGTTGCTACTGTAGCAGCGAGAAGCAATTTTTTCATTGAAATTTCTCCAAAAACACTTTTATGGGGCGGTTGCCCTGTTGACTCTTTTTATAGTTTGCTTGTGTACAAAAATTTACAAAAGCTCACCAACTTGCTAAGCAGTATCTGCAAACTTTGTGACAGGGAAGTGAAAGATAGATGACAGTTTGATGACGGAGAATATTGAATGAATTAATATTTTTTCATTGTTTTTCAGTGCTTTAATTTTTAATTAAATTCTATGCGAAAGATTGATTTAATTTTAAATATAAAAAAATGGAGCCTTTGCTCCATTTTTTACAAATTAAAATTCGAGTGAATTTTAAAGTTCAGCTTTAATCTTTTCAGCCAGTGCTTTAATTTTTTCCTGGTCACCCATATGTAATGCATGTTTTCCAAGCTCATGCACTGAACTTGGAATGAGGTGAAAATGTACATGCGGAACTGTTTGACCAGCAGATGCACCTGAAAGTTGCATCAGTACAATACCTTGAACATCAAGTGCTATTTTCATTGCCTGGGCAATTCTTTGCACAATCTGAATGGTATAGGCAGCGGCATCAGGTGGCAGATCGAGCAAGGTAATTGCAGGTGTTTTCGGGATGACCAACGTATGACCTTCTGCCTGGGGCATAATGTCCATAAAAGCCAGAACCTGTTCGTCCTCATACACTTTTATTGCAGGAAGTTCATTACGGATAATTCGTGCAAAAATATTTTGATCATCGTAAAGCATGTCTAGTCCTTGAAAGTGATTGGGTACTGTAATTATTTACAGTTCAATTCTTTCTGACGATCTTTGATGGCGTCAAGTCGTTGTTGCTCTTTTTCTGAAAATTTTGGCTTGGTTGTATAACAATTGTCATTGCCGAACTTGGCCTTGGCTTCCGGGTCTTTAAAGCAAAAACCTTTAGAGGCATAAATGACATCATGGTCATTTTTTAATTGTTGGCACTCTTGCTCTGCTGTCGCTGCAAAAGCAGTTGCCCCAAAGAAAGTTGTAAAACTAGCCAAAACTGCAACACTAAGCTTGGTCATGAGGGTTTCCTCTGTGAGAATATTGTGTAGAGCACTTCTACACAATATTAGGTTTATTTATTATTATTCAATGGCGAGTAATTACTCAAGTGTAATTTTATTCCAAGATTCGTACATTTTCACAGCACTAGAAAAGTCACTGTCTTTTTCTGTTAAATTACTGGCTGCCTGAATCAGACTTTGAGTCAAGGCAATCACCGGTGCTGACAGTTTGGCATCACGAACCAGATCAAGTGCAATTCCGGTATCTTTTGCCAATAATGGCAGAGCAAAAGTCAGCGGGAAGGCACGATTTAAAATACGTTGTGGTAACACCATTTCCGTTACGCCACTTTTACCGCTTGACGCATTAATGCAGTCTAAAGCTTCATGCAGATTTACCCCATGCGCTTTTAAGGTGGTGAAACCTTCAGCCACTGAGCAGAGATTGACGGCTAATAGCATATTGTTCACTGCTTTGACTGCGAAACCTGCACCTGATTCACCGACATGTTTAATCAGTTTCCCGAAAGCCTGAATAGCGGGTAGGGATTTTTCAAAAGCAGCAGCTTCACCACCAATCATTACGGTTAATGTGCCATTTTCCGCACCAATAGTTTGCCCGCTCACCGGTGCATCCAGAAAATCCACATTCGATATTTTTAATTGTTGGCTGAGCTTTTTTGCCGATTCGGGAACACCACTGGTGCAATCGACCCATACCGCACCCGATTTAATCTGAACCGTTGCAATAAGATCTTCAACTTCCTTGCTCGTTGGCAGGCAAGAAAAAATGATATCGGCCTGAACCGCTTGCTCAAGTTCTACAGCTTGGGTGCCATATTCAGTTGCATGCTGTTTGGCTTTTTCGAAATTACGGTTCCATACATAGACCGTATCAAAATGTTGAGGTAAATGTGCTGCCATACGGTAACCCATTGCGCCTAAGCCGATAAATGCAACTGACTGAATCATGATGTTTCCTTTATATTTTGCTCGATCTCTGTTTTAGCCAGGTGGTCATGAAAGGCCAGAACTCGTTGGCACTGGACTGGCTAGACATGAGTCCCAAATGACCACCCGGGATAAGAGTAAACGTGACATCCTGACTATTTGTCAATTCAATTAAAGGTTTAACGGCCTCTTTGGAAACAATCCGATCGCTACGACCCGCGCCTACCAGTAAAGAGCAGGCTATATGTTTTAATTCGATATGCTTATCCTGTAATCTGATAACACCGTTTTTGAGCGGATTTTGTAGCCAGACATTAAAAATCATGTCCTGATTGATACCGCCTGGATAGTCAATCATCTGGTTCAGGAAATTACCCATGGTGGCGTGTTCATATAAGGCTTGCAGGTTATCGAGGTTTGCTAGAAGCTGTTTCTGGCTTTGTATCCATCCCACAGGATCAATCATTTTAAAACCGAGTGAATTTAGTATGCCTGGGCTATGAATCAGATGCTTGGGTACAGTTCCTGAGTAAATCTTGTTTTGTAGGACCTTGTTTTTGGCAATCAGTTGATTGGCCTTTTGAAAAAGTTTGCCGGTACGGCCTGATGCATGACTGTCCACCGGACTGCCTAATACAATTAAATTTTTAACATGGTTTGGTTTTTGCAATGCGCAATACAACATGACAAATACACCGGCCATACTCCAGCCATGCAGTGAAATTTCATCACTATGCGAGTGAGTTCGGATCTGGTCTATACAATGCGGAATGGCATCATCAATAAATGACATGAAATTGAGGAAACGATCTCGATAGCTATATCGACCCCATTCGATTAAATAGACATCAAAGCCACTATGTTGAAAGTGTTTTACCAATGAACGGTAGGGATACAGGTCGTAAATGGCCATGTTGATTGCAAGGGGAGCAACAAAAACCAGGGGTTCTTTATATTGCTTATCTGCTGAGGCGTAATAGCGCACTCGGGTCTGTTTGTACTCTGCAATGACTTCATAGGGAGTGGCTTGCGATAAAACCAGTGATTTTGAGTTAAATAAAGTCTTTGACAGGTTTTTGAGTTTGCTTTTATGTTTGGCAATTTTATTTTTAACTTGAATCATTGCTGGGGATGCTGACATATGGGGGATTGATCGAAGTGTAGGCGATATTTATGCATTATACCTTGACCTTAAATGCCATAGACGCTCAAAATGTTGGCAATTATTAGCAATACAGTCCAGGACTGGGTAATACAAATGAGCCAACAAGACGACATTGAATACCAATTAGATACCTTAGCCATTCGTACAGGTCATACACGCAGTTTTGAAGGCGAGCATGGTGAGCCAATTTTTCTCACTTCATCATTCGTCTATGAAAATGCAGCAGAAGCCGCAGCTAAGTTTTCTGGTCAGGAACCTGGTAACATTTATTCGCGCTTTACCAACCCGACAGTTGCGATGTTTGAAAAGCGCCTTGCCGCATTAGATGGTGCGGAACGTGCTGTTGCAACCAGTACTGGCATGGCAGCCATCATGGCTGTGGCTATGTCTTATTTGAAACTGGGCGATCACGTCATCTGTTCACGTGCGGTGTTTGGTTCAACGGTTTCTCTTTTTGAAAAATACGTGGCTAAATTTGGTATAGCAGTCGATTTTGTTGATTTAACCGATCTTGATGCGTGGAAAAATGCAATCAAGCCTGAAACCAAATTACTGTTTGTTGAATCTCCGTCCAATCCACTGGCTGAAATTGCCGATATTCAGGCCTTGGCGGATCTGGCTCATGCCAATGGTGCATTACTGGCGATTGATAACAGCTTCTGTACGCCGGCATTGCAACAGCCAATTAAATTAGGGGCTGACCTGGTTGTCTATTCAGCAACCAAATATCTGGATGGTCAAGGTCGCGCATTAGGTGGTGCTGTGGTAGGTAATCACAAATTGCTTGAAGAAGTATTTGGTTATGTTCGCACCACTGGCCCGTCAATGAGCCCATTTAATGCCTGGGTTTTTTTGAAAGGTCTGGAAACTCTGCGTTTACGTATGCGTGAACATTCAGCAAATGCACAAAAACTGGCTGAATTCTTAAATCAGCACGACAAAGTAGAAAAAGTATATTACGCTGGTTTGCCTTCACATATCGGTCATGAGCTTGCAGCTAAACAGCAAAGCGGTTTTGGTGGTATTGTGTCCTTTGAAGTCAAAGGTGGGCGTGAAGGGGCTTGGAAAGTTATCGACAATACCCAGTTTATTTCCATTACCGGTAACCTGGGCGATGTGAAATCAACTATTACTCATCCAGCAACCACTACTCACGGTAAGCTTTCACCAGAAGCCAAAGAAGCTGCAGGGATTCGTGAAGGATTAATCCGTGTATCTGTTGGTTTGGAAGATATTGATGATATTATTCGCGACATTAGTCGTGGTTTAGATTTAATTTAATTTTTTATCTTATTTTTAAGTTTTGTGTTCGGAGTATTTTATGAACATTAACATGTTGATGCAGCAAGCACAGCGTATGCAAAAAGATATGGAAGCCAATGTTAAAAAGGCCAAAGAACAGCTTGCGCAAACTGAAGTTCATGCTGAAGCAGGCGGCGGTCTGGTTAAAGTCACCATGACTTGCCGTAACGTGGTAAAACGTATCGAAATCAGCCCTGAATTGCTGCAAGATGATGCTGACATGATTGAAGATTTAATCGCGGCTGCAATGAATGATGCTGCACGTCAGGCTGAAGCGATTTCTGAGGAAAAAATGAAAGCGGCAAATTCTGGTATGGGCTTGCCACCAGGTCTTTCAGGTTTATTCTAAGGAATACGTCCAGTGTTTAGTGATCGATTTGATCAACTGGTTCAAGCCTTACGGATTTTGCCAAGTGTTGGGCCGAAATCGGCTCAGCGCATGGCATTACACCTGATCATGAAAAACAGGGAAGGTGCAGTCGGGCTGGCACATGCTTTAAATGAAGCAGCTACCTATATTCAGGAATGTAGCGTTTGTCATTCGCTCACTGAAAATGAAGTCTGCGATATCTGTCTTTCGCATGAACGTGATGATCAGCTGCTCTGTGTGGTGGAATCACCAGCAGATGTGATGGCGATTGAACAAAGTGGCAGTTTTCGGGGTAAATACCATGTGCTGGGTGGACATTTGTCTCCACTGGACGGAATTGGGCCGGAAGAAATCGGGATTCCCTATCTGATTCAGCGCCTGAGTCAGGGCACGGTTTCAGAAGTTATATTGGCAACCAATGCTACTGTAGAAGGTCAGGCGACAGCACATTATCTGGTTGAAGCAACCAAGCATTTACCGATTCAAATGACTCGGATTGCTCAAGGTGTTCCTCAAGGGGGAGAACTTGAATATGTGGATAGTCATACTTTAAGTCAGGCGGTGCATAATCGTATGCGTATGAAATAAGTACCCAGGTGCTTATTTCATTATTTTTGACAAGAATAAGAACTGGGTGGCATTTACGAGAAAAATAGTCTTAAACTTATACAAAAAAAATATAAAAAAATGTTGATTTTTTATTTAAATATTAAAATATGGTGAATATATACGCTAGATGTAGATTTTGTTATATCTAAATGTTATATATCGGTTAATATACTTTTCAAGAGAATCTGCTTTTAGACTCGGTAATATGTTTCAGTTCATTCATCAACAAAAAGATTTAGAAGATATTCTGCACTTGATGGGGCAGACATCCATTTATGGATTGGATACCGAATTCATCAAGGTGGATACTCTTTGGCCTAAACTCGGTGTATTTCAAATTAATGTTGCGGATCGGGTTTTTTTACTTGATGGCACAAGTTTAGACCTGTCGGCATTCTGGAAAAAATTGTTTCAGGCCCAGCAGAATATTTTCCATGCCTGCAGTGAAGATATTGATTTAATTTATCATTACTCACAGCAAAAAAGCCTAAGCAATGTTTTTGATACCCAGATTGGCATGTCTTTTTTAGGTCATGGGCTACAGGTAAGCTATCAAAATGCGTTAAAGCACATGCTGGATGTGGACATTGATAAAGACCAGACCCGATCTGACTGGTTGGCGCGTCCGTTAAGCTCTGAGCAACTCACCTATGCGGCGAATGACGTACTATATCTGATGAATCTATCGAATAAGATCCAGCAGGAATTAGGCGATAAGCACTTACTGGATTTTGCCCTGGAAGATTGCCGTCATCTGACCCATGAAATTGGTCAGGAAACACCTCTAGAGTTGCTTTATCACGATATTGGAAACTACCGGCATTCACGCCGTCAATTGATGCAGTTGCAACAACTGGCTGTGTGGCGCGAACAGATGGTCAAAGCCTTGAATTATCCTCGCAGCTTTATTCTGAAAAATTCCACCCTGATTGATCTGGTGGAAAAAAATCCGCGTAATCATTTCCAGTTGTCTAGTATTAAAGATATTCGTCAAAATATTGTGCGTGAGTATGGTAAAACCATTCTGGACCTACTTAAGTTTTTGCCTGAACAGGCAGAATGGCCACTGCGTATGGCACGTCCAATTCGTCACTCATCCAAAGAAATTGGTGAAAGAGTGGAGAATGTCATTCAGGCCGTGGTGCAGGAAACTACGGTACCTAAAGAAGTATTGATGCGTAAAAAATGGCTCAATGCACTATATCAGCATGTGGTATTTCATAATGATGAACAGGATTTGCCCGCTTATCTGCTTGGTTGGCGCTATGATGTTCTGACCAAGCCACTGATTGATGTGTTACATGCAGATGAAAGTTATCTGTCTACGCAAATGAAAGTGATGGATTAATTTTTAACCATTTTGTTCAAAGAATTAACATTTACACACAATCACGACTGATGCGTTAATAATCACTAATGTATCGGTCTTTTTTTTAATGTATGCTTTGTGCTGAGTTTTATGAGTCCTGTTTCAACTATGCACTGTTCAATTTTTAAATCTAGCAAAAAAGACGAAATGTATCTTTACATCGCCCGTTCAGAAACTTCTGAGAATGAAGCTGAGGCAGTAAATCCGCTGGAAATCTTGCCAGAAGCGATGCGTGTTGCATTTGGTCGTGCAACTTTTGTTATGGATTTGGAGTTAACCGAAAGCCGTAAACTGGCGCGTGTCAATGTATTACATGTGATTGACTCTATTGAAACCAAAGGTTTCTTTATTCAAGTCCCTCCAGAAGGATTAATCAATCCGAATGCGGTTGCACCCGAAGGGCTGCGTGGCGCTTAAAGGCTAATCAGGAGTTGTAACGATGAATAGTTTTTTTTCACTACTAGATTCAATTCCTGAAGATAGCATTGCCGTCACGGTATATCTGCTAGGAAGCGTGATTATTCTTTGGGCCTGGTATGTTATTGCAAAACGTTTGCCTAAGCCGCTAGGTGGAATGACATGGCTCATCGGCTTTGCCATTTTACTAACGCCGACAGTTTCTGAAGGAAATAATGCTGCTATCGCTCCGGCTTTTTTTGGACTGCTATTTGGTCTTTTAACCAAAGAAAAAGCTTTGGTCTGGACCAATGCTTCTCTCATTCTCTTTGTGATCGGGCTTGGCCTGATCATTGGCGCTTTATGGTCAAAATATATGGCCAACAAAGCAAAGTTTGTCGCAAACAACAATAGTTCACCACTTTAAATAAAACAATAAGGTTAAATCATGTCTGTGGATACTCAACAATTTCTTGGTACAGATCAGTACATTGCGACTGATAGTTTAAAACTTGCTGTCAAAGCGGCACGTAGCTTGCAAAAGCCGCTTTTGGTTAAAGGTGAGCCGGGCACAGGTAAAACCCTGCTTGCTGAACAAGTCGCAGAAAGCTTGGGACTGAAGCTACTCACCTGGCACATCAAGTCGACTACAAAAGCACAGCAAGGTCTGTATGAATACGATGCTGTATCCCGTTTGCGTGATAGCCAGTTAGGTGATGACCGTGTTTATGACATTAAAAACTACATCAAGCCTGGAAAATTGTGGGAAGCGTTCACCAGTGAACAACGCTGTGTCTTGTTGATTGATGAAATTGATAAAGCAGACATTGAGTTTCCGAATGACTTATTGCATGAACTCGACAAAATGTCATTTTTTGTTTATGAAACCGGGGAAACCATCACGGCGACACAGCGTCCAATCGTGATTATCACTTCAAATAATGAGAAAGAACTGCCAGATGCATTCTTGCGCCGCTGTTTCTTCCATTATATTGAATTCCCTGATGAAGCGACCATGCGTGAAATTATTGACGTGCATTTTCCGCAAGTGTCTGCAGCTTTGGTGAATGAAGCTTTACAAGTATTCTTCAAGCTTCGCCAGATTCCGGGCTTAAAAAAACCACCATCCACTTCAGAACTGATTGACTGGTTAAGCCTGCTGATGGCTGATGATATGCCTGAAGATATTTTACGCAAGCATGATAAATCCAAAGCGATTCCACCCTTGTATGGTGCCCTGATTAAAAACGAGCAAGATGTCCAGTTGCTTGAACGTTTAGCCTTTATGTCGCGTCGCTAAGGGAGAAACACGCATGTTTGTGCGATTGTTTTATACCTTACGCAAATACGGTGTGCCAGTATCAACCCGTGAACTGATTGATCTGAATGAAGCTGTAGCTTCAGGCTTGGTATTTGCCAATCAGGAAGAGTTCTATGGACTCGCAAAAACGATTATGGTTAAAGATGAGCGTTTCTTTGACAAGTTTGACCGAGCCATGAAAGATTACTTTGATGGCATCTCCACTTTTGATCTGGATGATTTGCTTAATCAGGTGCATAAGTTACCAAAAGACTGGTTTGATCTGGAACTTCTGGAAAAGCATCTCACGCCTGAGCAGCGGGAAGAACTGAAAAAAGCCGGCTCACTGGAAGAGCTGATGAAGATGCTGGAAGAGCGTCTTCGTGAGCAGCATAAGAAGCATCAAGGCGGTAACAAGATGATTGGTACCGGTGGCACTTCACCCTTTGGGGCTTATGGTGATCATCCTGAAGGTGTGCGTATTGGTGGACCGGGACGTAAACGTTCTGCGGTTAAGGTTTGGGAACAGCGTAAATACCAAAACCTGGATGATGAACAGATTTTAGGTACACGGCAAATGCAAATAGCACTCCGCCGTTTACGCAAGTTTGCCCGTCAAGGCGCAGCTGAAGAGCTTGATATTAATGGAACGATTCGTGAAACCGCCAAGCAAGGTATTTTAGATGTACAGCTGGTTCCGGAACGTCGCAACCGTATTAAAGTGCTGATGTTGTTCGATGTTGGTGGGTCGATGGACTCGTATATCGCTGAATGTGAAAAACTGTTCAGCGCGGCCAAAACCGAATTTAAAACTTTAGAATATTTTTATTTTCATAACTGTTTGTATGACTATGTCTGGAAAGACAATATCCGCCGTTCTAATACGCGCATGAATACCTGGGATTTATTCAATACTTATGGGCGCGACTATCGGGTAATTGTGGTAGGGGATGCCAGTATGGCACCTTATGAGCTGAACTCAGTGGGTGGTTCTGTTGAATATATGAATGATGAAGCAGGTAATGTCTGGTTACAGCGTTTACGTCAACATTTTGAAAAGACGGCCTGGCTTAATCCAGAACAAGACAGTTATTGGCATTACACCCATACCATTGGTCAGATCAAACAAATCTTTGAAGATCATATGTATCCCATGACCTTAAAGGGTTTGGAAGACATGACAAAATATTTGGCTCGTTAAACGTATTGAAATTAAATGCGTTCTTTTTAAATGAAGGAATTGAAAATGGATCATCAAATTAATGGCATCCCATTACCCAATGAAGAAGGTTTCTTTGGACAATACGGTGGTCAGTTTATTCCACCTCATTTAAAAGAAGCGATGGATGAAATTAATGTCGCGTATGAGCAAATTCGCCATACTGCAGAATTCCAGAATGAACTAGCCGATTTATTTGCCAACTATGTGGGTCGTCCAAGCCCGCTGTTTCATGCCAAGCGTTTGTCTGACCAATTGGGTGGAGCACAAATTTACCTGAAACGTGAAGATTTAAACCATACCGGTGCACATAAGATTAACCATTGCCTAGGCGAAGCTTTGCTTGCCAAGTACATGGGTAAGAAAAAAGTCATTGCTGAAACGGGTGCAGGCCAGCATGGTGTGGCACTTGCAACTGCATGTGCCTTAGTCGGTATTCCATGTGAAATTCATATGGGGCAAGTGGATATTGAAAAAGAACATCCGAACGTGGTGAAGATGAAGATCTTGGGTGCCAACCTGATTTCTGTTACCCGTGGTACGGCAACATTAAAAGATGCAGTAGACAGCGCGTTTGAAGAATATCTCAAAGATCCGAAAAACTTTATTTATGCGATTGGTTCAGTGGTTGGTCCACATCCATTCCCGAAAATGGTGCGTGACTTTCAGGCAATTATTGGTGATGAAATTAAAGTTCAGACCAATGACCGTTTTGGTTCAAACCCGGATTATATCGTAGCTTGTGTTGGTGGTGGCTCGAATGCTATGGGTGCCTTTTCTGCATTTTTAAACGATGCCGATGTAAAACTAGTAGGTGTAGAACCTGCGGGCCATGGTTTAGATACTACGATGCACTCAGCTACCCTGACTTTGGGTAAACCAAGCCAACTTCACGGAATGGCATGTTATGTCCTTGAAGATGAACAAGGTGAGCCTTTGCCGGTACACTCGATTGCTTCAGGTCTGGATTATCCGGGCGTAGGTCCACAGCACAGCTTGTTGAAAGACTTGGGTCGTGTGGAATATACCACAGCAACAGACCAGGAATGTTTGGATGCTTTTATGACACTTTCACGTGTAGAGGGAATTGTTCCTGCACTTGAAAGTTCTCATGCAGTCGCCTGGGCTTTGCGTGAAGCGCCAAAAATGGCGAAAGATGTGAAAATTGTCGTGAATGTTTCGGGTCGTGGCGATAAAGACTCGGATTATGTGGCAGAAAAATTAGGTTTGAACTAATTATAAAATCTCCCTCTTACATCATATGTGCTCATTTTTTTAAAGAAAGAAGGTTTCTTTTTCCATCTTTATAAGAAGATAGCTAAAATCTCTCTTTATGAAAGGGAGCTTTAAAGCACATTAAAAAACCTCTCGAAATGAGAGGTTTTTTAATGTGCCTTGAATCTTAACTGGCGATATATTGCTGCAATTGATCGATTAATTTGCGTTGATCTTCCATTACGGCTTTGACCAAATCACCAATCGAGATTAACCCTACCAGTTTTGAATTTTCAACTACAGGAAGATGACGTAAATGGCGATCAGTCATTAAACTTAAACAGTCTTCAACACTGGTGGATTTAGTTACGGTCAGTACTTTAGCAGTCATGATTTCACCGACTGTCGTTTCTTTAGAGGTCCGTTCCATCAACGTCACTTTACGCATGTAATCACGTTCAGAAAGAATACCGACCACTTTCTCTTGATCAGTCACGACCAGTGCACCAATGCCTTTATCTGCCATAAGCGAAATTGCTTCAAGTACCGTTGATTCTGGATCAATCGTAAAAATGCTTTTATCAATTTTATCGTGAATAACTTGTGCAACATTAGTCATTTATTATCATCCTTTTTGTTCCTTATTTGACATTAAACTTAGCGCGAAATCAGAAAAATGCAAATACTTTTCAGGTCATTAATAAAAATTTACATTTCTCTGAATTTCACTTTTAATATCTGCAGCAAATCCTCAAGCAGATTGTAAAGATTCAGCAAAAAAGAAATGCCGCATCTGTTGTGTGGTCAATTTAAATTTTTGGCTAGATGAATTACAAAGTGCAGGGGTAACATTTAAACGAGTGAGTGTTGGTAACAGCAAGTCCTGAAAATCTGCCGAGGTAATCTTACGTGGTGTATAATTTGGCCAATGACGTTCGGCATATTTTTGTGCCTGTAGACCGTTTAGCCAAAAGGGAAAAATAAAATCTTCATGGTCAGACATCATGGCCCAACCCTGCTGATGATATAAACCCCACAGTACACCACAATACATCATAGATTTTAAAATCGTGATCTTAAAAAATAAGTCTTTAGGAATAGGCTGTAATGAATTAATTTGATTCATACCCGAATACATGTAGTGAATTCAGCATTTATTGTAAGGAATGAAGATGAAAGTTCAGTGTAAGCTTTGAGAAACTATGTAAATAAATATGTATTTAAAAACAGAAGGCATTAAAAAACGCCACCTTGGTGACGTTTGATTAGGCTTGCATCGTGGCCAGTTTCTGCCAATATTGTGCTTTGAGTGAGTCGCGTTCTACCCGGAAACCTTGATAATAAAGTTCTGCTAAAAATAAGGCAGCTTTACCATGTCCGGCACGAGCCACTTCTTCCAGTTTTTGAACTGCATCTGCAAAATTCATTTGAGACTGAATGGTATTGACTGCATCTGCATATGCATGTTCTAGGTCTTGATGAGAGAGTTGTTGAATCATAGTAAACTCCTTATTGTAATTATGATTGCTAGATAGACTAATAAGTTTCTCTTGAAACTAATTTAACTAGGTATTGTTAAATTAATATTACATCGAATCTAAATTGTCAAACAATATCTATGGGCTATATTATTAAATTCAAGGTTACATGATTAAACAATATACAAAATGATTTTTGCTTAGTATGTTAATGAGAGTTTGAAAATATAAGGAGAATAACATGACAAAAACATTAGATGGTTTTACATTCGATTTGCCTCCTACTGTAGATCAAATCATTGAACTTGCACATCAGCATCGTAAAAATTTAGACGAAGCCATTTTCCATCAGGAAATTCACTTGGGTAATTATTGTTTGGCACAGCGTAAAAGAGTTTATGATTTTACTCGCCAGCTTGATATACAGCAACGTGAGGATTTTTATAGTATCTATAATGGTGAGTTGCTGCGCATAGCGGACGATGATGAACTGCATCCCGTGCATGCTGAAAGAGGAGTGGGGGCTTTTGCAATTCTAGTGGTATTAGTGATTATCGCACTGGTGCTTTACTTTGCAGTAATCCGGAATGTCATTGTCTAATCGCTGAATTGATTTGCTTGATTTCTGTGGTAAATATGGCGAAATTGAGCAAATCTACTTGTACTTCTTTATGCTGCATCCTACACTACCTTGAATTCGAGGTAGGTTATGCGTAGCGCTGTACAGAAAATTGTTCAATTAAAATCTCAAATAAAGCTGGAAGATATTTATAACGGATTTGTCGTTACAATCATTGCCATTATTCTGATTCTTGCTTTCATTGCCTTGCATCGTCCCATTACTGTTAAACAATTTGAAAATGTCGTGCAACTTTCAGCTCAAGCCAATTATCCAGCGACCCAGGAAATGGCCCTACTTTTGATACAGCAACCTCAGATTCCTTATGCACAATATTTCAAATTGATGCAAGCGCATCATCTGGAGATGACACAGGCTCATCAGTTACCTCCTTTACAGGCGGAGCAATAATTGTTTTAGGGATTGGCTCAACCGAAGGCGTGTTTGAGTGAACTTGGGGACTTAAATCTTGTTTAAGTATTGTCTCCAGCGCGGCTTTGTCTAATTTATCATTGACCACAATAATAGTGAGGCGTTCAGGATGTAGATGTTTTTGAAGGGCATTCTGAACATCTTGCACGGTAATTTTTTCTAATAATTTGGGATAATTGCTCAGGTAGTCAGCGGGCTGATTGTAAAATCCTAGCGAACCTAACTGTGCATTGATACTGGCATTACTACTATAATTATTTGGAAAAGCGCGTAACATCCCGGCCTTGGTTTCTTCCAGCTGTTTTGGGTTAATAGGTTGGCTGACAAAATTGATCAAGGCCTGATGAGCAACTTGTATGCTGTCGAGCAATTGGTCTTGTCGGGTGGAATAACTAAAACTAAAAGTTCCGGGAGCCTGACTAAATGAAAATGAACTATAAGCTCCATAGGTAAAACCGCGCTTAACCCGTAGTTCTTTCATTAAGATAGAATTAAAACCACTTCCCCCAAACATCTGGTTGGCCACTTCTAGGGCGAGTCGATCCGGATCAAAATGTGTAGGGCCCAGTTGTCCCATCATGACATGTGCCTGACTGGAGTTAAACTTGATATGGCGAATATCAAAAACTGAGTTATCGACTGGTTGAGCTAGAGGTCTAGCTTTTTCTCCGTGTTTTAGGTTAGCTGCGATGTGTTCAGCAAGTTGCTGTGCCTGTTTGGGACTGAGTTGACCGGTAATGGCAATGTTCAGGTTCTGTGCTACCAAAAATTGTTCCTTAAACTGCTGTAATTGTGCCGGTGTGATTTTGCTAATACTGCGCTGAGTCCCGGTAATGGGTTCGGCATAGGCATGTTTTCCATATAAAGCACGGTAAAACAGGATATTCATCATGCGGCCAGGGCTTTCCTGGATCTGTTTCTGGCCTACTTGAGTATTGCTTAATACCAGATTGATACTGGGTTTTTTAAAGGTGGAATGGTTGAGTACTTCCAGCAGCATGGCTATAGCCGGTTCAAGTTTTTTAGGCTCAGACAATACCCGTAATTTTACAATAAACATGTCCCGATACGCCTGAGCACTAAATCGTGCCCCTACATTTTCAAAAATATGGGCAATTTCATTGGCCGTATATTTTTCTGTTCCTTCATCAATTAATTTTGCTGCCATATTAGCAATACCAAATAAACTTGGTGCGATTTCTTCATCCCGGGCCGAGCCTGCATTAAAGGTCAGCTGAATATCAACCATAGGTAAATCCTGTGATTCTACAAATAGCGTACGAATTTGATATCTGTTTTTTAGCTCATGCACATAGGGGGCGTGGAATTGATTTTGTGGATGGGTGATTTTCAAGCTTTGTAACAGGGGGATTGATTTCAGCTGTGTTGAATAGTCATCTGGGCTTGTCCGGCAATGTCATCCTGACTATAGACTAAATTGGAGACATATTTAGCTGTCACTCGCTTGATTTCTGTGGGTTTGACCAGCTCCGTTTTGAGCAGCTCAATTTCAGCTTGAATGGCTTGTTCTGCCTCTGGCAAACTCAATCCGTCTGTAGGCAAGGCTGAAATACTCAATAAGCTATCTCCGCGGCTATAAGGATCATAAGACACACTGACCGAGGTTAATATTTTTTTGTCCCTAACCAGACGATCTTGTAGTCGTGAAGAAATTCCACTGTCCAAGATGTTCTTGATGATGGTTAAGGCATAAGCATCTTGCGGATTTTGGGCTGTAGCCAGTGAGCGCACGTTCCAGGCCATAAGCAGGTTTGCTACTTTTACTGGAAAATTCAATTCCATATGGCGATAACCGATATGGTCAAATTCTAATACGTCATTGCGTGGCGGGGTTTTTCTGACAGGGATATCGGCAAAATACTTTTGTACTTGCAGCAAGGTTTGTTCAGTGTCGACATCACCGACAATCACAAGGAGAGCATTATTGGGGCTATACCAGTCACGATACCATTTTTTGATATCTTCAAGTCGAATGTTTTGCAGATTTTTCATGTGGCCAATCACCGGTTGGCGATAATGGCTGGTTGGATAGGTGATCCATTTAAAACGTTCGAAAGCTAGGGATCGGGGATTGTCATCTGTGCGTAGGCGCCGTTCTTCCATTACCACTTTAATTTCAGGATCAAAATCCTGCTGGCGTAATAACAGGTTGCTCATCCTGTCTGCTTCAAGTTCTAAAGCCAGTGGGAAATAGGTTTTAGGGTAGAGCTGGTAATAATTGGTGTAATTGGTAAAAGTTGAAGCATTGATGCGTCCACCATACATACGGCTTAAGCGGGTAAATTTATCATCGGGAACTTTTTGCGTACCTTTAAACATCATATGTTCCAGTACATGCGAAATGCCTAATAAGTTCCCCGATTCATCACTGCTGCCTACCCGGTACCAGATTTGCGTCATGACCATAGGAGAACGGTGATCTTCCCGAATAATTACTTTTAAACCGTTTTTGAGTGTAGTTTCAAAGGTCGTAGGTGTCAGTTTACTGCGAGTGTCTGCATGTACCCAGCCACTTTGAAGCATCAATAAAGCCAATGTGAGCGTTAAAACTGGATTTTTAAAAAAAGACGGCTTTAAAAAAAGTGGGTAGCTGCTTTCGAGCACAAGATTTACCCCCAGTCATAAATTATATTTATGATCATTTTTCAGAAACTTTTGCTTGAAAGCAAAGGTTAAGTTGTTGGTTTTTGGTGTGTTCAGTGTCTATTGGAAAACGCAGGACAAAACTATGCTAGAATCCTTGTTTTTTAACGCTATGCTTTTCAAGGATTCGGCATGCAACAGCAATCTAATGGGCAAAATAAATTTTTGATTGATGCTGATATCGGGGATGACGATGTCACTTTACCGAATTTACCTGCGGTAAATATCCCTATTGTTGAAACTCAAAATAAACAAGCTACTGTTTCTGCGCCTGTAGCCACAGAAACCGAGCAAACAGAAATAGAGCAAGGCGCTACGTCTAAAGGTGGCTTTTTTAGCCGCATGAAAGAAGGCTTGACCAAAACCCGTAAAAACCTTGCCGATGGTATGGTCAACATTCTCATTGGTGGTAAAGAAATCGATGATGAATTGCTGGAAGAAGTGGAAGAGCAATTACTGGTTGCAGATATTGGTGTAGATGCAACCAAAACCATTATTGCCAATTTAACTGAACGTACTGCACGTGGTGATCTGATTTATTCACATTCGCTTTATAAAGCGTTGCAAGAAGAATTGGTGGCATTGCTTGCTCCGCGTGTTAAGCCTTTACATATTGATCCAAATAAAAAACCATTTGTGATTTTGGTGGTAGGGGTTAATGGCGTGGGTAAAACCACTACGATTGGTAAGTTGGCAAAACGTTTGCAAGGCGAAGGCAAAAAAGTCATGCTGGCTGCGGGCGATACCTTCCGTGCTGCAGCAACAGAACAATTACAAATTTGGGGCGAACGCAACAATATTTCAGTGGTTGCACAGGGTCATGGTGCAGACAGTGCATCCGTCATTTTTGATGCTTTTGAAAGTGCACGTGCCAAAGGCGTGGATGTGCTGATTGCTGATACTGCGGGTCGTTTGCATAACAAAGGTCATTTAATGCAAGAGTTGACCAAAGTAAAACGTGTGATGCAAAAAATTGATGCGACAGCACCGCATGAGATTATGCTGGTGGTGGATGCGGGTACTGGTCAAAATGCAATTAATCAGGTTGAAATGTTTGATGAAGCTGTTGGCTTGACAGGGCTCACCATTACCAAGCTCGATGGCACGGCTAAAGGCGGGGTGTTATTTAATATCGCCAGCCGTACCCATGTACCTATTCGCTTTATTGGTGTGGGTGAGAAAATTGATGATCTACGTCCATTTTCGGCAAAATCATTTGTTGCAGCATTATTCGAAACTGAAAAGTAAAATGCGTGATATTTCACACAAACTCCGCTAAATGCGGAGTTTGTTATTTTAGTAGTAATTGTTTGATTTAAAAAACAACATTTAAAAATCCATGATCCAAAGAACTCTCTTATAAAACCGTTAGAATATGAAAAAATCTTAAAAGCTTTAGCATTCTTATTGGGGAGTACTGTTGTGGCATTATTAGAGAAAATTGGTCATGTCCTTACCACAGATATCACCAAAGAATTAAGATTTAAAAAAAGAGCTGTTGAGGATGTGAATGAACTGACTTTTGTCGATCAATTAAAAAAACGTCGCAGTATTTATGTTCTAGGAAGAAAGGTTCATTTTAGCCAGGCCTATTTGGCAGAGTTGATTCAAGAGGCTGTGCGAAGCTGTCCATCTGCATTAAATTGTCAAAGTTCTAGAATTGTGGTGTTGTTTGGTGATTCCCATAAGCAATTTTGGGAAATTGTCAAAGAAGTACAACGTAAACTAGTCGCCGTACATGTATTCGCCGGTACAGCAATGAAAATAGATCAATGCATGGCAGGGTATGGAACGGTACTGTTCTATGAAGATCAGAACATTATTCAAAAATTGCAAAAGAAAATTCCTTTTAATGCTGATGATTTTCCAATCTGGTCAGAACAGACATCGGGTATGGCGCAATATGCAGTATGGACAGCCTTGGCTGATTCAGGCATCGGTGCCTGTTTGCAGCATTATAATCCGAGTATAGATACGGCAGTTGCGGAACATTTTCACATTAATGAATCTTGGTTGCTGCGAGCACAGCTGGTTTTTGGTTCCATTGAACAAGAAGTAGAGATTAAACAAGAACCTCAAAATGCTGAACGATTTAGAATTCTGAATTAATCTGATCGTGATATCAATAAAGCATTTTTTATAGGTGCTTTATTGTTTTATATCGGTTGAAAATCAACTATAAAACTATTCTATAAATAAAACACAATGTCACTTTTTTAATTGCGGAATACTTCTAAAATTAACATAAGATCAATATATTCTAATTACGGTTATTAAAATTCCAAGAAGGTGAGCCATGTCATTTTTAGCCCATATGAAACAACGCCGTACTATTTATGCAATTGGTCAAAACGTTCCGATCGCAGCTGATCAAATCGAAGAGATTATTAAAGAGGCAGTACGAAATAGCCCTTCGGCTTTCAATTCACAAACTTCACGTATCGTGACTCTATATGGAGAATCACATGCGAAATTCTGGAGTATCGTACGTGAAACATTACGTAAAATTGTGCCAGAAGATTCATTTGCAAGTACTAATGCAAAAATTAACAGTTTTGCAGCCGGTTATGGCACGGTACTGTTTTTTGAAGATCAGGATGCGGTAAAATCTCTCCAAGAACAATTCCCCTTATATGCTGAGCATTTTCCAGCATGGTCAGAGCATTCGACTGGCATTGCACAGTTTGCTGTATGGGCATCATTGGCAGAACAGCATATTGGTGCTTCCTTGCAGCATTACAATCCCGTGATTGATGATGAAGTGGCAGCCACCTTCGATATCCCTGAAAACTGGAAATTACGTGCCGAATTGGTGTTTGGTTCAATTGAAGTACCAGCGGGAGAAAAAACATTTCTTGATGATAGTATCCGTTTCAAAAGATTTGACTGATCAATGTTTTACTTAAGTCAAGTTAAGAGAGTGCTGAAATGGCACTCTTTTTATTGATAAAGGGAATGATAGATAAATCAATTAAGCTGCAAAGCTTATCTCAACAAAGTCTTGAAAATACAGCTGTATTAAAAATAGCATTGTCATAAAATTGTCATTTGTTAATTGCATAGTGCAAATTATTTTTAATATTCAAAGAAGAGATAGTGGGATGAGCCTAAAATTAACTTTTGCTGCAGCTGCATTGATGGTAAGTAGTGCTGCATTTTCAGCCGTTACTATTTCAGCACCAGAAGAAATTAAAATTCTAGCGGTGAATGATCAGGAAGTTAATACGGGATTATTTCGTGCCAAGAACAATCAATACAAAGTTGATGCAGGTATTAGCAATATTAGTATGCGTTACACCCAGTATTTTGAACATTTGAATGGTGAACATGATATTGTGAAATCATCTGTGGTGACTGTCCGCACGCCCATTTTGCAAGATGGTGAAGAATATCGACTGGACCTGATCAATGTGCCAGCAAATTTTGAAGCTGCAAAAAAATATGCTGAACAACCTGTGGTGGCATTGTTTGATAAAAATAATCAGATGCTGGTGCAGCAAGTAGGTGCAAACACAGAACAAAAACCATGGTTAGGACAAGGTATATTTTCAAAAACTACAGATTTGACTCAAAAGAAAACAGCTTTGCAGAATCAGCCAGCACCTATATATACACAAGCAGCCGTGCAATCAAAAATGGTGGCAGCTACTTTTAGTGAGTCGTTAACTTCAGGAGTAACTGTTGATCAGCAACTGATTCAATTATGGCAAAAAGCAAATAAAGCAGAACGTCAGAAGTTTATGTCATGGCTAGCAGAGCATTCCAATTAATAAATCTCAATAAAACCAGCGTAAAGCTGGTTTTATTATTTTGAGAAGGACGAATAAAAATTAAAATGGTAAAAATTATCTAAAAAATGAATGTTGCAATGTGTAAAAAACACTCAAAATAGTCTTTAAATATGCTAAAAATACCTTATTAGGTTAAAAAACAAACACTCGAATGTAAAATTATAGAAAATTCTATAATAGGGGTTGTGTTGATTTAAAAACTCTATAGAATACGCTGCATCCCGACGCGATACAGCAAACGAACTTAGCTGAACAGGTTAAGTTGTTAAATGTTTATTGCGTTATATTTTCTACTGACGAGGTAGGAAATAGATCATTAAGAGATTATGAAGAACAACTTGTGTGGATTTTTACTGGTTGATTGATCGAAATTATTTTCATTGATTGATGGTAGAAATTACTCGAAGTTTATTTGAGAAATATTTGTCAGAAAATTGATGAGCCAAGATTGGTGCACTATATGCACTATTGATTTTAAACTGAAGAGTTTGATCATGGCTCAGATTGAACGCTGGCGGCAGGCTTAACACATGCAAGTCGAGCGGAGTATTGGTGCTTGCACTAATACTTAGCGGCGGACGGGTGAGTAATGCTTAGGAATCTGCCTATTAGTGGGGGACAACATCTCGAAAGGGATGCTAATACCGCATACGCCCTACGGGGGAAAGCAGGGGATCTTCGGACCTTGCGCTAATAGATGAGCCTAAGTCGGATTAGCTAGTTGGTGGGGTAAAGGCCCACCAAGGCGACGATCTGTAGCGGGTCTGAGAGGATGATCCGCCACACTGGGACTGAGACACGGCCCAGACTCCTACGGGAGGCAGCAGTGGGGAATATTGGACAATGGGGGGAACCCTGATCCAGCCATGCCGCGTGTGTGAAGAAGGCCTTTTGGTTGTAAAGCACTTTAAGCGAGGAGGAGGCTACTCTAGTTAATACCTAGGGATAGTGGACGTTACTCGCAGAATAAGCACCGGCTAACTCTGTGCCAGCAGCCGCGGTAATACAGAGGGTGCGAGCGTTAATCGGATTTACTGGGCGTAAAGCGTGCGTAGGCGGCTTTTTAAGTCGGATGTGAAATCCCTGAGCTTAACTTAGGAATTGCATTCGATACTGGGAAGCTAGAGTATGGGAGAGGATGGTAGAATTCCAGGTGTAGCGGTGAAATGCGTAGAGATCTGGAGGAATACCGATGGCGAAGGCAGCCATCTGGCCTAATACTGACGCTGAGGTACGAAAGCATGGGGAGCAAACAGGATTAGATACCCTGGTAGTCCATGCCGTAAACGATGTCTACTAGCCGTTGGGGCCTTTGAGGCTTTAGTGGCGCAGCTAACGCGATAAGTAGACCGCCTGGGGAGTACGGTCGCAAGACTAAAACTCAAATGAATTGACGGGGGCCCGCACAAGCGGTGGAGCATGTGGTTTAATTCGATGCAACGCGAAGAACCTTACCTGGTCTTGACATAGTAAGAACTTTCCAGAGATGGATTGGTGCCTTCGGGAACTTACATACAGGTGCTGCATGGCTGTCGTCAGCTCGTGTCGTGAGATGTTGGGTTAAGTCCCGCAACGAGCGCAACCCTTTTCCTTATTTGCCAGCGGGTTAAGCCGGGAACTTTAAGGATACTGCCAGTGACAAACTGGAGGAAGGCGGGGACGACGTCAAGTCATCATGGCCCTTACGACCAGGGCTACACACGTGCTACAATGGTCGGTACAAAGGGTTGCTACCTAGCGATAGGATGCTAATCTCAAAAAGCCGATCGTAGTCCGGATTGGAGTCTGCAACTCGACTCCATGAAGTCGGAATCGCTAGTAATCGCGGATCAGAATGCCGCGGTGAATACGTTCCCGGGCCTTGTACACACCGCCCGTCACACCATGGGAGTTTGTTGCACCAGAAGTAGGTAGTCTAACCGTAAGGAGGACGCTTACCACGGTGTGGCCGATGACTGGGGTGAAGTCGTAACAAGGTAGCCGTAGGGGAACCTGCGGCTGGATCACCTCCTTAACGAAAGATTGACGATCGGTAAGAATCCACAACAAGTTGTTCTTCATGACGATGTATCTGAGGGTCTGTAGCTCAGTTGGTTAGAGCACACGCTTGATAAGCGTGGGGTCACAAGTTCAAGTCTTGTCAGACCCACCACTACTGACGAAGTACGGAAAATCAGAAACATTGACTTATTGATAAGCTGGGGACTTAGCTTAGTTGGTAGAGCGCCTGCTTTGCACGCAGGAGGTCAGGAGTTCGACTCTCCTAGTCTCCACCATGTATCTTCGGATGCATAATAAGCAAACGGTTAGATAGCTTATAGAGCTTAGTAAGAAAGCGGCGTATAATGCGCGGCATTGTTATTAACCTCTGTGATTTATCACAGTTTCTCGATCTGACGAAGACGAGAAAAATCATTAACAGAATATATTTGAGTTGAAATAAATTGTTCATACTCGTTTTAAAATCGACATTAGCAGTCATTTATGACTGGTTGATGAAGATTAAGAAATGAGTTACTAGCGATTAAACTGAATCAAGCGTTTTGGTATATGAATCTAATTGAAGCTGTACAGTGCTTAAGTGCACAAACGCCAACTGTAAGAAAGTGATGAGAAATCATCATAATCTGTTGCTTATCCTACTTGTAGGGATAAACGACTGTTTGGGGTTGTATAGTCAAGTAATTAAGTGCATGTGGTGGATGCCTTGGCAGTCAGAGGCGATGAAAGACGTAATAGCCTGCGATAAGCTCCGGGGAGGCGGCAAATATCCTGTGATCCGGAGATTTCTGAATGGGGAAACCCACTTACCATAAGGTAGGTATCGTAACATGAATACATAGTGTTACGAGGCGAACGAGGGGAAGTGAAACATCTCAGTACCCTTAGGAAAAGAAATCAATTGAGATTCCCTCAGTAGCGGCGAGCGAACGGGGAAAAGCCCATTAAGTCATATAAGCTTTAGTGGAATGCTCTGGGAAGTGCAACCATAGTAGGTGATAGTCCTGTACACGAAAGGGCTTATATGATGATGTCGAGTAGGGCGAGGCACGTGAAACCTTGTCTGAATATGGGGGGACCATCCTCCAAGGCTAAATACTCCTGACTGACCGATAGTGAACCAGTACCGTGAGGGAAAGGCGAAAAGAACCCCTGTGAGGGGAGTGAAATAGATCCTGAAACCGCATGCATACAAGCAGTGGGAGCCGACTTGTTCGGTGACTGCGTACCTTTTGTATAATGGGTCAGCGACTTATATTCAGTAGCGAGGTTAACCGAATAGGGGAGCCGTAGAGAAATCGAGTCTTAATAGGGCGTTTAGTTGCTGGGTATAGACCCGAAACCGGGTGATCTATCCATGAGCAGGTTGAAGGTTAGGTAACACTGACTGGAGGACCGAACCCACTGTCGTTGAAAAGCCAGGGGATGACTTGTGGATAGGGGTGAAAGGCTAATCAAACTCGGTGATAGCTGGTTCTCCCCGAAAGCTATTTAGGTAGCGCCTCGGACGAATACCATTGGGGGTAGAGCACTGTTTCGGCTAGGGGGTCATCCCGACTTACCAAACCGATGCAAACTCCGAATACCAATGAGTACTATCCGGGAGACAGACTGCGGGTGCTAACGTCCGTAGTCAAGAGGAAAACAATCCAGACCGCCAGCTAAGGCCCCAAAATCATAGTTAAGTGGGAAACGATGTGGGAAGGCATAGACAGCTAGGAGGTTGGCTTAGAAGCAGCCACCCTTTAAAGAAAGCGTAATAGCTCACTAGTCGAGTCGGCCTGCGCGGAAGATGTAACGGGGCTAAAACTATGTGCCGAAGCTGCGGATGTATACTTTGTATACGTGGTAGGGGAGCGTTCTGTAAGCCGATGAAGGTGGATTGAGAAGTCTGCTGGAGGTATCAGAAGTGCGAATGCTGACGTGAGTAACGACAAAGCGGGTGAAAAACCCGCTCGCTGAAAGACCAAGGGTTCCAGTCCAACGTTAATCGGGGCTGGGTGAGTCGACCCCTAAGGCGAGGCCGAAAGGCGTAGTCGATGGGAAATTGGTTAATATTCCAATACTTCAGTGTAATGCGATGAGAGGACGGAGAAGGTTAAGTCAGCCTGGCGTTGGTTGTCCAGGTGGAAGGAAGTAGGCATGCATCTTAGGCAAATCCGGGGTGCTCTATGCTGAGATCTGATAGCAAGCTGTACTTGTACAGTGAAGTGGCTGATACCATACTTCCAGGAAAAGTCTCTAAGCTTCAGTTACACTGGAATCGTACCCGAAACCGACACAGGTGGTCAGGTCGAGTAGACCAAAGCGCTTGAGAGAACTCTGCTGAAGGAACTAGGCAAAATGGTACCGTAACTTCGGGAGAAGGTACGCTGCTTTTGGTGATGGAACTTGCTTCCTGAGCTGAGAGCAGCCACAGAAACCAGGCCCCTGCAACTGTTTATTAAAAACATAGCACTCTGCAAACACGAAAGTGGACGTATAGGGTGTGATGCCTGCCCGGTGCTGGAAGGTTAATTGATGGGGTTAGCGTAAGCGAAGCTCTTGATCGAAGCCCCAGTAAACGGCGGCCGTAACTATAACGGTCCTAAGGTAGCGAAATTCCTTGTCGGGTAAGTTCCGACCTGCACGAATGGCATAATGATGGGGGCGCTGTCTCCAGCAGAGGCTCAGTGAAATCGAAATCGCCGTGAAGATGCGGTGTACCCGCGGCTAGACGGAAAGACCCCGTGAACCTTTACTGCAGCTTGACATTGAACTTTGATCTTACTTGTGTAGGATAGGTGGGAGGCTTTGAAGCTGGGACGCTAGTCCTAGTGGAGCCAATCTTGAAATACCACCCTGGTAATATTGAGGTTCTAACTCTGTCCCGTTATCCGGGACGAGGACCATGTCTGGTGGGTAGTTTGACTGGGGCGGTCTCCTCCTAAAGAGTAACGGAGGAGTACGAAGGTGCGCTCAGCGTGGTCGGAAATCACGCGTAGAGTATAAAGGCAAAAGCGCGCTTAACTGCGAGACCCACAAGTCGAGCAGGTACGAAAGTAGGTCTTAGTGATCCGGTGGTTCTGTATGGAAGGGCCATCGCTCAACGGATAAAAGGTACTCTGGGGATAACAGGCTGATACCGCCCAAGAGTTCATATCGACGGCGGTGTTTGGCACCTCGATGTCGGCTCATCTCATCCTGGGGCTGAAGCAGGTCCCAAGGGTATGGCTGTTCGCCATTTAAAGAGGTACGCGAGCTGGGTTTAGAACGTCGTGAGACAGTTCGGTCCCTATCTACCGTGGGCGTTGGAAATTTGAGAGGATCTGCTCCTAGTACGAGAGGACCAGAGTGGACGAACCTCTGGTGTACCGGTTGTGACGCCAGTCGCATCGCCGGGTAGCTATGTTCGGAAGGGATAACCGCTGAAAGCATCTAAGCGGGAAGCCTACCTCAAGATAAGATTTCCCCGAGACTTTATGTCTCCTAAAGAGCCGTTGAAGACTACGACGTTGATAGGTTGGATGTGGAAGCATAGTGATATGTGAAGCTGACCAATACTAATTGCTCGTGAGGCTTGACTATACAACACCCAAACAGTTGTTGTATAAAGCATCAATTAATTCGATATTAAGCAAAACAGCTTGATTTAGTGAACGCTAAAGAACAAAATACGACAGCTCAGATATACCTGTTAATGAATTCTATTTGACCAAGCATTGGCATCTAAATAAGACCAAACGCAAAGTCATAAACAGTTGTGCTGGCGACCATAGCAAGAGTGAACCACCTGATCCCTTCCCGAACTCAGAAGTGAAACCTCTTAGCGCTGATGGTAGTGTGGGATTACCCATGTGAGAGTAAGTCATCGCCAGCTCATTATTCGAAAACACCCTCAGTCAAAGATTGGGGGTGTTTTTTTGTGTGGGGGAATAAGATATATTCTTTTTAAGTAAAACTTATAGTAGTTGAGCAGATAATGTTAGATCATACTTTGTTGTATCTATATGAAAAAATTGAAAATAAATTGTTAGATTCAAAAATAATATCTACAACTTTCTCATAATTTTTAATCCCTGTTGCACTTCATTTGAGAATCTAGGAAATAATAAAAAGCCCTAAAACTGGGCTTCGAATAACAATTTAGCGTTTATAAAGCATTTTTTAGATTCTTTTGATGTTGCTTTACCTGTTTAGCATACCGTTTACCTTGTTTACGCATTTTACGATTATTCTCATAACCTGACGGACCTACATTATAATAGGCAAGTGCCTTCTTCCAGTTACCGGATGATTGATTATATTTAGAAAGAATATAAGTCCCACATTGGATATTACTGCTTTCATTGTATAAGTCACCTGGACAAGTTTGTTGCCAATAACGTGGAATGACTTGGGTTAATCCGACCGCCCCAGCAGGCGAAATTACAGAGTTTCTATAGCTTGATTCCTGTTGAATCATCGCAGCCAATAATATTGGATCTACATTATATTTGTCTGCACTTTGAATAATCATGGGAGAAACGCGGTTTGCAGTAGCTGGTTCAACTGAATAGGCTTTTTGTATACCTGTAGATAATTTTTCAGATCGTTTAGCAATTGAATTACTATTTAAAGAAGTACACCCGACAAAAGTGAGAGTAGTAACAATGATAGCTACGGATACGGATTTAAATGTAAATAAATGATAGTTAGATTTTTTTGAGGATAAATATGAGAAATGCTGTGTAAAAAACAAAGTCAAAAACCCAAAGTAAAATTTTATTGCAGTTATGCTAGTGGGCTGAATAGGATGAGTCAAGCACTGACATTTTGATGGATTAGATCAATGTGATAAATATTTCTCTGATCTCAATTTATAATTAAAAATAATTCAATTATTTAAATGATAAACAAATTGTCCCATTAATTTAATGAGACTTTTCACTTAAAAATATTTTTAATGATCTAGTTCCTGCAAAATTGCCTGATTAAATGCAGGAATATCATCTGGAGATCGTGATGTGATTAAAGGCCAATTATTGGTATTGCATCGATGTACTTCTTTATCTAACCATTTGGCACCCGCATTTTCCAAATCTAACCGGATACTTTTATAAGAGGTTAAATTTTTATCTTTAATTCGCTGTGCATTGATTAAGATCCAAGGACCATGGCAAATAGCAGCAATCGGTTTGGCATTATCGGTAAAGTGCTGAATAATTTTATGAGCATCTTCATTTAAGCGTAGCGTATCAGCATTTACTGTCCCTCCTGAGATGACTAAAATATCATAATCTTCTGGAGAGACTTTAGCCAAAGTTGTTTGTGGAGTGTAAGCCATTGCATGTTCTTTATCTCTCTTGACAGTTTGGACATCTTTTTGCTCTTCTGCAGCATGAATGACTTCAATTCCTTTAGATTGTAGAAATTCAAGGGGTTTGATCAGTTCATCTTGTTCAACACCGACATTGGAAGTTATGAATAATGCTTTTTTAGTCATGTTAATGATCCTGAATCATTTAGATAAGCTTTGACATTAACAAAACGACTCAATGAAGCTGTACAATTTTTAGCTTATTCTTGTTAAGGTTTGAAAATACTAAAAAATAAGCCTCATAGCTAGATGATGCCTATTTTATCTTATGAGGGGTGATTAACTTCTATTTTAGCTTTTTGCTTATGTCGTTTATTCTTTTTATTAGGGAAACTTCCTGTTTCCTGATGCTTTTAGCATAAATTTATGACTCGATATGCTGTAGAAGTTAATAAATATTTTCAGTGTAAGTCAAAGTAGACAACAAGATATTAATTAAATCTTAATAACCCTGATGAGTTAAATGAATATGATTTTTTATATAAAACAATAAAATAAGACCAATTATAGTTGTTTTTCCATCCAGATTTCACAGGCATGGCTATGTCCGGTGTTTCCCTTAGGTTGATCTAAATATTGAAAACCTAATTTTTCATAAAGTTTCACTGCTTGCCAAAGTTCCTTGGTGGTTTCCAGATAACATGATTGAAAACCATGCAGCTGTGTAAACTGAAAGGCTTTTGCTAAAAGTTGTTTGGCGAAACCTAAGCCTCGAACTTCAGGCAAAAAGTACATTTTCTGAATTTCTAAAATTGTAGAATCACCCTTTAAAGGTGATAAGCCACCGCCACCCAGAATTTTACCCTGTTGATTTTCAATTACCCAGTATTGGGCATTTGATTGCTGATAAACTGTATATAAATTATCTAAAATAGGATCGGCTACAGCAAAACCAGATTCAGGAGCAAGGCCAAACTCTTTAGAAACTTCACGAATAATCTGTGCAATTTCAGCATTGTCTTGGGGTTGAATAGGTCTGATTTGGTACATAAAACTCAATGAGTAAAATAAAAGGAGATGGATTTTTATAACGCGATATCTAATAAAAATCCATCTTTTGTCCGGTTTTATGCGTAGAAAAAAGCGACAAATTTATTTTAATTCACTGGAATTTTTGCCTAACTCACGTCGAGCAATAATCAGTTGCTGAATTTGTTGAGTACCTTCAAAAATATCAAGAATTTTTGAGTCACGTGCCCATTTCTCTAACAATTCCTCTTCGTTATAGCCCACGCTTGCTGCAAGTTCGACACATTTTAAGGTAATTTCATTACAGATACGGCCTGCCTTGGCTTTGGAAATGGAGGCTTCACGTGAATTTGGCTTTTTATTGTCAGCCATCCAGGCTGCTTTCATGGTGAGTAAACGAGCAGCTTCCCATTCTGCTTCCATGCGGTAAATCTGCGCAGCAATATGCGAGCTCTGTAGATAGGGAGTCTGGTAATTTTCATTTAACTGATCTTTGAAAATTTCCTTAATTCTTTCCAATGAGGCTTTGGCACATCCCACCGCCATAGCAGCAACCAGTGGGCGGGTATTGTCAAAAGTTTCCATAACGCCAGCAAAACCTTTGGCTACATCAATTTCAGCATGACCCAACAAATTTTCTGCAGATACACGGCAGTCAATGAAGCTGATGACAGCCGTATCTGAGGCTTTGATGCCTAGTTTATGTTCCAGGCGTTCTACTTTCATGCCAGCTGTACCTTTAGGAACAACAAAGGATTTAATCGCAGCACGTCCGAGTTTTTTATCTAAAGTTGCCCAGACTACAACAGCATCAGCACGTTCCCCAGAGGTGACGAAAATCTTTTCACCATTTAGGATGTAATCATCACCGTCTTTTGTCGCTGTAGTACGAATGGCGGCAGAATCTGAACCACAGCCGGGTTCGGTAATGGCCATAGCTGCCCATGTGCCTTTAAAACGTTCCAGCTGTTCATCATTTGCAACTGCCGCAATGGCCGAGTTACCTAAACCTTGACGCGGCATACTGAGTAATAAACCGGTATCGCCATAACACATTTCGATCACGCCAAGTACCGTGGACATATTAACGCCATTTTTATTTCCGACATCGGTATTACCACGTTTTCCTACAGCAGCTCCGGCATTGATGCCTTCTCCACCATCATTCATTCCATCAATAAGGGAGGCAAACATGTCGAGTTCTTTGGGATAGCTGTGTTCGGCTTTGTCATATTTACGTGAAATCGGGCGTAATACATTTAAAGCTGATTCATGGGCTTGATCTATCAACATTTTAAATTTTTTAGGATTTTGTAAATTCATCTGCATCATTCCTTATTGGATAGATTAAGCATGTAAGCCTGAATGCAAGATCGCAGTGGCACGTAAGTCACGATACCAGCGCTCAACTGGATGTTCTTTGGTAAAGCCATGGCCACCCAGAATTTGTACCCCATCAGTACCAATTTTCATGGATTTTTCAGCACAAAGTAGACGTGCTAGATAAGCCTCACGATGGAAGGGTTTTCCTGCTTCAGCCAGGCTGGCGGCATTTAAAATCAGCATGCGTATGGCATCAATTTCAATAGCCATATCTGCAATCATAAAGGCGATACTTTGGCGATGTGAAATAGCTTCACCAAATGCAGTACGTTCATTGGCATATTGAATACAGTAAGCTTTGACTGCTTCACATGTGCCAACTGCCATAGCACACCACATTAAGTTTCCCAGATCTAAAAATGCCAGATAATCAAAGTCATCATCACCTAACAGTTCAGCAGGTGTATTATGGAATTTTAAGCTAACGGTTTCGGTTGCCTTTAGACCCATAGCCGGACTTTTTTGAGCCGTAATACTGAGATTACGTTTAACAATAAATACTTCTGGCGAGCCATTGAGCTCAGCATTGACCAGAAACAGATCTGCAGTTTTACCTAAAATCACCAAGGTTTTTTCGCCATTAATATAGTATTGCCCATTGATTGAACTGGCTTGGGTTTTTAATTTCAGTGGATTAAATGCAGGAGTGGCTTCCTGGATGGCAAAGGTAGCGCGTATCTCGGTATCATTTGCAAAACTGGACAAATAGGTCGCCTGAACTTTTTCAGAACCCCATTGGGTAATGGCATTAATCACGCTAAAGGTTGAAAGTAATCCGGCAGTTAAGCTGAAATCACCTTTGGCCAAATGTTCTGCAATCAAAATATTGCTTAAAATATTTTTTTCGGTGGCCACTCCACCCAAGGCTTCAGGCAAAGCATAATAATTTAGTCCCAAGTCTGTTGCATGTTGCCAAAGCATTGCAGGAAATTGTTCGTTATTGTCTGCCTGAGCTGCCAGTGGATAAAGCACTTCGGATGCAAACTGATCCATGGCATCACAGCTCATTTGCTGTTCTTCAGTCAAACTTAAATCAAAGAGTGATTTCGGTTGATTGGGCAAACGTTGCTTACTGACACCGGAGCTGGCTTTAAAAACTTTTTGGGTTTTGCTTAAGGTTTTAAAACCCATTTTTGAACTTTGATAGAGAGATTTTTCCAGAAATTTACGCAGTTTGAATTGATCCAGCATATCACTGCCGGCAATTCTGGTCATGAGGGATAGCCCAAGTCCTTGAGCCTTATTTACCATATTGGTCATTTTTGTCATCCATTGGTTTTCGATTCTTTATATTTTTATGCTGACATGTGGATATCGAAATGACTATGTCATCGCTGACAATTAAAATTGACTTGGATAAACGGTTAAAAATCAATTTAAATTTGATTAAATTATTGAATATTATTTATTTTATTATAAGTAAAACTTGGTATGAAAAATGAAAATTGACTAGAATGACAAGACATCATTCTAGTCTTTACACAGCTTATAGAAAATTCGCCACCATTTTCCGTACATTGGTTTTTGCATCAATGACGGTCATGAAGGTATAAGCACCAATGAATTTACGGCTAATAAACATAAACTCTTTAGGTGGCACACTGAAATAACGCGATGCCATCGATTTGGAAGCACGTTGCATGACACGGCTATGAAGCTGGCTTTTTTTCCAGTCATAGCGCTGATTTGCATCCATCACACCTTCAGGTAAGTCTGGATTATTCATAATGCTGCTAAAGGCTTCGGTGGCTAATAAAAACACTTTAGCCATATCTGGCTTGATACTTTGCGGAATAGAATCAAAAAATTCATAACCGGTCATGGCATGAACCATTTCATCGATATTGTGATCATAACCGGCTTTGATCAGATTACGAGCGACTTTCAGCAAATGTTCATCAAACTGGCGGATGGCCCCGAAATCCAGTAATACAATCTTGTCTTGAGCTTCTGCACCATCTCCCAAGCGGACCAGATAATTGCCAAAATTTGGATCAGTCTGCATTTCACCCCATTCAAAGATCTCACGAACGGCAATCTCGAGAGAGGCCTCACCTAATTGGTTACGACGTTCTTGAGGAAGAGAGAGCATGACCGGGCTGTTGATCGGTACTCCACGCTCAAAAGTCATGCACAGCACTTGGTCGGTACAATATTCATCCACAATTTGTGGGACAATATAACGAGAATCATCTTTTAAACGTTCGGCAAAACGGCGAGTGGTCGCGGCTTCAATCTTGTAATTGACTTCACGATGCATCATTTCACGAACTTCATCAAACCACTGATCAAATTCACGGGTTTGCGGCACCATACGGGTCAGTTTGAGCATGTTTCTAAATAGGCTCATATCTGAATCAATCGCATCAGCGACGCCCGGATATTGGATTTTTAATACGATTTCCAAACCGTCTGAGTTGCGTGTGGCGCGGTGTACCTGGGCTAAAGAGGCTGTGCCCAAAGGTTCACGGTCTATGGTCAAATCATGCAGCTTAGAGCCGAGTTGCTGTTCCAGTTGTTGTTTGATGGCCGGCCATGCAAGTGCAACAGTCTGATTATTTAAGGTATTTAAAGCTTGGGTAATTTCTTCAGGTAAAAAATGTTCGCCATAGAGTGCCATCATTTGCCCAATTTTCACAATCGAGCCTTTCAATTTTCCGATTTCAGAAACTAGATAGTCAGCTTGTTCCTTCATGGCTTTTTTACGTTTTTTTTCTTTTTCTGCTTCGCTTGAAAATATGGTGGTTGCACTTGATGCAGCCCAACGCGTTCCTGCGAGTAATGATGCTTTAGCGATAGATAAGCGTCGATCCATGGAAGAGGTTTTAAGTTGTTTAAGCTTATCGTTCTGATCTGACATTAAACAAAATCCTTTAATCAGCAAGTCGCAGAATATTTAATTGTAACGGATATTACCGTTTATTCACGTATTAAAAAAGTTCAACATGCTGAATGGAGAGTAAATATGTTTAATTTAATTTATTTTCCATCAAAATATAATAGGGTGCTTAACTAAAATCGCTATTCAGATGGACTCAAGCTTCAATGCTGGGCTGGTATTTACATCCGAAATTGAATTTTGATATCGCCTTTTTGCTGTAACAATTTTTTATTGTCTTGAATGTATTTAAAAATCATGGCCTGAACCGTATCGTGCTGAAAGCCTAGTGCATAACCTTTAACAATGACGATACTCGGCAAACTAAAAAACAGATATTTGGCATCATCTTCTGATGGGCTGCTATGAATTGCCTGTTCTAGTAGTGTTTGTTGAAAGAATTTTTTTTCCTTCTGTACCTGTGCAGAATTGGTATCATTCCAGTAGTTTTCACGCATCGCCATTAAATTATTGTGTTTGTAGCTCATAACAATAAAAATATTTTGTAGAAAAAGAATTGAAAATATATGGGGCTATTTTAGCCAGATTCAATATGCAATATGAATGATTTTTTTGAGTGGGGGAATAAATGATCGAGTTATAGGAATTTGCACATGATTGATGTAGTATCACGGCATAAACACAATAATAGTATTTGATATTAAGTCTTTTAGGGCAGGGGAATATTATGCGATTAGCAATATCAGTGATGCTGAGTCTGGCTGCTTTCTGGTCAAATTCAGTTTTAGCTCAAGGCTATTCTGACGAATATAATAAATGTCTCAACACTTCTTATGGTGAAATTGGAACAGTCAAAAAGTGTGTCGAAAAAGAACTGAAAAATCAGGAAAAACTTTTAAATAAAGCGTATAAGGGCTATATAAGCAAGAATGTGCTTAATCAAAGTAGTATAGAGCAACAGCATAAACTTTGGCTTAACCGTGTAGATCAAAAATGTTATTTAAAAGTAACGTCTGCCTATATGGCCGTTAAACAATCCAAGTGTGTACTCGAAATGACAATGGAGCGTACTTACTATTACCAGACTAAATAAATTCGCCCTAGATATTTGTTTTTAATCTGGTCGAAACATTATAAAACCCCACAAAACAAGGTATCATAAGGCGTTTTAAAAATTGACCTTGGAGATGCCTTAAGTGGATCAACTGACTATTAGCCCTGAACATTTACAGGAAGCCGCTGAAAACCTAAGCACAATTCGCGATTTTATCCGTTTTGGTGTTTCAGCTCTACGTCAATACGATGCACACTTAGGTCAAGGTACAGAAGATTTTTTTGCTGAAAGTTCGGCTTTGGTTCTGCAAACACTGGCATTGGACTGGAATGCCAACCCGGAAATTTTAGATGCGAAATTGCTGCCAAGTGAAAAAGCAGAATTTATCAGCTTGCTGGAACGCCGCATTAACGAGAAAGTGCCAACCTCTTATTTATTAAATCTGGCTTATTTCTGTGGCAAACCGTTTTATGTCGATGAACGTGTACTGATTCCACGTTCTCCAATTGCCGAATTGATTAATCAGCGCTTTGCACCTTACTGCCTGGATGAACATGGCCAGATGCGTGAAGCTTTAAACAATCTTCCTGAAAATGATCATCCACAAACACCGCGTCGCATTTTAGACATGTGTACCGGTTCAGGCTGTATTGCAATCGCTCTGGCTTATGCATTCCCTGAATCTGAAGTGGATGCCACCGATATTTCTAAAGAAGCTTTAGAAGTGGCTTCTATTAACGCTGAACATCACAACATGCAATATCAGGTTGCATTGATGGAATCCGACTTATTTGCAAAAATTCCTGCTGAGAATCAATATGATTTAATCGTATCTAATCCTCCGTATGTGGATGCAGAAGATATGGCGGATTTACCTGCGGAATTCTTGCATGAACCTGAGCTTGCACTTGCAGCAGGTCAGGATGGTCTGGATCTGGTGCGTAAAATGCTGGCACAAGCAGCGGATTACCTGACTGAAGATGGCTTGATTGTCATTGAAGTGGGCAATTCTGAATGGGCGATGAAACAGAACTTTAATACTGTAGATTTCCATTGGCTCACTTTCCAGAATGGTGGTTCAGGCATTTTTGCTTTAACTGCAGAGCAGTGCCGTAAATACCGTGATTTATTTGTACAATCTGTTCAAGCATAAGGAGTTGTCAACATGGCAGGTAATAGTATTGGACAACTGTTCCGTGTAACGACTTGCGGTGAATCTCATGGCGTTGGCCTGATGGCGATTGTCGATGGGGTACCGCCAGGGATACAACTGACTGAAGCAGATTTACAAAAAGATTTAGACCGCCGTAAACCGGGTACCTCTAAATTTGCGACCCAGCGTAAAGAACCGGATGAAGTCGAAATCATTTCCGGTGTCTTTGAAGGTAAAACCACAGGTACATCGATTGGTTTACTGATTCGTAATACCGACCAGAAATCGAAAGATTATGGCAATATTGCGCAAACATTCCGCCCAGGTCATGCTGACTATACCTATACCCAAAAGTATGGTTTCCGTGACTACCGTGGCGGTGGTCGTTCAAGCGCACGTGAAACGGCTATGCGTGTAGCTGCGGGTGCCATTGCCAAGAAATTCTTGTTTGAAAAATTTGGTATCGTGATTCGTGGTCACGTGACCCAGATTGGCACTGAAAAAGCTGAAAAACTGGATTGGAATGAAGTTCCAAATAATCCATTCTTCTGTGGTGATGTGGATGCCGTACCACGTTTTGAAGCTTTAGTGACTTCATTACGTGAACAAGGTACCAGCTGCGGTGCGAAGCTGGAAATTCTTGCCGAGAATGTGCCTGTGGGTTGGGGTGAGCCGGTATTTGACCGTCTGGATGCAGATATTGCGCATGCCATGATGTCTATTAATGCTGTTAAAGGTGTTGAAATTGGTGATGGTTTTGCGGTTGCTGAACAGTTTGGTCATGAATCACGTGATGAATTGACCACAGCTGGCTTCCTGGCAAATCATGCTGGCGGCATTCTGGGTGGAATCTCAAGTGGTCAAACCATTCGTGTTGCAATTGCACTGAAACCGACGGCAAGTATTACCACTCCGGGTAAAACCATTAATATCGACCGTGAAGATACCGATGTATTGACCAAAGGCCGTCATGACCCGTGTGTAGGCGTGCGTGCAACTCCGATTGCTGAAGCGATGTTTGCCATTGTACTCATGGATCACTTCATGCGTCATCGTGCCCAGAATGCCGATGTGGTTGCGCCGTTTACTCCGATTGAGCCTAAGTGAAGAGTAAAGCACACTGCTTTGCCCGAATGCAGTAAGTAATGTGCTTTTTATTGCCTGATTTTTTATCTATTATTTGTGGTAATTTCTATGAAACAGACATTTTTAGAAAAAAATGAAAGCATTAAAATATAGACTGGCAAATGCCAATGATGTTGAAACTCTTGTTGCGTTGATCAATCAGGCCTATCGTACCAATACAGGTTCTAGCTGGACCAGTGAGCAGCATATTATTGCTGGAGACAGGATTAATGCCCAGCAGCTAAAGCAAACCTTGGCACAAGAGAATTTTTATCTGTATATAGCTGAAGTTATAGAAGATGGGCAAATGCATTTAGTGGCATGTATCGGCTTAACCTTTCAGCAGAATAGTGTGGAAATAGGCACTTTTTGTGTAGCTTCAGCTTGGCAAAATCAGGGTATTGGCAAACATGTTTTAAAATATGCTGAGAAAATGGCAGTAGAACACTGTCCTACATTAAGTCATTATGAAATGTGGGTGCTGGATAGCAGAACAGAGCTGATTCAATATTATGCACGGTGTGGTTATGCTAAAACGCAGCATACCGAACCTTATCCCATTCATGCTAATGTCGGACAACCCTTGATTGATTTGCAATTACAACAGATGTCAAAGTCAGTGCTGAGAGGTATAAGTTAAGCACTCAAAAAGTACATAACCTTAAAATAATAGCCTAAGCTATATCATTTAACTAAACTGGTTTGAATTTCAAGTATTTGAAAAATATGTCTATTCATAGCCTGATAACAGTGCTTAACAAATCAATCAATTTAGTGCTCGCACATGGTATAAAAATTGCTCATATTAATATAAATAATTATTGCAGGAGAGATGTTCTTCTGTGAACACGCCGAAGGAGCAATGACCCCGGAAACTCTCAGGCAAAAGGACTGTAATAATTTTAAAAATCTGGAGAGAAGTATAGAAAAATATATGCTCACCGAAGGGGATGGTCGGCGTTATTAATTATAATGATGTGATCGAAGCTCTCAGGTAACCATGACAGATGGGGCGTATAGAAATGTAGATCTACATTTCCAAGGAGTGTGCTATGTGTCATATTGTTGTGATTGGATCAGGCATTACAGGTGTTACTACTGCCTACGAGCTTGCCAATTTAGGCTATAAAGTCACGGTTTTGGATAAGCATTTGTATCCTGCCATGGAAACTTCATTTGCCAATGGCGGACAACTTTCTGCCTGTAATGCAGAGGTCTGGAATCAAAAAGCCACCGTACTCAAAGGTATTAAGTGGATGTCCAATAAAAATGCACCATTATTACTCAACCCATCTTTTGATCTGCATAAATATGGCTGGTTAATGGAGTTTCTGGGTAATATTAAACATTATGAAACCAATACTCGTGATACCGTTAAAATGGCACTTTTAGCGCGTGAGCGCTTATTTGCAGTTGCTGAAAAAGAAAATATTCAGTTCAATCTGGAAAAACGCGGGATTTTGCATTTTTACCACACCAAATTAGATTATGAGATCGCCACCAAAGTTAATGATCTGCTGATCAAGGGTGGACTGGAAAGAATGGCAGTTACTCCTGCAGAAATCAAAGCCATAGAACCAAGCTTGAAAGGTGAATATTATGGCGGTTTTTATTGTCCTGGAGACGCGACCGGCGATATCCATAAATTCACCAAAGGTTTGGCTGAAGCCTCTGAAAAGTATGGGGTAAAATACCTGTTTGGTATGGAAGTCACGGATGTAAAACACCATAACAAAGGTGTCACTGTGCTTTGCCATGCCAGTAATGAAAATATGCACCTTGATGCAGCTGTAGTGGAATCACTGGGAGCTGATGCTGTGGTGGTTTGTGGTGGTGTTGGAAGCTATCACTTGGCAAATTTACTTGGTGATCGGGTCAATGTCTATCCTGTGAAAGGTTATTCTATTACCCTGAACCTGAATGATGAAGATAGTGTCAAAAATGCGCCGTGGGTCAGTTTGCTGGATGAAAGTGCAAAAATTGTGACTTCACGCTTAGGTGCTGATCGTCTGCGTGTTGCAGGCACGGCTGAGTTTAATGGCTATAACCGGGATATTCGCGCAGACCGTATTCAACCGCTGACAGATTGGGTCAACAAGAATTTCAATATGAGTACTGAAAATGTTGTACCTTGGGCAGGTTTACGTCCGATGATGCCCAACATGATGCCAATGGTCAGTCGGGGTCGCCGTGAACGGGTTTTTTATAATACCGGTCATGGTCATTTAGGTTGGACTTTATCTGCAGCGACAGCGGTAATGATTAGTCAGCAAATCGCTTCGCAGCATCTTATTTGAGTTATTAAAAAAGCATGAAGTTCATACTTCATGCTTTTTATGATTCTATCTATTTTGGTTAATTAAATTCTGTGAGATCTAAAAATGATAATTATAAGAACCTTTAAGCCAAATATTATTAAAATTTTCCCAGTTAAGTTTACCGTTTGGCGTATAGCCATCTAAAGAACCAATTTTGATTTTATCAAATAGGAGATCATAGTGAAGCTCTGTTAATTTATCGTATTCATGTTTTTGTTTATCGGATGGAACTGGATATTTACCATTCCAAATAATGGATTCAGTAAAAAATTTTAAAAATTTAGATTCTTCATCAGTAATATCTATTTGTGCATCTTTTGCAAGAATGATTAAGTTGTGAGAGGATTTAAATTTTATATCTTTTCTCACACAGATAGCTTTGTAAAGAACTTCTAATGAAAGTCCACATAACATGGGAAAAACAGGATAACAAGCGATCCCCATAGAAAAGCCACTGCCTAATTTTAAATGTTCAGCAATATTATTTCTGAATCCCTCATGGCAAACCATAGCGCGCCAGCAGAGGCTCTTAAATCATTTGATTTGTTATACCAATATTGATGAGTCTTTTTTCTAAATTCAAAAGAACCGATATCTTCAATCATAAAGCCGGTATATACCTACAAAACGTTCACAGCCTTTTTGTTTGGTTGTAACCGATAAAAGTGCTTTATTAAAATCGAAATGGTATTTGCAATCGTGTTCGTTATCGACAATTTCGCTTTTTTGATCAGCGGTGGTATAGGCTAAAAAAGGAATCGTTTGTGTTTCTAATTTATTGTTCGGGTTACGGTAGGCTACGCCCTCAATTTTAATTTTATCTTTGGTCAGTTGATGGACTTGTAAATGTACCGGTTGATGGGCAAATTGACCCTTTTCAAATTTTAAATAGTGATTGGTCAAAGTCTGGTTCAATGAGGTATAAAAATTCAGATCTTCAATGCGTATTTCAAATTGCTGCTTATAACAGTCCAGGCTTTTACATTGCTGTAAGCGCTTAAACCATAAATGGTGTGTATCTTCGAGTAAATGTACCGGCGCATCGCTGACTAAAAAAGCCGTGATATAGTGATTAGAGAGTTTTTCTCGCGATTTTGCAAAATTGTCAGCACAAATATTTTTCATTGAGGCTGTATCAGGCTGTGTACAGTCAATGTCTTGAGCATATACCATGGTTGAGCACAAACAGCCAATACTGAATAATGTGCCTAATGTTTTAATGAGATTAATATCGGTATTCACCAGCATGATCGCTTATAATTTCACTATGTTGCGCTGCTGTAACTATAGCGAAATAGAAAGCGTGAATACAACATCTCAATCATTTATTTCTTAAGGATGCTTAACGTGGTCGCACAAATTCGAATTGGTCAGGGAATGGATGTACACGCCTTTGAAGAAGGTGATTTTGTTACTTTAGCTGGGGTCAAGATTCCACATAACCAAGGCTTAAAAGCCCATTCAGATGGTGATGTGGTATTGCATGCACTCTGTGATGCATTATTGGGGGCATTGGCTCTGGGCGATATCGGACAGCATTTTCCTGACACCGATGCAAAATTTAAGGGAGCAGATAGTCGCGTTCTACTTAAACATGTCTATCAACTAATTTTAGATCGTGGTTATGTGTTAAATAATGCAGATATTACGGTCGCCTGTGAACGTCCAAAACTGGCCAAATATAATCTGGAAATGCGTCAAAGTATTGCAGATGTTCTGGATGTACATGTTACACAAATTAGCGTTAAAGCCACAACCACAGAAAAATTAGGCTTTACCGGACGTGAAGAAGGTATTTTATCGACTGCAACAGTGTTGATTTCGCATCAGGCAAAATGATCTGGATGGATCAGCGACTGCTGTAGTTCCTGGGTAGCTTTGCGACCTTGCAGTTGTAGGGCTACTGCATGAATTAAGCCGGTCCAGGTTTCATTCGGTTCCCAAATACTGTGCATCAGTTCTTGCGCTGTAGGCATGTCTACATTCATATAATATTGACGGTATAAATACATTAAACAGCTGACATGATGGTTGGTTGCACAGTGAACCCAAACCATCTGTTCTTGTACTAGATGATTGAGCAGGTCCAATACCAGTAAACATTGGTCATCAGAAGGTGTTTCTGCTGAAATGGGCAGCTTAATATAATTTAAGCCTAAATCTAAACAAACTTTATCTTCATGATCTAAATGCGGCTCGGCGTCAGACAAGGCCAAATTCACAATTGTGGTTACACCGTATTCTTTAATCAGCTTTAGCTGTTCCGCCTTAGGCTGGGCAGAAGTGAATAGATGCTCGTGAATAAACTGGAAATTTTTGATATGACTGAGTGCATGTTCAATTTCATTCATCAGATAAAATTTTTCCTAATGTTAAAGTAGAAACGCCATCTGGTCAGATGGCGTTTTAGCTCTTAGCGATTTGGTAAAACGTCTTTCAATGCTTCATGCATATCGAGCAGGGCTTTTTCAGTGGTTTCCCAATCGATACAGCCGTCAGTCACCGATTTGCCATATTCCAGATTGTCCAGATTTTCAGGAATATCCTGACGACCACCTTTCAGATGACTTTCAACCATAATGCCCACAATCGACTTGTTGCCATCCTGAATCTGTTCAGTGATGTTTTTCAGTACCAGCGGTTGCAGGTACGGGTCTTTGTTGGAGTTGGCATGGCTGGCATCAATCATGATCTTGTTGCTGACTTTGGCTTTGGCCAAGGCATTTTCAGCTTCTGCAACAGAACCTGCATCGTAGTTAGGCTTCCCATTACCGCCACGAAGTACTACGTGTGCGTACTGGTTACCGCTGGTACGAATGACAGAAACCTGACCCTGATCATTCAGGCCGAGGAAGCTGTGACCATGTTTCACCGACTGCATGGCATTGGTTGCAACGGTCAAGCCGCCATCAGTACCATTTTTAAAGCCTACAGGTGAAGATAAACCTGAAGACATTTCACGGTGCGTCTGGCTTTCAGTGGTACGGGCACCAATTGCTGACCATGAAATCAGGTCTTGATAATATTGTGGCGAGTTTGGATCGAGTGCTTCAGTCGCACATGGTAATCCTTTCTCATTCAGTTCAACCAAAAGCTGACGACCAATACGCAGACCTTTTTCAATATTGAAAGAGTCATTCATGTCAGGATCATTAATCAAACCTTTCCAGCCTACCGTGGTGCGTGGTTTTTCAAAATAGACACGCATGACGATATAAAGGCTATCTTTAACTTTTTCGCTTAAAACTTTGAGACGATCGGCATATTCATGTGCAGCCACGGTGTCATGAATTGAGCAAGGACCAATGACGACAAACAGGCGTTTGTCTTTACCATCCAGGATATTGCGAATAGTTTCACGGCCTTTAAGGACGGTTTGATAGGCTTGCTCAGTCAAAGGTAACTCTTTTTTTAATTCTGCAGGAGTTACAAGAGGCTGAATGCTTTGTACATTCACGTCGTCGATGTCAGATTGTGTAATAGGTTTTGACTGTAGTGTATTCATTGCCGTCACTGGTTCGATCATACAAAAAATTATTTCATCCCCTGAATATAACACGAATATACATTCACCATGTTATAAAAAAGATCAATATATAGGTCAAAAAAAAGTGATGAATCGTATAGTTAAATTAAACATGTGCAGTTTTTTCAATGCTGATCACTTGTGCGGTAGCCGGTTTCGCCACAGGTTTTGCCTTGACTGGATGCAGCATGAAATTCATACCTAAGGCAAACAAGGTAATGCCCAGAATCTTACGGATAATTTTTTCCGGCAAGCGGGAACTAATCAAAGTACCTACTACAATTGCAGGAATGGAACCAACCAATAACCAGCCAAGCAAGTGTAAATCGACATTACCTGAACTCATGTGCCCAAGTCCTGCAACCAAAGTCAACAATACAGCATGCACCACATCGGAACCAATAATTCGGATCATGGGTAAATTTGGGAACATCAAAACCAGTGCCATAATACCGAATGCACCAGCACCGACTGAAGATAAGGTAACGAATATTCCCAATACAATGCCCATAATCACGATATAAGCACGTTTGTCTTTGGCTTGTAAGTTAACCTTTTCCAGATCCTGCGTCATATCAACAGGTACATCTTTACGCAGCTTGTTAAAAAATTGTTCAATATGACCACGGAATACGATAGAAACACCGGTCAGGGTCAACATAAAGCCTAGGACCATGGTTAAGACAGCTTTATAGCTACTGGATTGGCTGAGATAGTTTTCTAGTACCCAATGCGTTGCAAATGAGGCAGGAATACTGCCTACAGCAAGCCAGATGACAATCGGCCAAACAATATTCATTTTTTTTGCATGAACTAAAGACCCGCAGAATTTTGAAATAGCGGCATATAGCAAGTCTGTTCCAATGGCGATATGTGGTTCGATTCTAAATAGGCTAATCAGGATAGGAGTCATTAAAGAACCGCCACCGACACCTGTAATCCCAACGCAGAAACCAACCAAAACACCTGCTAAAATAAATTCTAATGGACCAAACATGGTTATATGCCAAATATCAAAAACGTGCATATGTTATGACTTTTTCATATAAGTCGTTGTCTTGATTATTGATTTGCTTATTCTAAAAAGAGATAAAGCGGGATTTTATTTTCTTATGTTGTGCGTTAATACTTTTGTCTGATTAAAATTAAATATTGAAAATTCAGCAGGATATGAATTCTTGAAATAGAGATCGGAATAATGGAAGTTGATTATATAGCAGTTCAACTTAGACACTATCTGGGCTACTGTTATGTGATGCATTTTCACAAAAAGTTTCGATAGCCTTTTTTATAGTGGAACTATTCATATAGGTCATATAGTCACAATTTGCAGTCTATTTTTTTCATGAAATATCCATGAAGCGATTTGTCCTTGAAAACCAGAACATTAATGAAAAATATTAGGCTGAAAATAAAATGTTTGTTGATCTATCGCCACTGTGTCTGAAAAGATTTTAGAATTTCCTGCTGAAGCCATGTTTGTATCGAACGCAAATTTTTCCCAACACGGCATTTAAATTTATTGTTTTGCTATAGTTTGAAGAGATTAATGCTTAGTCATGTAAAGATAAAGGACTATGCTAAAATATTAAACTATTCAGCCGCAGGACGTATGGGGAAAAACACTTGCAAAATAGAAAACTAAAAATTGGAATGGTGGTTGGTGAGGTTTCAGGCGATACCCTTGGCGCTAAACTGATCCGTAGTTTTCGTGAGCAAGGCATAGATGCCGAATTTGAAGGCATTGGTGGTCCACAGATGATTGCTGAAGGTTTCAAAAGCTATTATCCGATGGATATTTTATCGGTCATGGGCATTGTGGAAGTTTTAAAAGATCTGAAAAAACTTTTCGCCGTGCGTGATGGTTTAGTTGATATCTGGAGCAAAGAGCCGGTGGATGTCTTTGTCGGGATTGACGCGCCAGATTTTAATTTACGTTTATCTAAAAGTCTGAAACAGAAAAACTTACCGATCAAAACCGTGCAATATGTCAGTCCTTCAGTCTGGGCATGGCGTCAGGGACGGGTACATGGCATCAAAGCCAGTATTGATCTGGTACTGTGTTTATTTCCTTTTGAGAAAACCTTTTATAAAAAATTTGATGTGCCAGCTGCTTTTGTCGGGCATCCATTGGCCAGTCAATTGCCATTGCAAAACCCGCTGATTGAAGCCAAGCAGGAGCTGGGCTTGAATGTGGAACACAAGCACATTGCACTGTTACCGGGGAGTCGTCGTGGTGAAATTGAAAGATTGGGCCCATTGGTACTTGATGCAGCGAAAATCGTTAGTCAGAAACATCCTGAATATATGTTTCTGATTCCAGCTATTAATGAGGCGCGCAAACAGCAGATTGAAGCATTACTGCAACAATATCCTGCTGATTGTGTGGCTAAAGTCTGTTTGCTGGAAAATATCGATACGGAATCGAAAATTGGCCGTCAAGTGATGAATGCTTCCAATATTGTGGCATTGGCTTCGGGAACCGCAACTTTAGAAGCGATGTTGTTACATCGTCCGATGGTGACTTTTTATAAACTAAACTGGCTGACCTATCATTTGGTCAAATTCCTGATCAAGATTCCGTATTATTCGTTGCCGAATATTATTGCCGGGAAAAAGGTCATTCAGGAACTGATTCAGCATGATGCAACGCCAGAAAATCTGGCTGCTGAAATTGAAAAACTGATGAACGTTGAAACTGCACAAATTCAGGCGATGCAGCACATCACCATGCACAAGCAGCTGTTGTCAAGCAATAGTGAAGACCCGGTTCAGGCCATTCTGAATACCTTGAATGCAGGCACATCTGATCAAGCCTGATTTTTACTGGAACTGCTGGCGATATTGGCTCGGAGTTAAATTAAACAGGCGTTTAAAAGTCTGGCTAAACGCCGTTTCGGAAGAATAACCAACACGATGGGCAATTTGCTGTATCGACAATTGTCCTTCGCGTAAATGCTGTGAAGCCAAACGGAAACGGTATTGCTGTAAATAGGCCAATGGTGTTTCTCCTACAATACTGCTAAATAAGGTGGCGAACTTGGAACGCGACATACAACATTGTTCAGCCAGACTTTCTACCGTCCAGGCCTGATCAGGCTTACCGTGAATAGCGGCCAAAGCATTGGCCAGTTCGGTATGTGCCAAAGCCCTGAGCCAGTTATTGGAATCGCTTAACTGGGCAATATAATCGCGTACACATTCAATAAAAAGAATACTGACCAGATGATCGAGAATTTTGTCGCGACCCGGACGAATTTGATAGGCTTCTACGGCCAAAAAATGTAATCCGATTTGTAGCCATTCAGGGGTAGTGCTGCCGGTAATATGCTGAATATGAATATAGTCGGGCAGGGCATTCAGTAAGGGACGTGCCATAATGGTATCAATATGACAGCGGATCGCCAGAATCAGTGCTGGTTCACCGCTGGTACTTCCAAATTCAATGGTTTCTTGCCTTTTTTCATCAAAAAGCCCGGTAATATTAAGTGCTTCAACTAAATTGCTTTTATGACTGCTATGGCAAGAGTGGTTTTGCCCTGATGGGATCAGCACCAGATCACCTGCTTCGACCTGCAGTTGGGTGTGTGGATTCAGTTGAATGGTCATATGGCCCACCAGAACCACATAGCCAATCATGGCATCTTGTTCCTGATAAGCATAAGCCCAGTGACCTTGCGGTTTTAAATAAATATATTCAGATTTATTCAGATGAATATCGTCAAAAATTTTACTTAAGGCATCCATGTCTTATCGTTCTGTCATCATTGAATAAAAATTATAAAATTCTGGATTTATGCCAGCATGTGTTTTTAGGTCAAAAATTGGCTAGATATGCCAAGGACGTTTGCATAGTTTTTTTGGACGTTTACAACTGTTCTTGAGGACCTATTTCTAGAAATATAACGTTAGAACAAAAAATAGGGAAGATCGCCAGCATGAATGCACCAGTAAATTTAAATCAAGCCACACTTCAGACCCTGCCTAATGCTTCAGGCTTAGCCCTCGACAAAAAACGTTATTGGTGGCTGCTGAGCCCCGGTTTACCGGTGATCGGTATGGGGATTTTGGCTGGCTATCAGTTTGGTCCTAAAGCCACAAAAAAAATATTTGCCTTGGGTGGTCCTTTATTGCTGCATGTGATTATTCCAACGGTCGACGCGATTGTCGGTAATGACGGTAATAATCCTGATGATGAAGAAATTAAGTCACTTGTAGCAGACCCTTATTATGACCGCATTGTGAAACTGTTTATTCCTTTGCAAATGGCTGCCAACCTTTTTGCCGGTTATGTGGTAAGTCGTAAAGAAACCTCTTTTCTGGATCAAATCCTTTTGGGCATTTCCATGGGAGCGATTAATGGCGTGGGAGTCAATACGGCACATGAGCTGTCGCATCGATCGCATAAAAAGGATCATTATCTTGCCCATGCCACATTAGCACCGCTGTTTTATAATCACTTTCGGGTTGAACATCCTTATGGACATCATAAGCGTGCTGCAACGCCTGAAGATCCTGCTTCTTCGAAAATGGGTGAAACTTTCTATGAGTTTTGGCCAAGAACGGTATTTGGTGGAATTAAATCGTCCATTGAAATTGAAAAGAACCGTTTAAAACGCAAAGGTTTATCTTTCTTTAGCAAGGAAAATGAACTGTTTCAAGGCTGGGCGATGAGTGCCGGTTTTCATGCCAGTATGCTGAAGCTATTTGGTAAAGACGTGATTCCTTATTTGGCCACACAGGCATTTTATGGCATCAGTTTGTTTGAAATTATTAACTATATTGAACATTACGGTTTAATGCGCGATAAAAAGGAAGATGGAACTTATACACGTATCATGCCTGAGCATAGCTGGAACAATAACAATATTACTACCAACCTGTTTTTGTACCAGTTGCAGCGTCATTCCGATCATCATGCCTATCCGACACGACCATTTCAGGCCTTACGTCACTTTGATGAAGCACCTGAATTGCCAAGTGGTTATGCCACCATGTTATTACCAGCTTTAATTCCATCGCTCTGGTTTAAAATGATGGATAAACGTGTATTTGATCATTATAAAGGTGATTTAAATAAAGCCAATATTCATCCAAAACGCCGTGCCAGCATATTCAAGAAGTTCGGTGTGTCTTTATAAAGTATTCTGCGCTGTTCTATTTGGAAATTTTCTATCAATAAGTATATTTAAAAAGCACTTATTTTTACAGAGATAGAAAATTTCCCGTTCTTTTTTGAAGAAAATATATGAATGATATTGATAAAGCCTGGATGTAAAATTCATCATTTTTGTACGTTATGGCGCACAGGAATTTAAGGTGTTTATGGATTAGTGTAATAGATTTTTCCTGTGCCCAAATCATACAGGAACAGGAAGTTCAGCAATAAAAAAATAAATAGAAGTAAAGAAAAAATTCTTAGATCAGCAAGGTGATGTACGATAGGAGTCAGATCTAAGCATCAAATACGAAAAGGCCCGACATGATGTCGGGCTTTTATTTTATACAAATTTTGTATATTTTTTACACAATTTATGAGAGACTTAATTTTTGAATGAGCAATAAAAATAATTTAATATGTATTGCTAAAAAAAATGACTTTAAATAAAATTTGGAACATTAAAATAATTTAAATTACAACAATAAGTTAGAGGTTTTTTGACATGACAAGAAAATACAGTAAATTTTTTTCTGCAGCATCTGAGTTTAATCTGGATAATTTTCCATACTACTGGATTACTCAAGTACATTCTCAATATGTTCAGAATGTGGATCATGCGTTAAAAAAATATGGTTTAGACAATTCTCGTCGGCGTATCTTGTTGGCTTTAAAGTCCAAGCCCAATGCGAGTGTATCCGAGCTATCCGAGATGTGAACCGTACCGGGTTTGTCGGAGAGTTTTTTATTTAAGTTAGGCCACCTGACCTAACGGGTTAATCTTATCATAGTACATTGCTTCAAAATCAAAAGGTGATACATAACCCAGTGCACTATGTACACGCTCTTTATTGAACCAATCTACCCAATTTAGTGTCGCAAGTTGTACATCCGCTAAACCTTGCCAATCTGCTTTTAGATATTCAATCACCTCTGTTTTGTATAAGCCATTCACCGTTTCAGCCAAAGCATTATCGTATGAATCACCAGTCGTACCGACTGATGCTCGTAAATTTGCTGCTTCTAAACGATTGGTATAGCGAATGGAAAGATATTGCACACCTCTGTCGGAATGATGAATCACATTCTTTGGCATGCCTCGATCATGCAATGCTTGCTCCAATGCATCGAGCACCATATCTGTATTCATCCGTGTAGATACTTTCCAGCCAACAATTGCTCGTGAGAACACATCAATAATAAAGGCGGTATAGACCCAGCCTGAATTTGTTTGAATATACGTAAAGTCACTGACCCACAGTTGGTCAGGATGATCAGCAGTAAAATTACGTTTCACTAAATCATCTGCTCGTTTTTGGTCATCTCGGCTACGGGTGGTTTGTTTGTTCTTACCTCGCCAAACACCTTGTATACCTAGCTTTTTCATTAATCGAGCAACAGTACAGCGTGCAATAATATAGCCTTCACGTTTCAGTTTTTGCCAGACTTTACGTACACCATACCGACCTGAACTTTCCTTCCAAATTCGTTTAATCTCCTCAGCATGATGCAAGTCATGTAAATCTCGCTTTGCTCGATGTTCTGGATTTTCACAGAGATCTAGAGTCCGGTAATAGGTTGAAGGTGCGATCGGTAAAATTCTACAAATCGCCTCGACTCCGTACAGCTCTTTATTATTATGGATAAAATCCACCATTATTTGTGTGGGCGGTCGAGCTCCGCCTGGGCGAAAAAAGCGGCTGCTTTACGTAAAATTTCATTGGCACGCTTTAATTCTTTGATTTCACGTTCCATTTGCTTCATTTTTTCTTGATCAGATATCTGTTGTACTTTGACAGGATTTTGTTGATCTGAATATTTCTGATACCAAATACGAAGTGTTTCAGGCGTACAACCAATCTTAGATGCAATAGCTGTGATTGCGGCCCAATTCGATGGATAATCTTTTTCGGATTCAATCAATAATTGAACCGCTCTTTCTCTGATTTCAGGGGTATATTTTACTTTTTTCATCGGGACATTCTCTCAGAAAGCTTGGTCTCCGACAAACCCGGTACGGTTCAGGTATTTGATGTACCTGAAATAGAGGATAAAAAGCAGTTCATTGAGTATCTGTCTTCTGAATTAAATAAATTGTGATGACAGTTCAAAACTCAGTAAAACTTAAAGAATATGCGTCCCTTTATCTTAGGGTTCTAGTATCTTTCCCATGTAAACGAGTATGAGTCATGGGTCTAATTCTTCTCCTTATTGTTATCTTAATAACAGCTTTTGTAATGGTAAACCCTTTCCAACAAAAGTCTGGTGGAAAGTTTAAAGAAATGACTAAAAATAAGTTTGGTCATAAAGTTTCCAGTGCAATAGACTTTCAGCACCCCATAATTGAGATAGTTGGCCCTCAGCTTGATCATTCTGTCAGTAAAGTTGTCAATGCTCTTTTGATCATGGATACCACAAACACAGAATATACCTATGCAATTATGGTGATTGTTGGTGGTATTCAAGTAGGTTATCTAAGTGACGAAGATGCTGAAAAATTTCTCAAAATTTTAAACGATAAGCATCTATATGAAGATACTGGAATTGAAGTAAAAGCGCTTATTTATGGGGATTGGGGCAATGCTGATCAAATTGCAAATTTTAAAATAAATTTAAATCTCCCTAAAAATTTTGAAGATTCAGAAATCACATAATTAGATTGCTAAAGAGGCCTCCATTGGGAGGTTTTTTTAATGCCAGGAGAAAAGTATTTAACTTATACTTCAAATGCATTTATTTACATTCTGTACAAAAAACAATCTAAATGGGGTTGGAAGGCTACAAATCCAAATGATAGTTTTGATGTATACCAAAATCATTAAGCATTTGAGGTGAGTAATGAAATTATGGAATCTGCTTGGTCTAAGCGTAGCAAAAAGCTATTGTCAAAAAGTTATAAAAAAAAACTCGGTATTCGAAAGCTGACTTTGATGAAATTGTCAGAAAAGCATTATTAAAAGATTTTGCCAACTATAAAATTGATTAACATTTACCAAATGAATAAGCTCATCGAAAGGTGCAATGCTGTTCACTTAAGAGGAGCAGCATTGTGATCTACCGGATAACGGGTTTTTGACATCTTAACCGTTCGGGGTGTTGTTGGCCTCGAACGCCTTTCCAGAAACAGGCTACCCATCCCTGATCTCAGCTCCGATAGCCGCCTGCCAGTCCCTGACAAAGGGTTGGCATTCGCCATCACAATCAGCTGAACGGCTATGTACTGGCATGCAGGCTTAAAACGGATATCCGAAGGTGAACGCCCAAAGGCTACCGCTGCAAATGCCGCTTCTCGCCGAATAATATTGTAGCTCAGCAACAGACCCCACAACTCCTGATAAACCAGCTCTACCGTCTTGCTGCGAAGCGTGATGGCATTATGCTGCATCGAGCTTTTGATATCCCGAAAACCCAATTCGATTTCCCAACGCTCTTGATAGAGCCTGGCGATATCCTTTGCAGGATATTGATCGGCCGGCAGCGAGGTCAGAACTGTCTTTATTCGTCCGCCCCGCACAGCATAACTCACTTGCCTGACTTCCCAGTATTCGGGGAGCATCGGGTTTTTCTTTCTTGCCTGGGGTGACACTTTCATCCGTACCCGCACGTCACCTTCTGCATACGTCTCGATCACATCACTTTTCAGATTTTTGCGCTCCGGAATCAGCCAGTGACGACCTTGACCTTGCATCGAGAGTGAAAGCAATAAATCCGCACTCCAAAAACCCTTGTCAAACAAGGTGATCGAGTTATTCGGAATCTGGGAGATAAACTTTGCAGCCAAAGGAATCTCGCCCCGGCGATAGGGACTGATCTGTGCATCGACCAGTGTATGTGAGCGCACATTCATCAGCGCGACGAGCCGTAGCATCGGAAATGGCGTCTGGCGCTGTGTAGAAGTATTGCCTGAGCCAAAGTGCTCACGAAGATCAGTCGTATCCTGGGTTCGGAAGAGTGCACCATCGACAGCAAAGACCTGAAGCCCCTGCCATTGATCATCTGGATATCGCTCATGTCCCCAGTATTGACCCGTCTGGCGAAATAGCCACTCTACAGGATCTGCACCCAAACGCTTACGGGCTTCAGTTACCCCACTACGTGCCAGCAGGTCAAGAGAGGCTAACCCCTGAGCGCAAATATTCAGTCTTCTTGCCACTTCATGGATGGGCTCATCCCGAAAAATTGCCATCCCAAGAACCAGCCAGAGGACTTGATCTGCAGGCAAGCGTCGCCTGCGGATAGTAGCTGAACTGCTCAACTTGAGTGCGGATTCGACCCACTCAATGGGGATATTGTGAGTAAAGGTACTCAGATCCGAGAAGTTAAATAGACCGTTGAGGTCGAGAAGATCCTGCTGAAACACCATAAAAAATCCGATGCCAAACCTGACATCGGATTCTCTAATAAATTTCGCGAGGCTTCAAATGCTTAAGTGAACAGCATTGCATCGAAAGGTGGGCTTTTTTATTGTTTAAAATGGTATAGTGGAAATATCATTTAAGTACTTGGCTCCATGTCTGAATCCTACAAATACATTTATACTCAAATTAGTATATTTGGTTCATTACCTACATATAAGGTTTTTTTAGATAGTGTTGAGAGAAAAGTAAAATATATTTTTGCCGATAATACATTTATTTATGGAACTATTTCTGATTGGGCTCTTAGTCATTCAGGTCTTGATTCAAGAAAATCATCCTGGTCGGATGAACCTAAATCATTTTTAGAGAGTGAAAAAAATAGATTGCGTAAGTATAGAGACTTACATCCAGCTTTTATTACTAAAACGAATAATGGTTAGATTTAGATACTTATTGATGCAGGATATGCTGTAAGTATTTATTTTTAAAATAAAGTTTGCTTTGATGCTGCTTATGACGTATAAAGCTAACTCGTTGATGCGGGATGGAGCAGTCTGGTAGCTCGTCGGGCTCATAACCCGAAGGTCGTTGGTTCAAATCCAGCTCCCGCTACCAACGAAAAAGATTCAAAGTTTATATACCCACTTATCTCAATTTGTGGGTATTTTTTTGCTCATCGAAAGGTGGCTTATTTTGTTCAAAATTCAGTATTGACACCAATTAAATTTTGAAGAAAATAAGCACCACCAGCGCATGGATGCTTTGGGTAATTTCGATTGACAGCTCGGAAAAGACGGCAAAACCTCAGAAAGCTCACATAGTGGGCTTTCTTATTTGTCATAATCCTTTGCTATTCTTTAGAAAAAATACTGAGCCGTTGTTATGAGTGCATTAACTAAAGATGAATTACAGTCGTTATTGGCAATGGTGATGCACGAAAATGAAGAATTAAAGGAAGAAAACCGAAAGTTATTGTTAATGGTTGCTGATTCTGCTGAGCAAATAAAGAAGGCTACTTATATTACTGAAGAGTATCAGCGAATGTTTAATGAGATTACTGAAGCGCTTCGGACTCGTTATCCTGCAGAGTTTAAATTTGTTGAAGATATTCCAAAACACCTAAGTTAATTCATATAAAAAATCTAAGCTCGGTCATTGATCGGGCTTTTTTGTTGTCTAGTGTTTTTGATACACAAATGAATTTGTCTCTCAAAATAACCCAAAAAGGAGAATCAAAATGCCAGTATTTGCTTAAGCAGCTTTTGAGCTAGTTAGATCGCACGAAAGACGATACAACCCATGCAGTTCATCGAGCATGAATAGGATATGCAGGAAAGTGAAATCAGAGTTGGGAGTGATGCCCCGCCATACATTGATAATGAAACCGAAAATTGATTAGTACTGTGCCTATTCAGTGGCAATCACAGTAGGGAGTAGCGGTAGATCAGTTGCCGAGCTGGTTAATATCGTAATCTGAGGCAATGGGTACACATGATGATATGTGTATCCATTTTTTATGAGCTTATAAGTTACTGAAATGGCAAACCAAAGTACATCATGCTTATAAATTTGCTAATAGAATGGGTTTTAACTAAATTACGCCCACTGTTATGAGGCAGTACTTATACATCTTGAATCAGCGCAAAATGATACAGATGGGGCTCACCGAAAGGTGGGCTTTTTATTTAATACACATAAATTTACCTGACATACAAAAAACTATCGAAACGTGCTTGGAGTGTAATGAATAGAGGTGATAGTTATATATGCTTGCATTTCTGATTGGTTGAGGTGAAAGATGAAACTATTAACTTTGATTGGTACAGGTGTGGTAGCCGGATATTGTTATAAAAAGCTTAAAGATAAGAAGAATTCAAAAAACAATAATTATCATTATATGAAGGGGGATACTAAGTCTTCATAATGAAGATGGGATTGTTTGTGCCCTGAGAAATGTCATGTGTAAGCAATATCAGGGCACCCAGATTTTTTTGATCACAAATTTATATAAAAAATTAACAACACATAAAGATGGCACTTCTATAATTCTTTGGAAAAAAATAAAAAGAGTTATTGGAAATGTCTAAAATTTTTATATTAAAAGAAGTAAAAGCTATAAGTCGTTGCGGTATGAAGATAGTGGTAGAGCAGGTATTTGAAAAGGTTTTCAATGAATATGGAAGAAACCCTATATGTGTGCCTTTACCCCAAATAGTGATTAATGAAAATGTAATTAGTTTAGATGGTGAAAACACTTTTATTCATCCTGGAACAAAGAAAAAGTTCAGGGTAACAAGAGAGGAAGTAATGTTTAAATCAAAATTGCCATACCTTAAAAAGAAAAATAACCCAAAGTAGACAAGTGAAAACAGTTCCTGTGCATTCTCTATACTTTGTTGTTAATTTTTTAGTGCTATCTTATTTTTGCGAAAACAAGAAAACGCAAATAAAACGAAGAAAATGACTACAGCACCGGCCCACTTATTTGAAGGAGTAAGTGGGCTTTTAATTGCCTGAAAGTTACCTATCAGCTTTCATCTTTAATGTTAATAAATAATTAATTAAGTTATTCTAATAATTTGATTTAATTATCATTATTTTAATTTTTGGTATATTTTGCCACTGAAAAATACTTAAATGGTGTAGAAAATAACCAACAGAAACAGCTGTAGTTTCTGAATGACCTACTCCATGGTCAGTGTTTATAAGCCCACCAATGTTCTCGAGGTGGGCTTTTTTTGTCAGGAGAAACTAGATGCTCCAATTCCTACGCAAATTATTTTGCATACATGCATTTGATTACGAGTCAGACATATTTGCCGAGGTCGAATGTCGTAAGTGTGGTAAAACAAAACCTGAGTGATTTCTCCATTGCCGAACGTATTACGGCATATAAAACCCCGCTACATACTAGATATTGGCGGGGTTTTTCTTTTCTTATTGGTGGTGTCTATGACAGACAAAGTACAAGCGAAACAAGACTTAGAATTTTGCAGTGCTGAGCTGTCTAAGTATCAGAATCTCAGTAGATCTGGACTGACACGCAATGAGTTGCTGGCAATCGACGGCATTATGATTAAGCTGAAAGAGCGTATTAAGAATTTGCGTTTTGCTTTATATGAATCCTGATCAATACAAAGCCTTAACTGATAAAGGTCCACTTAAAAAGAAACCATGTACCAGACCACTACCCAAAGCCGGTGAAAAATACTTAGAAGCATTTGAGCGATTGAAAGAAATTCTTGATCGCATGGAAATTAAGTATGAAGAGTATTTCCATTTTAAAAGCACGAAACACTGGCGTTTTGATTTGCACCTTATTGAATATCGTATGTTGATTGAAATAGCTGGTGGACCTTGGTCAGGTGGACGAAAAGGCAAACTGGCCACAAAAGCCTGGAGCATTGACCGGTACGACCAGGCTGAAGAAATGGGCTATCGGTATATGCGCTTTGAAACCGGTGATATCAATATGGGTCGTGCTACCGCTTGGCTTAGAAATTTAAAGGCATCTTATGGAACAGTTCAGACCATTCCCGCCGACGGATCTGATGGATCAGGCTGAGGAAGAAGAAGCGATTCGTTTGGCACCGGCACCAGAGCTTAAAGAATGGGTCGTTAAAAATTGGCTGACTTTGGGCGGTGAACTCCATAACCCGGATCATGATCATATCGCTGAGCTGCTTCACGACAATGAAGAGTTCCTGGCATTTGCCTGGGCATCATCGGCCGCCGTGGCTAAAAAGCGTATGGTGCTTGGTCAGTGTGAAAAGGTGATGTTTAACCAAGGTGGCTGGAAGAAGGCGCGTCAGGAACAGCAAATGCGGGACTGGTTCGGTTTTGTGCCTCAATATTTGATTACGGTTGATGCTGCATTTTGTGAGCAAGCTTCCGATCGTGAGTTTTGTCGTCTGATCGAACATGAGCTTTATCACATTGGCGTTGAGCGCGATGCTGATGGCGAGATCATCTATAGCGACATGACTGGTCTACCTAAACATTACCTGGCTGGCCATGATGTTGAAGTGTTCTTTGGTGAAACTAAACGCTGGGGTGCAGACGAATCTGTTAAGCGGCTTTTGGAGATATCCAAGAATGCGCCGTTTGTATCTGAAAAAAGTATGGCTGCGTGCTGTGGGAATTGTCTAATCGGTTAGATTCAAATTTTTTTGCCCACTTTCCTTGATGTACCTTGATGGATGGTGATTTATGGCAAGACTTAAAAAGCATGAAAAAGTTTTTATAGTTCGTGCACTTGCACAGTTTATGACACCTACTCAGGTGGTTGAGGACATCAAGGTAAAATTAGGGGTTGATGTTTCTCCACAACAAGTAGAGACATACGACCCAACCAAAGTTGCAGGTGCTGATCTATCGCAAGAATTTGTCGATCTATTTCATGAGGCTCGAAAGAAATATATTGAGCAGCCGATCTATAACATTGAAGGTGCTAATGACATTGTTCAGCTCAAGGTGTTGAGCACCTTATTTATTAAAAAGCAAAACAATACACGTGATGCAATCAAGCTATCTGATCAAATGCAAAAGATTGTTAAAGGGTACTATGAGAAGAAAATAGAAATCACCGGTAAAGATGGCGGGCCAATTCAGCAAGAAACTAAATCAACACATAAGTTTTCACCGGAAGAACTGGCAGGCTTGTCTGCGCAAGAGCTTTCACGTTTGGCAATTAATGGCAAGTTATGACTTATGCAATTGAAGATATAGCGCCACTAATTAAAGAGTGGACGATCAACATACGCCTGCCTGAAGTCATTGAAGAAATGACACGGCGTTATTACTACCGAATGCTGATAGAACAGAATGAGCTAAGTATTCAGGCTGAAATCTACAAATGTAAGAACGACCCTGCACATTGGTTTAATCACTGGGTATGGACTTATGATCCTCGGGGTATGCCTTTTGGATTGCCAGCGAATATTCCTTTTGTCTTGCGCCCTGGTCAGGTTGAACTCGTAGATTGGTTGATTGAACGTGAGAGCACCCAAACACATGGCCTGATTGAAAAAAGTCGTGATGAAGGGATGAGTTATGTAGTCCTGGGGTTTTACTTGCACCGATGGTTATTTGTTGAAGGCTTTGCGGGTGGGGTTGGTAGTCGTAAAGAGGACCTTGTCGATAAGAAGGGTGACCCCAAGACATTGCTGCATAAGTTCCGGGACATGTTTTCCAAGTTGCCAGACTGGATGAAGCCGAGGGGCTTTGTTGAAAAAGTACATGACAACTACATGCGAATCATTAACCCGGACAACGGCGCAACCGTTACCGGTGAAGCTGGTGACAACATTGGCCGTGGTGGTCGTACCACAATGTACTTTCTGGATGAATGGGCATTCGTAGAGCGTCAAGAAGCGGTAGATGCTGCAATTTCCCAGAATACAAACGTTCATATCAAAGGGTCTACTCCCAATGGTATCGGCGATCGCTTTCACCAGGATCGTTTTAGCGGTCGTTACGCCGTCTTTACCATGCCTTGGAGAGCTAATCCTGATAAGAATTGGCAGGCTGAGATACATGGAAAATTGATTTATCCATGGTATGAAAAGCAAAAGGCCACACTTGATGACGTTGTTTTGGCTCAGGAAGTAGATATTGATTACGCCGCATCGGTTGAAGGCGTACTGATCCCCTCCGCATGGGTTGAAGCTGCGGTTGATTCTCATATTGAGCTCGGTATTCAGCCTTCTGGTGAGCGTAACGGTGCACTGGATGTGGCGGATGAAGGTAAGGATAAAAACTCTTTTGCTGCCCGCCATGGGATCGTATTGCAATACCTGGATACATGGTCTGGTGTTGGTGATGACATTTTTGGTACCACGCAAAAGGCTATCGATGCATGCCTGGATTTGAAGCTGAATTTGTTCTTCTACGATGCAGATGGTTTAGGTGCTGGTGTACGCGGTGATGCTCGCGTCATTAATGAGCAGAATCAGGTGAAGGGGATGCCAGAAATTGAGGCTAATCCTTTCCGGGGATCAGGTGCAGTACATAACCCTGAGCAGGAGATGGTTGAGGCACGTAAAAACGTGGACTTCTTTGCCAATCTTAAAGCTCAGATGTGGTGGTCATTGCGACTTAGATTCCAAAACACCTACCGAGCTTTACAGGGCATGCAATATGACCCAGACAGTCTTATTTCACTCTCAACACAAGACATAGATAAGCAAGAGCTTGAACAACTTAAGCGCGAACTTTCACAACCCACATACAGCAAAAATGGTGCAGGCAAAATTTTAGTGAATAAGCAGCCTGACGGTGCACTGTCACCAAACCGGGCTGATAGCGTGATGATTTGTTTCAGTGATATTAGAGAGCGGAAAAGAAAGAAACCTGCAGGTGCGGGTACTCGAACTTATTGATAAGGAAAACTCATGGCAAAGTCTAAAAAAGGCAAAGCGTCAAAGAAGGCTTTGTCTTATGGCAACTTATACACTCAAGAAGCAGTTACTCAGTTCCTGGTGAATTTTGGGAAGCAACCAGATACGGATGAAGTGCTTCGTAAAGCAGGGATTGCACGTCATAAATTGCGTGTACTACTGGATGATGATGAAATTGCCCAAGCAGTCGAAACACGTCTAGATGCTCTTCTGGCCACGCCGTTACGTATTGAACCAAGTGATAGCAAAGAAGCAGAGATGCTGAATTTGATATTGAAAGAGTGGTTTTATGAAATCGCTGCAGCCGCTTTTAATGCTTTGCTATTTGGCTACTCAGTGCAAGAAGCTGTGTATGAATTAAAACCGGAAGGTTATGTGGGTATTCAGTGGATCGGTGAGAAGCCGATGCAATGGTTTGAGCCTAAGAACGACGGTCGTTTAATTTACCGACAGGATGGCCATAACGCAGAGCGTGAAGTTGATCAGGTATTTAAGTTTTTCTTAACACGCCGTAAAGCCACATACGAGCAGCCTTATGGCAAGGCCTTGCTGGCCACACTGTATTGGTTATTCTTCTTTAAGCAAAACGGCTTTAAGTTCTGGGCAAAATTCTTAGAGCGCTTTGGTACGCCGATTCTACTTGGTAAATGCAAAGATACTGAAACTGATGATATGAGCAAAGCACTGTTAGATGCCCATGCTCAAAGTGTTTTATCTATTGATATTGAAGATGATGTGCAAATCCTTTCTGCACCAGGAACAAGTGGGACAGCCGGTGCAGCATTCGAGGCTTTTAACAATCAATTGGTTCGTCAGATTCAAAAGGTTGTATTGGGGCAGACGCTCACCAGTGGTACCGATGGTGTAGGAAGCCGGGCATTAGGTCAGGTGCACGATAACGTCCGTATGGACAAGTTGAAGTCGGATATTCGCTTAGTGACACCAACCCTACAAGCAGTTGTTGATGCTTTGTGTGCCTTGAATCAGTGGGGTGAATACAAGGTGATGCTTGGTGAAAAACCTAAGCCACTCAATAAAGACCAGGCAGAACGTGATGCTCATCTTAAAAATGCCGGGGCTAATCTAACACCGCAGTACTTTCTGCGTGAATATGGATTGCAGGATGGTGATATTGCTGAGGCTCAGCAATTACCAGCGAATACCCAATTCACTGCATTACCTCACCAGGCATTTAACTTTAAGGCATCTGCCAATAAGTTATCTGCAGCACAGCAGGAAGTTGAAGAGCTGACGGATGGCCAAGGTGATTTAGAGCTTTTAAATCAGGATCAGATTAAACAATTGGTTTCTGAATCCGACAGTCCTGAAACTTTAGTTTTTAACTTGGCAAAGTTACTACCCGAGGCATCACGGACTGAGTTCACAGCTAAATTGGATCAAGCTTTATATGCGGCTGATGTGCTTGGGTATGCGATGGCACAAGATGGGAAATAAGCTATGCAACCAGTAACTTTCCTTGAGGCGCTTCAGTTTGCTCACAGTAAGAAGATTGTCCTTCCGGATGAGTTCTATTCAATGGACCTTAAGACCAGGCAGATGGCGACTACAGTTAGCTTTCTATCAAGTCTTGAGCAAATTGAAACGGTTATCAAGGCGGTGAATAAATCCATTGCCGACGGTGGAACGTTTAATGACTTTCAAAAGCTGATTGCTGAGTCTGAAATCATTTTACCGAAGCATTACTTGGACAATGTATTCCGTACCAATATCCAGAATGCGTATGGTCATGGGCGGTGGCAACAACAGCAACGGAATAAGGCTAAACGTCCATATCTGATGTACTCGGCGATTGATGATAGCCGGGTGCGTCCTGCACATTTAGCCTTGAATCGTATTGTGCTACCAATTGATCATCCATTTTGGCTGACACATTACCCGCCGTTGGGTTTCCGTTGTTTCTTACCTGATACGAAAATTGATGGTGCCTCACATGGCGCAATTAAGAGATTTTACAGCGGGAAGGTCGTAAAGCTTGTCACCCAGTCTGGCCGCAAGTTGAGGGTCACGGCTAATCACCCAATACTTACGAGTCGTGGTTGGGTTATTGCTGAGCTCATTAAGCAAGGCGACAATTTGATTGCTTACGACAGACCAGTCGAAAGTCTTAATGCTAACGGTTTGACGCGGGAGGTATACGATAATGAGTTTGTACCCACTGCTGAAAATCTTTTCAAGTCGTTCATTAGTCATGCTCTTACTATCGGCGAAGCATCTTCTTTCAAGTTCGATAGCAATCTTTTCACCTTTGATAGTGAAATCCACATTGATATCCTGAATGATGGTTTGTCGATCAAGATTGATTCCAATGGTGGTCAAGGCATCAAACAGCGAATGTTCGTGATCAGAAATGATGGAACCTGTTTCGAGAGCTTTGAAGCCAGCAGCACGCCTAAGAGTGGGCTTGTTGTTCCTAATATTATGCTTTCTCAGGATTCTGGCGACATTTCCCTCGGATGTGTTGAAAGTAGTAGCGACTTTATGCTTGCCGATATTTTGAGATTGATAGAGATCAAGGACAGCAAGCTCCAACTCTCTATTGGAGTCTCTACAGGCATCCCAAGCAGCAGAGCATTGACGCTCAATTCCGCCTGGAGTCTGTTTGATGGTCTTCCACTTGACCGCTTCGGCTTGGCTTTGTGTTCTCAAGACAACGCCCTTTTTGAGGAATTGTCTAGTCACGGAGTGTCTGACGATTCCGGTCTGTTTGGATATTTGGTTGATGCTCATGCCAGCCATGTAGCAGTCGATCCAGTGGTCGATGTTGTTGAGGACTTTTTCAGCGGTCATGTGTATGATTTCCAGAGTGATAGTGGTTTATTGTCCGCAGATGGAATTATAACACATAACTGCCGGTGCACTGTGATTGCTTTAACCGAGAAACAGGCATTGAAATACGGCATTACTCCTGATGATAAGTTGCCAGAAGTTGCCGAGGCACTGGATTGGAGTTCTCATCCGCTGCAGTTTGGTGAGCTTGAATCACTAGTTGATAAGAAGATCAGTGCTTCATCACTGGATAAGGAATATCTCCTCGAGCAGAAAGAAGTAATTAAGGCTGAATGGACTGCGAGTAAAAAGTTGACCAGTCTTTTTGCTCCAATGGATGATAAAACCCGGGACCTGTTTGATACGGTGGCCAATACGGTGATTCCACTCGATCCACAGATCAGGCCAAGTGCAATTCGAACTTTTTTGGATTATGTACAAGGGAATGATGCTGCACTGACTGGTTATTTAAACTCTGCTACTAGTTCACTGGCTGATGATGTGCTTAAGCGCTGGATAGGTACTGATATGGCAGCTATTCAGGCTGTGGCAAGTAATACGACCTCAACCGTGGTGGGTGCTGCAACTCTTCAGCAGGTGGCAGCTTATCAGGTCGGACAAACAGTTCAACTAAATGCGCCGTTGCTGATGGCTGATATGGCTTCAGATATCGTAATCAAGATTGAGAATGCCAAAGGTTTGGGTATTGATCTTGAAAAGCTCAATGCTGGGCAAGGTGTACTGTTTGAAATGGGATTGTCTTTTGAGGTTCTTAAGGTTGAGATTGTAGAGGAGAAAATGATTTATACTTTGAAGTTAAGATAGGTGAGAAAATCAAATAGACTTCAAGTATGGCTAATATGAATAAAACAGAGGCTTTCAATAAACTGGGCGCATCTCCAAAGAATACAGTTTGGTCAGTTTCTGCTTTTAATAAAGATAAACAATTAGTTCTAAGCTTATGGCAAGACTTCTTTAAAACAGAAAGTGGAAAAGCAATATATGTAGATTCAATATCCAGATGGCATGGACATGGTAATAAAGAGTTTAGAGAAAATTTCTTAATTGCATATGAGAAAAAAATGCCTATTAGAGCTGTGATTGCACGTACAAATAATATTGAGGGTGTTAAGCGTGGAGAAGATGCTAGTAAATTTCACAATACATTTTCACCTAAATTAGATTGGATTGGAGAAATAACTTCTTGGGATGGAGATAATTTTGAAATCACATTTGAACGTTCTACTTAGTAAAAATAGTTTTAATCAAGTAAAGCCGCCTTCGGGCGGTTTTTTTATGGAGCATGAAAAATGCCAGATCCAAATGAGGAACGGCTGAAGTACCTATTTAATGCTGCGGCAATTGAGGTACCAAAGGCAGAAGAAGGAAAAAAACGAACCTTTAAGGGAACAGCTTACAGTGGTGGGCGTGTAGATGGTCACTGGTATTGGGGCCGGACTGGTGTGGTCTTTGATCTTGATGGTATCGAAATTGACTCACCTACAGCACTACTGGAAGAGCACTTCGGATCTAACCGTATTGGTGTGGTTAAGCAAGTCGATACTAATGGAAAGATTGATGTTGAAGGGCACTTCTTGACCAATGAACGGGCCAAAGAAATTGTCCAGGATTCTGATGATGAGTTTCCGTTTCAAATGTCAATGTTCATTGATCCGGGTTCTGTTGAAGAAGTGAATACAGGCCAGACCGTCGTGGTCAATGGTCAGTCATTTACTGGACCTATCGCCGTGTTCCGCAATAACCGCATTCGTGAGTTCACGATCTGTTCAACAGGTGCGGATCGTAACACATCAATTAAAGCCTTCTCAGGCAAAGCCAATCCAAACCCAACCAAAGAGGACACAAACGTGACCGAATTAGAAAAAGCACAACAGGCCAAAGAGCAGGCAGAACGTGAACGCGATGATGCACTGGCCGAACTTAAGAAGTTCAAAGCTCAAAAGCGTACTGATGATATCACTGCATTAGAAGCTGAGCTTAAAACACAGTTTAGCGTTGATGATAAAATTGCATATACAAATATGGATGATTCGATTTTTGAGTTTACAGCCAAGCAACTTCGCCAATTCTCGGCAGGAAGTCAGCAACCACCAGCAGGACAGCAACAACAACAGCAACCAGCACCGAGTGTTAATCCAGCATATGCACACTTATTCACTCATCAAGCTAATGGTGGTCAAGGTGGGCAAGCTCCACAAGGATCAGCTTTGGATCAGGCATTTGCCAAATTTGCGGCAGCTCAGGAGTCTAAATAATGGGAACAATTACTCAAACCATTACCATTAATCAATTGGTGGTAGGTGATGGTATTCGTACTGAAAATGCCAAAGTAAAAACAGCAACTGCATACAAACGTGGAGATCTACTCAACGTTGGTGCCAACAACGTGGCTGATCATCCGGTAGTGACTGAAGGTGTGATTGGTGATTGGAATGCGATTGCTGTGTCAGATTTCACTGCAGAGCAATCTACATATCACTCCAACAATAATCTAGAGATGCCGATCTATGTGCAGGGTCCATTTGATATTGAGGTGGTTACTGTGAATGGAACGCCTTTAACCACTGCTCAATATGATGCAGTACGTGCACAGGCATTAAAAAACAAAATCGAACTTCGTAAGGTCGTGGGGAACTAAGACATGAGTCAGACTTTTACATTTCAAAATGCACCAGTTGAATTACTGGATATACCACAGCTGGTGTTCCTGACCGATACTACTCAAAAGGTAGATACCTGGTTGATGGATCGCTTTTTCCCTCAGCGTGTTTCGTACACTAAAAAGGAAGTTCCAGTTGGTGAGTTGAATACAGCAACTCCACTTGCGCCGTTTGTTACCCCGAATGCAGCTGGTCGTCAAATTAAAGTGGGTGAGTCTGGCAATGTGAAATTCGTGAAGCCTGCCTACCTAAAACCAATGATGACGGTTATGCCAAGTGAAGTGCAAAACACTGCTCTTATCGCACGCTTACGTCAGTTTGGGGTGATTGCGACCGGTTCAAATCGTTTATCTGATGCGGATCTACTTTTAATTGACCAAGCGCAAAAGGCTCTCTATCTGCGCCAATCAATTGAAAACCGAAAGCTATTAATTGCGCGTGATGTACTTCTCTACGGTAAAACAACCTTTGCTTCAGCGGACTTCCCGATGTATGAAGTGGATTACGAGCGTAACCCTGCTTGTAACTTCACTCCATTAGTCAAATGGGGGCAGGCAGGTGCTACACCGGTTAAAGACATTCAGTCGATGATTGATTTATCAGTTGAGCATTCTGGTACGTCACCTAATATGGCTCTGACTACTTCCAAAGTGTTCAATACTTTGATTAAGGATGCTGAATTTAAAGAAAAATTCATTGCTCCTTATGCGGGTATCAGCGTGCCAATCACACCGACGTTTGACCAAGCTGATAAGCCTCAATTCCGTGGCACAGTGGATAATATTGAAATCTGGACTTATGACGTTAAGCACAGCATGGAAGGTGTTGCGGAACGTTTTATTCCGGAAGATTTCTTTGGTTTGGTTTCTGATGCAAATGGCTGGATTGCACATTGTGCGCTTCAAAACGTTGAAGCATTTGGCCAGGCATTAGAATTCTATTTAAGCCAATGGCAAGAAAAGAATCCTTCAAGCATTCAATTGTTAGCTGAATCATCTCCACTTGCTGTTCCCAATAACAAGAACGGTTTAGTGGGCGGTCGTGGATTCGTATAAGGAGAACTAAATGCCAAAGTACATTGCAAAACAGTCGATCGGACATTTTCGTCCAGGTCAGGAAATTAAAGGGCTTGAAGCTAACCAACTTCAGGCCCTTTTAGCATCTGGGGCTATTGAAGAATATCAAGAGCTAGCAGAGCCTAAAGCAGATGGTACCGCCGCACGTTTGGCCGAGCTTGAAAAGGAAAATGCCGAGCTTAAGGCTAAGGTGGCTGAACTTGAAAAAGTAAAGTCTGCTGCGAAACCTAAAGCCACGGACAAACCGGACGAAGCTAAATAGGTGATCTATGTACGCGACTGAATCAGATTTGGTCGCACGATTTGGGAATGAGATTGAGCAGCTTAAACAGATGCTTCCATCTCAATCAGCTATTGATGATGCAATCCAGGATGCAACGGAAGAAATTAATGGCCACATCGGTGGTCGTTATCCTTTGCCGCTTCCTAATGTGCCCAGTAATTTAAAGCGTATGGCGTGTGATATTGCACGCTATCGTCTTTATTTTCAGCAACCAACTGAAGAAGTTCGAAAGCGTTATGAGGATGCAATCGCATTCTTAAAACGTGTTGCTGATAACAAAGCGCATTTGCAGATCCAATTGCCTGAAACAAACCAGATCGTGGATGACCAACCCAAAAACAAACCATCTACAGCACCTATAGGCGCATCTTACACCGGCGGTGTCTTTGGGGATGCTATTCTGGATCAGATGCCAAGCATCAAGTGAGGTATTTATGAGTGGTGTGGCAATTTCAATCGATGTTGATGGTGACTCTCCAATTCTGGCCATTCTTAAAAGTCTCTCTGATTTTGAACAGCGTAAGAGTGAATTATTTGATGATATTGGAAACACCAACACCAATGGCATTCGCTCACGTTGGATTGGTGGCGAAGGGCTAGAGGGAAAATGGCCGCTATCTGTACGAGTAATGCGCAAAGGAGGCATTACCTTACGCGATAAATCAAGACTGATGAATTCAATTACTCACAATGTTCTTACTAATGGTGTGGAAGTTGGTACTGATGTTGTGTATGGAGCGATTCATCACTTTGGTGGTGAAATCAAACATGAAGCGCGTATGCATAGAACATTTTTCAGTCAAAACATGCGTACAGGTGAAGTGGGTAACCGTTTTGTAAGGCGTAGTCGCTCCAACTTTATGCAAGAGACTATGGGCAAAGCCTATACCGTGAATATGCCACGTCGACCTTGGCTTGGTATTACTGAGGATGAGGAGCAAAGCATTTTGAACTCTATTAAAGGGGTGGTATTTGATGAGTAATTTTTTTGCCGTACGGGCAGAAATTGCGGAAAAACTCGAAGAGATTTCGGAATTTAAAAAAGTTTACACCCCGATCAATATAGGAATCATCACAGAACTATCTCAAGTCACACCAAATGCTCATGTTAATTATTTCCGAACCAATGTTCTGGATATAGCCGGGAGAGGCAAGGTTACTAAACTTGGATTGCAATGGGATGTAACGGTAACCGAGCGACATGCAGCTTCACAATTGGGTGATGGATCAAAAGCGATTGATCGAGCAGGTGAACTTATCAGCAAGGTGATAACCCTTCTTAGTGGGTGGCAACCAGCCTCAAGTAAAGACCCTCTAAAGCTAATTAGCATTGGGGAGGAGTTTTCATCGACATGTGTATATCTCACAGCAGTATTTGAATCAACAAAATTTACTAATCAGGAGTAAACCATGTCTAATGGTTATGAATTTTTATCCCTACAAGGGGCATCACATTTAGCACGGAATCTACCAGGGGCTAAAGTTTTACGAGAACTAGGTAACCAAACCGGGGTTAAGTTAACGATTTCCTCTGATACTTTCTCGCGTTATGAATCCAAAACAGGTAAACGTCAAAAAATTGGCGAATGGACCAAAGCTCGTGATGTTGAACTTGAAATCACAATGGATGAACAAAAGCAGGAGGATATTGCTCTAGCATTCCAAGCCGAAATTAAAGAAATTACCATTGAGAGTGTTCAGGATAAAAATCTGGGTACTGGTTTAAAAGTTGGTGACACTATCAAGCTGGATGGTTTTAATATTTCCGATTTGATGATTAGTGACTCCAAGTCTGGAACACCTACGCAATTAGTTGAAGACCAGCATTATTCTTATGATGCTAGTTACGGCAAAGTTAAAATTTTAGACTTAACTGATCTTACCCAACCATTGATTGCTGATTACACAGTAGGGGCCGTGAAAGCCACAGTCATCTTCACCATGCCTGATGATGCAGAATATTATTATTTGTTCGAAGGTATCAATGCAATTAGCGATAAGAAGTTAGCGCTTGAGCTTTGGCGCTTTAAACCATCGGTGGATGGTAATATGGATTTCATCAATGAAGAAACTGGGGAAATTTCAATTAAAGGATCAGCATTAGCTGATACAACCAAGCAACTAGATGAAAAGCTAGGAAGCTTTGGGCGTATTGTTTATCTGGATTAACAAAACACAGGCACAAAGAACTCCACAGGTGCTTAAGCGTCTTTTTTTGTGCCTGTTTTATTATGGAAATCAGCTTAGGTTGGGTTTATCAGCTGATAAACAGCAGATAGATGATGCTACGCGACAGGAATTAACACAGTCGTAGGGTCACAAATATTGACATTTCTGTAACTATGGCGTATTGACCGATTATGCTATATGGAATAATATTCGCACATACCGCTAATAATTAACGGTTCTGCGCAAATCACTCAACCCAATCAATAAAAGTGTCTGTATATGTGTTTAACCGAAATTGAAGCTAAGCGTAAGCTTAGAGAAATTGCAAAAGACACTAGAAAGATCAAACTAACAACGCATGTTAGGGAAAGGATGATGGAGCGCGGTATCTCACTTAAACAGATTATTTGCTGTTTTGAGTATGGAGATATTACTGAGGGTCCTTATCCAGATACCCGTGGTGATAGTAAGTTAAATATTACTGTTCGCACTGCAGGGGAAAATATTACGACAACTGTTGTGATTAGATGTCGTGAAGACGGGGGATTTCTCAATTGTTGTTACTACATTTAAAGAATAGGCACAGTTATGTATCACTATGAAGAGTGTGGTTTAAGCAATGTTTGGCTTGTTGATGGTTTTGAAATAGAAATCGATGATGAATATGGTGAGTTAGTATCTATTGCATCAGTGAATGAACTTCATAAAACCATTGGCCTATATTTGATTAATGAAAAACCAGAACTTAATGGTGAAGAAATTCGCTTCTTGCGCAAAGAATTAAATCTTTCGCAGAAAAATCTAGCAGGCATTTTAAAGGTCAATGAGTCCACAGTCCGAAACTGGGAAAGTGATCGAGTAGAGATTGGAAAGCCTGCTGAACTTGTTTTAAGAGCCTTATATAAAGAGCAAGCCCATGGAGGTGGTGCTCTTATGGAAATGATTGAAAAGCTTAATCATCAAGAGCGAACTTTTGAAACCAACAATATGAATTTTTCATATTCGCGGAATCATTCTTGGAAGCATAAAGAATGTGAAGCAAGATAAAAGAACCACTCTTCGGAGTGGTTTTTTAATGCTTGAATTCAGGACCATTCCAGATATAAATTAACGTCAAATTATAAAAAGCTTGAACCGAAATGGTTGACTACAACAAAATCCAACAAGAAATAGAAAATATGAAATCTGGCGCTACTAAGTGGATCGGCAATGATTTTGAGTTAAATGATATGCAAGGTGTCCATCACTTTTTAATAAGCTTAGAAGATGAAGGGATTATTGATATTATTGCCCTGGGGCATGAATCACACACAGGTCATCGACTTGTACATAAAATTAAAATTGAGAAAAATTAGCGCCCTAGTTTATATTTTAAATGCCTAAAACTTAGACTACACTTTATTAATTTGTTATTTTATAGGGAATTAATGAGGGGTTTGGGATGAAAAGATTATTTGCTTTAGGTTTTCTGTGTGTGTTACCTATTTTAACTTTCGCTGGAAATAAAGAAGTAAAACCAAAATTAGATTTAAACCAATGTAAAGAAATCCTTGGGGCAGCAATTTTTAATGGGGTTTTAGAGGAGGTATGTGGGTTTAATGGTGGAGTGAAGGAAAGTTTAAAAGAGATTTATGAAAAAGGTCAGTGTAGGTATACAGTTCCTCAGTCAACGGTCGATACTTTAGCAAAAGATGTTCTAGAAGATTCAAGAATGAGATATAAGGCTTTTGGTGAAAAAGCATTCTGTGATGCTAATTTAAAAGGCTACACTGATTTAATGGATTAAAAATGAAAAATATTCTAGTGATTGTAGCTACTTTATGTTTCTCTCAAACCTCATATTCTTTAACCCCAAAAAATGGAGAAGAGCCAACATTCTGTGAGCAAGTAGTTTCTGTTCACGGCTTACTATCGAGAGCCCAAATAGAGTGTGGTTATAGAGAATATAATGAAGAACTAATATCAGACTCTGCTAAGTGCTTCAAGCATGAGTTGGGCGATGAATATGGCTCAGAAGTCTTAATGTTCGGCATGAAAGAATATGATCGACATGTCAAAGAAGATGGAAAAGAATTTACCTGTATAGGACTTACGCATTGACGGATTCAAAAAAGTATTAAAATACTTTATAAAGTATCTGTGATCAGACGAATTAAAAATGCTTCTACAGCAACTTGTACTCTACCCATTTATATGGGCTTTCTCATGACAGAACCGAACTCTATTAGCTGCACACAACTTGCCGAGACTTATAACATCTCGCATGATAGTGTAAATCGCTTTCTAGAGCGTGAAGACTACACACCTCACGACCTATATCAAGAAGCAATTCAACATATTGATAATAATAAACTTATAGTCAGTATTGATGATACTGTTTTAGATAAACCGTATAGTCAGCATATGGACTTAGTTAGCTATTTTTGGTCAGGCAAACACCACCGATCCGTCAAGGGTATTAATCTCATTACCTTGTATGCGACAGATCAAAATGGTCAAAATATTCCAATTAATTTCCGAATTTATGACAAATCTGAAAGTAAAACCAAGAATGATTACTTTATGGATATGTTAAGTGAAGTACTCAGTTGGGGTGCAAAGATTCAATTTATTACAGGTGATAGTTGGTATTCATCGACTGGAAATCTAAAAACCATAAGAAAATATGGTATTCGATTTATGTTTGGTATCGACTGTAACCGTAAGGTTTCCCCAGAAAAAGGACAATGGTTTCAACTGCGTTTATTGCCAAATTTCCATCAGGGTCAAGTGGTCTGGCTCAAAGATTTTGGCTTTGTACAATTATTTAAGACTCAGTTAAAAGAACAGCAGAGGTTTTATATTGTGCATCAAGATGAAGATGATTTATTGTCCTTTGAGAGTTTTCATGAATTACATTCAAGTCATTGGAAAATAGAACAATATCACCGGGTGATTAAACAGGTTTGTCATATTGAAAAGTTTCAAGTAAGACGATCTAAACTGATTTTGAATCATATTTTTTCAGCCTTGATGGCCTACGTCGAGATACAAAAGAACCAGTTTGAGCGGATCTTTGAAAATGTATATCGTTGGCAGAAGAAATTATTTAGACCAATGATCAAAAACTTCATTGATGACTTTATTCTCGATAAAAATCATCTGCTACCACAGAGAATCTATAAATAATACTGCGTAAGTCCTACTGTAAATACATTTTAAAAGAATTTTCTGATTATGTGCGGAAGTAAATAGTGGAAAAGATAATTTTGATAGGAATTTTATTATCTACATCATGCAACATTTTTGCTAAAAATGAGACCACGAAGGGGGATGCTATAGATGAAATCTGTGGCAATGTGGGTGAATATGCTGAGTCAGTTATGCGCTCAAGACAACTAGGTGAGAATATTGCAAATAGCATCAATGTCCTAAATAAAGCACCAAAAATGGCAGAGCCCATAAGACAATATTACAAGCATATAATTTATGAAGCTTATAAAGAGCCAAAGTGGTCCACAAAAGAAAATCAAGATAATGCAGTTACTGAGTTTAGCAATAAAATGTATTTAACTTGTGCCACAGCATTTCAGAAAGAATTAAGTGATTTGGATTGATATGAAAATTAAAAGCACCGTAAGGTGCTTTTTTAATGCCTAAAATTTATACCCGAGACTCAATCATGAATGATTTTTTCTTAGCAACGAACCGATCTATCACGGTGAATAATATTGAAGTCCGTCAGATCCAAATGAAGGATTTCGATACTTGGGCTACACATGCTGAACCAATCAAACAATTCCTAAAATATAAAGATCATTCAGATGAGATTTTAAACGAGCTATTTAAGGCTCATAGCGTGCAGGTCATTTCAGCCATTACATGCATCACTGATCTGGACAATCAATCACTCTTTAAACTTGCTTCAGATGAGCAGTCATTCAAGGAACTGCTTAAAACAGTACTTCTGGTAAATCAGGCCTATTTCAAACCTGAAAAACCAAAACGTGGTGCAAAGAAAAATACTCAGACAGATGAATCCACCTGGTTCGATTCGTTCCAGTTCCTTGTATCAATGGGCCATCAACACAATGAAATAATGGAAATGACTTACGGGGCATTTCAGGGTTACGTTAAAGCAGCAAATAAAATGTATAGACAGGGAATCATTAACTCAGCTGTTGCAGCGCGTGTAGCCCAAACTGATAAGAAGGGTTTTGAGTCATTCAAGAAAGAAATGGTTTCAGATTGATCAACTAGCTACCTAAAGTTATGATGTGTAAATAATAATTGAGGGTACAGCTTTGTGAAAAAATTTATTTTAGTGATTATGTTGGCAGTATGTTCATCTGCTTATGCTGTAAGTGTTGACTCAGTTCGGGGTAGTACTGCGTTTGTAGAGCGTGGCAATTCATACAGCAAAATGATCGATGTTCTTGGCAGTCCAGAATCTTCATACCGACATGTTATCCATGACCGCGATGGCTGGCCACACAAAGCAACGTCCTATATTTATCAAGTTAATGGGCAGAAATATGTCATTACAGTGGTTGATGGTGCTGTCTATAGCATTGATTGGGAGCGCTGAGTGTGAGTACAGTTGAATGTATTTCATGTGGACATGTGGGGTCAGCAAAGATCAAAGAAAAAATTCTGAATTCAAAGAATGCCCATTTTGCGCTGAACAAATAAAGTTAGCTGCAATTAAGTGCAAGCACTGTGGCTCTATGGTGGAAGACACACCCTAAAAGCTATCAAAATCAAATCTAAACCCGCTATATGCGGGTTTTTTAATGCCTAAAATTCAGAGGTTGTCATGGCTGGAAAAAATTTAACATTTAAGCTGGTAATGGACGCTGACACCAAAAGCTTTGTCACTAATGTTAATCAGTCTAAACAGGCTGCGGAAAAAGCAATAGCTGCAATCAAAGATGGATCTGCAAGTATAGTTGGTGTTTCAAGTCAAGCCGCCAAAGCTATTGATGGCATTATTCCAAAAAATGCAAATGAACGAGCCATCAAACTTACTGAGTCATTAAACACTATTACAGAGTCATTAAAAGATGCTGATTTTGCATCTGATGGGGTAGTTGATGGGTTCAAAAAGCTTGGTGTTGATTCGGTTAGATCATTAAATATCTTAAAAGCCAATTTAGCGACTTCAAAAACAAAGCTCGAAGAGTTCTCAAAAACAAATGCAACACCAGAAGACATTGCTACTGCACAAAAACAAGTAGACGTTCTTGCAAAAGAGGTTTTACAAGCAGATACGGCATTCAAAAAATTCAGGTCAGAACTAGGTCTGGTTATTCCTGGAATTAATGCTTTATCGAATGAGTCCCGTTCCACTGCCCTGAATATGGGTAATTTAGACCAGTCAATAGGTAAGGCAAATTCTGAACTTGCACAAACTTCAACAATATCGGGCCAAGTGCAATCAAGCATAGGGGTGTTAAAAACAGGATTTACTGCTCTTATTGGTGCAATGGGTGGTATCGGCATTGGGCTGGGGATTAAGGAACTCGCTGAAGCAGCAGACTCATATACAAACCTATCAGCACGTATCAATATTGCTACCAGTGATGGTGGTAACTTCCAGCAAGCCATGGCTGGTGTGCATCAAGTAGCATTGATGACCAATTCAAGCCTTGATGCTACTGCCGGATTATTCACTAAAGTGAATGATATTGGTAAGCAGATGGGGCTAACCCAGCAGCAGAATTTGGATCTAGTCAAAACCATTAACATGGCTATTCAAACAGGTGGCGGATCAGCGGCATCTACTGAAGCGGCGGTTGTTCAGTTTACCCAGGCATTACAATCTGGTGTACTTCGTGGTGATGAGTTTAACTCAATCATGGAGCAGGCCCCAGGTATCTCTAAAGCCTTGGCTCAGTCATTAGGTGTAACCACCAGTGAGCTGCGTAATATGGCTGAGAACGGTGAACTATCATCAGAGAAGGTTATCAAGGCTATACAAAACCAGTCTAAAGCAATTGAAGCCGATTATGCTAAGTTTCCTTTAACGATTAGCAATGCACTGCAGAAGATTTCTACACAGTGGCAGATTCTGATTGGTGAAATGGATCAGGCTAATGGTTCGAGTGCAACTGTAGCAAATGCTTTATCTGCAATAGCTGATAATTTAGGAATTCTAAAAGTCTTCTTTGATGATGTTGCAGCCGGGGTGGGATGGTTTCAAGATAAGCTGTCTGAGATTGACTCATCCACTATTGAGTCGATTGGAAGCACATTAACTGCTGTGTATGACACGATTAAAATAGTCATATCCAGTCTTGCTGGAATTGCTGAAACTGCATGGAGTGCTTTCTCATCTACCCTAGATGCTATTGCTCCTTTATTTAATACAATCTTGAATGGTAAAGAAGAAGTCAGTGGATTAACTACATTATTTAATGTTTTTAAAATTGCATTAGGCGTAGTTGCTGATGGAGCAACAGGGCTAAATATTGCGCTTAAACTACTGCTTTCCGGCATTCAGTTTATTTCAGGTGGTATTTATTCATTAAACGCCGCCGTGCTGGATTTCTTGGGCTTTGATGATCTGTCAGCACAGGCTCAAAATGCCTCAGATGCACTATTCAGACAGGCAGATAAGAATGCCTCAGAAGCTAAACGTCTAGCCTTAGAAAGTAAATCAGCTACCCGTGAAGCCATTAAAGATATTACTCAAACAGAGGCAGAGGCCAATCAGGAAAGGGTATCCAATGCCCAGCAAACCCTTGACCAGTTAAAAGCCCAGGAGGAAAAGCACAAGGCTGACTATAAGGCCATAAGTGACGAGCGAGTTAAGGCAGAGCAACAACTTTTTGATGCGCGTAAATCTGGAAATCAAGCTGCAATTGATTTAGCTGTAAAAGGCCTTGCAGACTTAGATGCCAAGGAGAAGGCATACCAGGCTGAAAGCAAAAAGATTAGCGATGAGAAAATTAAAGCTGCTCAAGACTGGGTAAATGCTCAGCTTGTGGCAGCTGATGGGACTCAAAAAGCAGCTGATGCAGCCACTCAAAAAACTATGCAGACCACCCTTGCAGCACAAGGGTTAAAGATTGAATTCGATGCCACCGGAAAGGCTATTGTAAAAGCCATGGATGATGGTTCTGCTGGGGTGACTAATTTAAATAATAAATTGGTTGCTGGGCGCAAAGGTGCAGAAGCATTAGGTTTGGATTTAGATGTCGCTCTCAATCGTGTATCAAAAGGATTTGATGAGAAAAAGAAAAGCCTTGAGGATTTTGTGAATAGCCTTGAATTAATGGGAGTGAAAGGCAAACAGGCAGGAGAAGTCACTTATGAAGCTTGGCTTAAATGGCTTGAAACAGCCAAAAGTCAGGCTGAAATTGATGCAGCTAAAGCTAAGCTTAAGGAGTTTGGTGATCAGGGACAGGTTTCAACATCTCAGGTTGAGCAAGGTTTAATTGCAATTAAACTTCAAGCCCAAAAGCTACCAGATGATATTGATCCGGTAACAGAAGCATTTAAACGTCTCGGAATTGAAACTAAAGAAAACCTAAAGCTTGCAGCACAACAGGCTTTGATGGACTACATCACAATTCGAGATAGTGGAAAGGCAACGGCTGAAGGTGTCCAAAAAGCTTACGAAAAAGCTGCTCAAGCAGCTGCAGCATCTGGTGATGCCAGTGTCATTGCCGCAACAAATGCTGCGAATGCGGGTCGCAACCTTGAAGTCCAAATCGATAACACTGGAAAAGCCTCCGTAAAATCCATGGATGAATGGTCTAAAGCCAACGATCATGTTCGAGATTCAGCTCGTGGCATTGGTGATGGATTCCGTCAAGCCGGTCAAGTAGCACGTGAAGAAGCCAAGTCATCTACAGAAGCATGGGCTGATGCAGTTGCAGCAGCATCTAAACAGTTCGATGCTGAAATGAAACGTCAGGGCGAAGCACTGAGTAAAGGTATCTATAACTATGACTCATACAGTAAGGCTGATGTTTTGGCCCAATTGAAGAGCAAGGGCTATAGTGATCAAGAGGCTCAGAAATTGGCCGGTGATATCTGGTCTAAAGCTATGGAGGCTGACCGTGCTGCCAAAGAACAGGGTTTAGGAAAGGATGGAAGCCTAGCAATGAAGGCATTGATTAATGCTGAATTTGGTAGAGCTGCATCTAAAGGGCTAACCACTCAAAACGGGACTAACAAGATCAACGAATTGTTGAGTCAAATGACTGCCAGCAGTCTTGTATCAACAGGCCCTTCAACTAAGCCAGTTGATGTAAATAGTCTGGCACCCAATGTAAATCTAGCCGCCCCAAGTACGGCAGATAATATTAACTCAAGCGGTAAAACGGTGATTTATCAGATTCAGTTTGGTGGCCAAACGCTTGAACTTTCTGGAACGTCAGAACAGGAATCCCTAATGAATCAACTGGTCAATCAACTTAAAACACAGGCGAAATCAACATGAAACTTATTCGCTTAGCAACATCAGAGACCGTCCCATTAGAGGACGGTTTTTTATGGCCTGATGAATTCTCATGGAAGGCTATTGAGCAGACTCAAAACTATGCAATTGATGGATCTCTGGTAATTCAGGAAGGAAAAAAGAAATCTGGTCGACCAATTACGTTGCAGCCGGCAGATCGGGAAATGGGTTGGATCAAGCTGCGTGAATTACGGACTGTTTTGGAGTGGACCAAGTTGCAGAACGAGGTATTTCAACTGCAGTTTGAACAACCACATGACAACCGGGAATTCACAGTCAAATTTAATCATCAGGATGGGGCCTTAGAGGCTGCACCGGTAAAAGGGATTCCAGCAGTATCGCTGGATGATTATTACAACGTGACCTTGCGCTTTACGGAGTTAAACGATGGCGATTGAAACTAAGGATCTAGTGATTTACAAGTCTGAACGCTTGACTGATAACTCTGATGGCGGTGGTAAATATTCAGGCGTTGTAGTACAGGATGGCATCAGCAATAACTTGTTTAATGATATTTCTGAGATGGATCGAGCCATGGGGGATGTCTCCATGTGTAAAATCTTCCCGGCAGTGGTTACGGAAGATACTGACTCACTAATGGGTGCAACGGTCTTTATCTCGGAGAATCCCAAAGACCCAAACGTCTCAGCATTGCTTTTCAGTACTAAAAACTGGATGGATGAACGTCAGTCTGCACAGAACCGGGTGGAGAACTACCTGGCCAAAGGTGGGCAGATTTCCGGGACGCCATTAGATACACACTTGCAAGGTATGAAGTTGCTACAGGTAGCCATGTTTCTACAAGAAGTTGAATCTTCCGTAGGTGATACTATCGTGTTGATTAGCGATGAGGGAAAAGCTTTAGAGCATGAGCAATATGTGCGTATCACTAAAGTGGAAACACGAACAGCAATCATGGTGATTGATGGTAAAAATGTTGAATATAAAATTGCCACTTATACTCTTAATGATCCACTTGATATGGATTATGTTGGATTGTCAGCTCGCCAGTGGTATAGCGGTCAGGCATCAAAAACCATTATCCGTGATTCGATTGTTGCTGATACGGGTGAATATTATGCATCGACTGACTTGTCTACTAATGCAAGTGTTGGTGAATATACAGTCAATGCTAAAAGTATTTTTGCTCAACTCATTCCATCGGCACAAACTGAATCTCCAATTGTTGATGTTAATGCGGCAGGTGAGAGCACTATTCTAGTACCTGGGAATAGTGGATCAATCACTGCCAGTTTTTCAACTACAGTTGGAGTAAGCCAAAACCTATATATTGGCTCAGCCGTGATGCCGTCAAGCGTAGCGTTTACCTTGTTTGGTCAAGCAATCACAGATCAAGGTGGGCTTCTTAAAACATCGAGTGGTTCTCAAGTCGGCACGATTGATTACCAGCGTGGGTTAATTCAATGGACTGCAGCTGCAGGCTCTGGAGCAGCAACATTAAACATTACATTTAAACCAGCAGCTGCACCAAATCAGTATTTCCAGTCTTATGCTGTGCCAGTTACCCAGAATAATCAAAGTACTAACTGGACCGGAGTGCTGGTCCCAATCCCGGCCCCGGGCAGCCTTTCTATTTCATATATGTCACAAGGCAAGTTTTATGAACTGAAAGATAATGGCTCAGGTCAGCTAAAAGGTACCAGTCCTTCATTTGGCTCAGGCATGATCAATTATGAAACTGGCTCCTGGTTGTTGACCACAGGGGCTTTGCCTGATGTAGACACGCCGATTCTGTTACTTTGGGGTACACCAATAGCAACCTATCAGCGCGCTAATCTGCCTGTTCTGCCTGCGAAGTTTGAATTTGACCTTGAGCAAGAGGCTATTCTTTCCGGTAGTGTGACAGTGACATGGGTATTGGAAGGTGTAACAAAAACAGCAACTTCGAATAATGCAGGTCAATTCACTGGTGATGCAACAGGTTTTATTAATTTCGCATTAGGGAAAGGTGCTTTGATTCCAACCAAACTACCTCAGAAAGGCGCTGTATTTAACTTTAGCTACCAGTTTGGTGAGGCAAAGACTCAGGATGTACCGCCTGCTATTCCAGACACCAATCAACAACTGGCGTTTACAGTAGGCACTGGTGCTGCACTACAGCCAAACTCGGTCATGATTGAAGTCCCTTTAACATCGGTACTTGGCGACACAATTACGCTTGTGGTCACTGATAATGGCTCAGGCTCACTCATTGATGCTTTTGGTCAGGTGCAAGGAACAATCAACTACACAACGGGTGTGGTAAGTATGACTCCAGCAGTTTTAACTTCATATTTCTATGAAAAAACCCCAGTAACTTCCAGTCTTGAAAGCTCATCTCAAAGTGGGTCAGGCTCATCACTACCAGCAGCTACAGTAACCACTAGCTATAAACCACAATCAAACCCTTGGGCAAACTATGTAGCCGGTTAAGTGAGGAAATATGACAATTTATCAATCACAGCCAAGTAATGTTTCGCTTGGAAATACAACATACAAGGCTTTTTCTGAAACAACAGGAATCAAGGCCCGTTACCGTGATGCTTCCGGCAGCACATCAGGAACGAAAGCTATAACGAGTGGTGATTTAAAGTTTGACTTAACCTATGGGTTTAGTGAGCAAATTCTTGCCGGGTCTGTTCGTTTTAAAATTGGAAATGAAACTTTCATAGATCGCACTGGCACCATTTACCGCAATGTAAACCCATTAAATGGCAGTGGTACAGCATCGGGTGAAATTCAGTATGGAAATGGTGAATTAAGCTTAACATCCTGGACACCAAATACAGATAATGTTTTAACACTTGAATCGCTTACCACCACAACGGATTTGCCACCACTCAGCCATGTAAGTTTTAGAACCCCTGTGATTCCGATTCGACCACAGTCACTGACTGTTGTTGTTGCTTCATTGGATTTTGGTCAACTCACATTAACTACAGACGAAAATGGCATCATTGAAACCAGTCGTGCGCATGGTTCGATTAATCACGACACTGGTTTTGTGAATATCTATTTCTATACCAAGACTGAAATCACATCAGCTAACCGGGCAGCAATTGAGGCGAATGCCTGGTATGACATTTTGCTTGAATATGAGGAACTGGGTAAAACTTATATCAATGTACCGGTCTGGGTGGATGCCTCATCTGTTCGCTATAACGCTGTAGCTTATACCTATATTCCACTTGATTCTGAAATTCTAGGCTTATCAGCAACCCGGTTACCTCTGGATGGGAAAGTTCCGATTTTCCGTGTTGGTGGCATTGGGATTGTCAGCTCAAGTAAGTCTCAAGCATTGCCAAGTGCAATTGCAGGAACCACTTACAATCTGAATGATCAGCGCATTTCGTGGGCGGAATTGGAGGATGCTAACGGAACGAAAGTAGCTTTCGATTTGTACACGATTGACTATGACTATGGCCGCGTGACGCTCGGTGGTGACTTTGTTCTAGGCAGTCTGGTTGCACCGCTGGCAGTAAAATACCGTTATCAAGACATGGGCCTGATACGTGACGTGCAGATCAATGGCCAGCTGACATTCACCAAACCTTTAACCCACAATTACGATGCAGTGGACACTATTGTTGGATCTGCTTTGGTCATTGGTGATATGCAGGCACGTTACACACGAAAGTTTGTGCAAGGCTCATGGAGTGGTACATGGTCAGATGCGCCTGTAGGTGCCACAATTCCAGCGAACTACAATGATGCACTGTATCCGATTCAAGTCACAAACAAGGGCGCCATTCAGGAGCGTTGGTATATCCAGTTTACCGATACGCAATCATTCCGCTGCATCGGTGAATATTCTGGCCAGATTGGTACCGGTACAACAAACGCAGATTATGCACCGATTAACCCAGTGACAGGCGTGCCGTACTTCACAGTTAAAAAAGAAGGTTGGGGTGAAGGTTGGGCCAATGGCAATGTCTTGCGTTTCAATACGGTGGCTGCCAATTTCCCGGTCTGGGTGATTAGAACAGTGAAGCAATCAGAACCTACAGTATTATCAGATCAATTCCAGATTATGCTCCGTGGTGATATTGATCGCGTACTGTAAACATTAATTCAAATATGACCGCTTATGCGGTCTTTTTTATGGATCAAAGAAAATGGCGACAGATGTTAATGTTCAATATTTTAGTCACCTGAATGGCCTAGCACTGGGTAATAATTGGGGTGGCTTAATTCGCTTGCTTGATAAAACCCTTGTTACTGGCATTGATTTTACCCAGATCACAGCAGCATCTATTGATGAGCAGGGTGATGTGCATATCACCTTATATGCAGCACACAATGCCATGTTATTTCAAGTGGTTGAGTTGACAGGTTTCACACCCACTTCACTTAACCAAAAGTATCGAATTAAAGGTGTTCCAAGCACAACTGAGCTGATTTTAAAACCACATACTGCAATTTCTGAAACAAGTGTCACAATTGTTGGTTCAGGAAAACTGGCACCACTCGGCTATGACATCATTTTCCGTGATGCTAATGATGTAAAGCGGGTTTATCGCGCGAAAAATCCAACAGCACAACATCCATTCATTCGTATTGATGAAAGCTTAACAAGCCCAGATGGTACAACTGGGGTGTATAGCAACACCTACAACCTATTCGCTATGGTTGGGTTACTTGAACGGATGGACCATATTGATGATTTTGAAGATCCCAGTGTCCAACAACTACCCTTTGACCCTACCACCCCTGCAAAGAATTGGAATATTGTGGGAACCGGTGGCAGTGTTATTCGTGGGTGGTCAAGATGGTATTACGCTTCACGTGGAGACGTTAACTATGTCTACGCTGATACTGGCGTACCTATAAGTGGTTTGAGACCTTTCACTCTAGTGGGTGATTCTGATTCATTCTTAATAAATAGGAATACTATTTCTACCCTAGGCGCAAAGGCGATAATTGGATGTGGTCTTTTTCGTAGTACACTTGAAGATATAGCACCCTCATGGTTTCTTGCCTCATGTCTAAACGCTAGTGCTGCTTCCACATCTAGGTCCCTGTCAACAGACACTGGTGGTAGATCTGTGTGGGGATATAATGGTGGTTACAATACACAATCTGTCTTTATGCTAAAACTGGGGCAGACGCAACCAGCCGCCCATGTAATTGCTGTACCCATTTTACCGGATAACCGTACAGGCTACTCAGGTATCTATAATGGGACTGAGTTCTCAGCCTTAGAAGTTCCAGTTGTTGATCAAAACAAAGTTCTTAGGGGCGTACTCCCGCACACTTTATATCTAGGTGCTAATTTCTCAGCAATGACACAGACCTACCCTTACTCAAGTGGCTCCTCTATGTATGTTATAGACTCTGTGCAGACGGATAGTCCTATTGGCTCTACAGCATTTTATTTGGGAGAGCTTGAATGAAACCATGCTCTAGAGCGGTGTTATCATCAACATTTTACTTACAAACCATCGCAGTAGGTCCTGTGGCTGCAAAAGTGTCAGGGTCAGTTAAAAAACTGGGTCAACAATATAAAGATGCAACTCTAGTACTTTACAACAAAGTAAATTTACAGCCTATAGCAGTGAAAAAACCAGATGAAAATGGTAATTATCAATTTTTAGGTCTAAATACCAATTTAAAAACTTTTATTGTGGCGTTTGATCAAAAGCAGCAATTCAACGCAGTCATTCAAGATAATGTGGTGCCGAAATGAGTAAAACATCAATCAATGCTCGGCTTGCCATGATTCAAGCTTTTGCCAACTTTATGGATAGCGGTAGCCAGAGTGCTACCGTTATTTTTTATGAAGGTGTTCAGCCTGAAAGTACTGATGTTGCAGCAGATTCAAGCAATACCTTGGTAACGCTAACTTTTCCAGAACCTTGTATTAAAGAAGTCACAGCAACTTATGCCGAGCTACATCCAACAGATACAGCAACTGTGATTAAGTCAGGCACCGCAACATGGGCGCGAATTTATAATGGTGCTGGTGAAGTCACTGCTGACTTAACAGTTGGTACTGATATTAGCTTAGTCAATACCAATTTGGCCCTTGGTGGCACATTGTCCATCACTTCGATAAAACTCAGACCATAAATTGAGGTGTGCATGTGGGAATTAATAACGAGATTGATGCACATCGGATAGATCTTGATTTTAGAAAGCCACTTGAAAGTGTTGATGCTCATAATATTGTCTTAGATTTTGGAAGTGACAGTGAGGTAAATGTAGCAGTCATTGATACTGTGCTGGACAGTGATTTCTCATTTGAAGTTGTTGCAGTATTTCAAGAAAATCCAAATATTATTGGTCAGATCAATACAGTCTTAGACACCAGTTTTAGCTTTGAAGTTGAAGCATTCTTCACTGAAAACCTGTGTACCATTGATACAGTTTTGGATACCGAGTTTTCATTTGAAGTCGAGGCCTTATTCGACATCAATCACATTGTTGGCTTATCGCTATTTACATCAACATCATTCAGGCGAGCAATTACGCGCTTGAGCGTGACAGAAATACCTTGGGCTAAACCAATATTAAGAGTCTCAATTGAGGCTCTTTTTTATGACCAAGGTTTGGTGATTTTGAATCAGGTAGATTTTTGGCATGAGCAAGCTGGGTCGTTGAATCGTGTGATCAGGTCGCTACATGAGCAGGCAACCGGTTTAAGTTCTGATGCGTACATGATCTGGGAAGAAGCTGATAAGCGCTTTATTCATCCGCTCTATGCGCACCAAGAAACCATCAAGCTGCGTCATAACCGAGAAACCATCTGGCAAGAAATGATTCGCAGGCGTAAGACTTTTACTTATTCGTATGAAGTAGCCCAAGTTTTTGAAAAGCACTTTTCGTTTGAGTGGGATAAAGGCCTTGAGATTGTTACCAAGTCAGATTTGCCATGGGACAAAGCAAAAGCCATTCATTATCGTAAGCATCCGGTTTTGCCTTGGCCAAAGCCTGAGTTACCTGAATATGTTGGCTCAACAGATCTCAATTTTGTTTGTCTGTGTGATGTTGATTCACACAATGTTGTTTTAAATTTTGGTGCAGATGACTGTATTCCAGCACTGCCGAACAGAAACTGGTGGTATATCGTGAATGTATTAACAGCCGAGCGATTAGATACCGGCGAGAAGATTAAAGTGATTGATGGTACCTACAGTACCAGCCGATCACAATGGTGCTGGACCTATTCCGTTACTGTGGCACCTACTGAAAAAGAAAAGCTTCAGCCAATTAATGGCCAGCCGGTGATTCTGAAAGTCATGATCAATGGATTTGAGCATCATATCCTGCTTGAGGACCCAGAAGAAACTCGGCGTTTTGCCAATGTGCTATACACTTACCCGGGTCGGAGTGTAACGGCTTTAAACTCTGATAAATATGCGCCTTCGCGTTCATTTATCCAGGATAACGAACGAACCTCTGTGCAGTTGGTGCAGGCTGAACTGGATCGGGGAAATTCCGGCACAATCCTGGACTGGAAACTGATTGATGAGTTAGGCTGGATCGTACCGGTTGAGAGCCTGAGCTATGCAGAACTTGCCCCAATAGATGCCATTAAACAGGTCGTTGATGCGGGCGGTGGCTTTATCTATAGCCAAAAATCAGGCAATACACTCACTATTTTGCCTCGGTACCAGAAAGGCTACTGGGATTCGCTGACCGTTGATGATTACGACATTTTGCTTCCTGAAAGCGTTGTGATACAGCAAAACATCAAACAGAACGATGAATACATTGCTGATTTCAATGCCATTACTATTGTGAATAGTCGCAGTGGTGAGAGCTTGAGAGTACAGCAGCGTGGCACCTCAGGCGATGTGCCATTAGAAGCAGTCACAGGGCCATTATTTAACGTGGTATCAGGTGCGAACTATGGCAAGAGCGAACTGATCCAAGCAAACGTTCAGGAGCTACATACCTTTGCAGACCTTCCGGTAAGCCAAGAAATAGGCGAAATGCTACCAGGTAAATCGATTGCATTTAATGGTCAGTGGTGGGGTGTCATCGATGGGGTGAGTGGCCGTTTCTCAGATGAAAAGGTCAATGAAACCATTACAGTGGAGCGTATCAGTCGTGACTAATCCTTTATTCGAATTACGAAAGCTTCTTAATCCAACCCATGCTGAATACATTGGCACTATTACATCGGCGAATCATCCTGAATACCGGGTACAGGTTGATGGTGGATCCGGTCCAGTATTGTGCACATCAGGTACAACCTACAATTTAGGTGCCCGGGTGTTTATTGCAAATCAAGTTATCTTACGACCTGCGCCCAGGGGGTCGCATTCAGAAATTGAAGTTTAAGTAAAAACAAACCAATGGCACCCAACTGGGTGCTTTTTTATTGCCAAAAATTAGGGGGCGAAATGTCTGAAACCACCGCAGCAGTAGCGGAAACATCTGCAGCAGCTTTAGGATCGAAAGCAACAGTAACCGGCGGTGCGGCAAGTTTCGCCGGTTTTTTTATGGGCATTGATTGGATGGGCTGGATTGGTATTGGGGTTGCTGTACTTGGCTTGCTCATCAATGTCTATTTTTCATGGCAGCGAAATCAGCGTGAAAAAGCCGAGCATGAATTAAAAATGGCAAAGTTGCGAGGGCAATGTAATGTCAAAGACTAAATATTTTGTTATTGGTACAGCTTTAGCCGCCTCATTAGGCGGTTTTTTTATATCTGGGGTTAGTACTGAACAAGTTCAGGCAACCGCAATTAAAGAGGGGTATACACCAAAACCCATAATTCCAGTGAAAGGCGATGTACCAACAATTGGCAATGGCACTACTGTCTACTGTGATGGTAAGAAAGTCACACTAAAAGATCCAGCTATTTCGAAAGAAAAAGCGCTTCAGCAACTTAAATGCCATATCGAAAAGAATGCACCAGCATTCAATAAATCACTGCAGGGCGTAAAGGTTTCACAGGTTGAATATGACTTGTACAACGACTTCGTTTATCAGTTCGGCATCACTGCATGGAACAACTCATCCATGCTCCGAAACTTGAAGCGAGGCAAATATGTACAAGCTTGCCAGTCACTATTGAAGTGGAAATATGTAGCCAAGCGCGATTGCTCAGTCCGATCCAATAACTGTTATGGGGTCTGGACCCGGCAAGTTGATCGCTATCAAAAATGTATGGGGGCACAACAATGAATGAGTTTAAAAAAGTAAGTAATGTTTTGCTTGAATCAAATGGTATCTATTTCATTGAGTGCCCAGGATGTAAAACCTTACATCCTATCCATGTTGGTGAGCAGCATCGCATCCGATGGGGTTTTAATGGGAATTTAGATGCTCCAACATTCACCCCATCATTGATGGTAAATCAAGGTCATCCAAGCCAATGTCACTCATTTATCACCGACGGGAAGATTCAATTCTTATCTGATTGTAATCACAGTTTAGCTGGTAAAACCGTTGATTTACTGCCAGTAGAGGAATTCTAATGCCAATACTTTTATGGATTTGGAATAACAAGCGCTGGACTTTGATTATCGTTCTTTTGTTGGGCTTATTTTTTCAAACATGGCATGTGAATAGTTTGGCTGGCGATTTACGCAAAGCTGAAACCGCATGCGATGCACGTGTGGCCAAAGCAATTAAGCCTTATCGAGATTCGATAGTAAAAGCTCAGGAAAAGAAAGCCATTACTGAAAAAGCCTGGTCAGATAAATATATTGAGGTAGAACAAAATGCGATTAAAAAAATACAAGATGCGAATGCTGCCGCTCGTAGTGCTGACTTGGCTGCTAGTGGGTTGTCAAAGCAACTCAGTGAAGCCAACAAACGTTTGTCCACAGCTTCCCATCCAACCATCGTTGAGTACACCATTACCAACAATGAGTTACTCGAAGCATGCACAGCAGAATATCGAAGCATGGCAGAAAAAGCAGATGGCCACGCAATTGATGTCGAAAGATTAAGTGATGTTTGGCCGGACGAGAAAGCCCTCAAGTGAAATTCTAGGAAGGTATTTCAATTAATATGAGATGCCTTCCTTTTTATTATTTAGACTTGTTTTCAACATCAGTTTTTTTGAATTCATCACTGTTTTTTGAATTTTCAGTCTTTATATTTTTGGATTCAGCTGGAAAATCTAGGGTTGCGATAATCGGCATTGCTAATGCTGAAACACATGCAAAGGGAGATAGTGTTATTAAGATTGCGAGAAAATTGCGTTTTAAACCGAACATAATATTGCCTTAAAAAATAAAATAAAAATTAGAAAATTCAACTATTTAATAACTATTTGATTTAATAAGAATAAATTTAATTTAAATATCCCTAAAACTTGGTATTTGTATTATTTAGAGTAGGTATTATGTCTAATAAAAAATATATTGACATCAGTACTGAAGACATATCAGTAAAGATTAGGGATTTGTATTGGTATTAAAATCCCTCAAATGAGGGATTTTATAAGTTAGTCTTATATTTAATCAAAGTATCCGTGGGTATTGGCTCGGATCTCAAATGCCAACGTACCAGGTAACAGGCAAACCAAATACCGGGAATTAAAAGCAAACCAAAACCAAACCACAAGGAAACAGCAAGAGCAAATATTGAATTGACTATTCCAAAAAATGAACCGAAATAAACAAGATATGGATGAATTTTTTTATTCATTAACCAACCAATATTCATTGCGAATAAAATAACTATGGCAATCAAGACAGAAAGTGGAAATAGAATCACTTCAAGAAATTGGACAGCTGTGAGGGTGAGTAAAGCGGGTGAATGGCTTAGATACTCAAAGAGCCTATCAATATTGTGATGAGGTCCCATCCCAATTAATGCTATATAAAAAAAGGGTAGAGTGAACAACCAAATTATGCAGGTGGGAGCCTGTAAATTATTTTGTGTAAGTTCCATTTTTTATAAATGATCTTTTAATCGATCATCGAACTGAATCGTAAACCAATTCATTGCTAAACGCCAATTTTGAATTGGCATGGTCCATTTTTTAGCAGCATTTGAAGTTGCTAAATAAATGACCTTTTTCACTGAATCATCAGAAGAGAAGATCTTTCTCTTTTTAGTTGAATGGCGAATCACGCTATTCAATGATTCAATTGCATTTGTTGTATAAATCGCATGACGTATTTCAGCAGGGTAGCTAAAGATCGTTCGGATATTTTCCCAATTTGCCCGCCAGGATTCTCCAATTTTTGGATACTGGTGATTCCATTGATCGCAGAAGATATCTAGGGACTTTAAAGCATTTTCTTCTGTACTTGCCTGATAGATCGCCTTCAATCCTGCTGTTACAGCTTTGTAGTCCTTCCAGCTCACAAATCTCAGGCTATTGCGTACAACATGTACGATACACAGCTGGATGTCAGTATGAGGGTAGACAGAGGCTATCGCATCAGGAAAGCCTTTTAGCCCATCTACACAGGCAACAAGAATATCTTGCACTCCTCGATTTTTAAGCTCTGTCATGACTGACAGCCAGAATTTGGAACCTTCTGTTTGAGCAAGCCACATGCCAAGAAGTTCTTTTTGGCCATCCAGGTTAATGCCTAATGCTAAATAAACTGATTTATTGATTACTGTTGAATGCTGACGAACCTTAACAACAATGCAATCTAAATAGACAACAGGATAAAGACTATCGAGTGTTCTATTTTGCCATTCTGTCACTTGTTCAATGACAGCATCCGTCACCTTACTAATAAGGGAGGCAGATACATCGGCATCGTACATTTCTTTAAAGAAAGCAACAATTTCTCTATTTGTCATTCCTTTCGCATATAGCGAAAGAATTTGATCATCCATGCTAGTAATGCGCGTTTGATGCTTCTTAATAATCTGTGGTTCAAAAGAGCCGTCACGATCACGAGGGATATCTAAAGCAAGCTGCCCATCTTGTGTTAGAACTGTTTTGGAGCTAAAACCATTACGTGCATTAGATCCTTTCTTAGGTTGATGCTTTTCATAGCCTAAATGTTCAGAAAGCTCAGTATTCAGAGCGGTTTCGATCATGAACTTTTTAAATATGGCTGTCATTTGGTTTAAATCTTCAGGAGTTTTTAAACCTTTAGCTAATTCAGCTGCCATACTTTTGATTGTAGCTTCATCCATGTGAAGTACCTCTTTTTATTATCCTCAGTAGGATAAATGAAAATTAAGTACTTACACAAAATTTAGAACAGTCCCCAGGTGGTCACAATTTTTATTATCACTGATTTCACCTATCATTAATCCAGTTCATCCAAGACAACTTATTTTAACTTAGTCGGAAGCTTGATATAAAATTTTAACTTCTAATCAAACTCAAAACTACAAACTCACACCCATGATCATAATCAAAACAACTATGCCACACCGACCAGCCTGACTTTTTATTCCATGGCTCGGCAAATTTTATGCAGTACTCAATGTAAAAGTTTTCCAATGTTTTCATTTTTATTCTTTCCACCCATCTACAATATCAGCCCACTGTTGTAACATATCCCTGCGCTGGTTCATGTACTTAGCATGATTATAAGATGCTCTAACTTTGTTTTGTTCAGCATGAGCTAACTGCTTCTCAATCCAATTTTCATCAAAATCCAATTCATTTAATATTGTTGATGCAGTTGCCCTAAAATCATGTGCTGTTACTGCTTTTAATCCCATATTTTTAAGAGCTGCATTCAATGTGGCACCACCAATAGGATTGGAGTCACCACCACTATAGACAGCAGGAAATACATATTCCTTGTTTCCAGATTCAATGTACTGTTGCTTCAATAAAGCATAAAGCTGCTCTGACATTGGCACCAGGTGGATTCTATTTTTCTTTGTTGTTCTCTCTTGCGAATTGTTTCTTGTGGAGATTGGGAAATTAATAACCCTGGATTCAAAGTCTATATAAGACCATTTCATGCGTCTTATTTCTACAGATCGTAGCATTGTATATGCCATTGTGAGTAACGCGTTTCTAACTGTTGCAGATCCACGAAAACTATCCAATCCCTTTCTAAAGTGTGATTGTTCTTCTTTGGTTAATGGTCTTGCGTGTTCAATATCAGGTCGAATTATTGATCCCCTGACTGCATAGGTTGGATCATTTTCAGCTCTTAAAGTAGCAATAGCGTAGCGCATGACAGCGCCGATAATTTTTATATTATTGAGTGCAGTAATCTCTCCTGTACCTCTTTTTCCTGTTGTTCTAACGCGAGACACTGTAGATCTTGCAATATATAAGACCTCAGCAGCCGATACTTCAGAAACATTCTTAGAGCCTATGATTGGGTAAATATCAATTTCAAGGGATTTTGTTATCTTGTTCAGGTATCCACTGGATCTATCTTTTAAAATTTCCGTAATATATTCTTTTGCAACAAGCTCAAACGTGTTTGCATTCTGAATGCTGGCTTCGATTTTTTCAGTTTTCCTAATCTGAGCTGGATTTTTGCCATCACTCAATAAAGCTCTGGCTTCATCTCTAGCTTTACGTGCGTCTGATAAACTTACGGCTGGATACTCACCAAGACTCAGCATTGATGCTTTACCATCAAAGCGATATCTATAGCGCCATAATTTAGAACCGCTTTGTCTTATCTCAATACAAAGCCCATTGTGATCGGCTATACGGTAAGGCTTTTCTCTAGGCTTTAAGCTTCTGATTTTTGTGTCTGTTAGCATATGTGAGTAAGTGTCGATGAAGACATGAAATTTAGGTGATTACTCACCATATTACTCACTAATTTTGATTTTGCATATAAGGTTTAGATTCTGCTTAATTTGATAAGTCTTTAATTGATAAAAATATAATTTTTTTAAATTTGTTGTAATTTGTTTAGATTTTTAAAATATCGTTTTCCGATGACAAGAACTACTTTGTAGCAGTTTTACCGGTCAATCATCAATTAAATTTAAAGAAAGTGGCAGCGGCTGTAGGCTGTAAAAAATTACAAATGGCCGATCCTAAAAATGCCGAACGTTTAACGGGTTATATGGTTGGGGGAATCAGCCCGGTTGGCCAGAAAAAACGCTTAAAAACAGTGATTGATGCTACGGCACAGCAATTGCCAAAAATATATGTTAGTGGTGGTAAAAGAGGTCTGGATATTGGCATAAAACCACAAGATTTAGCTCAGGTTTTAGGTGCACAATTCGTAGATGTGCTGGACTTATAAAATTTATTTAAAGGCTGCTAATCAACCCTAAAGAAATTTAGGGCTTTTTTATACAGGGTTTAGCGATTGGCGTACTGCTCTAAGATACGATTCAATATGGCTCGACTGTACTAACTAAAACAAAGAACTTACCGCAATAGATGTGAATGCCAATATGAAAGTTGGCTTTAGGAACTTGTGATTAAGTGTTTATAAGTTTAGAGGAATTATAAATCAGTTTATAGTCATGAGGTGGCTTGTATCAGTAGCATAACAGTTATCCCTATTATTTTTTGCCGTGAGTAATGCTGGAATTGATGCTCTACTTTATATTAAAGTTATGGTTCAGGAAAAAAGTATTGTTAAATCATGATGATATAACAGGTCGCTAAAGATACATCAAGCTAATATCGAGGTGAGGGATACACAGGGCTATTGGGCTGTAAAAATAACCGTTTGCACCTGGGATATGCTTGATGAACTGAATAAATTTCAACATTGGCTGAATATTGTTAAGCCAATGCTTTAATCAATTGCATCAAATTCATGGTTAAATAAAGTGATTGAATTTAATGTGAATTTTACGTGTTTCTAAAGCCTTCAATTCCGGTTGTGCCAACGCTTGCACAGGACTATCCTGAGTGGCATAAAGGGCGTACGCATTATTCACTGTGGTATCTGGAAATTCAGCAGCCCGAATTGCTGCATTATTTACATCAGCTGCGTCAGCACTTTTCCGACCTGCTGTACACGCCAAATACTCGCCAGTTTCATATTACCTTGTTTATTTGCGGATTTTTGACCACTCACCAGCAGGCTTGGGATGACGATTTTAGCCAGCAACGATTACAACAGCAAATTGAACTTTTAAACCGGGAAAAAAAATCTTCATTTAAACTAAGGTCCGGATGCTTAAATAGTTTCGAAAGTGCGCTTTTTATTGAAATTGATGATATTGAAGGAAGCCTGGCCGAGATTCGTCAACAGTTATATACCTGTTCAGCAGAAGTCGCAGCATTGCAATATTGTCCTCATATCACTTTGGGTCTGTATAAAGACCATATTAATAGCGATGCGGTTTTTGAGCGTATGCAAAATATTCCACAGCAGCAATTTGAATTTCAGATCCAGCAATTAACTTTTGGGACCTACAATGCCCAAACCTTGCAGGGTCCATTAACACCATACCATCAAGTTATTTTGGGTGATGCATGATTCAACTCATTTTAGGCGGCGCCCGTTCCGGCAAAAGTCGTTTGGCGGAACAAGCCGCAAAAGATTCAGGTTTACCTGTCAGTTATATTGCAACGGCTCAAGCTTTAGATACAGAAATGCAGGAACGTATTCATCATCATCAAATGCAGCGTCCTGCCCATTGGCAGCTGATTGAAGAGCCTTTATCACTGGCAGAGCGATTGCAGCAAATTGACGCAGCAAATCAGCTGATCTTGGTCGATTGCCTGACGCTATGGATGACTAATCTGTTAATGCATGAAGATGAAAATCTGCAAGCTGTAGAATGTGAAAAATTACTGGATGTGCTGCCAAGTTTGCAATCACAAATCATTTTGGTGAGCAATGAAACCGGATTGGGCGTTGTTCCCATGGGTGAGATCAGCCGCAAGTTTGTAGATGAATCTGGCCGCCTACATCAGCAACTTGGAAAAATTGCCGATAAAGTGATGTTTTGTGTAGCTGGTTTTCCCATGATTTTAAAAGGAGAGAAATAATGAACTGGTGGTTAGATGCGTGTAAAACGCCAAGTGCAGAAGCCCGACTACAGGCTGCAGAGCGTCAATTACAGTTAACCAAACCAACCGGTTCACTTTCTGAACTGGAAAATGTTGCGATTCAGTTGGCCTGTTTGCAAAACAATCAGCGCCCGAGCATTGATAAACCGTGGATTACCATTTTTGCCGGTGACCATGGCGTGATGGAAGAAAAAATTTCAGCCTATCCGCAAGCGGTAACTCGCCAAATGCTGCAAAATTTCACCAGTGGTGGAGCCTGCATTAGCGTAATTGCCAAGGAATACAACGCCAGACTGCAAGTGATTGACTGCGGTTCAGTCGGTGAGGCTTATGAATATGCGGGCGTTGAACGTTATTGCATTATCCCGGGTACGGCTAACTTTGCCAAACAAGTGGCCATGACTGAAGCACAATGTATAGAGGCTTTAAATCTTGGTCGTAAAAGTGTAGATGAGGCAGTTGCAGAGGGTGCTTCAATCTATGTGGCTGGGGAAATGGGTATTGGCAATACCTGTTCTGCTTCTGCTGTCGCCAGTTTTTTGCTGAATGAACCCGCAGAGCAACTGACCGGTGTAGGGACAGGGATCGGTGAAGAACAGCTCAACCATAAGAAAAATGTCATTAACCAGGCGATAGCATTACACACAGAATATGTAGGCAGTGATGCATTTAAAGCCTTGTGCGCCGTGGGTGGCTTGGAAGTGGCTGCAATGGTCGGTGCTTATATTCGCTGCGCACAGCTGGGTTTGCCTATGGTGGTCGATGGCTTTATCACGACCGCATCTGCACTGGTAGCCGTACGATTAAATCCTGCCGTACGTGAATGGATGCTGTTTGGTCACCAATCAGCTGAATATGGGCATCAGCGTTTATTGCAAGAACTGAATGCCAACCCTTTGCTGAAACTGAATTTACGCCTGGGAGAAGGCAGTGGTGCTGGTGCAGCTTTAGGAATCATCAAGCTGGCATGTAGCCTGCATAACAATATGGCGACTTTTGCTGAAGCCGCCGTGACAGGTGAAAAAGTTTAATCTGCCTAGATTTAAGGATGATTTAAGATGTACAGGATTGATCTGCTGCGTCATGGCGAGACCGAGCTGAGCCATACTTTACGTGGTTCAACCGATGATGCCTTGACGGATTCAGGCTGGCAGAAAATGCAACAAACGGTAGATCAATTCTTAAAAAATAATTCACCTAACCCTTGGGATGTTGTGTTTAGTTCGCCTTTGCAGCGCTGTGCTTTATTTGCAGATGAAATTGCCAGCAATTTAAAGCTTGAACTTATTCTAGATCGAAATTTGCAGGAAATGCATTTTGGCGATTGGGAAGGGGTTTCTACGCAAGAGATCTATGAAAAGCAGCCGGAGGCATTGGCGCAGTTCTGGGAAACTCCAACCCGATTTAGTCCCCCTAATGCAGAAACCATGCAGCAGTTTCAGCAGCGTATTTTAAATGCGCTGCAACAGATTCAGGGTTCCATGCAGCAACATCAATTTGCACATGCAATGGTGGTCACGCATGGCGGGGTGATTAAACTGTTAAAATGTCTGGCATTCAATCAACCCTTGGACAATATTTTAAAAATGTCTGCTGAACTGGGGCAATTCAATCATTTTGTTCTGCATGATGATTTAAGCATTGACTATGTGGAGCAATCAGCATGACACCATTTTTTATTGCGCTACAGTTTTTAACCACATTTCCGATTCCATTAAAACAGATGCCAAGCAAACAGCAAAATGGTCAGTCTTTGCTATTTTATCCCATAGTCGGCTTGATTATTGGCCTGATTCTATTTGCACTTGCCTATCTTTTACAGGATATCCCGGTCATTTTATTAAGCAGTGCGATTTTAGTACTGTGGATCTGGCTGACAGGCGGGTTGCATCTGGATGGTCTGGCAGATACGGCAGATGCCTGGGTTGGTGGTTTTGGTGATCCTGAGCGTACCTTAGCCATTATGAAAGACCCGAACTGTGGGCCAATAGGGGTGCTGAGTTTAATCATCCTGTGCCTGCTAAAATGGTCTGCGCTATATGTATTATTGGAACAGCAATACTATTCAGCCCTGATTTTATTTCCGCTATTGGGTCGTTTAGCGCCGTTATTTTTATTTTTAACCACCCCTTATGTGCGCCAAAAAGGTTTAGGCACTTCAATTGCAGAATTTATTCCGAAAACTGCCGCCCTTATTGTATGTGTATTAAGTTTACTTACATCGCTTTATTGGGGATGGGCTGGAATGCTGTGTGCTCTATCTATGCTCGGTACATTGCTTTATTTAAGATACAAATTTATCCAGCGTATTGGAGGAATCACCGGTGATACGGTAGGGGCGAGTATTGAAATTTGCGAGGCGGTGAGTCTTTTGAGTTTCATTGTAGCCAGTTTTTATTTAACCATCACATGATTAAAAAGAGGAAGTGAGCAGCCTGATCACCTAAACAGAATCACTTCCGTATCATGGGCATTGTCACTTATAAATAAGTGACAACCATGGAAATAATTGCCGGTCCCAGCAGCACCATAAATACCCCTGCAAGCACCATGGTCAAACAGGCCACTACACCTTCCTCACGATGGCGCATAAAGGCTTTACTGGTACCAAAACCATGTGCCGCATTCCCAAAAGACGCGCCTTGAGCAAAGCGTGAATTGAGTTTGAGTGCCAGTAGAAGCATATCTCCCATCGCTACACCCGCAATCCCGGTAATCATGGTAAATAAAATCACCAGTTCAACTGAACCACCTATATGGGAAGTGAGTTCCATGGCAAAGGGCGTGGAAATGGAACGGGCCATTAAACTGTAAGACGTAGTCTGATCAAAATGAAATAATTTTGCCAGATAAAATGCGCTGATCACACCGGCAATCATGCCCACCACAATGCCTAAACCAATCGACAAGGCATGTGCTGTAATGACTTTGCGATATTCATAAATCGGAATGGCAAAGGCAATGGTCGCAGGTCCCAACATCCAGATCAGCCATTGATTTTCCAACATATAGGTATCATAGGAAATATTGAACGCCAGCATCAATATCAACAGAATAAGAGGCACAAAAATACCGGGTGCCAACAGCATGTAGGGATATTTTTTATGCAGTTTTTTAGCCAGTACATAACAGATGAATGTCCCGAGAAAACATATAAGCGCAGTCAGGTTCATGTTATTTTCCCTGTTCTAACAGGTGTCGGGATTGTGGTTTATGCTTTAAACGGGCTTCCAGTTTAAAACCGAAATATACGCTATAAGCTGTAGCCAGCATCACACAAAAAGTGCCGATCACGACTGATAAAATCAGTTGCCAGCCTTGGGTCAAAAGCAGGTCTTTATATTTAATGATGCCGACTACACAAGGAATAAATAACAAGACCAGTTCACCGAGAATAAAATCTGAACCTGTTTTAATCCATTGCAGTTTAAACAGGCCACTCAGTAAAGCCATTAACACCAATAACAGGCCAATAACCCCGGCAGAAACCGGTAAATTGAGCGCATGTTGTATCAGTGAGGAAACCCACCAGATGAAGATCAGCAGACTGAGCTGTAATACCACCTGAGCAATATAAATTGATGGAGCAGAATGTGAGGAAGTAGACATAATCAGAAAATATAAAAACTTGCAGGTATTTTAAATTTGACCATGTGTTCATATTATGAATAATAAAAAAAAGATTATGCATAAATGGAATGATAGGTGGATATTAAGAGTCTGAGCATATTCGTTAAAATCGTGCAATTGCAAAGTTTTACCCGAACAGCAGAGGAGATGTGTGTGACCCAGCCCACCATCAGTAAGACCATACATCACCTGGAACAGGAAATTGGTGTGGCTTTATTTCACAGGGGGGATGCCGGGCGTAAAAGGGATGTTGCCTTAACCTATACTGGTGAACAAGTGTATCAACATGCTTTGGTCATACTGGAACAACAGCAACGTATTTTTGAAACAGTGGCTAAAATCCGTCAACTCAAACAGGGAAAATTAACCCTGGGTTTACCGCCATTAGGTTCAGTTTTACTCAGTAGTTTAATTGCCAAGTTTCACAAGCAATATCCACATATCGAATTAAGTTTTCTGGAAGTCGGTGCATCTGCGATTGAAGATGCCATTTTGGCGAAAAAAGTCGATGTTGGCATTTTACTGGGACATTTAAAACCGGTACTGAGCGGCATCCCGATTATGGATTCCCCTTTATGTTTGCTTTCTCGAAAAGATACCCAGTGGAAGAATCGACAAACCGTAAAATTGATTGAATTAAAAGAAGAGTCTTTTTTACTTTATGATGATTCCTTCACTTTAAACAATATGATTATTCAGGCAGCAAATTACGTCGGTTTTGAACCGCATGTGGTTTGTAAAAGTAGCCAATGGGACTTTATTGCCAAAATGGTCGAGTCGGATGTAGGGATTGCTTTGTTGCCAAAAATTTATTGTGAACAGTTGGATCAGGAAAAATATAACATCAGCCTACTGGAAAGCCCTCATCTAAACTGGACGCTGAGCATGGCCTGGAATACTACTGTTGCCATGAACCCTGCAACACGGGCATGGTTAAAAATTATTGAGGAAAATCGGGATAAAATTCACTTTTAAAAAAACTTGGTTGGCAGCCGACTGTAAAAAACAGGGTTTGGATGCAGACTGAATCCCATTTTAATGTCTATGGCACATTGGGCAGATCAGTGAATGAATGAAGATTTAGGACAGCCAATGCAATATACGCATAAAAGTTGTGGTCATAAAATGACCCTGCGACTAGTGTGTTCGGAGTGTCATGAAACGCTGCATGTCAATGAGGTTAAAGCTGAACTGACGCGAGATGATTACGAGTACCGGGAACACCACAAAAGATCATCCTAAATCTTTCCCTTCAGGATTTATAGACAATTCGGCGGTTTTGGAATGCCTGCCAGACGGCTTAAATGACGTGCCACCAGACCAGTCTTAAATTGCTCTTGCAAGACGGCATTATTGATATCAGCACTGACAGTTTTCATCAGGAATTTGATCAGTGGACGGGTGGCCGGTGAATGTCCAAACTGTTGATAGAACTGGCGTACTGCATGCAAAACTTCAAAATGCCACGCTGTAAGTTGCAGCTCCAGAGAGTTTGCCAACTCTTGAGCCACCGCTTCATTCCAAATAGTGTAATCGACTAAGTGACCATCTTGATCGAGTTCTAAATTCATCATTAATCTCAAATTAGTTCAAGCGAATACAGCGGGTATAGTTAAGGCAAATATCTGCAAATTCTGCATAAGAAATCAGCTGTAAATTATCGGTTGTTTGTCCTGCCAGGATCTCTGCATCGGTGTCCAGTACATACACCTTGTCCAATGGTTGCAGAAATGGATGCTGTAGTTGCAGGACCGATTCCCCCATCAGCACAACCGTATCTTCAGGGCTATAAACCTGTTGCAATTTGCTCAAAACATTCGGGGTTGCTGAAAAAGTACTTTGCACCAAATATAAGCTTTTATTCGACATAATCAGTTTACTCTTCAACTTTACCAGTACAGTACAAAATCAAAACTTTGAATGAAATCAGGATTTAACTCAACAAATTCAATATCCTGTTGAGCATTGGCTACAAAGTGTGAATGTTGATGTTTGTTTTCAATCAAAATTGGGCTAAGGTCATAAAATTCAAAGCTATCAACCATGTTGGATGCCACTTTAAAGGCATGTTTAAGCTGATCGAATGGCAGTTCGGCATTGAGTAAACTTAAGGCCGCATCTTGCAGTAAAACTTTCACTTCACAGCCAAAAGTTGCCAGTACCATCGTGGCAGACAGGCTTTCATGCACCTGCAAATTGGCCAGATTGGCTTGGGTCAGAATAACGAGTACAGATTTCACACAATTTACCTTTTAAAAGCGACAAAGACCAAAAAATATCGTCTTAGAATTGAATCAGACGTTGTGTTGATTGCACTGCATCGGCAAGTTCACCCAGACCAACCAGTTCAAAGCCTTGTGCAAGATTGTGTTGGCTAATCTGATGTCGTTTGGCATTTTCCTCATCGCTAATACCACGCGCCAAAGCAGCACTCACGCATACCGGTAAGCGAATTTCCAGTTTTTGCCATTCTTCCGTCAGGTTACGCTGATCATCCGGAACCCATTGCAAGGCATTTGCTACAGCTACACCATCTTGATAGAAGAACACGCGAAATGGCTGGTTTTTAGCGTGCAGGGCCTGAGCCAGACCCAGGGCATGCCAGGCGTAAATCGAGGTTGGAGCGGAGGTAATTAGTAATAAGGTACTCATCGAAATTCACTTGAAGAATGCCCAATCCAATATTGATGCATCCAAACTTCATAAGAAAAGGGTAGTATACAATGATTTTAGGTAGTATCTAAAGAATTCAGAACTTAATGTTAAAATTATTTAAAAAATAATTATTTAAAAACAATGCTTTATTTTGGTTTGTCAAAGTTAAAAATCATAAAACCTGTTTTTTTATCTGCATGAAATTCCCTATATTTCCTTCCTTTTTTCACATTATTGGTAAAATAAAAAGTAATCTGAACCAGATCTACACCAATGCTGGCCTTTTCAAAAGAAAACCCATCACTGGGATGGGTTGGGTAGCGTTACTTCATTATTACATGTCATGGTTTTCTTTGATTTTGGCTTGATAGTAAGGTAAGTGAACGTTGTAAAAATGATGATATCTTGATTTTAATCTTTGATTAATTTTGGGAATAGCTAGCAGATATATATTTAAATCTAATGAAATTAATGTCTTAATAGAAAAATAATTGTTATACTCTCGCCAATTTTGAGCACAGCCGTGCCTATTTATTTCTTTGAATTGTAAATACTTTTTATGAACCGTAAATTTTTTGCTGCTACTGCATTATTTTTTGGGCTAATCAATCCATTAGCCGCTATGCCATTCGATCCGTTAATTGGCACTTGGAAAGTTATTGATGATCGTACTGGTTATTATGTTTCAGATATCGTGATTCGTAAGAATTCTAAAACGCAACAGTACAGTGCTGTCATTACTAAAAATCGATCTTTACCTGGTGTTGCAAGTTCTGAAGTATGTAGCAAATGCCAAGGTGAACTGAAGAATCAGCCAATTTTTGGAATGGAAGCTCTTAAAGGTCTGGTTGCTGATACTAGCAATAAACAATTTAACAAGGGTATTTGGATTAATACGCAGGATGGACGTGTATATGATATTGATGCCAGTTTAAATGCTGCTGGAGACCAAATGAAAGTCAATGGTAAAGCTAAAAGTGCCAATGTAACTAGCATCATGACTTGGAAGAAGCTCTGATATAATTCTCAAGTGATTATTTTTATTGGTAAATAAATTATAAGCAAGAATAGGCAAAAGAAACCCATCACAGGGATGGGTTTTGGGAATTAGTGCTACTTAGTTATTACAGGTCTTACCTTCGAATCCGGCCTTGCCTATAAAATAGCGAAAGTTTATTTCAGAAATAAGAAACCCACCGAAGTGGGTCTGTGCGATCGGATACTATCCGTAGTATTTGATCATTAAAGTATGCTTAATATATTACTATTTTATTTAAGCTTGTTTAACAACTAGGCGTATAGAATTTTTGGTGGTGTTTCAAAAAGTATGCTGGCGTTAAACAAACTCATTTTTAGTTCAATATAGAGAATGTACTGTATGACTTTAGTTAGATCAATATACTAAAAATATGTTGAACTCATGCAGAATAGTATTATAGACCCAGTCTCAACAAAGAATTGAGATGCTGAATATTATAAAGTCTTGCGACTTACGCTTAAAATTAGAAATGGAAAAAATTATGTCAAATAAATTTAATAATAAAGTGGCCTTAGTTACTGGAGCTGGTTCTGGTATTGGCAAAAGTACGGCTATGCTTTTGGCTCAACAGGGCGCAAGTGTGGTGGTTTCAGATATTAACCTGGAAACTGTTCATAAAGTTGCTAATGAGATCATATCTTTAGGTGGGAAAGCTGTAGCAAATAAAGCCAATATAGCTGAGCCTGAAGATATGAAGGCAGTGGTTGAATTTGCTGTCAGCACATATGGCGCATTGCATTTAGCATTCAATAATGCGGGAATTCTGGGGGAGCTTAACCCAACTGCAGAATTGAGCATTGATGGGTGGCATCGTGTGTTTGATGTTAATCTAAATGGGGTATTTTATAGCATGCGCTATGAGATTCCTGCAATATTGGCTGCAGGAGGTGGAGCGATTGTTAATACCTCTTCAATTGCAGGCTTAATCGGGTTTAAAAATATTCCTGGCTATGTGGCTGCAAAGCATGCTATTACCGGATTAACAAAAGCAGCGGCATTGGAATATGCGGATCAAGGTATTCGCATTAATTCAGTACATCCAGGTTATATTAAAACGCCTTTAAGTGCTGAGATTGATGAGGTAGAGATGGTGAAATTACATCCGATTGGTCGAGCCGGCTATCCCGAAGAAGTTGCTCAGGTCGTTGCCTTTCTGCTCTCTGATGATGCTTCATTTGTGACTGGCAGTCAGTATGTGGTCGATGGTGCATATACTTCGCAATAAAAAACAACAAAGATGGCTATCTGCGTTTAGTTGTTTGGCTAGGATCATGTCTTATCGTGTGTTCTATGTAAAAGTATTCCCATGGTTTCATTTTTATTCCTCTTGATGAGTTTCATCATTCATTGAATAAGTTTTTATTTTTTTCATAAACAATATACAGTTCATAGCCATAACTGCAACACATTCAATATTCCAAATCTTTAAGATGGTGTTATAGTGCTCTTGCAGATTTAGCCGACTCAAGAGAATTTTGAGTCGGTTTTTTGCTTTTAATATCTGTGGATAAGTTGTTGTAAACACCAAAATTACACCAATGAATTGCAAGGTACTGATTATTATAAGGAGTATCTATACAATGATTTTAGTGACGGGTGGTTTAGGCTTTATAGGCTCACATATTGCGTTAAGCCTGATGGCTCATGGACAAGAAGTCATCATTGTTGATAATTTATCCAATGCAACTTTACAAACCTTAGAACGACTTGAATACATTTCCGGCATGTATGTGCCTTTTGTCAAAATTGACATCCGAAATACACCTGCCTTAAACAAAGTTTTTGAACAATATTCTGTAGAAGCCGTCATTCACACCGCTGGTTTTAAATCGATAGAAGAATCTGCGCTTAAACCGTTGGAATATTATAATGATAATGTCAGTTGTATTATGAGTTTGCTGCGATCTATGCAGCGTACAGGCATTCGAACCTTAATTCACTTATCCAGTCTGGCGGTCTATGGTCAGTCCAGCTTAATTTTGAGCGAAGATACGCCATTTAATTATTCCTACCCAAATCCGTATATCAAATCGCAACAGATGATGGAAGAAATTATCCGCGATACCGCACTGACCGACAATGAATGGAAAATTGCCATTTTAAGATTGTGCAATATTGCTGGAGCTTTTGAACATGCCGTGCTCGGGGAGTTTGTTGCGCCATTGCCGAAAAACATTATTCCACTGGCTTTACAGGTTGCAGCGAGAAAACGTGATTATATTGAGCTGCGTCAACAGGCACAGACTTTGGATCGTACTGTTGAGCGCAGCTTTCTGCATGTATTAGATTGCTGTGATGCCATTTTCGCAACTTTACAATGGTTAAGGGCTCAGCCTTATACTTGTGATGCTTTTAATATTGCAGGACAAAATATGTCCATTCGAGCCTTGCTCAGTGAAGTTTCAAAAGTCACCCAGACTGAAATCAAAACCATTGATGCGCCGTTTTATACTTATGCTGAATTGGATCAGGTAGGGGCGACCTCAGGTAAAGCCCATGAAATTTTAAAATGGCAACCTAAGCGCACCATTACCCAAATTATTGAAGATGCCTGGCGTTTTTATCAACAAACACTGAAAGGAAATTAAAGCAGCTGAGAAACAAAGTGAAGTATGTAAATAATAATCATTTACAATTATAATATGTTTGATTAAGATCATTAAATATGGCAAAACTAATGAATTGGCTTAAGTAATAACACTACATGGATATGAGGTTGAACATGCAAACACGTATTGAACATGACACCATGGGCGATGTTGAAGTTCCCAGTGAAGCAATGTGGGGTGCGCAAACGCAGCGTAGTTTGCAAAACTTTAAAATTGGCCAAGAACGTTTACCGCGACCGATGATTCGGGCGATGGGTCTGGTAAAAAAAGCAGCAGCCATTACCAATGCCGAGTTAGATCAAATTCCGCATGAATTGTCACACTATATAGTCAATGCAGCAGAAGAAGTGATTGCCGGAAAGTGGGATGGCCAGTTTCCACTGGTGGTGTGGCAAACCGGGTCTGGTACGCAAAGCAACATGAACTGCAACGAGGTGATTGCCAATATTGCCAACCAGAAACTGGGCAATCCTTTAGGTTCACAAAAGCCGGTCCATCCCAATGACCATGTCAATCGTGCTCAATCGACCAATGACTCGTTTCCCACTGCCATTCATGTGGCTGCAAGTCTACAAATCAATGAATTGCTGATTCCTGCCGTACAACGTTTACGCGATACTCTAGAGGCTAAATCGCAAGAATTTTCCGACATTGTCAAAATTGGCCGTACCCATTTACAGGATGCAACACCCTTAACGCTCGGGCAAGAATTTAGTGGCTATGTGTCACAACTGGATCATGCCTTAAAACGTTTGCATTATGCCTTACTGGGTTTATATGAATTGCCTTTGGGGGGCACAGCAGTTGGAACAGGTTTAAATGCACATCCGGAGTATGCAGTAAAAGCTGCAGCACAGTTAGCTAATTTAACCGGTTTGCCATTTGTAACGGCTCCGAATAAATTTGAAGCTTTAGCTGCGCGTGATGCTGCGGTATTTGCCTCTGGGGCTTTAAAGACGTTGGCAGTGAGTTTAAATAAAATTGCCAATGATATTCGCTGGTTGGCCAGTGGTCCGCGCTGCGGTTTTAGTGAAATCCGTATTCCTGAAAATGAGCCAGGTTCAAGCATTATGCCCGGCAAGGTCAATCCAACCCAAAGTGAAGCCATGACCATGGTGGTGGCACAGGTGCTGGGGAATGATACGACTATTAATGTCGCCGGAGCTTCGGGCAACTTCGAGCTGAATGTGTTTATGCCGGTCATTGCATTTAACCTGTTGCAATCGATTCAACTGTTGGGCGATGCATGTAACAGCTTTAATGATCATTGTGCCGTTGGCATTGAGCCCAACCGCGAAAAAATTGATCATTTCCTGCATAATTCACTGATGTTAGTCACTGCTTTAAATCCGGTGATTGGTTATGAAAATGCTGCTAAAGTGGCAAAAACAGCATATAAGGAAGGCAAAACCTTAAAACAGGTCGCGGTCGAATTGAACCTGGTCACTGCCGAACAGTTTGATGCCGTGGTAATTCCGGAAAATATGGTTTCACCTAATGTGAAATAGCCATCTAAAAGTTGGAACAGCTATCAATTGATCATCAGTGGTTTTTATCTGGGGCATATATGCGTACAATAGTCCTAGAAATTAACTGCTGATGATTGATTATGCTTGACGTTTATTTAACAGATGTTCAGAAAAAGGTGCAATTTAAGGATTATCCGGGTGAGCATCCTGTTAAATTTATTTTGAATTTTAAAAAGATTTTTCCGAGTGTGATGGAATTATTGCTTCCGGTTCTGCCTGGCGATGAAAATCTGGATGAAATGACCTGGGAATCGACCACTGAAGATTTTGAATTGTTCAAATTATTACTTAGCGGCTGGGGCGTGATTGAATTACGTTTAAATGCGATTTCTCAATTTAAAAATAAAAACTATGCCGATCAGCTAGTCAAAACTGCGCAGCAAAAGCGTAAAGAGTTTGCGAAAAACAACCATCAATTGAAAACTGTAGAACTCGATTATCTGTTTATGCACGAAATTCACGCACTGATTGATGCAGAACTGGTTGAAATTGGTGAAAAATTCTATTTGCCCACACTGCGTGATCTGTGGAAACATAAAGTTCCGCAAAATGTGTTAAATGCCAAATTTTAGAACAGCATAAAATACGATAACAATCCTCCAAATATTGGGGGATTTTTTATGCCAGTTTTAGCTGTAAAAAGATAAACTTAAGCTATTTAAATGCATCTATATAAAAAATTAAAGATTTAATTATCAATAAAATGTACTAGAAATTGGAATTATTATTGCATATGGTAAGACAGCAACACATTTACCTAAATATTGTTATAAAAGTAGATATTTCACATTTTATTAACAGTGAGGGTAGATTGTTTCAAATTTTCGCGAAGAAATATCACAGGATTTCATTCAATGTCGAATCAGTTTTTAGATTTAATTAAGAAACGCCGTACCATTTATGCAGTCGGTAAAAATGTAGAGCAAAGCCCAGAGTATTTAACTGATTTGATTAAGCATGCGATCAAACAGAGTCCATCCTCTTTTAACTCGCAGTCTTCACGTGCCGTGATTCTGTTTAATGCTGAGCATGAAAAATTTTGGGGTTTTGTGAAAGAAAAACTCAAGTCTTATGCCAAAGATGAAGAAAGTGCAGCAAAAACCAGTACCAAAATGGACAGTTTTGCCGCAGGTGTGGGTACCGTTTTATTCTTTGAAGACATGGATGTGATTAAAGGTTTGCAAGAGCAGTTCCCGTCTTACGCAGAGAATTTCCCGATCTGGGCAGAGCACTCAACAGCCATTGCCCAGTTCGCAACCTGGACCGCCTTACATACTGAAGGTTTAGGCGCTTCACTTCAGCACTATAACCCGATCGTGGATGAACAGGTACATGCTGAATGGGAAATTCCAGCCTCCTGGAAACTGCGTGCCCAGCTGGTCTTTGGTTCAGTAGAAGGTGAAGCCAAAGATAAAGCTTATATAGATGATGCAACGCGTTTTAAGGTATTTAAGTAATTCATAATTTTTCGAAATCCCCTTTATAAAAGGGGATTTCATATATTTTAGCCAATGGTTTTAATTTTTCCTGGCGGTATTGGAAAATGATTAAGCAGCGTTAACGGCTTTGTTTCTCACTTTATGTCCATGTAGCACATAGTAAAAACCAATACAGATCAAAGCTGCAATCGCGCTATACATATACAACTGCGCGTAATCAATATAATCCAGCGCCATACCAATAAAGTAGGGACCAAAACCAAGACCTGCATCGAGGAAAATGAAGAAGGTCGATGTAGCAAAGCCCATACGGTCCAGTGTGGTACTTTTCACAGCAACAGTCTGACAAACTGACTGAATGTTGCCATAGCCCAGACCAAGCAAGCCTGCACAAATCAACAAGGTCATCGGACTATGTGCCTGACTAAGCAGATACAAGGCAAATGCCATAATTATAAATGCAGGATACATAATGATATTTTCACCTTTACGATCCATCAGTGGGCCGGTAAAGGGACGTGAAAATAAAATCGCAATCGCATACATTAAGAAGAAGAAAGAAGCTGTTTCAACCAGATCAATTTCTTTGGCATAGAAATTAATAAAGGATAAAACGCCTGAATAACAAATCGATGTAAATAACATGATGATCGAAATCGGCAAAGCTTTCATTTCAATAAATTGGGAAATGAAACTTGGCTTTTGTACACTGACCTGAGTTTCAACAGTTTTAGTATGTTGTGGCAAGTTAGGCACTTCAATCATCAAGGCCACAACCAGACAGCTCACCGCAACAATGGTAGATAAGGCGAAAATCGAGTTATAACCAACATGCAACATCATCCATATTGCTAGGAATGGGCCAATCGCGGTACCCAATGTACTGCTCATGCTGTAGTAACCAATCCCTTCACCACGACGGGTCGGCGGTAAAATCTGCGCGATGATGGTGCCCAATACAGTCGATGCCATACCCATCATAAAACCATGCATGAAACGCACACCCAGCAAGGCAGCGACATTCATGGGAATAAAATAGAATCCTGAAAAAATCAAAAATCCAATTAAACCCACAATCATGGTGGTTCTGTGACCAAAACGTTCCAGAAACTGACCGACAAATAAACGACCAATCAGGGTACCGACAATGAACAAACCGGAAATCAGACCGGCCTGAGCCGTGGTTGCACCCATTTCAGCGATGGCATAGCCGACAATGACCACCACCAGAAGATAAAAGGTCAGGACCAGCTGAAAGTTAATCGAGCTGACAAGAATAAAATTTCTTGTCCATAAGGGCGTATGTTCACTCATGATTGACCACCTTTCATCTCTTGCAGATGTTCCATAAGTTGATGAAGGGTGTTTAGCGTACTGTTTTGCGCAGCCTGATCTAAGGGCAAGAGCAGCTGTTGTTCAAACAGGTCCAGTTTTTCAGAGCAGGTTGCAAAAAGTTGTTGACCTTGAGTGCTCAGGATCAGTTTCTTTTGCCGTTTATCATCAGTGTCGACCTGATCCAAAACCTCCAATTGTATTAATGCATGAATACGTTTTGCAATCGAAGGTTTGGAAACATTCAGATATTCCGCAATGTCGATAGAGGTACAGCCTTGTTTCAGCTGTATCACATACAACACCTGCCACAAGGAATAATTCAACTTATGTGGAAGCAAAATGGTATTGATTTCATCGCTCATTAAGCGTGCACAGCGCAGCAATGAAGCACGAAATTTAAGGGGATTTGGCATAATAGTTAGCTAGGGTAACTAAATTGAGATAACTTTACGTCTGTTGAGTTGATTGTTCAAGTATTAGTCAGGGAGCAAGAATGATTTATTCTGAAAATGACAGAATCATATTAAGGCACTTCAATTCTCAATAATAAGTTGCATTTCAAAATTATTTATACCGGTTTGTCTTACTGGGTGTTCCGCGACAAAGTGCGCATTGGTGATGAAGGCTATCATTAAGGACTAAATATGAAACTTTCACAGATGCAGTGGTTTATTGTGTTGTGGCTAGGTGGATTTTTTGCTTTAGCGTTGATGGCCGGGGCATTCCGACTGCTTGTTCAACTGGCTTATTATCTTTAATTGTTGATAATAAATTTTAAAGTGGTTTGTTTTTAACAAGCCACTTTATTATTTAATCCGCCAGTGTAATCCATGAAATCAAACTCGAATCTATATTTGAAGATGATTATTTATCTGTTCTGAAATTCTATTTATTTCGCTTACGATAAACACTAGGGCGTACCGGATGCGAATTTTTCCATAAGCCTTTTTTCTGCTTCTTGGCCTGATGTTGTAGAGCTAACCATTTCTGTTTTTGCGTCGGTTTTTTAATATATTCCTCATACACCCATGCCGCGCCGCGTTTGACCAGTTCCTGATTGATATTTCGTCTAAAACGGTAAATGACGCCAACGCAGCGCCCATAGCGATCGACATCGGTAATCTCGACACGAACCAGTTTGTAATACACCATTTTTTTAACCAGACGCTGAGATTCCTTGCCATAGGTTTGTGTTGATTCGGGAGCATCAATATAGGCAAAACGCAGTTTGGTTTCTGAGCGACGCAAGTTATAGCGCGTACAGGTGATGGTATCGCCATCACTCACCGCAATGACTTTGCACCAGTATTTTTTTCCTTTTTTAAACGGTTTAAATACATCGGTAAGGAAAGCGTGAATTTTGCGGAAGATAAAAAACAGCACTGCACAAAGCAGCATGCCCAAGATAATGAGCCAAACAGGGGAGAGATTTGCCAACATAGATAAAATTTGTGGAATTTGACTTGAAAATACCAGTCCAGATTCAACAATAAAAAGATAAAAAATGAGCTGCTATATTAATGGAAATTCTCAAAAATAATGGCTTGAGAAATAGTCAAATAGCATTAAAAGCCTTGCCAGTTCAGCATTTCGGTTATTTATTCAGTAAAAGGTGATATCTGCATAAAAAATCATTCAGATCCATAACAAATACTCAAAATAGCCTAAGCATTTATCTTTTACTCTGCAAAAAATGAGTCATAAAACGCTTCGTTTCTAAGATGGTAGCTGTTGATTGTACTTATAAATAGCCTAAGCAAAATAATAGATCTATTAAAATAGCCTAAGTAAAAATTTTAGTTATTTCGCTGCGCAAAAATTGATGACGCGAATTTTCTTCCAAATCTTTATGCCAATACATCCCCAAAGTAATTAGCGGCAAGTCCACAGGCACTGTAAAAATATTTAATGTAGTAGAAAGTTGTAAATGACTAAGCAAATTTTGAGGAATAGTTAAAACGGATTGAGGGTTTTGTAGCAAAATCTGTAAAGCCGTTGAGTAATGTTGGCAACGTAAAAAAATCTGTCGCGACAGTTGTTTGCGGTTTAAATATATATCTTCAACCAAAACTCCAGTTCGGCGTGATGAAACTCCAATATGTGGAGCAGCGAGATAAAGCTGTTCTGTCATTTCAGGTTGCTGTGTACATACCACAAATTGATCTTGTACCAGTTTCTGAAATTGAATTTTCTCACCGAAGTTTTGTTCCAGATCAATGACAAAGTCTATTTGCTGGGTGGCGAGATCTGTGACAAGCGTTTTACGGTCTAATTTGCTACTGAAAAATTGAATTTCTAAATTTAGACCTTGAAAGTGCTGCACCAGTTTGGGAAAAATCATCGGTTCAATTTCATCATGGACCGCAATTTTCAAACTTTGGACCATGCTTGGTTCAAAACTCTGCTTTTGCATTGAAATATTTTGAATGGTAAACAGCGCATTTTTAATTGCAGGATAAATCTGCTCGGCAAACGGTGTGGGCAACATTTTACTGCTAGCACGTGCAAATAAATCATCCTGCAAATGCTGTCTTAAACGCTGTAAGGCATGACTGGCGGCCGATTGACTGATACATAAAATCTGCGCGGCTTTGGATATGCTTTTTTGTTCATACACTGCAATAAATAAGGGATACAAGTTAATGTCTATACGGTGAAAATTCCCCATATCAATGACTGCTTTATTATGAATATTTTTCATAGTGTGATATTGAATTAAATCATTTTATTCATAATAGTTTTCGGGTTATGGTGTTGTAAAGCGTATAAAACATAATATTTGAAGGAAAGTCGCCATGTTTGAATTATCAGCACGTGCACAAGACTATATTGAAAGAACCAAAAAGTTCATTAAAGAAGAAATTGAACCGGTTGAAACCGAGTTTTGGAATGATGTCCATGAGCTCAATCAAGGGGGAGACTGGACAACATGGCAATGGCCCACTCAACTTGAAATATTAAAAAATAAGGCTAAGGCAGTGGGTCTTTGGAATATGTTTTTGCCATGTCCAGAATTGGGGCAAGGTTTATCAGTTCAGGAATATGCACACATTGCCGAACTTTCCGGTCGTAGCTTGCTTGCACCGACGGTCTTTAACTGTAATGCACCAGACAGCGGCAACATGGAAGTGTTGTGGCGTTATGGTTCTGAAGAACAAAAACAGCAATGGCTCACACCATTATTGGAAGGCAAAATTCGTTCAGTATTTTGTATGACTGAACCTGCTGTGGCATCTTCTGATGCCACCAATATGCAGGCTACGGCGATTGTCGAGGGAGACGAAATAGTTCTGAATGGCCGTAAATGGTGGTCATCGGGTTTGGGCGATCCCAATGCAAAAATCATCATTTTTATGGCGCATACGCCTGATGAAAGCAAAGACCGTCATCATCAACATTCCATGGTTTTGGTTCCTGTAGATACTACGGGCGTAACAATTGAACGCATGCTGCCAGTGTTTGGGGTCTATGATGCGCCACATGGTCACGGCGAAATTAGCTTTAATAATGTCCGTGTGCCAGTAGCGAATTTTATTGGTGGTGCAGGTCAGGGTTTTGAAATTGCGCAAGGCCGTTTAGGGCCAGGTCGTATTCATCATTGTATGCGTTGTATCGGTGCAGCAGAAAAATCTTTAGAGTTGATGATTGATCGTGGTATGAGTCGTACTGCTTTTGGCAAAGAAATTTTAAAGCTGGGTGGCAATCTGGAACGTGTTGCAGAAGCCCGTGTGGCCATTGACCAGGCACGATTACTTACACTTTATGCTGCTTACAAGATGGATACTTTAGGTAATATGGCAGCACTGACTGAAATCTCAGCAATTAAAGTGGTTGCACCAAGCGTACTGGAAAAAGTGGTAGATATGGCCATACAGATACACGGTGGTGCTGGTGTTTCTCGTGATACACCTCTAACAGGATTCTTTGCTCAGGCTCGAAGCTTGCGTTTGGCCGATGGCCCAGATGAAGTGCATAAAGGCATGATTGCTAAACTTGAATTGGCAAAACGCGGTTACAGTTCAGGTCGGAAAAAAGATTAATTACATAAATAGTTGAGGCTGCTTATCACTTGCCTGAAAATTTTGCTGTTTATGAGAAATTAAACGGGTATAAATAAGTAAGCGATGAAGTGTTATAACATTGATGATTTAGGGAAATAACAATGTCAGTGATTGATGTGGGTGGGAAGGTTCGTCAAGGCGAAGAACTGGATGTCATTGCTGTTGAGAATTGGCTCAAAGCACAAGGAACTGATTTACAGGGTCAAGCCGAAGTTACACAATATTCAGGTGGAGCGTCCAACTGGACTTACCGTTTGAAATACGACAATACGGACTTGATTTTACGCCGTCCCCCTAAAGGAACCAAAGCCAAATCTGCGCACGACATGGCACGTGAATACAATGTGCAAAAAAATCTGGCACCATTCTATCCTGTACTGCCTGAAATGGTGGCGCTCTGTCAGGATGAATCGGTGATTGGCTGTGATTTCTATGTCATGCAACGTGTGGAAGGCATTATTCCACGTGCCAATTTACCCAAAGAGCTCAACTTTAATGAAGCTCAGGTCCGTGAATTGTGCATCAATGTCATTGATAAATTGATTGAGTTGCATCAAGTTCCTTATCAGGGTACAGAACTGGAAAAGCTCGGCAAGGGCGAAGGCTATTGTCGTCGTCAGGTAGAAGGCTGGGATGCTCGCTATGAAAAAGCCAAAACCCTAAATGTACCGTCTTTTAAATATGTCCGAAACTGGCTAAAAGACAATATCCCTGCCGATTCAAAAACCTGTGTCATTCATAATGACTGGCGTTTTGATAATGTAATTTTAGATCCGAAGCATCCGACACAAGTAATTGGCGTTCTAGACTGGGAAATGGCAACCCTCGGCGACCCTTTAATGGATTTGGGTTCAGCCCTCGCGTATTGGGTTGAAGAAAGTGACAATCAAATTTTTAAAGCCACGCGTCGTCAGCCCACCAATTTAAAAGGTATGTTCACGCGTCAGGAAGTGGTGGATTATTATTTGCAAAAAACTGGCTTGCAAACAGAGAACTGGACCTTTTATGAAGTGTTCGGCATTTTCCGTTTGGCCGTGATTGCGCAGCAAATCTATTATCGCTACTACCATAAACAGACCAATAATCCAGCCTTTAAGGATTTCTGGGTAGTGATTCATGCCTTGCATATCCGTGCGCTTAAATTGATTGGCCTGCAAAAACTTGAGGCCAATGAACTGGCTCAAAAATATATCGCGAAATTTAAGGAATTGATGCCGACATGACCACAATTTATCTGATTCGTCACGGGCAAGCCTCTTTTGGGGCTGAAAGTTATGACCAGCTTTCTCCCAACGGCGAATTACAGGCGAAATTATTAGGGCAATATTTCGACCAGATTCTAAAAGAAGCACCTTATGTGGTGTCAGGTTCGATGCAACGTCATCAACAGACAGCCAACTTGACTTTGGCACAATGTTTTCCTGAGGCTGAGATTCAGACCGATAGTGCATGGAATGAATTTAATCACCAGCAGGTTTTTGCCAGATACGAACCACGTTTTAATGAACCACATCTGTTAAAGCAGGATGTCGCCAAGGAAGATAATCCTCGGGCTTACCTGGCTAAAATTTTTGAAGGGGCGATTGAGCGCTGGACGGGTGGTGACTATCATCATGAATATGATGAATCTTGGCCGCATTTTAAAAACCGGGTTGAAACAGCATTGCAAAACTTATGTGATGAACTGGCTAAAATCAAACCGCGGTATGCCGTAGTGTTTACCTCTGGCGGTGTGATTTCGGTAGCTGCAGGAAAACTGTTAGAGCTGAATGCTAACCGGACTTTTGCCTTAAACTGGGCAATCGCCAATACCAGCATGACCACACTACGTCTGGTGGGAAATGAACCACAATTACTGAGCTTGAATGAACACCATTTTATTAAGGCCGAAGATCCCGGCTTACTGACCTGGATCTGATTAAAAAAATAGCAAAGGAAGACAACATGGCAAAAACAATTTTAATTACCGGGGCAAGTTCAGGGATTGGTGCAGGTATGGCACGTGAATTTGCACAAAAAGGCTATAACCTTGCCATCTGCGCCCGTCGTTTGGAACGTCTGGAAACATTAAAACAAGAACTGGAAAGCAAGTACAGCGTAAAAGTCATAGCCAAAACCTTAGATGTGACCCATTACGATCAAGTCTTTGAAGTGTTCCGTGCATTTAAAAAGGAATTTGGTACCATTGACCGTATTATTGTCAATGCTGGGGTGGGTGAAGGTCGCCGGATTGGTAAAGGTAATTTTGAAATTAACAAAGCCACTGTCGAAACTAACTTTATTTCAGCTTTGGCACAATGTGAAGCTGCGGTTGAAATTTTCCGTGCGCAAAATGCAGGGCATCTGGTGATGATTTCATCTATGAGCGCTATGCGTGGCATGCCGAAACATTTAACCGCGTATGGAGCAAGCAAAGCCGGAGTAGCTCACCTGGCTGAAGGCATTCGTGCCGAGTTGATTGATACCCCGATTAAAGTCACCACCATTTTCCCAGGTTATATCCGTACAGAACTGAATGAAGGTGCGAAAAAACTGCCTTTTGAAGTGGATGAAAAAACCGGTTCGCATTTACTGGTCAAGGCCATTGAAAAAGCACCAGTTAAAGCTTATGTGCCACAGTGGCCCTGGTTACCTTTAGGCTTGGCCATGAAAGTATTGCCACTGAAACTGGTCAATAAGTTGGGTTAATTTTAGGATTCTAAAAAGCTCATTCAATGGGCTTTTTTTATACGCTGGAAAACATTGTAAAACTAAGCTCGATAAAAAATAACATCATCAGCAGATTCAGCAGATTCAGCAGATATCGACCACCCTCAACCCTAGATTATTACTGACCTGATGTAGCACATTCACTATTTAATTAGATGAAACTTATTGTAATTTAAGTCAATGCTTCTCACCCCATAAACTCTTATATTGATGCAGATATCATCGTGAATCTTATTTTGTATGCTGTTAAAAATTTCAACCATCGTTCTGATTCCATCCCTGATTATTCAAGGCAATGCCGTTAAGAAAAATACTCTACGTTTAGCAGAACCAGAAGGACAACGTCAGGGGACAGTTGGAACTGGAAAAATGCTGTCTATTTTAATTTTAGGAGATTCGGCTGCGGCTGGAGTCGGTGTTGCAACTCAGGAAGATGCTTTACTCGGTGCAGTGCTGAAGCAGTTAAAAGATGGCTATGAAATCAGTTATCAACTTGAAGCTACCACTGGTCATACCAGCGGACAAGTGATTCAGACGGTAAAGAATATGCCCAATCAACACTTTGATGTGGTGATTACCTCAGTCGGTGTAAATGACATTACCAAACTGATCTCACCTAAAGACTGGATTCAAAAGCAGCAACAACTTTATGCAGAAATTAACCAGAAATTCACGCCTGAATTAGTTATTGCATCTGGCGTGCCACCGATGAACATATTTCCTGCATTACCTCATCCACTGGCCTGGTTATTTGGACAATATGCCAAAGGCATGAATAAAAATCTTACGAAATTTGTTCGGCAGAACGGCAATATGCAATGGATTGAATATGATTTGCAACGTTTTAAAAGCCTCAATCTGGAAATGGCAAAGGATGGTTTTCATCCCAGCAAGGAAATTTATACACTTTGGGGTGAACAGGTTGCAGATAAAATTCGTCAAATGTTTTAAATTAAGCTGAAGACGGATAAATAGACTGTTATGAGCACCGAACCAAATATTGAAACCCATCCACTGGAACCTTTTTTACCACCAGATGCTAGATTGCTGATGATGGGTAGCTTTCCACCACCTAAAGCCCGCTGGAAAATGGAGTTCTATTATCCAAATTACCAAAATGACATGTGGAAAATTTTTGGTTTGGTATTCTTTGGCAATAAAGAACATTTTTTAGATATTGCCAATAAAAATTTCAAGGAACAGCAGATACGTGATTTTTTAATGGAAAAAGGCATCGCAATTTTTGATACGGCGTACCAAATTATCCGTTTAAAAGGCAATGCTTCGGATAAATTTCTGCACATTGCTCAAGCAACTGATTTAAACAAGCTGCTACAGCAGATTCCTGAGTGTAATAGCATCATGACAACTGGAGATAAAGCAACCGATACCTTGATGCTTTCAATGCCAGAACATACTGAAAAACCGACAATTGGTCATGCCTCAAAAACCTACTTTGCGGAACGTGAATTGACTTTATATCGGATGCCATCTTCATCCCGTGCTTATCCACTTGCTTTGGAGAAAAAGGCCGAAGCTTATGCTCAGTTATTTAAGGAAATAGGCTTACTGTAAGTAAGTTATGTAAATCAAGACTTAATTAAACGCATCCAAAGAGCTGACTGTATTTCGTCCATTTTAGGCTGTGCTGGAAAAAGTTTTTGATATCTTTACGAATGTCATCGAAAACTTTTCAAATGATAAATAGATTTAAAAAGGAATTTAAGTGATTCAGAGTAGGCCAGAAAAGTTATCCATCATATTCCACATAGTCCCATAAATTTAAACGGGATTTAATCTCTTTACGGATATTCGGCAACATTGGCAGCAGGGTTCCGTCAATCCACAGGCTTAAGGCCTGAGCAGAAATCACCTGCTGATTGGCATCTATAATTTTTGCGCCTTTGACCATCACCAGAGTTTCTTCACTCGCTGCTGTTTCAATGCCTTTAAACAGGACTTGGAGTTCAAAACCGGTATCTTGAATCAGCCATTCCAGTTCCAGCTGCACATTTTGATTGGATTTTAAAATGGCCTGACCTTCAATTAATTCAGAATCGGACTGGCAATCATGCTCTACACGAACTTTCGCTAAAAACCAGTCTTGGCGGCCTAAATCGTCCAGCGTTTTATACGGGGTTAAAATATCACTTAAATTAAATTGACGGCTTAAATCAAAAAATTGCATTGCAGAAGGTCACGATTGGGAGAGAGCTGAGTTAAAAACTCGAAAAATGGCATGTTAAATCAAATTAAGAAACGAGTAAAATCATTGTGTTGATTGATCTAAAATATATATAAATAACATTTAATTTCTTATAAGTCTTTGCAGAAATATTCATCAGGGAAGTGCCCAGTCTGATAGATGAGACAAGCCAGATTATAGACTTGCAGCTTTTATTAAGGCGGGTTGTGTAGATTCATGAGCACAATATGATCTCGTGCTGATCTTCCAGTACTCGATGATTTAGAAAGACAAGGCCTGTGTGTGTTTTAATGTCATTAATTTGTCATTACATCATCCATTCAATGGGGAGATATGACACCGCTTGCATGCTAAAACGCTGAAATCTGGTCGATTGGGGATCATGTGAATACTCTGTGCGAGTTCCATCTTTATGATGCTCTATCCAAATCACTTCACCTTGTGGATTAAGTTTTAATTCATAGGCAATAAGCGGTAAGTATTTATCTAAAGAGTCGGAAATTTGTTGTTGTAAGATAGTGGATTCGACCATCAGTCCTACTTCGCTATTTAAATTGGCGGAACGAGGATCAAAATTGGCAGAACCAATAAACACCATGCCATCTATATCCAAAAACTTGGCATGCAAACTGGAGGCATTTTTCCCCTTAGCTGGAATGACGTTACCTGTCATCACTTCATACCAGGTCCGTTTATTGCGTTCTATATAGGGCTTAAATTCATATAATTTTATCCCGTTTTTCAGTAAATCATGGCGATATTGTCTATAAAAGGCATGGACCAAAGGAACGTCATTGGCAAGGAATGAATTGGTCAGCACTCGAACATTCACGTTGTTTTGGGCTAAACTGGTTAAATAATCCCTGCCTTTTTTTGTGGGGACAAAATAGGCAGAGACCAGCTCCAGATGCTGTTCAGGTTTTCCCACAAGCTGCATTATTTGACGGTAAATCAGTTGATTATCCGATGCCTGAGCGCGAATTTTATCGGGTGAATCTGCGACAAAATGTGCTTTTGCCCAGTTAATCGGACGATCTTTTAGATGTTCAGTGATCTGTTTTTCAGCCAGTTCAATCCGCCTTTTTAGCTGGTCTTTTTGTAAGGCAGTCAGCTCATAATATCGACGTAATTTGGCAAGCTGTTCTGGACGACTTTTACCCAACAGCAGGGGTATAGGATAACTTAAATCATCACTCCAAAAGTCCTGAAATACTTTGTTGGCATGCTTCACCGCAGTGCCATAAAACAAAATGTCCATATCGGTAAACTGGAAAGACTCACTGGCTTCAAAGTATTCACGGCTAATGTTGCGGCCACCGGTCACCGCTATGGCACCATCGGCAATAATCAGCTTGTTATGCATACGGCGATTAATTTGCTTGAAACGAAAAACATAATCAAACACGCGCAGTTTTCTGGCTCTAAAGGTATAAGGATTAAAGATTTTAATTTCAAAATTGGGATGCTGTGCCAGTTGTTTTAAGGTTGCATCGAGTTGAGAACCGTTCTGGTCATCAATCAACAAACGGATTTTGACCCCACGATCAGCGGCTTTGAGCAATTCAGCCAGCATCAGATGGCCAATCGAGTCATCTTCCCAGATGTAATACTGCAAATCGATATTATATTGTGCTTTATTAATCAGATGCAGCCTTGAAGCAATACTGATAAAAGCATCATCTAAAGCAAGATAGGCGGTGAGGCCCTGGTTAATTTGTGTATCTACATTGGAACCGTTTAACCAGTGCTCGGCATGCACCTGAATGGGAGACTGCTTTTTGGATTCATTCATCGGCAAACTGCACCCCGTCATTGTAAAAATTGTAACAGCAAACATGACAGCATGCATGGATGGTCTAATCTGCATAATTGTTATGAAGTCATAAAGTTATAAGTACATATTATCATCATGTTATAGGTTGAATCCGACAATAAAAAGAGGTTACTGTAGCTCATCTGTTAAAGAACCCAAAAAGGATAAATTATTCATGAAATCACGTGCTGCAGTCGCATTTGGTCCAGGTCAACCGCTCCAAATTGTTGAAATTGATGTTGCTCCGCCAAAAGCAGGTGAGGTTTTGGTAAAAATTAGCCATACCGGTGTATGTCATACCGATGCCTTTACGTTATCGGGTGATGATCCTGAAGGCGTGTTTCCTGCAGTATTGGGCCATGAAGGCGCTGGTGTGGTGGTCGAAGTTGGTGAAGGCGTAACCAGCGTAAAACCGGGGGATCACGTTATTCCACTGTATACTGCAGAATGTGGTGAATGTTTATTCTGTAAATCGGGTAAAACCAACCTCTGTGTAGCGGTTCGTGCAACTCAAGGTAAGGGTTTGATGCCAGATGGCACCACACGTTTTTCTTATAATGGTCAGCCGATTTACCACTATATGGGTTGCTCAACTTTCAGTGAATATACCGTGGTCGCTGAAGTCTCTTTGGCAAAAATTAACCCTGAAGCGAATCATGAGCATGTGTGTCTGCTGGGTTGTGGCGTAACCACAGGTTTAGGTGCAGTAAAAAATACCGCCAAGGTTCAGGAAGGAGATACCGTCGCTGTATTTGGTCTGGGCGGTATTGGTCTGGCTGTGGTGCAAGGTGCCAAAAAAGCCAAAGCCAGCCGCATTATTGCTATTGATACCAATCCTGAAAAATTCAAACTGGCTGAACAGTTTGGCGCGACAGAATTTTTAAATCCAAAAGATTATGACAAACCGATTCAGGAAGTGATTGTTGAAAAAACCGGTTGGGGTGTAGATCATTCTTTTGAATGTATTGGCAATACCAATGTGATGCGTTCTGCACTGGAATGTGCTCACCGTGGTTGGGGACAATCCATCATTATTGGGGTAGCCGGTGCTGGTCAGGAAATTTCAACCCGTCCATTCCAGCTGGTCACCGGCCGTACCTGGAAAGGCACCGCTTTTGGTGGAGTGAAAGGCCGTTCACAATTGCCAGGTATGGTAGAAGAAGCAATGAAAGGAGATATTCAGCTTGAACCTTTTGTTACTCATACCATGGGACTGGAAAAAATTAACGAAGCCTTTGAGTTAATGCATGATGGTAAATCGATTCGTACCGTGATCCATTTTGAAGACTAAACATTCTCAAATAAAAACGAAATAAAAAACGGGCAGATTGCCCGTTTTTTTTATATCAGCCTAAAGAAATTCGGTCCAAATTAAGCAGTGGCTTTAATGACTTCAGCAATCGATTCCGCCACATAATCAATATTGCTTAAATTCAGACCCGCAACACACATACGGCCACTACGCACCAGATAAATGCCGTATTGATCTTTGAGAATATCGACCTGTTCAGCACTCAGCCCGGTATAGCTAAACATGCCTTGCTGTTTGACCAGATAGCTAAAATCTCGTTCCGGTAAGGCCAGGCTCAGTTTATCTTTTAAAATGTGACGCATTTGAATAATACGTTCTCGCATTTCTTGCAGTTCAGCTTGCCACTGTGCAGTCAGATCAGCATCATTCAGCACATTATCCACCAACAATGCACCGGTCGTAGGTGGGCTTGAGTAAATACGGCGTACTGTTGCCTTTAATTGTCCTAACACTTTTTGTGCAGTGGCTTGATCATCACAAACAAATGTCAGACCGCCTACACGTTCACCATACAGCGAGAAAATTTTAGAGAATGAATTGCTGACAATAAAGTTCATTCCAGCCTGATCGAGTGCGCGAATCGCATAGGCATCTTCTTCTAGTCCTTGACCAAAACCTTGATAGGCAATATCCAAGAAGGGAATCAGATCCTGTTGTTTTAGTACAGCAATCACCTGATCCCATTCAGCAGGTGTCAAGTCTGCACCCGTCGGGTTATGGCAACATGGATGTAATAACACAATACTTTTTGCCGGTAGCTGGCTCAACTTTTCTAGCATCGCTGGCACATTGACGCCATTGGTTGCTGCATCAAAATAAGGGTAGAAGTGCGAGTGAATACCAGCACCATTAAAAATGGCAATATGATTTTCCCAAGTCGGTTGGCTAACCCAAACATCAGATTCAGGAAAATATTTTTTCAGAAAATCCGCACCAACTTTAAGCGCGCCAGAACCGCCTAAGGTCTGGATGGTCACCGCGCGTCCATCACGGCGCGCCGGACTATTTTCTCCCAATACCAGCGCTTGAGTAGCCTGATTATAAGGTTTTAAGCCATCCATCGGTAAATACAGCTTAACCTGTTCATTGCTTGTTTCAATATTCTTATACGCTGCTTTGACCGCTTCAAGTTGAGGCACAATATTGTCTTCATTGTAATAAAGCCCAATACTTAAATTCACTTTTTGTGTCCGTTCATCTTTAGCAAATTCTTCCATTAAAGAAAGAATCGGATCACCTGCATACGCATCAACATGTTGGAACATGAATACATCCTTCGTTATATGGAGTAAAACAAATCAAGCCTTCGGTATAGAATACATTTTATCTTTTAATGCCAATGGATGGTCTTTTATTTTGATAGAAACTGCTCAGCAGTTGAAATATTGGTGGTGTTTCAAAAAGTATGCTGACATTAAATGAAGCCATTATTGATGTAAAAAAAGGTTAAGTCGAAAGCTTTAAAATGGTTTTCAATCTTTTTTGAAAAATTACAACTCCTTCTAAAACCGCGCCTAATTCGATGCCTTATTTTGCAATTATTACCTTCAATACCTACAGTAAAAAATTTACCAATACTTTGCTTGCAGTTTTTAAAAGCAGTTATGAAACTGTCCCAATGATCACTTGCAATTCGGGTGTAGTGAATACCTAATTGTTTAAGCTTTGTCTTCAATCGTTGAACTGTAGCTAAGTCTCTTTTACCCCAAACATAAGCAACAATCTCACCTGTTTCTCGATGGTAGGCGTAAATAAGCCATTGTTTATTATTTTTATTTCCCACAAAAGTCCAAAACTCATCAACTTCAAGAGACTCATAATGACTTTGTTTAGGCTGAATTTGGTAGGTCGATTCGGTTAAAGTACGTAAAACTTTACCGATACTGATTCGCTCAACTTCAGCGATATCTCGTATACCACTACCTCTGACCATCAACTGTAATATTTTTCGAGTAATGCCTGAATTACATCCTAGATAGCTCAGAGCATGGTCACCAATAAACTGACGTTTACAGTCTTTGCACTGATAGTTTTGTTTCCCATCTACTTTGATGCCATTTTTCTTTATACTGTCACTGAGGCAGGTTGGACATTTGATTTCTAGAGTTATTCGCATTTCTCTATTTTATCAAAATTCAACCTGCTTTGTTTCAGCATACTTTTTGAAACACCACCGAAATATTAAAAAATTATCTAAAGCACGTTAACAATAGAAAAGGATTAGATTTTAAGTTAGAAGCCAAGTTTTATTTGTAAACAATGTATAAGTAAAAGTTTAATGATTGATGTAGTTTTATTTTAAATAAAACTATTGTCAAATATGGCAATACAGCGTATTTTAATTTCAAGATACATACTTTTTTGAAGAAATAAAGATGTTAAAGCAACCTGTACTCTCAAACGCGACTTATTACTTTTGGCAATTTAGATAATTGCCTGAATGCGTTCGGGCAAGAAAAGGTTGCCCACCAAGTTTATAACCTGATCGGGCAACCCTGATCAGGTTTTTTTTATATCTTATTTTTTATATTTTGGGAGTTTAGACATGCAAACATTAAATTATTCATACTTTAGCAATTTTTATTGGTTTTACTTTAGTCAATTGATGACTCTTCACACGCAATCCATTAGACCCATAACGCTCAAATAAAAGATTGGACTGAATAGTCCCCAGGAAAGACCAATGAATGCTTTAAATACTGCTTTACAACAAACTCAAACAACTGCAAAAGAAACCATTTTAACTTTGCCTCACCAATTGAAGGCACAATTGCCATTATCGAATAAATTGGCGCAACAAATTGCTGCGCAGCGTCAAACCATTGAAAATATATTGGCAGGCAAGGACCATCGTTTGATGGTGGTGACAGGCCCATGTTCGATTCATGATCCCGTGGCTGTACTTGAATATGCGCATAAATTACAACAATTACAAAGCCAGGTGTCAGATCAGATTTTCCTGGTGATGCGTGCCTATATTGAAAAACCGCGTACTACCATAGGCTGGAAAGGCTTCCTGTATGACCCAAATTTAGATGGCTCATCCAATATGCAATTGGGACTAGAAAAATCACGTGAGTTGTATCTACAAATTATTGAAATAGGTTTGCCGATTGCTTCGGAAATATTAAGCCCAATGGCGACTGCGTATTTCGATGATTTACTGGCATGGGGTGCTATTGGTGCACGGACCAGTGAATCTCAGATTCATCGTGAAATTTCCAGTCATATGCCATACAGCATCGGTTTCAAAAATGGCACCGATGGCTCCATTCAAATTGCACTGGATGCTATTCAATCTGCATCACATCCACATCAATTCCTGGGTCTGGGCCAATCCGGTTTACCGTGTATTTTAGAGTCGCAGGGCAATCCAAAAGCACATTTAATTTTACGCGGTGCAAATTCAGGTCCCAATTACCAGCTGGCGGAAATTGAAAAGATCAAAGAAAAATGCAAAGGTGAATTACCGGCTTTGGTGATTGACTGCAGTCATGGCAATAGCCACAAAGATCCGCTTTTACAGCCCGAAGTACTGCGTACCATTGTGGCAGAACGCAAGCAAAATCATGTTCGAGGCGTAATGCTGGAAAGTCATCTTGTCGATGGTCAGCAAAAGATTTCTTGTGAGATGACTTATGGTCAGTCTGTAACAGATGGCTGTCTGGGTTGGGACAAAACCCTGCAACTTTTGCTGGAGGTAGCAGATTCACTACGTGTTTCACAGTTAAAACGTAGCGCCTGATTTTCTATAAAAAGTTTATCGATGATCAATAATCTATAAATAATGTTGTGATAAAGCCCCTGAATTTAGGGGCTTTTTTCTTGTATAGATCTATTTTTGTTATCTGGTTAATTTTAAACCACGCGTTTATTGATGGTGTATGCAATTTCTATTCATACTTTTAACCAGTTAAAAATAACAAAGTTGAGTACTTTACTATGTTTATGCACAATAGGGAAAAATAGTAATCAATAAAACATGAATTGTTTCTTCACGACTGAGATAAGCATTTAAATAAATTAAACCAATTTCAGTATGCGTGGATCATAGAAACAATTCTCATCGGGGAATATATGTATAGTACGGAATTACTGGAAGAAGCACGTAAAATGATGTTCCATATGCTGACTAAGGTGGTGGAATATGGCGGCTCAGATTTATTTATTTCAGCAGATTTTCCACCGAGTATTAAACATCAGGGCTTAATGAAACCGCTTGGCCAGCAGGCATTGACTGCCGACAAGACCAAGTTGTTTGCCTATAGTTTAATGAATGAAAAACAGAGGCATGAGTTTGAAACCGAGCTGGAATGTAATTTTGCCATTAGTGTTCCCAATGTTTCGCGCTTTCGTGTCAATGTATTCCAGCAGCAATTACATGTAGGGATGGTAATACGAACCATTACCGCAGAAATTCCAAATTTTGACCAGTTAAAGCTTCCCGAGTCCTTAAAGCATGTGATGATGGCAAAACGCGGTCTGATACTTGTGGTCGGTGCTACCGGCTCGGGTAAATCGACTTCTTTAGCCGCCATGATTGATCATCGTAATGAAAATTCTGCCGGGCACATTATTACCGTGGAAGATCCGGTGGAATATGTGCATAAGCATAAGAAATCGATGATTACCCACCGCGAAGTCGGCGTGGATAGTCATTCATGGCACAATGCCTTGAAGAACACCTTGCGTCAGGCACCGGATGTTATTTTAATTGGTGAAATCCGTGATACCGAAACCATGGAACATGCCATTGCCTTTGCCGAAACCGGACATTTATGTTTAGGTACTTTACATGCCAATAATGCCAATCAGGCGCTGGATCGAATTATCAACTTTTTCCCGGAAGAACGTCGCAATCAATTGCTGATGGATTTATCTTCCAATATGAAGGCGATTATTTCACAGCGTTTGGTGCGTACTGAAGATGGACGTGGACGTCGTGCAGCCATTGAAATTTTGTTGAATACACCTTTAATTGGAGATAATATCCTGAAAGGCCAGTTTCATGAACTCAAAGAAATCATGAAGAAATCCCGTGAATTGGGCATGCAAACTTTCGATCAGGCTTTATATGATTTATATAATGAGGGTGCGATCAGTTATGAAGAAGCATTGCGTAATGCCGACTCCATGAATGAATTGCGCTTGCAGATTAAATTGAAAAGTAACCGACAGGATCAAACGGTTCCAGGTTCAGCTGCATCATTCAGTATGCTGCAAGATAAAGATCCGGAAGAGAATCAAGCTAAGATAGGACCGGAAACACCTTAATAATAAATGTCTTAAGTCAGATACTTTTTTATTAAAAAATTTGAGCTTTATTTTTCAATTTGCTTTTTCAAAGATTATTTTTTTAAAAGAGTACTGCATTTTTCTGACGATAAAAAAATCAGCCTTCAAGGCTGATTTTTTTATTTAAAGCAGTATTACAAACCTGCTTCATATTCACTACTGGAAAGCAGTTTTTCTACATCCGCCATGTTGTCTGGCTTGATTTTATAAATCCAGCCTTTGCCATAAGGGTCATCATTGACAAAATCAGGATCATCTTCAAGTGCTGAGTTTACTTCAACCACTTCACCTGAAACAGGTGCATGAATATCAGAAGCCGTTTTCACCGATTCAACTACGCCTGCCTGTTCACCGGCAATCATTTTCTGACCCACTTCTGGCGCTTCAACATACACCAGGTCGCCCAAAGCATCCTGTGCATGGTCGGAAATCCCAGTAATAACCAGATCACCTTCAATTTTGACCCATTCGTGTGTACTTGCGTACTTTAACTCTGAAGGGTGATTCATGGATGACTCCTTTAAAATATTCAAATCATTTTTGCCATGTTTTATACATGTTTTTTGATAAAAACAAAAGTTTATAGATAAGGATCTTTACGCCAATTGCTTGGACTACGCCCACTCCAACGCTTAAATGCACGGCTGAAATTGGCGACATCGCTATAACCAATTTCATCGGCAATCTGCTCAAGCGTGTAATCAGTACGTGACAGCAGGGAAGTGGCATGCCGATAACGTACTTCATCCACCAAGGTAGAAAATGAGGTGCCTTCAGCTGCCAGTTGGCGTTTCAGGGTACGATCTGACATATGCAGCCGATCTGCCACATTTTCAATACTTAAATAATGCTGTTCAGAATTGGTCAAAATGTCACGCACCCGCATGGCCAGGCGGCGACGTTCGCCCAAGGCAGACAGTTCAGCTTCACACTGGTTAATCGCAATCTGGCTGGCAATCGGGTCAGCATTGACCATTTTCAAGCTCAGATATTTTTTATCAAAGCTGCTTAATAGATGTGGCTGTTCGAAACGGAACTGATGCGATGGAAATTTTGCCATGTAACGTTCAAAACCGGACGGTTTGGGAAAATCAAAATCAATCTCCCCGGACAGGTCCTCACAACCGGTCAGGGCTTTGGCCATGGTAATAATGCCAAAGGTCAGGGCAATGGCAATTTCAGTACGTAAGGGTTCAATATCAAAATCACACTGCAACTGTAAGGTCGCTTTTTCACCAAAGGTGGAAAAATAAAGTTGTAAAAATGGCATACGTAGCTGGATAAACCGGTTCGCCAGTATCAGGGCATCAGTAATGTCATGTGCCGTCATAATGGCATAACCAATAAAACCATGAATCGAGATACGCATCTGGGTGCCCAAATGGAAACCCAGTGTCGGCTCGCCAGTTAAACGTAGTGCATGCTTGACCAGTTCATTGGCAACTGGTGTCGGAATACGAAAGTTGGGGTCTGCCAACTGTTCACTGTTTAAATGAAATGGGGTGAAGAGTGCTTCAGCAGTGTAACCCCAACGGGATACCACATCTAACAGCAGCAGTCCATAAACACCCGGTATGCCTTGATCCTGTCTTGGAGAAATCGTTTTCATGCGCCATCCATTGCATTCATTCGTTTTTCTATTTGTAGATGCCATATTGGCATGAGTTGAAACAGTATTCGATTAAAATTGTTGGACAATATTTTTAAAGTCTGAAAATTATTCAGGCTGAACATCTTTTTTAAAGACCACAATTTTAGTGGTTGAAATAAGTAATACATCATGGTTCTGATTGAATGCCTGAGTCACATAACTGACTATAGCTCGGTCATTTTTACTTTTTGATGGCGTAATTGCCACAATTTCGACCTCGACATGAATCTTATCGCCAGGACGGGTCGGACGCGGCCAGCGCAGGCTGGACTCTGAACCAATCAAACCATAAGCGACCGGAAAACACTCAGTCCATAAACGCATGGTAACTGCACAGGTGTGCCAGCCACTGGCAGCAATGCCCTGAAAAACAGGATGTGCTTTGGCCTCATGTTCATCAGTATGAAAAACTTGAGGATCATAAGCATGTGCAAACTGTTTGATTTCTTCTAAGGTCATTTCATATTCACGGCTAATGAAACGATCACCCACTTTTATATCTTCTAAATACAGCATCAATACATATCCTTTTTCTTCAATGCCTGTTGTTCGATTAAAAAACTGCCCGTCTGTCTTTGCCACAAATGTGCATAAATACCACCCAGCGCAACCAGTTCTTCATGCGTGCCTTGCTCTACAATGTTACCTTCATCCAGCACAATCAAACGGTCCATTTGTGCAATGGTGGATAGTCGATGGGCAATCGCAATCACGGTTTTACCTTGCATCAATTCATCCAGACTGGATTGAATTGCCGCCTCTACTTCAGAATCTAAGGCACTGGTGGCTTCGTCTAAAATCAGAATTGGCGCATCTTTTAAAAACACCCGGGCAATGGCGATACGCTGGCGTTGACCACCCGATAGTTTAACACCGCGTTCCCCCACATAGGCTTCATAGCCAGTTTTGCCACGCAAATCAGTGAGCTGTGGAATAAAATCTTCCGCCTTGGCTTTGCGCACGGCTTCAAACATCTCTTCATCTGTTGCATCGGGACGGCCATATTTAATATTTTCAGCCACGGTACGATGTAACAAAGAGGTATCCTGAGTTACAAAAGCAATATTTTTACGCAAACTGTCCTGAGTCACATCTTGAATATTTTGACCATCGATCGAAATACGACCTTGGTTAATATTATAAAAATGCAATAACAGTTGAATCAGGGTCGATTTTCCTGCACCAGAGCGGCCGACAATGCCAATTTTTTCTCCCGGTTTAATGGTTAAATTAAAATGATCAATCACATTTTTATTCTGATAAGCAAAACTGACATCTTCAAATTTAATTTCACCATGCTGTACCTGTAAAGGTTGTGCATCCGGTTTGTCCTGAATGTGAATTGGCTGTCCCAAGGTTTTCATACCATCCTGAATGGTTCCGACATTTTCGAACAGTGCGGATGACTGCCACATCATAAATTCGGCAATACTGTTGAGTTTTAAAATCATGGCGGTCGTTGCAGCAATAATACCGAGTTCGGCCTGACCGTTGATCCATAACCAGATGGCGGTACCTAAAACGCCACCATATAAAACCACACTGAGTAAATTGATGCTGATCTCATACTGTGTGCCCAGGCGCATTTGTTTATATACCGTGATCATGAAATCTTGCATGGATGCTTTGGCATACTTGCTTTCACGCCCAGCATGTGCAAATAGTTTCACGGTTTGAATATTGGTGTAAGCGTCGGTAACACGACCAGTCATGACTGCACGGGCATCGGCCTGCTGGCTTGAAATCTGGCTTAAACGTGGAATAAAAAAGCAGGCAGCACAAATAAACAGTACCAGCCAAAGCAGCAGAGGCAAAATCAGCAACGGAGAAATTGCCCCCAGAACCAGACTGATCGTGACAAAGTAGATCAGAACATAGGCAAGCATATCACCCAAAATCACCCAAAATTCACGTACCGCCAGTGAAGTCTGCATTACTTTGGCAGATAAACGTCCGGCAAAGTCGTTGTGAAAAAAGTCTAGACTTTGCTGTAACAGTAAATTATGGAAACGCCAGCGTAAACGCATGGGAAAAGTACTGTATAAAATTTGATGCTTGATAATAGACTGTATATTGGCAAATAAGATATTGGCCAGCAGAATGCAGCTCAAGATCGTAAGATTTTGGCTATGTTCAGCCAAAAAAGTGTCTGGTTGACTCTTGCTTAGCCAGTTCACCAAATCACCGATTTTAGAATAAAGAAAGGCTTCAAAACTTGCAGCAGCTGCAGTAAACAGCACCAGCAACAATAAATAAGGGCGCACACCTTGAGCGGCTTGCCAGACAAAAGGGAAAAAACGGGTAGGAAGTGGTTCGTTTAAACCTTTGGATGGATAAGGATCGACGAGTTTTTCAAACCACTGCAACATGCGAATTTCCTTGAGTAAATGGCTGTTAGGTTGAATATTATTGCAACTTCAATAGTATAAATAATAATTTAATGAATATCTAAAAGTCTGATTAAATCAGTAAACTTTTCATTTTAACGGCTTTGTTACATAAATATTTAAAAGCTGAATTTACTCCAAATCATTAAAATTTAGGAGATCACTTGGGTATGAAGGTCTACCTCACTGGGTAAATTTGTTCAGTACAGCCACACATACATGAATTTCATTAACCTGGCTTTGAAAATGTCTTGAAGTTAATTGATCACCTAACAATTTGATACAGTGCATTTTGGCGTCATCTAAACTTCGTCGATGATAGCCCCCGATCATTTTTTTCAGAAAATTCTACCTGAGAAACACTGCTTCGCAAGATTAATGGTTTGAATTAATTCATTTCGATCAATTGAACTGATTTTAGAATCTTTTTAGGGCTTGGCATTCTTTTAGGTGGATTCTCCTCAGCACCTTAGAGCAGCATTCAACTGAAACGATTTGTAGATTGCAGTAGTTTTGGGTCTCGCCCTGATTGAACAGGGCGATTCTTTAATATTTCCAAGTCAGATTGCCTTAAACGCCTCTATGGCACGCTTGCGCGATAAGCTTAAATCCACAATTGCCCGTGGGTAATTTAATTTTCGCACCTGTGGGTAAGCATAAGGATCATGGATTTTTTTTGCATCCAGATGTGCCAGTTCCGGTACCCATGTTCGGATATAATCGCCGTTTTTATCAAACTTTTGCGATTGGGTGATTGGGTTGAAGATTCGGAAATAGGGTACTGAATCGGTTCCCGTTGAAGCACACCATTGCCAGCCACCATTATTTGCGGCCAAATTGCCATCAATTAAATGCTGCATAAACCATTTTTCACCCAGACGCCAGTCAATCAGCAGGTTCTTGGTTAAGAACATTGCTGTAATCATACGTACCCGGTTGTGCATCCAACCGGTTTGCAGCAACTGACGCATACCCGCATCTACAATGGGAATTCCAGTCTGACCTTGTTGCCAGGCATGCAGGTCTTGCTCAGCATTACGCCATTGAATCTTCTCAGTATTGCTTTTAAAAGGTTTATGTTTGGAAACGGCAGGAAACTGATAAAGAATGTGTTGATAGAACTCACGCCACAACAATTCATCCAGCCAGGTTTGTTGTCCCGCATTGTCTATATGAAAATGACCATTTTGTTTTCTAAACACGGCTCGTAAGCACTGCCTGATTGAAACCGCACCGATATTTAAGTAAGCAGACAATCGGCTGGTTGAATTAAGATCAGGAAAATCCCGTTCCTGTTGATACTGCTGTATTTTAGAGTCAACAAAATGATTCAAAATATTCAGTGCATAGTCTTCCGTTACCGGCCAAAGCTGCTGTAACTGATCTGATACAGAGCTTTGCATATATGTTGATGCACTGTTTTTCGTTTTTTCTGATTCCAGGTTCAGCGCTATTTTTTCCTGCTTTGCCACTGCTGGATAACATTGCTGTAGGCCAATGCCAAGTAATTCATAACAGCGTTTTTTAAACGCACTAAACACCTGATAAGGCTGATTAGATTTATTTGTGATTGAACCGACAGGAAAAATCGTCTGGTCATGATAAAGCTCAAGCGAAATCTGATGCTTTTCCAGATTTTGTTGCGTTTGGGCATCTCGTTTTAATTCATTCACTCCAATTTCAATATTGGCATGTACAGCGTCAATACCAAGTCGCAGACAAAGCTGCAGCATCTCATTGGGGACATCTTTCCATAAAGGAATGTGCTTGATCAGCAGTGGAATATTTAGCTGATTGAGCTGTGATTTTAGCGTTTCCAGTTGGCGTAAATAAAATATTTGTTTGGCAGGGCTGTCATCATGTCGTTGCCATTGCTCAGGTGAGAGAATCACCAAGGCAACACAGTTTCCAGATTGAGCTGCATGCCAAAGTGCAGCATGGTCTTGTATACGCAAGTCCTGTCGAAACCATATTAATTGCATGAACGGGGGATGCCTTATTTTCAGTTGAATCATTCAAGTACAAATAAGAATAATAGCAATACGTTTTAACTATTGCATCAGCCCGTTTGTTTTTAAAGTTCGGCTTGATCTGCTGAACGTGCCGTGAATTGCCTAAAATCAGCACCGGATGGTGCCTGATAAACTCTTAAACCAAATTCTGGGACAATTGCAATCAAATGATCAAAGATATCAGACTGTATCGCCTCATAATCTTTCCATACTGTCGTATTTGCAAAAGCATAAATTTCCAGGGGTAAACCTTCACTGGTCGGTTGTAATTGTCGAATAATCAGCGATTGATTTTGCGCGATGCCTGAATGCTGTTTTAAGTAAAACTCAACATAGGCGCGGAAGGTACCTAAATTGGTTAAACGGCGCTGATTGTATAAAGATTGGTTCGAGAGTTGCTGGTTAAAGCTTTCCAGCTCATCATGTTTGCTATTTAAATATTGATCCAGCAATAAAAAATCTTTTAGTTTTTGCTGCTCATCTGGTGTCATGAAATGCACACTACTTTGATCAATAAAGATGGACCTTTTGATGCGGCGCACTCCAGCATACGCCATACCGCGCCAGTTTTTAAAAGTATCTGTTACCAGCTTATTGGTTGGAATAGTGGTTAGGGTTTTGTCAAAATTTTGCACGGTAATGGTATGTAATGACATATCAATGACATCACCGTCGGCATTCAGTGAAGGCATTTCTATCCAGTCACCAATTCGCACCATGTCATAAGATGAAATTTGTACTGATGCCACCAAGGAGAGAATGGTATTTTGAAATATCAACATCAATACTGCTGCCATGGCACCAAAACCTGCTAGCAAGGTAAAGACATCTTTTTTGAGGAAAGTACCTAAAATCATCAAGCCACAGACAATAAAGATAATCAGCTTAACCAGCTGTAAATAACCTTTAATCGGTTTGTTTTTTGATTTGGGATTACGTTGATAAACTAGATTGAAAATACTTAAAAATTCACTGATGGCTAAAGCAAGGGTGAGAAAAATAAACGCCTGTGCTGCCATTTGAATTAAAACAGTTACTTTTTCTGAAAGATGGGGAACAGTGACAATACCATTCATAATCACAATCGCTGGCACAATGCTTGAAACCCGGCGGATAACACTATGCTGGGCAAAAATGTCCTGATTGACAAATTTCATCTTGGAAATCAGTTGGCGGATACCACGAACCACGACTTGCTTGGCAATAAAATTTGCCAGGAGTGCCAGTAAAATTAAAATACTGAGAGAGGTGAACATTTCTAGCCATGGATAGTGATCTGACCAGTCCTGAATATTTTGTATGAATGCCAATTGTTCCAAAAAATTATCCTGAATTTTTTAAATTATGGAATAGTGTATAGCGTTATTTTTTGATTATTATAAAGATAACGTTTTATATACACGAACTCAAATAAAATTCACCAGCTGGGCTGATGCTGAAATTACTTAATTTCTTATCATTATTCTGTTCTTGTTATCTATGCCAATACGAATACTGGCATAGTGAATTCCTTCAACGATTGATGAACTGGACTTACCACATTAAATCATCAGGAATGACGTAGGCTGCATATGGATCGTCTTCATCGGTGGTCTGTTCATTCTTTTCAGAATTGTTGACAATAATGAAGCCTTCCATCTTGTCGTTAATGCGCTCTGCCAAGGCTTTAGGCAAAATGGCATAACTATCTGCTTCTTTTGCAATAATGAGTGAACCTGCAACCAGCGCATTGTAAATCTGCTGATTGAGATAAATCTTTTTGACTTTATTGTCATCAATAAATTGATAGGCAACTTCGCCATCGGTGTCTTTAATTTTGTGCTGATTGATCATTTGCACAATGGCAGCTTTTAATTCTTTACCCTGTAACAGGCGTTTTTTTTCTAAATCCAGCGCCTGATCGCGAGCCAGCTTTTCTTGCTGGTCTTGAGCAATTTTGGCCTTTAATTCAGCTTCATTGCTTTGTCCGGTACGTTGCTCATGTACTGCCTGTTTTGACAGTTTTTTAGCCTTTTTATTATCGACTAAACCCGCTTTTAGCAATTGAGCCTGTAATGCATTTTTGACCATAATAAATTCCGATATTACTCTTGAGTCTGCCGATAACGATAATAAATAACCCAATAAATCAAGCTAAGTGTCCAGCTTAACATCACTGGGACGAGGTAGGCATGCAATTTTAAATAAGGATAAATCACGCTGGCAAGTAGACCGCCAATGAAAAATCCAAATAAAATGAGCAAGTGCAGAATAATACGTCTACGTTCTACTTTTAGTCCCCGTAACTTGTAGCCTAAAGCCAAGCCCAAATCTGTCAAAACACCCGATAAGTGGGTTGTACGAATAATCGTACCTTTATAATGACTGACCATAGCATTCTGGATACCCATGGCACCACATGCCCAGAGTAAGGCATAACGCGGGAAATAGGGAAGTAAAAGCCAACATAACAGGATAAAAAAAGCCACCAGACTTAAAGGAAAACCGTAGCGGCGTCCTAACTTAAACTGACTATTTCCGAGTATAAATCCACTATAAAATGAACCAATGACATAGCATAGAATAACCAGGATTAAGTAAAGGATGTGTTCAGGTTGCCACTTGAGTAAAGCCATGGCCAACATGCTGACATTTCCGGTCATATGGGAAACGGACTGATGCAGCACGGTCACCAGTCCGAGAACGTTAATCATTCCTGCATTGACTGCAAGAAAAAAAGCCCCTAATTGAACCCAGAGCGGTAAAGTTTGAAAAGGCATAACGTCACAAAAAAAACTTAATAATGACTATCTTAATCCAAACCGCGGTCAACGGCAGCAGTAAATAGCACATCTGTTGAAGAATTTAATGCAGTTTCTGTTGAATCCTGCAATACGCTAATCACCATACCAATGGCTACCACTTGCATGGCGACATCCGAACTGATCCCAAACAGGCCACAAGCGACAGGAATCAGCAATAAAGATCCACCGGCAACACCGGAAGCACCACAAGCTGAAATGGTTGCCAGTACCGATAAAACCAGCATGGTGGTGAAATCCACCGAAATACTCAATGTATTCACAGTGGCTAAGGTGAGAACGGTAATGGTAACAGCAGCCCCCGCCATATTAATCGTTGCTCCTAAAGGAATGGCAACGCTGGCTGTAGATTCAGCAACACCTAAACGTTTGGCCAAATCCAGATTCACAGGAATATTGGCTGCCGAACTGCGAGTAAAAAACGCCGTAATGCCACTTTCGCGTAAACATTGTAAAACCAGTGGATAGGGATTTGCACGGGTCACAAAGGCCACCATCATTGGATTGACTACCAATGCCACAAACAACATGGTGCCAATCAATACTACTAACAATTGTGCATAGCTCTCAAACGTACTTAATCCAGCTTCTGCAAAGGTCACGGCAACCAGACCAAAAATACCCACCGGGGCAAAATTGATGACCAAACGGATCACGCTATTGACGGCATTTGCAGCATCGGTGAGCAATACTTTTGTTGAGTCATGGGCATGACGGAATGCAACCCCCAAAGCAACAGCCCAGGCCAAAATACCAATAAAGTTGGCTTCACTAATCGCAACCACAGGATTGGCCACAAAACTTAAAAGCAGGTTTTTTAAGATTTCAATCAGACTACCTGGTGGTTGCAAGTCTGCATTTGCGGGAATATCCAGAAACAAGGTACTTGGAAAAATGATACTGGCAATTACAGCACTTAATGCAGCCAGTAACATTCCAATCGCATACATTAGTATGATGGGTTTAATTTTCGCGCTATGTCCGACTTTAAAATTAGCAATAGAGGCTAAAACCAGCACAAAAACTAAAATGGGTGCAACAGATTTAAGTGCTTTAATAAACAGTTCACCTAACAGGCTTAAATAAGGAGCCAGATTCGGGAACAAAACAGCAACACCAATACCGAGAATAATGGCGATAATAATTCGGGAGACTAAACTCAAACGCATTAAAGCAGAAAACATAAAGGTGCCTTGTTACAAATACGAGGACTAAAAAATCACAAAAATATTCGGCATTTTATACCTAAAAGTGATATGGCTAAAAAATAATTTCCATATAAAAACTAACTGCTTATTTTTAAAGTTGATATTTTTAGTTTTTCATCAAATTTTACCATATTTTTTAAATATTCAAATAATACAAATGCTTCCGATTATTCTACTGTGTTGTATTCTGTTAAAAGATTCTATTTTCAAGCTCTTAATAAAATATCAAAGGCAGTCTCAAAAAAACCACAGCAGAAATTGAGTGAGATCATTTATATCTGATTTGTCTTAAAATACTTCCGGGGAAAGTTCTTGCATGGCCTGAAAATGCGAAAGATAAATCCGGCCACTTAAGTGATGCAGCAGTTTTGAATGTTGTAATTTATCCATTACGGGGCCCTTAATTTCGGAAAAATTCAGTTTGATGTCCAGTTTATTGAGTTCGGCATTGAGGTCTTCCAGCATTTCCAGCGCGCTCAGATCAATGGCACTAATACTGGAGCAGTTAATGACCACATGCTCTAAATCTGTATACTGACTCACGGCATTAATCAGAAAACCTTTAAAGGTATTGGCATTTAGAAAGGTCAGATTTTCATCTATCCGCATGGACAGGACTGTGTCTGAGGTCAGTACCTGATGACGCTGTATATTTCTAAAATGCTGGGTTCCTTCAACCAGACCAATGACGGCAATATGCGGGCGGCTGATCCGCCACAGCAGCAGAATAAAGGTAGAAACAATACCCAGTAGCAAACCAGTCGAGATATCGATGCAGAGCACACCAAAGAAGGTAATCCACATGGCAATACCATCAGCTTTGGAATAACGCCAGGTTTCAATAAAGGGCTTGAAATCAACCAGTTTCCAGATGGAAACAATAATGGTTGCTGCCAGAATGCCTAAAGGCAAATCACGGAAAAAGCCGGTAAAATAAAGACTGACCACCACAATAAGCAGAGATGAAATGACCCCTGCCAGCGGAGTTTTGGCACCGGCATCTGCATTGACCACCGTGCGCGATAAGCTTCCGGTAACCGGAAATGCTGAGCTGAGCCCGGCACTTAAATTGGATAAACCCAATGCGATCAGTTCCTGGTTACTATTTAAATGACTGCGTTGCTGTAGGGCAGTCGCTTGAGCAATAGATAAAGACTCGACAAAGCTGATCATGGCGATCATTGCTGCACCGGGTAACAAGGTAATGACCAGATCCAGATTCCAGTAGGGCATACTCAGCGGGGGAAAACCTGAGGGGATTTCTCCTACCGTTTTAATGCCTACGGCTTTTAAATCCAGAAAATAGACCGCCGCAATTGAAATTACCACCAAACTTAAAGGCAAGGCTTTCGTCAGAAATGCAGTCGACCCTATTCGGCTTTGCACAGCATTGGACTGTAAAACTTTAGGGAAATAAATCAGAAAAATGAGCGCAAGCATGCCAAAGATCAAAGAGGAGAAATTGCTGTACCTTAGATATTGCCAAACGCTGACTACAAACTCAGGGATATTATTGGCCTTTAAAGGTACATCGACCAGAAATTTGAATTGACCCAAAGCAATCAGCAGCGCAGAGGCAATAATAAAACTCTTGATGACCGGATGACTAATCAGCTGAATCAGAAAGCCAAATCGAAATATCCCGAGCAATAAGGAAATGACACCCACCATTACTGCAAGCAGGCAGGCTGCCTGTATATAAACCGGCGAGCCAACCTCAAATAAGGGATTGAGTGTCGCGAAAGTCATCATGGAAATAATCGCGACCGGGCCAATAGAAAGCGTAGGACTGCTCCCGACCATGGCGTAAATGATCATGGGTAAAATACTGGCATACAGTCCCGTAATGGGCGGTAGTCCTGCCAGCATGGCATAGGCCATACCTTGCGGAACCAGCATTGCGATGACAATTAGGGCTGAAAGAAGGTCAGATTTAAACTTGGCGTGGTTGTAGGTACGCAGCCAGCGCCAAGCCGGTAATAGCGCCGTTAAGCGAGAATTTAAATCTGACATATCTAAAGCTAAATCACTATCTTAGATATATTATGCATAAAAAATGCTAAGAAGTCTTATCAGGACGATTACATCTTCTCAATTTTCTTTTATTTATATGATTAAATTAAATTTTTAGGACAATAGAGTTGATATAGGGTATTGAGGACCTGAACCAGTTTTTCATCTTTAATGGAATAAAAAATCTGTTTTCCATCACGACGTGTAGTCACCATATCGCTTTTACGTAGCATCATCAGTTGCTGTGATAAGGTAGGCTGGCTTATTTTTGTCGTCTGTTCTATTTGGGAGACATTTAATTCTTGTTTGGCAAGATGACATAAAATAAGTAAACGATCTGTATTGGCTAATGATTTTAATATTGTGACAACAACATCAATAGACTCATGCATAGAAGCAATTTCAAGATCGGTGTTCATACAGCATTTCCATACTACGCAACAGTAACTTAGGCAGTATACTGCCTGATTAATCTCATATAGGATGAAAATGTAACATTTTCAATGGTTTTTTATGAAAGTAATTATCAGATATTCTTATATCCATTAAAATAAGGCATTTAATCCAGATTAAATGCCTGATAGCAATGCAAAATATGATTCATCAATTTTTATGGGTCTATTTAAATCCTTTTAATTCTTTTTCATTAAAATGCACGGCTTCAGTGATTGCCTGACGCGTTTCAGGATTATACCAGTTAAAAATTGCAGACATTTTTTCTTCAAAATCATCGCTAATGACAAAATGATTTTCTTGAGTACTGAGCAGACTTTTTTCTTTTAATATAGCAATAAAGCTTTTTAATGTGGCGCTGTCAAAATAATAACCGGCCTGAATCTTTTTGGTTTGTGACAGTTTGTTCAGTACAGCTTTACCCATTTTCTCCAGTTCTTTCAGGCTCAGTGCTTGCAGCGAAGCATACTGCTGAAGTAATGCAGCAATCATCGTCATGTTATTCAGGCTAGAAGCAGACAAATGAGCCAATGTTACAAGCTGGTTTTGCATGTGTTCATCGGCTGGGATAGAAAGGGTTTGATCCTGACGAACAATCCAGCCTAAATGTTCTAAACCTTTTATAATGAGTGTGATTTCTTTTTCTAATTCATCCATAGACCATTTTAAGAAAAATTCTTCTTTAAAATAGGGATAGATACTTTTAACACTATCAATTAAATAATGCGTAGAGATTTTTTTATATGAATGCACCAGCATTGCAATTAATGCCGGTAAAATAAAACAGTGTAGAATATTATTACTAAAATAACTTAATAGAATTTTTTGACTTTCGGCAACGCGCACCCAGTTTTGGTTATTTTGGCTGAAGATTTCAACCTGTTTTAATTTTGCAGCATATTGAATAATCTCTGTGCTCGATAATTCTGTCATGATCATTTTTGCATCATATTTCGTTATTTTTAATAAATGACGATATTGATCAATTTTTCCGATTAAATCATGTTCAGTTAAAGCATGATGTTCGGCATTCAATAAAATCAGCGAGATTAAAGAGATTGGATTAATCACTACTGCTTTATTAATATTTTCCAGAATTGAGTTGGCAACCTGATTGACTGTTTGAATGACTGGCTGAGGTAATTCATCATGAATGTTGAGTTTAATATCACTGGCTTGATGTTCAGCTAAAACCTGATCCAGAAAAACCGGTTCCCCAAAATTGACGTGTACCTGACCAAAAACTTTTTCAATTTTACGGACTGAACTCAAGATGCCCCAGATCGATTCGGCTTCTTTGGGTTTGCCATTCAGTTCATTTAAATAAGAGGTGCCTTCAATCAGTTTTTCATAACCAAAATAGGTCGGAATAAAGGCTATCGGCTTGGTTGCACCACGTAAATGGCTTTGTACCGTCATCGACAGCATGCCTTTTTTCGGTGGTAACAGCAGACCAGTCCGTGAGCGTCCACCTTCAATAAAGTATTCCAAAGGCGTGTTACGCGACAATAAACTATGTAAATATTCTTTAAAAACAGAAGTATATAACTCATTTCCACTAAAGGTGCGCCGGATGAAATAAGCACCGCCACCACGCATGATCTGACCGACCACAGGCAAGTTGAGGTTAATGCCTGCCGCAATATGCGGCACCATCAAGCCACGGTTAAAAATCACATAAGACAGCAGTAAATAATCGATATGACTGCGATGGCATGGGGTATAAACAATTTCGTAATCTTTGGCCAGCTCGCGGACGGTATCGAAATTATGCACTTCAATTCCATCATAAAGTTGCGTCCAGAGTTTGGTCAGCGCCAGTTCGGCAAAACGTAGGGTAGAATAGGAAAAGTCCGACACCACTTCGGTTAAATAGCCTTTGGCACGGTTCTCTGCTTCGAACATGCTGATTTTGTTGTCAATACTTTCTTTACGAATAGCATCTTGCACCGTTTCGGTTTTCATTAACTTGTTAATGAGATTACGGCGGTCGGATAAGTCGGGACCTAAAATGGCTTCTTTGTATTTATTGAAATTGCTATTGAGTTCCTTGACCACAGAATGTGCCGGGGAAAAGTTTGGATATTCAATTTTAGATTTTTCTATAGCTGCTCTTAGGGAAAGCGGTTTGTGAAATTCAATATAGTTTTCACGGCTATATAAAGAAATATTCAAGGCCTGCTTTAATTTGGACGGTGTCGCCCAGGCATCGGCAAATAAGGCTTTAAACCAGGAGTCTTCATATTCGGGTGAGCGGCCCCATAAAACCGTCACCGGAACCAGTTCAATATCGTATGCGGGATATTTTTCCAGAGCTTCAATTAGCCGAATGAGCTTGGCTGAATAATGATAGGTTTGATTTTGTGAGTTGGGGAGGTTTAAAGCCAGAATAGAATCATCTTCCTGCAACTCCTGAATGCTGAAAGGCGTAAAAACAGAAGGCAGTTGGCGTGCTTTGGCTTCAGTATCAATCAGGACCGTGTTGCTTAAGGATGCATCTTGTAATACATAGCAAATTATTTTTTTATCTTTTTGATATTCTAAGGTTTTTTTTAATTCTTCAGTATTGCCCAAGACTTGAGGAGTCACAATTTTATCTAAAATTTTCTGTGTAAATTGTCGATAGAACCGGCTATAACTCTTATGAGACATGTGATTCCCTAAATCAGTTTTCATTTGCTGGATATTGTGTGCAATTGCATGAATAAATACAAACTTTATTGATGACAATTACGTCATTTAAGTGGTAATTCTTTGGTCAATATTACAAGCTTATCGGTTTAAAAAGCATTGTTTTTTAGATTGAAATCACAACTTAAGTTGAATAAGCATAGCAATAGAAAAACTTATCTTGAAAGTGTAAATGGCTTATGATGAGCGCATGACTTTAAAATCAAAAGACAGCTCAAGGAGTTAAAATGAGTACTGATTCTGCTTTTCCAGCACCGAACAATTTAGCCATAGCGGTTTATAGTGATAATGCTGAAGCGATTGGCAATACACCTTTAATTCGTATTAATCGTGCCATTTCATCCGATGCAACCGTATTGGCAAAAGTTGAAAGCCGTAATCCGGCATTCTCGGTGAAATGTCGGGTAGGTGCCGCTTTAATTGCAGATGCTGAAGAAAAAGGTTTGCTTAAACCGGGCATGCATATTGTCGAGCCAACCAGTGGCAATACCGGTATTGCACTGGCATTTGTTGCAGCTGCTAAAGGTTATGACATTACCTTAACCATGCCTGCAAGCATGAGTGTTGAGCGCCGTAAGGTGCTGAAGGCTTTTGGTGCAAATCTGGTACTGACTGAGCCGGCCAAAGGCATGAAAGGTGCGGTCGATGAAGCAGTACGTTTAGCCACTGAACAACCGGATGTGTATTTTTTACCGCAACAATTTGAAAACCCGGCCAACCCGAAAATCCATGAACAGACCACAGGCCCCGAAATTTGGGAAGCTACTGGCGGTAAAGTCGATATCTTGGTATCTGGCGTCGGTACGGGTGGCACTATTTCTGGTATTTCACGTTATTTTGAACAGGTAAAAAATCAACCGCTTTATTCGGTTGCTGTGGAACCTGCGGAATCACCGATTATTGGTCAGGCGAAACGTGGCGAGCCATTGACTCCGGGACCGCATAAAATTCAGGGCATTGGCGCCAACTTTATTCCTAAAAACCTGGATCTGGATTTAGTGGATGAAGTGATTGCGATTGAAAGTGCTACAGCTATTGAATGGGCACGCAAAACAGCAACCCATGACGGTATTCTGGTGGGTATTTCAAGTGGTGCAGCCATGGCAGCCGCAGCTCAATTGGCAGCACGTCCTGAAAATGCCGGTAAAAACATTGTGGTAATTTTACCGGATGCCGGTGAGCGTTATTTATCTTCGGTGTTATTTGAAGATATTTCAGCAGAATAATTGCTGTAGGCTTTTAAAGTTTGACTTAAATTTGAGGCGTTCAGGTTTAAGTCAAACCGTTTGAGTGATGTGTTTCTTTAGATCTCTTTCATAAATCAAAAAATGTTCAATGTTAGATATTTTAAATCAGCACGGCTTCATTTGATTAATTTAATTTTTTACCTTCTCGTAGGCAGTTTCTCTACTTTTGAAAGGTCAAAAGTAGACAAAAACCTTTTGTTTCCCATACACGACATCCTTGTCGTGATGGGAAACGTATGGCATTCATGCCACACTCATGAATCTAATATCGACTAAAAATCTATTTTCAATTTTAGCTTTACGAACGATTTTTAGTTTTTAAAATGATTTATGAAAGAAGCCTTTTCATCCATCCTTTTTATTTCTCTTACACAGACTTGAAATATATTTCAAGTCCGCTCAGGGAGAAAAATAAAGAGGGTATCAACAAGGGTGAAAGCAGTCTGTTATGTTATTTTGATTTTTATTGATAGAATTTATTTTATAAGCTTCAGCCAAAGCTTATTCACATGGCATGCTATTTCGGTATAAATGGACATTGGAAATAGCACTCAAAAGGTAGATGATGTATTGCCTCTACAAATTAAAGATTTAGGGATTTGAATCGGTGTTTGAGCTCGACTGTAAATTACTCAGCGTTTTTCTTTATATTTATAAATATAAAAGTGTTTCCGTCGCGGCTGAATATCTGGCCATGAGTCAGCCCACGGTCAGCAATATCCTGAATAAAATCCGCCAGCATTATAATGACCCACTTTTTTTAAGAATCGGCAATGAAATGGTGCCGACTGAACTGTCGAAACAGCTGTTCCCACTGGTCAGTGAAGCCTTAAGTAAAGTTGAAATCATCAATAATTTCACCGTTGATTTTGACCAGACTACTTCACAGCAGAAATTTACTATTGCCATGACCGATGTGTCGCATTTGGTGTTATTGCCTAAAATTTCCCAATATTTAAAACAGCATGCTTCAAATATTCGTTTAAATGTTCGCGCCATTACTTCTGAAACCAGTTATCAAATGGCCAATGGAGAAATTGATTTGGCGATTGGTTTTTTACCCCATCTGGAAAATGGTTTTTATCAGCAAAAACTGTTTGAGCAATATTATGTGGTGATTGCATCCAAAAACCATCCGCGGCTGAGCGAAAACAGTCTAAGCACTGAACAATATATCAATGAACCCCATATCGATATTGATGCCGGAATGGGGCATTATCATATTGAAAATGAATTGTTAAATTTAGAACTGAAACGTAATATCTTGATGCGCTTGCCCAGTTATCTGGGCGTTGGTCTGGTGGTACAGGAAACAGATGCAATTGCGACCGTACCTTATTATTTAAGTGAAGTGTTATTGTCGCGCGGCAATTTACAGATTTTTGATGCACCGATTACTTTTCCCACCTATGCAGTCAAGCAATATTGGCATATGTCCTGCCATCACAAGACCAGCCATCAATGGCTGAGACAGATGTGTTATGAATTGTTCTCGAAAATGAATGACCTGGATGACCCTATGCATAAAATCATTCATCAATAATTGATTTATTGAAACCCGGCCATCAAGAAATTTTATCCGGGGTCATTAAGGCCTGGTTAATATACAGTTTAATCAGGCGTTCACGTGAACCAATGGCTTTCTGGTAATGGGTTGAATTAAGCAACAAGGAAGCACCATAGGTGACCGTCCAGATATAAGACAAATAGTCGCGAATCGACATGGCACTATTGAAGGATTTCAGATATTCGTCGGTCATGTCCTTAATTTCAATAATCCGCTCTTCACGTACCCGATAAAGCTGTTCAAATAATTCTTTCAGCTTGCGTTCATTATTGGTTAAGCGTTCTTCAATCACATGCAATAAAATGGTCCGGTTGGAATTTAACATGTTGTAGAGCATGTACTGTGAAACATAGGTTTTAATATTATTTTTATATTTTTTTGAAATTTCCAATAATCTTTTTTCATTCAAGATGATCAGTTCTAAATAGAGCTGATTCTTGCTTTTAAAATGTTTATAAATGGTCCCTTTGGCAATATCCAGCTCACACGCAAGTTCTGCCAAGGTAATGTCCTGATTATTATCCAGCAACAGTGTTTCTGCCATGGCTAAAATTTTCTCTTTGCGTAATTGAAAATTTTGTTGGCGTACCGTATTCATCGCAAGTCCCAGAAAGACATAAAAAAAGCCAATTTAAAATATACCGATATCAAGCCTATGACAACCCAACTAATGTCTGATATGAGCTAAAAACAAAGCACTGCTTTGTTTTTAGCGCAAGAGAATAATAAAAAGCACTGCTTTGTTTTTGACTCAAGAAAATAAAAAGCACTTTTTTGTTTTAATGCAAGAGAGGCAATATAAACTGATGGTTAACGAAGCACATTAAATCAGCTTAGATTTGCAATTGCATAGCACAAAATAAAAGTCAATCAGTGAGAACCTGAGAGGTCAATAATCATCAATAAAATTCCAATTACCGCATAATTATTTTATTGTCTTTTTGCGTTGAAAAAAGGGATTAACCCATAAAACGCAAAGAGCAGATATGCTGATTTAACCGTATTTCATTCACATATTTAAGCTTAGGCTTGATGGTGAGTGGTTCAGTTTAAAGTGATTTACAGAAACCATGTTTTATTCGTTGCTCATAATAGTAATGATGAAATGATTCTGAACACTCGAGCTGATGAGTAAAGTTTTTAAACCTGATTCTCGCTGCATTCATTTTTTCTTCATGGATGTTGCAAACTGCGCGAATGGTCAAATTTTACTTAGAGAGATGTACGTGAGAATAAATCCGTTATTTCAGTATAGGTTCTTACAACTTTAAAAAGCACTTCACTATTTTTAATGCGAAGTCTTCACATAAGGAAAGCAATATGCCTATTTATAACGCACCCCTTAAAGACATGGAATTTATTTTAAATGATGTATTTAAGGCAGATGAATTCTGGCAGGGTAATGAAAACCTCGCTCATTTAGATATGGCAACGGCTAATGCGATTTTAGAGGAAATGGCCAAGTTTTCTAAAAACGTCATCCTTGATTTAAACCGCAGCAGTGATGAAGAAGGCGGCGCACAGTTTAATAATGGCGTGGTGACTACACCTAAAGGTTTTAAAGAAGCATTTAAACAGTTTGCCGAAGGTGGCTGGGTGGGTCTGGGGGCACCTGAAGAATGGGGCGGTCAGGGCATGCCTAAAATGCTGACGGTACTGGCTGATGAAATGATCTGGAGTACGAACCCCTCATTTATGCTCTATCCATTACTGACTGTGGGTGCAGGTATGGCGATTAATGACCGTGCTTCCCAAGAACAAAAAGAGACTTATCTACCAAAATTCTACACCGGTGAATGGTCAGGTACTATGTGCCTGACAGAACCGCATTCTGGTACAGATCTCGGGTTGATCAAAACCAAAGCAGAACCGAATGAAGATGGTTCATTCAATATTACCGGGACTAAAATCTTTATTACCAGTGGTGAACACGACCTGTCTGAAAACATCATTCACCTGGTTCTGGCAAAAACACCGAATGCACCGGCTGGCTCACGCGGTATTTCCTTATTCATCGTGCCTAAATTCCATGTCAATGCAGATGGATCGGTGGGTGAACGTAATGCCGTATCTGCCGGTTCTATCGAACATAAGATGGGGATTAAGGGATCTGCAACTTGCGTGATGAACTTTGATGGTGCCAAAGGTTATATCGTTGGTAAGGAAAATGAAGGTCTGGCAGCCATGTTCGTGATGATGAACTACGAACGCTTATCTATGGGGATTCAAGGCATTGGTGCGGCTGAATTTGCCTATCAAAATGCTGCACAATATGCCACAGACCGTTTGCAGGGCCGTTCGGCAACTGGTGCAAAAGCACCTGAAAAACCAGCCGATTCTATTTTAGTGCATGGCGATGTGCGTCGTATGTTGCTGAATGCTCGTGCCAACAACGAAGCATCACGCGCCTTTGCTGTTTATGTCGGTCAACAGCTCGACATCACCAAATACTCAACCGATGCTGAAGCAGTACGTAAAGCCAATGACCGTGTTGCACTGTTAACCCCAATTGCAAAAGCCTACTTAACCGACAAGGCACTTGATTCAAGCCTGGAAGCACAAATGGTGTTTGGTGGTCACGGTTATATTCGTGAATGGGGCATGGAACAATGTATTCGTGACTTGCGCATTTCCCAAATTTACGAAGGCACCAACGGCGTTCAGGCGATTGACCTGATTGGCCGTAAGACCATCAAATGCGGTGGTGCATACCTTGCTGAATACATTGTGGAAATTCGTGAGTTTGCACAAGCTTTAGATGATGCCTTGCCAATTAAAGCCGCTACATTAGATGTGTGTACACAAGTTGAAGACATTACCGCTTTCATTGTGAACCATGCAAAAACAGCGCCAGAGTTCTCTAATGCTGTAGCAGTGGATTACTTGCATGTAGTGGGATTACTTAGCTTTGTCTATATGTATGCGCGTATTAGCCAGGCCGCTCAACCAAAAGCGGAAGCGTTCTTCAAGAACAAACTGGTGTTAGCGCAGTATTATGTAGCCAAAGTTTTACCTGACCTGGCTGCACGTGTACAACGTATTCAAGCCGGTGCCGATGTAGTGATGCAGTTACCAGAGGAATACTTTACTGCCCAATCTTAAGTTTGGCACGATGCTTTAATACAGGGTTTAATAAAGATGGAAATGACATGAGCTGAAGGTATAGCTCATGTCACACAACAAGATTGATAAATTAGGATGGAAAAAATGATTGTTATTGTAAATGGTGTTCGTACAGCAATGGGTGGCTTCCAAGGAGCACTGTCTCCATGTACAGCACCAGATTTAGGTGCAGCAGCTATTAAAGAAGCTGTAGAGCGTTCCGGCTTGCAACCAACCGATATTGATGAAGTGATTTTTGGCTGTGTACTTCCGGCCGGTTTAAAACAGGGTCCGGCCCGCCAAGCCATGCGTCAGGCAGGTTTACCTGATAGTACGGGTGCAACCACCATTAATAAAATTTGTGGTTCAGGCATGAAAGCGGTGATGCAGGCTGCTGATGCCATTAAAGCCGGTTCTGCTGAAATTGTAGTTGCAGGCGGTATGGAATCGATGAGTAATGCGCCATATCTACTGGACAAGGCGCGTGCCGGTTATCGTATGGGGCATGGCAAAATCACCGATCATATGTTTCAGGAAGGTCTGGAAGATGCTGAAACCGGTCTTTCCATGGGTATTCTTGCACAAGAAATGGCAGATAAAAAAGGTTATACCCGCGAACAGCAAGATGCCTTTGCCATCAGCTCGTTGAATAAAGCGGTCACTGCCATCAACAATGGTTATTTTAAAGAAGAAATCGTGCCTGTAACCGTGTCTTCACGTAAAGGTGATGTAGTTGTTGAGCAAGACGAACAACCGCTGAATGCCAAGGCCGATAAAATTCCAACTTTACGTCCTGCATTTAAAAAAGATGGCACCATTACTGCCGCCAATTCCAGTTCGATTTCAGATGGTGCGTCGGCTTTAGTGCTGACTTCAGAGGAAATTGCGGCACAACGGGGATTAAAACCACTGGCAAAAATTGTCGCTTATGGCTCCAACTCACAACATCCTACAGAATTCAGTATTGCACCAGTCGGTGCGATTGAAAAAGTATTGAAAAAAGCCGGCTGGGATGCTCAGGAGGTTGACCTTTGGGAAATCAATGAAGCATTTGCCATGGTGGCGATGGCTGCGATAGATGCGTTCAATCTGGATGAAGCAAAAGTGAACATCAATGGTGGTGCTTGCGCATTGGGTCATCCACTCGGTTCATCCGGTTCACGTATTATCGTGACTTTAGTACATGCCCTAAAACGTACCCGTGGTAAAAAAGGCATTGCCAGTTTATGTATTGGTGGCGGTGAAGCAACCGCGGTTGCAGTCGAGCTGATCTAAAAAGTCTCTATCAGCGTAGAGCGATAAGTAACGAATTAGAATTTAATAAGCAATAACAACCAACATTCCAGCACGCCGGGATGGTGAAAAACAATATGTTTATTTTTGAGATTTTTATTATGAATGGTTTAGATCGCATTCGCTTAGTCTCCCTTCGCGACAAAATTATGTCTGCTGAACAAGCGATTAAATTGATTCAAGACGGTGCTGTAGTCGGTTTAAGTGGTTTTGGTGGTGCAGGTGAGGCAAAAGCAGTACCGTTGGCTCTGGCTGAACATGCCAAAGAGCATCCCTTGAAAATTACCTTGGCGACAGGTGCCAGCCTGGGCAATAAAATTGATGGCCGTTTAAATGAAGCTCATGCAATTGAGCGTCGTTATCCTTATCAGGCTGATCCCGGTCTGCGTAAATCCATCAATGCTGGTGAGGTGATGTATATCGATCAGCATTTGTCTGAAATGGCCGATAACATCCGTCATCACAACTTGCCGTCGATTAATGTAGCAATTATTGCAGCAACGGCGATTACTGAAGATGGGCAGATTATTCCAACCGGTTCATGCGGTAACTCGGCCAACTTTGTGGAAATGGCAGATCATGTGATTGTCGAAATTGACAATACCATTAATCCGGTGCTGGAAGGCGTACATGACATTTATGTACCGAAAGCCCGTCCGAACCGCGCACCGATTCCGTTGATTCATGCGGGTGACCGGATTGGAACGGTTGGGATTCAGGTTAGTCCGGAAAAGATTTCAGCGATTGTGCTGAATGATATTCCTGATACCTCTTTTAACATGGATGAACCGGATCAGGATACTTTGGCCATTGCCAAACATCTGATTCAGTTTTTTGAAGGCGAAGTGGCAGCCGGGCGTTTACCGGAAAATTTAGGCCCATTACAGTCTGGAGTTGGTTCGATTGCCAATGCGGTTTTTTCAGGTTTTGAACATTCCAATTTTCATGACTTGGAAATGTATTCGGAAGTGTTACAGGACTGTACTTTTGAGTTGATTGATTCAGGTAAAATGACCTTTGCTTCAGGCTGTTCAATGACCTTGTCAGATTCTTGTGCACAACATGTGATGCAGAATTTTGAACAATACAAAGACAAAATTGTGCTGCGTCCGCAGGAAATTTCCAATAATCCTGAAATCATCCGCCGTTTGGGGATTATTGCCATTAATACCGCGCTTGAGTTTGATATCTACGGTAACGTCAATTCTACCCATGTCACCGGTACAAAAATGATGAATGGTATTGGTGGTTCGGGCGACTTTACCCGGCATGCCCATATAGCAATTTTTGTGACCAAATCGGTCGCCAAAGGTGGGGCTATTTCATCTGTAGTTCCAATGGTCAGCCATACTGACCATACCGATCATGATGTTGATATTTTGGTGACAGAAAACGGTCTGGCAGATTTACGCGGTCTGGCTCCGCGTGAGCGTGCCCGCAAGATTATCGATTTATGTGCGCATCCTGATTATCGCGATGAACTGAATGATTATTTTGAACGCGCTTGCCAGCGTGGTGGGCAAACCCCGCATCTTCTTGAAGAAACCTTGTCTTGGCATGCAACATTTGAAGAGACTGGAAACATGCATAAAACTGCATAAAGATAGCTAAATGTATAAAACAAAACCCATCTTATGATGGGTTTTTTAATTCCTAATCTAATTCTAAATTAAGTTTTTATGAATGAAATGTGGAGAGAATTTTCAAAAAATGACGAAGGCAAGACAGATTCATTACGGCTGAAACGCTTTGCCTACAAGATCTCGCTTAACCCTCAGAGGGTTCTTTCTATAATGACTGCATCGTAACATTCAAGGTCTTAAATTTTGAAATATCTTCAATATTTTTCAGGAATCTCATTAGCACTGTTGTTAACTGCGTGTACCACTGAAGCATCGGATTATCAGGGGAACTGGAAAAACACCCTGGAAAATCCAAAACTGGAAAATATCCTGGTCATTTCCAAGAATGGTGACAATTATTTCATTACCAATACGATTAAAGATAAAGCAACGGGTAAAACTGAAAAGAAAAATCCTGTACCTGCCTCAGTGGGTAAAAATGGTTTTCTTGAGGTGAATGCTGGTGCGGCTATGGTTGATTTTGCAATTGATGAGAAAACCGGCAATCTGGTGGGTTCAGGCTCGGTCTATAAGAAAGCAAAATAACGCATAAAAGCAATAATTAACAAAACAATCTATCCCTACAGAAGATGTCATGAAATCTATGATTCATGACATCTTTTTTTAGTTTAGAGAACTTAATAACGCTGTAAAACCTTCTATATAATAATTCGCTTTGGATTTGATCAGGTCGCTTTCATCGGCAGAATATTGATCATAGAGTGCAACGACATCAATGCCGGCATGATTTGCAGCTTCCACCCCAATGAGCGAATCTTCAACAATCAGACATTGTTCTGGCTTTAGATCAAAATGTTGCAGTGCCTTTAAATACACTTCTGGATGTGGCTTGATGTTGTCGACATTTTCACGCGTTAACATCAATGCGAAATCGTTGCTGAAATCAATTTTGCTATTGATGAGTTTATTATTCTCTTGATAACGCTGGATATTATATAAACTCGTCGTGGTGGTTAACGCCAGTTGAATACCATGTTGTTTCAACGCCTGAATCAAATTTTCTGCTTGCGGTTTTAGCTCCACGACATAATCGAGAAAATGCCGTGAAATGGCATAACGGCGTAACTTTACTTGTTCTTTTGTTAAATTAAAACCATACAATTCATTCAGATAAGCACAATATTCCAGATAGGGATCAGCAGACTGTCGAAATTTATTCAGCTGTGTATCGCGCTGCTGCTGCTGAATGCTATGATGATCAACATCTATCTTTGCTAACTGTTGAATCAGGGCTGCGTCCACTTGATTCCAGATGCCTACGGAATCAATCAAGGTACCATCCAGATCGAAACACACCAGCTTTTTATCTTTAAACATGCCGAATCCATTTTATTGCTGACCGTATTATCAGACTTTATCTGGCAGATAAAAAGTCTAGTTTAGGTGCAAATACGGCATCGGATTTCGATTTCACAACGAAGATGACCTCTTTTTGCTCATTTTAAGTATTACGAACAATAAAAAGCGTAATACTAAATTGGCATGTCCTTTGCATTTCTTTAAGCATCATAAAGTGATCTAGGGTTCCGGCATTTTTCAATGTGACTGAGACCGAGAGTTCACGGCTAGGTTAAATAAAACCAAAGCTACACGGAGGGATAAAAGCCCGGGAGGTTGTAATTCAAACGGTCTGCACGAATCCAACGTGGCGCAGTATTACAACTTAAATCCTTAGGTGAAAATGCCAATGTTTCACTTTTTTGTGTCAATGCAGCAGACAAGCTTGAAGCCTACACCATGCCCGATAGCCTGAAAGGTCAGCATACGGCATTTTTTTAAGCACAGGGCATATTTTGGCGTCGGATTTAGGTCGCGCCATAATCTCAATTGTCAAAGATGACCACGGTTGGAACGATGCCTTAATAAATACAATTTACACGGGTCGCATTTTAAAGGCTGTTTTATTTAGCCACTTGGACTCCATGCCGAAAAGAGCTTGCCCTTAAAACGTTTCATTTTTAAGGGCTGGGTGGAGCAGGTGGATCAGGCAGCGTTGCGAAGTAAAGATACGCCAGTGACTTTCTGAATTTCCTCAAGACTCACATCTGGCGCCAGTTCAACTAGTCGAATCCCATCAGGAGTGACATCAAGTACTCCAAGGTCAGTAATAATACGGTTGACGACAGCCTGACCAGTCAGCGGTAAGCTGCATTGTGGAACAATTTTAGGCGTGCCATCTTTGGCGCAGTGTTCCATGAGCACCACAACTTTTTGTACACCTGCGACCAGGTCCATCGCACCGCCCATACCTTTGACTTTTTTACCCGGAATCATCCAGTTGGCCAAATCGCCAGTTTCCGAGACTTCCATGGCACCCAGAATGGCAATATTGACATGACCGCCACGGATCATGGCGAAAGAATCAGCGCTTGAGAAAAATGAAGCACCTTTCCTCGCAGTGACGGTCTGTTTGCCGGCATTGATCAAATCGGCATCGACAGTCTCCTCGGTTGGAAATTCACCAATCCCCAATAAACCATTTTCTGACTGTAGCCAGACATTGATATTTTCCGGAATATAGTTCGCTACCAATGTTGGCAGGCCAATCCCCAGATTGACATAGAAACCATCTTCAAGCTCTTGTGCAGCGCGCTGCGCCATTTCATTACGTGTCCAAGCCATGAGATCAAGCCTCCGCCTTTAAAGTCATCTGTTCAATGCGTTTTTCTGGTTGGGTATTTAAGACAATTCGGTTTACATAAATACCAGGTAGATGAATTTCGTCTGGATCAAGCGCACCAATCTCGACAATTTCTTCCACTTCAGCAATGGTGATTTTACCGGCCATGGCACAGACCGGATTAAAGTTTTGCGCTGTTTTACGGAAAATCAGGTTGCCCGCTTTATCCGCCTTATAGGCTTTGACCAAAGCCACATCGGCAGTCAAAGACTCTTCCAGAATGTAGGATTTACCGTTAAATTCGCCAACATCTTTACCTTCAGCAATGACGGTCCCGACACCCGTCGCCGTATAAAAAGCGGGGATACCGGCACCACCAGCACGTAATTTCTCTGCCAAAGTCCCTTGCGGAGTCAGTTCAACTTCTAGTTCACCGTTTAAATATTGACGTTCAAACTCTTTATTTTCACCGACATAAGAGGAGATCATTTTTTTTATCTGTTTGGTTTCCAGCAATAGCCCCAGGCCAAAACCATCCACACCGGCATTATTGGAAATACAGGTCAGGTTTTTCGCGCCCGTTTCTTTTAAAGCCGCAATCAAGGCTTCCGGAATACCACATAAACCAAAACCGCCGACCGCCAGGGTATGACCATCTTGAACAACACCTTTTAAGGCGGCTTGAGCGCTGTCATAGACCTTGTTTGACATCTTGTCACCTCTATTGTTGTTGCAGCAGATTTGGGCTGCTGCTTATATCCTTATGATTGCTTGAGGTCATTTTGCTCAAGCATGATTGTTTTTAAGCACAGGCTTTTTGCCAATAGGCATTGGCATAATTGGATGGATTATTGCGCTGCAAGACTTCACTGATATTACGACTGGCCTGCATCAGGGCATCCAGCTGAATACCGGTTTCATAGCCCATCTTGGAAAGCAGATAATACAGGTCTTCGGTTGAGACATTGCCTGAAGCCCCTTTGGCATAAGGACAACCACCTAGGCCAGCAATGGAGGAATCAAAGACCCGAATGCCTTGCAGAAGTGACTGATAAATATTGGCAATCGCCATGCCATAGGTATTATGAAAATGTCCTGCTAACACTTTGGCATCAAGTTCAGCCAGGCAGGCCTCCCAGACATTTTTCACCCGATCTGGTGTCGCTGTACCAATAGTTTCACCCAGAGACACTTCATAACAGCCCATCTCCAGTAAGCGCTGAGTAACTTTCACTACTTGTTTGGGATCAATCGCGCCTTCATAAGGGCAGTCGACCATACAGGAGACATAACCACGCACCTTGATGTCATTGGCTTTGGCTGCTGCCATGACATCGGCAAACTTCTCCAAACTTTCATCAATCGAACAGTTGATGTTTTTGCGGGTAAAGCTTTCCGAAGCTGCGGTAAACACCGCAACTTCCTTACAACCGACAGCCAGTGCAGACTCAAATCCTTTCATGTTCGGGGTTAACAAACTGAATTGAATATTTGGATCTTTGGGTAAGCTGGCAAACAGTACATCACTGTCCGCCATTTGCGGCACCCATTTGGCTGAAACGCAAGAGCCGACTTCAATCGCCTGCAAACCGGTTTTCATCAAATCCAGAATCAGGTTTTTCCGGTCATCCAGGGTGAGGGGCATTTTTTCATTTTGCAGGCCATCGCGTGGCCCGACTTCTACGATTTTGACAAAATCCGTCATGCGACTTCCTCCGCCAATGGCTGGAACTCGACCAGTTCATCACCGGCTTTGACCTGATCACCTTTCTGGAAATATGAGCTTGCGATGATACCGTCATGCGGTGCACGAATCGAATATTCGATCTTCATGGCTTCCAGCGTCATCAGCACATCGTCTTTTTTCACCTTATCATTGGCTGCGACCAGTACCTGGGTGATTACACCTGGCATCGGTGCAGTCAGGTTATTTTCAGCACCTTGTTCATCCTGACTGTTAAAGTCATTTTTCAGATAAGTAAACTTGTAGCTTTGGCCTTGATGGAACAGGGTAATGCCTTGTGCAGTCTGACTAAAGGACAGTTTTTGCTGTTTTCCTGCCAGTTGCAACGCTAAAGTATGTGCATCAATAAACTGACCCTGTATTTGAATCTGCTGACCGTTATAGCTGGCGACAAAGCCTTGATCTTGAGTATTGAACTGAACTTTTAGGGTAAAACCATTACGTTGTAATTGCACTATATGGCTATTTTTCTGGTTCAGGCGCCAGAATGCTTTTTGCTGCCACACCGGATTACTTGGAACGGGATTCTGTGCCTGACGTGAAAGTAGTTCAATCAGTGCAGCACTAACCACCAGTTCGGTACTGATATCAGCAGAAGGCTTGAGCAAAAACTCTTCTTCACGCTGGATCAGTCCAGTGTCTAGGTTTGCATTTTTAAATGAGTCACAGAGAACCAGTCGATCCAGAAAGGCAATGTTGTTGCCTAAACCGTCAACATGGAACTGGCAAAGTGCATGATGCATTTGGGTCAAGGCCGCTTCACGGTTTTTGCCCCAGACAATCAGTTTGGCAATCATCGGATCATAATAGGTGCTGATTTCATCACCTTCGACAATACCGCTATCCACACGTACACAGTCATTTTGTTCTGGATAGTGCAAATAGCTGATCTGGCCAATCGCCGGAATAAAACCTTTTTCTGGTTCTTCGGCATAGACACGTGCTTCAAGTGCATGACCGTGAATCTGCAATTCATGCTGCTGTTTCGGTAACGGTTCACCAAAAGCTACGCGCAGTTGCCATTCCACCAGATCCTGTCCGGTAATCATTTCAGTCACCGGATGTTCAACCTGCAAGCGGGTGTTCATTTCCATGAAATAAGCCGTACCGTCTTGCTCGACAATAAACTCTACTGTGCCAGCGCCAACGTAATTCACTGCACGAGCAGCGTCAATCGCAGCCTGACGCATCGCTTCCAGTTTATCTTCTGGCATTTTTGGTGCTGGGGCTTCTTCCAGTACTTTCTGGTGGCGACGTTGTACCGAACAATCACGCTCAAACAAATGTACATAGTTGCCATGCGTATCACCAAAGACTTGCACTTCAATATGACGTGGTTGAATCACATAACGTTCAATCAGTACATCTTCATTACCAAAGCTGGAACGGGCTTCACTTTTGCAAGAAGCCAATAAGCTGAGAAAGTCTTCGCTGCGTTCCACCAGACGCATGCCTTTACCGCCACCACCAGCACTGGCTTTAATCAGCACCGGATAGCCAATATTATCTGCCTGCTGTTTCAGGAAATCAGCATCCTGATTGGTACCGTGATAGCCGGGTGTTAAAGGCACACCTGCTTTTTCCATCAAGGCTTTAGAGGTGGCTTTCAGGCCCATCGCCAGAATGGCGGCTACTGGTGGTCCAATAAAAGTGATGTTATTGGCTTGGCATGCTTCGGCAAACTGGTCATTTTCAGACAGGAAGCCATAACCAGGGTGAATCGCCTGAGCACCAGTCGCTTTTGCTGCCTGAATAATACGGTCAATTTGCAAATAGCTTTGTGCGGCTGGTGATTCACCAATATAGATCGCTTCATCGGCCAGTTTGACATGCTGTGCCTGCGCATCGGCATCGGAATAGACTGCAACGGTAGCAATTCCTAATTTCTTCGCTGTACGAATCACACGGCAGGCAATTTCACCACGGTTGGCAATTAAAATCTTTTCAAACATTGTAGGATCCTTCTTGTTGTTATGCCGTGGTCTTGATCCAGGCCGGGCTTTGTTTATTTAAAAATGCATTTAAGCCATTTTTCGCCTCATCTCCCTGGCGAACATGGGCAATATGCTGTGCTGTTTTAAGCAGTAAATCTTCGGTCAAAACCTGTTGGTCAACCAGTTGAATCAATTGCTTGGAGGCGGTTTGCGCAGCAGGACCACCGAGTAAAAGTGCTTCAACAATTTCATCAATTTTGCTGTCGAGCTGTTCTGGAGTAGTGACTTCATGCGCTAGTCCAATGGTTTTGGCCTGTTCAGCAGAAATCCGCTCTGCGGTCAGGAAATAACGTGAAGCCTGACGCGCACCAATCGCACGAATCACATAAGGGCTAATGGTGGAAGGGGCTAATCCTAAACGTACTTCTGAAGTGGCAAATTTGGCATCGGTGCTTGCGATGCAGATATCACAGGCAGAAGCCAGCCCCATGCCACCGCCGAAAGCAATGCCATGTACACGGGCAATGGTTGGCTGTTTCAAGGTTGCTAGGCTTTGCAGCATTTTTGCCAGTTTGAGGGCATCGGCTTCATTGTCTGCCTGTGAAGCCTGACCGGCCTGTTTCATCCAGTTCAGATCAGCGCCAGCGGAGAAGCTTTTGCCTCGGCCCGCCAGAATCACCACACGCACATCATCACGGTCGTTTAAAGACTGGAAGCAGGCATGCAGTTCTTCAATCACCTGGGTATTAAAGGCATTGTGCAATTCAGCACGGTTAATCCAGACCGTGGCGACCTGATCCTGCTGTTCGAGCTGTAAAAACTGATAGGTCATTTATGTCACCTCTTACATGCGGAACACGCCGAATTTGGTTGGCTGGATGGGTGCATTCAGGGCTGCAGCCAGACTGAGGGCCAGCACTTCACGCGATTGCGCCGGATCAATCACACCGTCATCCCATAAACGTGCAGACGCATAATAAGGATGGCCCTGGCGTTCGTACTGCTCACGAATTGGCTGTTTAAACTGGTCTTCTTCTTCAGCCGACCAAGTTCCGCCTTTTTGCTCAATCTGGTCGCGTTTTAAGGTCGACAATACGCTGGAGGCCTGTTCGCCACCCATCACCGAAATACGCGAGTTTGGCCAGGTCCACATAAAGCGTGGCGAGTAGGCGCGTCCACACATACCATAGTTACCGGCGCCAAAAGAACCGCCAATCACCAGGGTCAGTTTCGGGACATTGGCATTGGCCACAGCCATCACCAGCTTGGCACCATTTTTGGCGATACCTTCATTTTCATACTGGCGGCCCACCATAAAGCCGGTAATGTTTTGCAGGAAAATCAAAGGAATATTGCGCTGGGTACACAGTTCAATAAAATGCGCACCTTTTTGAGCCGATTCGGAAAACAGAATGCCATTATTGGCGATAATCCCAACCGGCATGCCGTAGAGCTTGGCAAAACCGGTGACCAGTGTAGTGCCAAAACGTGCCTTGAACTCGTCAAAACGTGAGCCATCGACAATGCGGGCAATCACTTCGCGGATATCGAAGGGTTTGCGCGTGTCACTTGGCACAATGCCGTACAGTTCTGAACTGTCAAACAGCGGTGCTTCAATTTCATCTGCGGTCTTGTTTGGCTTTTTGTTCAGGTTCGCCACGATATTGCGGGCAATCGCAATCGCATGTTCATCATTCTCCGCCAGATGATCGGCCACGCCAGACAAACGGGTGTGCACATCACCGCCACCTAAGTCTTCACTGGAAACGACTTCACCAGTGGCTGCTTTGACCAGAGGAGGGCCGCCAAGGAAAATGGTGCCCTGATTACGCACAATGATGGTTTCATCTGACATGGCTGGCACATAAGCACCACCCGCAGTACAGCTACCCATCACCACAGCAATCTGGGCAATACCTTGGCTCGACATACGTGCTTGATTGTAGAAGATACGGCCGAAGTGATCACGATCCGGGAAAACTTCATCCTGTAAAGGCAGATAAGCACCGCCAGAATCGACTAGATAAATACAAGTCAGATGATTCTGTTCGGCAATTTCCTGAGCACGTAAATGCTTTTTCACGGTCAATGGATAATAAGTCCCGCCTTTGACCGTAGCATCATTCGCCACGATCATGCAGGTCACACCATTTACCTGACCCACACCGGCCACGACACCTGCTGCAGGAACATCATCCTGATAGACCTGATAGGCAGCCAATTGTCCAATTTCAATAAAAGCTGTACCTGGATCGATCAGATGATCAATACGATCTCTTGGTAATAATTTACCGCGAGCTAAATGTTTTTGACGGGCAGTTTCACCGCCACCCAAGGCAATTTTTTCGACTTTTTGTTTAAGATCTTCTACCAGCGTTTGCATAGCCGCCTGGTTGTTCTTAAATTCTTCGCTACGGATATTAATTTTGCTCTGTAATTGATTCATTCCGAACATCCTTGTTTATGTGCTTATGGTTTATCTTTAAGCTGTTTCATTAAACAGTTCACGACCAATCAACATACGGCGAATTTCTGAAGTACCCGCGCCAATTTCATACAGTTTGGCATCGCGCCATAAACGGCCAGCAGCAAATTCGTTGATATAACCGCTTCCACCCAAGGTCTGAATGGTTTCACCTGCCATCCAGGTGGCTTTTTCAGCGGCATATAAAATGGCACTGGCAGCATCTTTACGTAAGCTACGGCTATGATCCGCTTTGTCACACTCTGCGCCTACCGCATAAACCAGTGCTTTACAAGCCAACCAGGTGGAATACATGTCGGCAATTTTGCCCTGCATCAACTGAAATTCACCGATGGCCTGACCAAACTGTTTACGGTCGTGGATATACGGGATCACGGTATCCATACAGGCATCCATAATGCCCAGTGGGCCGGCACTCAACACGGCACGCTCATAGTCCAGACCACTCATCAGCACTTTGGTGCCATTGCCAACGCCGCCCATGACGTTTTCTTTCGGGACTTTAACATTGTCAAAAAACAGCGGATAAGTATTGGAACCACGCATACCCAGTTTGTCCAAATGCGTGCCATGACTGAAACCTGGCATATTTTTCTCAACCAGAAATGCAGTCATGCCTTTGGCGCCGGCTTGCAAATCGGTTTTTGCATAGACCACCAATACATCGGCATCGCCACCATTGGTGATCCACATTTTTGAACCATTCAGCAGGTAATGATCGCCTTTATCTTCAGCTTTGAGTTTCATGCTAACGACATCCGAGCCGGCATTCGGTTCTGACATTGCTAAGGCGCCGACATATTCACCTGAAATCAGTTTAGGTAAATAACGCTGTTTCTGTTCTTCAGTGCCATTTCGATTAATTTGGTTCACACATAGGTTAGAATGTGCGCCATAGGACAAGCCAATGGATGCAGAAGCACGGGAAATTTCCTGCATGGCAATGATGTGCGCCAGATAACCGAAATTTGAACCGCCATATTCTTCACTGACAGTTAGACCAAGCAGGCCCATCTCGCCAAATTTTTTCCAAAGGTGAGCCGGGAATTCATTGTCACGGTCGACCTGTTGGGCAATTGGGGCAATTTCCTTGGCGCAAAAAGCGGCCACTGAATCACGAAGCGCTATCAGAGTTTCATCCAAACCGAAATCCAAGCTTTGTAAATTCATTCTTCATCCATCCTGAGGTTATATTTGTTGTGTCCAAAAAAGCATTTTTGTTGTGCTTGTTTTTTAACATACAACGAAAAATTAAAAAAGTGAACCAATATTCACAAAATGATTTACAATTCATTTTATCTTGTTGAGAATAATTTTATGAGTTATAAAAGATCATCACTGATGCAGGAACGAATGGAACAAAATCGCTTGTCGATTTTACAGTCTGCTCGTGAACTGATTACTCAAGGGGGCTTTAAGGAGGCATCGATTCAGGCGATTGCAGAACGTTCAGGCGTTTCTACAGGGCTGGTATATCGATATTTCGAAAACAAAAACCAGATTTTGATTGAGGTTTTATCGGCAGCGATTCAGCATGAAGTAGGAATTTTGAACCATATTGCCGGGTCAGATTTGTCGCCAAAACTGAAATTGCAAAAATCTGTTACAACTTTTGTGAAGCGTGCCATGAACAGCCCCCAATTGGCGTATTCACTGATGTTCGAGCCGGTCAATCCGGAAATGGAACATGAGCGTTTTCGCAGTAAACAGCTGATCAAACAAAGTATTAAGGAGATTCTGGCCGAAGGGAAGGTGAACGGAGAGTTCGAATTTGAAGATTTAAATACCGTAGCTTTGGGCGTGGTGGGTGCCATGACCTTTGTGGTGATTGAACCTTTGAATCCATCCCGTAATGTAATGTTTGATCAGAAGTATAAGGATCACTTTGTCACACAGATTGCCGATTTTTGTGTTAACGCAGTACGTCGACAGGAGGGAAATTCAGCAGCATAAGCACACAAAAACAGGCATATAGACAAGGTCGTCGTGGTCATAAAACAATTAGTAAAGTTGAAAATCAGAATTACAAAGAATCAAGGAGATCGATTCAATGACACAAGTACGGTTAAGCTATGCCTATGGAACAAGCAGTCAACCCTTATTGGGCATGACTATTGGTGAAAAATTTGATCAGGCATGCGAACAGTATGCACATTCTGATGCAATCGTCAGCTTGCATCAGAATGTGCGTCTAACCTATCAGCAGCTGCAACAGCAAGTGAATGCTTTTGCTTGCAGTTTGCAGAAATTGGGTCTGGAAAAAGGTGACCGTCTGGCCATCTGGTCGCCGAACTGTGTGGAATGGACTATTACCCAGTTTGCAGCCTTTAAGGCGGGCATTATTCTAGTCAACCTGAATCCGGCCTATAAAAGCAATGAGCTGGAATATGTCCTGAACAAGGTTTCCTGTAAGGGACTGGTGATTGCAGCGCAGTTCAAAACCACTGACTATCAGGAAATTCTGACCAAAATTGCCCCTGAGCTGAAGCAGGCTGAAAGTAAATTACTCAATGCAGAGCGTCTGCCGCATTTGAAGCATGTCATCAAGATTGATGATCAAGCACATACTGGTCTACATCGTTTTCAAGACCTGCTGGTTGAGCCGAGTGCAAAAGCCTTAGAAAAATTACAGCAAGTTTCGAGTGAATTGCAGTTCGATGAAACCATTAATATCCAGTTTACTTCGGGGACTACAGGCAATCCGAAAGGCACCATGCTGACCCATAACAATATTTTGAATAACGGTTACTTTGTCGGTGAAGCGATTCATTTAGGGTCGGAAGACCGGGTCTGTATTTCGGTACCGCTATTCCACTGTTTTGGCATGGTGATGGGCAACTTGGCCTGTATTACCCACGGTTCAGCCATGATTTATCCTTCAGCAGTGTTTAACCCGCTGGAAACATTGAAAGCCATCCAGCAAGAAAAATGTACTGCGGCCTATGGTGTGCCAACCATGTTTATTGCCGTGCTGGAACATGAGCAATTTGACGAATTCGACCTGTCCAGCTTGCGTACCGGCATTATGGCGGGTAGCCCCTGTCCACAGGAAATCATGCAGCGTGTGATTGAACGTATGCATATGACTGAAATTACCATCTGTTATGGTATGACTGAAACTGCGCCGGTGAGTGCACAAAGCTCCACTGAAGACAGTGTCGAGCGACGTGTCAGTACCGTTGGCCGGGTTCATCCGCATCTGGAAGTTAAAATTGTCGATGAAGAAGGCAAGGTGGTTCCGCGTGGTCAATTGGGTGAACTGTGTGTACGTGGTTATTCCGTGATGCTGGGTTATTGGGAAGATCAGGACAAAACCCAAGAAGTCATTGATTGTGCACGCTGGATGCATACCGGTGATATTGCCGAAATGGATGATGAAGGTTTTGTCAAAATCAAGGGCCGAATCAAGGATGTGGTGATTCGTGGTGGTGAGAACCTGTTCCCGAAAGAAATTGAAGACTTCCTTTATACTCACCCGGCAGTTTCAGATGTACAGGTGATTGGTGTGCCAGATCCTAGATATGGTGAAGAACTGTGTGCCTGCATCATTCTGCACGAAAATGATCCATGTACTGAAGAAACAATCCGTCAGTATTGTCAGGAGCATATTTCGCATAACAAGGTGCCGCGCTATGTGCGTTTCTTCCACGAGTTTCCGATGACAGCTTCAGGTAAGGCGCAGAAGTTCAAGTTACGTGAATTTATGCAGGAAGAACTGAACTTGAAAGAAATTGCATGATATGAACTGAATATTTTGATATTGATGTCTCCCTCTTTATTTCCTCAGTAGAAATAAAGAGGGGTGTAGCTTTTAAGTCATTTGACTGCATATCCAACATTTATCTCTTCGAATTTAATATATGCCTGATCCGTCTTTCTTATACAGGAAAGCATGGTGAATACATATTTTAATAATAAAAAAATCACCAAAATTCATAGTATTGCATTCTTTCTAAACTAAAATGTAACAGAATTGGTCTTCGTTAATTCTTATGATCATTGCTAACAGCTTTTATTATGCAAATGTATAAAATCAGTGAGATAGGATATTAAAATTGGAAAATATAATTAATCTTGAACAGAAGTTAAGCACAAATTAGAGAGTTTATTTATTAGGTCTATTGCAGGAGAATAATGATGACAGATAATCAAGATCGTGAAAAATTATGGGAACTGATTAAAGAGATACGATTTTCAATGATCAGTCATAGTACTGAATCCCAGGAAATCCATGCACAACCCATGACTATGCTTAATTCTGAACGTATGAATGAAAGCCAGAACCTTTACTTTATTTTGAAAAGTACCAATGATCTGGTGAATGCGATTGAATCTGGACGTAATCAGATTGGACTGTCCTTCGCTAAACCTTCAGATAGCATTTATGTGTCAATTAGTGCACATGCACATATCAGTACAAATTCTGCCCTGATTGATGAGCTGTGGAATTCATCTGCTGAAAACTGGTTCGAAGGAAGAGATGATCCGAGTGTACGGGTTCTGGTTGCTGAGGCCGTCAGTGCCGAGTATTGGAATGTCACCGACAATAAAATGACCCAACTGTTTAAGGTGATGAAAGGAAGTCTTACCGGTAAAACGGATGAACCCCATGCAGAGCATAAAAAAATGAATCTGTAGAAGGTTAAGATTGTCTCATTGAAGATCATTATTGTAAAAATAAATAAAATCTTGAAGTTTAGAAACTGGCTCTGTAGTGTAAAACTATAGGGCTTTTTTATAGGGTCATCGAGATAGTTGAATGATTATTTTACTTTTCAAAGGAAATTTGAAAGAGGATCACTTCCTCATGAAAATGACTCGACAGGATTGCTGAAAAAACGAGCTAAAAGTCGCTTGGTGTACTGAAGTAAAGGTTTGCTATGAAATTAAAACATTGAATCTTTGGCAGATTTCTTTAGTAAGTTGTATATCTTATAAAAATATTAATGAATAACCACTTTAAATTTGGCTTTTTCTCTAAATAATTGCCATAAAAATCTCCGATAAAAAAGATCAGATAAGCTTGAGAAAATTTTTATAATTATTTCAATGATATGATTATTTAGTAGAAATCCTGAAAAACATAAAATGTTGTTTTTTATTTATTTATTTTAAAATAATTGAAGTTTTAGATAGTTTATTGTTCTTTTACCTAAAGAGATTAGATATTTACAGCAGTTACAAAATATTCTTTAAAATTCCTAAAAAATCGGCTTGATTTACTCTTTTTTTGTGTATAATTTCGCCAAATTAAAACCCTGGTTTAGTTATAGAAAATATCTATAATTGCCGGGGTTTTTCTCTGAAAATTATCCTGAAAGGGACGGCCAAAAAACCTATTTCTTGTGGTGGCACACATATGTTTTTAACTAAAACAGCACATCTGGATCATGCAACTCAGCACTCTGCACAGCGTTTATCTACATTACTGAGCTTCTTTAGTTTAGGTCTCAGTACTGCAGCATGGGCTCCGCTGATTCCCTACGCACAGCAGCGACTTCATCTGAATCATGCCGATTTTGGTACTTTATTGCTGTGTATCGGTGCAGGTTCCATGCTGGCAATGCCTGCAACAGGTTTACTAATCCAGAAAGTGGGGTGTCGTGCCATTATTTCCGTAGCCGTTTTATTGTTGCTCATGGTTTTACCCACCTTTGCCTTAACCAGTAGTATTTTGATCATGACCGTTGCTTTGTTCCTGTTTGGTACAGCTGCGGGTAGCCTGGGTGTGGCAATTAATTTACAAGCTGTGATTGTGGAAAAAAACAGTACCAAAAGCATGATGTCGCAGTTTCATGGCATGTGCAGTTTAGGTGGTCTGGCCGGAGTCATGACTGTTACTGCCTTACTTGCAGCGGGTATGAGCCCATTGATGAGTGCTTTGGCAATTTGTCTTTTATTGATGGTTTTGAGCCTAATTGCTGTGCCTAACAGTTTAGCGGTCATTGAAAAGGAACCAAAAACTGATACTACTGAAGTTGAAAGCAAGACCAAAAAATTCCCCAGTCCCTTAATCATTTTAATAGGTCTGGTGTGTTTTATTGCTTTTCTTTCAGAAGGTTCAGCAATGGATTGGAGCGGAATTTATCTGATCAATGAATACGGCGTAAAACCTGCTTTAGCTGGTCTGGCGTATACCTGCTTTGCAATTGCCATGACTTCAGGGCGTTTTGCAGGTCATTATTTAATTGAGGCTCTGGGTGAAAAAAATATCATCATCTACAGTGCAGTTTGTGCAGCGCTTGGACTGTTTACGGTGGTGGTTGCTCCACACTGGATTGTGGTTTTATTAGGCTATGCTTTACTGGGCTTGGGTTGTTCGAATATTGTTCCGGTGATGTTTTCACGTGTGGGCCGTCAAAGTGTCATGTCTAAAGCAGCCGCATTGTCATGTGTCTCTATCATGGCGTATACCGGCTCTTTATTGGGACCTGCTTTGGTTGGGATTAGCAGTGAAATGATGGGCTTGTCTGTCGTCTTTGGGTTTATTGCGACTTTGCTTTTAACCATTGCTTTTTTAAACCGTTTTACTCAGGTCAAAGCTTCTTAATATCTTGATTTAATTTATTAAAATAGAACGAGCATACTCAAGAGTAGATATGCTCGTTTTTTATCACTAAAAAATATAAAATTCTTGTCTTAAATACTTAATAATTCGCAATTTTCTGACAAGATTTTTTAGTGAATGAGGGGGGGTATTCACTTTTTCAGCGCCTTTCAGATCGGCTAAAAATGCATTACGCCAGTCATTGATATCAAAACTTTTTAAGCCATTCATTAATTGCTGATAGCGTTCCAAACGTTCTGATTTTGCCATGGTTAAGGCTTTTTTTAAGGCATGAATCATGCTGCTGCAATTTTCAGGATCGACCATTAACGCTTCAGACATCTGTGCTGCTGCACCGGTATATTTTGAAAGAATCAGTACTCCCGGATTTTCCGGGTCCTGGGCCGCGATAAACTCTTTGGCCACCAGATTCATCCCGTCACGCAAAGAATTTACCCAGCAAATATTGGCCTGCCGATAAATTTTCATTAATACATCATGTGAAATGGTGGCATGGGTACAGTTGATCGGTAACCAGTTATCTTGGGAAAACTCTTGATTAATCCAATCCACCTTGGACTGTAAATGTTCGAATAAATCTTTATACGCGGCAATTTCCATACGGCAAGGACAGGCAATTTGTATGTCGGTAAGATGCTTATGATATTCAGGATTGCTCTGTAAAAATGCTTCCAGGGCATTAAACCGTTCGATTAACCCTTTGGAATAATCAATGCGATCGACGCTAATAATGGTTTGCTGATCACTAAGACTCACAAATTCAAATATAGTGGAAGTATTTTCATCTTTTTGCTCGGCGACTTTTTGTATCAGTTCGGGGTTAACCCCAATCGGATAGCATTGCACAGTGACCTGATGATGATTAAAGCTCAATATGTGAGTATTGATAGGCTGAGTAGCCAGATAATGACTACACACTTGCATACATTGCTGCTGGTCATGTTCAGTTTGTAAACCTACAACATCATACTGGCAAAGGTCTTGAATCAATGATTGTGCGGTAGGAATTAAATTCCAGATCTTTAGGCCAGCAAAGGGAATATGCAGGAAAAATCCAATTCTATTTTTCATGCCCATTTCCCGACAATAACGCGCCACACTTAAAAAATGGTAATCATGTACCCAGATCAAATCGTCTGGCTCGGCCATTTGTTTGAGCTGTCTGGCGAATAGCTGATTAACCTGTTGATAGGTTGTGTATTCCTGAGCCTGGTATTCAATTAAATCGGCGCGATCATGCATTGCCGGCCATAAAGTATTATTGGCAAAACCACAGTAATAATTTTGGTACTGTTCTTCGGTTAAAGGACATGTAACGTATTCCACACCTTTAAATTCGGTTTGATTGAAGTGCGGCTCTTGATGATTGGTGATTTTTTCACCATTCCAACCTAGCCAGATTCCACCAATATCAGCAAGTGCATCTTGCAAGGCCACGGCTAATCCCCCAGCGGTAGATTTATCGGGATTGGGTAAACTGACACGGTTCGATAATACGATTAATCTAGACATGCTTTTTCTCCCTCTGATACTTGAGACAGTCTCAAACAATGTTCTTCTAAGAATTGTGAAAATAAATCAAGAAAATCAGTAACATCTTCAACATTTTTTAGTCGGTAATGCGCCTGGGTAGGTTCTGGTCCAACTTTTATACTGATACCTTCTAACTGATTGATAACTTTGAAGCCAGATTCGTCGGTTTTGTCATCCCCAATGAAAATAGCGAATACATCATTAAGATTTAAATACTCCAACATCGTTTGAATCGCTTGTCCCTTATCTGCCTGTTGAGGGAGCAATTCAAATACATATTTCCCTTCATTTATTTTCAGTTCTGGGTAGGTTTCTAGAAGTTCTTCAGCAATTTGTTTTGCAATATCAGCAAGTTCAGGATGTTGACGATAATGTATGGCAACAGAATAGGTTTTGTTTTCAATCAACAATTGAGGATAGGGCTGACAGCGTTTTCGAATATCATCTTGTAATGAAGAAAAATGAATTGCATTTGTAGCAATACTGAATTGAGTGTCGTCATCGATTTTTATTTCCAGGCCATGCGTACCCGCTATGGGCATTTTTAAAGGAAACAGGAGTTTTGAGGCAACCTTGACTGAACGACCCGTGAGAAAGATGATCAAAACATTCAAATGACTTAACTGCTGTAAAGTATTTAAGGTGGTCAATGAAATAAAACTTTGAGAGGGATCAGGATGAAATTCTGAGATTGTTCCATCAATATCCAGAAATAAACAATACTTTTTATCCAGGGATAAATAAGGAATTATAAACTGTAACAAGTTATGAGCGTAATATTGATCGGGGTGATAATAAGAACTTGAGCCACACATATTTACTGTCTATTAATTATTTGATTCATTCATAAATATCATTAAAAAAATAATTGAGGGATAAAAATATTATTAAAGCTACATAAAATAAATAAATTTTACATAGTTTATGCTTATTTTATTTTTGTCTAATTTGAAATATGTGCCTGAGTGAGATTAAAAAATATAGATTTTAAGGTGTTAGAATGTAGATAAAGTCTCATTCCAAGTATTTTTTTACATTTAAAATCCGATTAAAAATACTTGCAAAATCAGCCAAAAAATAAATTGTAATTATTGATATTTAATGAATATATAGTTAAAAAATAAGGTATTAAACTTGCTAATTAAATATTTTTGCATAACATGGTTACATTTTATATAACTTTGATTACACGAATGTACATTGACGTATATTTGTCACAATGCAATATTTTTTCTATGAAAACATATTGAATTTATAATTCAAGTGGATATTCACTTGGAGTGTTTAGTAGACATGATCTTGAAATAATATTTAAAAAGATTAATAACGTCATATTCTTGATTATAAATTTGAATTGAAAATTATTATAATTTTTTAAGGAGGAATTATAAGACTTATTGTTCTCGATTATCATTGTGAGCAAAAAATGATTTGTTAATTTATATAAACTTTAACCATGATTACTTTAGAAAAATATTGCTATAGGATTTATATAATTTAATTTGTAATTTGGTTAAATCAATCTAAACATATTTATATAAGCGGATAAACATGAATATGAAAAATGAATTATGTAGTCTGGAACAAATTTATAATTTTTTACTTATGCGTCCTTATTTTCATAAGAACACCCAGTTCGAGAAGTTAAAAGAATTTTTTTATGAAATCCATGAAATGAATGGCGGTTTTTTTGAAGTTAAAAATTCTTATAGCTTTTTGGGGACATTTAACGGTAAGCAAAAGGTCATAGATTCTACCCATTCTCCTAATTTTCTTGATAAAAAAGTATTCTTGGAATGGGTAATCAGACAGATAAATTAACGATGAGATAAAAGCTATTTTATGCTCTGTACCTTTTAGAAATATGATGGATGGAATCAACATGATCAAGAAACATATATGCTTTGTAGTAATGGCACTATTGGGGTTAGGGGGATGTCAAACCTATAGCACAAATCAAACGCACTTTATCATGATTACAAAATCATTAGGAACCAAACAGTGTTCGGGAGTCAATGCCGATGATCAGCTTCAGCAACTTAAACATGAATTAGAACAGGCAAATATTAAAGTTTTTGCTGCTGAAATAGGTACAGATCAAATGTCACATATTGCTTTATGTGGGGCAGACGACAGTAAAATCGCGATTTTCAAAATCAGACAAGAGTCAGTCATTAGCGCTGAAAACATGGGTTATAAACTAAAAATAACGGATGAATAATGATTACCGGTTTAATTTTATTGAAATTACAAGTCAACAATCTGGGGGAAAGATCAGAGTACAGCTCCTAGTAGAGCTATTTCAGAAGGAATGTGTGATTTGCAATTAAAAGTGACTGATTAAAGTCACTTTTAATTGATTCAATCTGATGGTGTTAATGGATACGTCCCCAAGTCTGGCTTCGACCAAGGGCGGATATACCAATGTAGCCTCGACCATTTAAAGTTTTGCCATCTTCAGAGAGTTTGGCATTAAAGCTATAAGTTTTACCATTTTTAGGATCGGTAATTTTTCCGCCATCATAGCTATTGTTCCCGGCCTTTTTCAGTCCAGATACGATCTGTACGCCTTGAAGCGGTTTATTATAAAATTTACCCTTACACTTGGTACATTTTTCTCCTTCAGTGCCTTCCAATACATCTACAATCTTTGCTGAAAGCACACCCTTCGATGTTTCAGTAAATTGAACCACAGATAAGGGTTTCTTGGTCACATCATCAATCGTTTTCCATTTGCTTCCATGTAAGGGGTCGGCAGCCAGAGCCAGTGTGGAAACGAGCGACAGTCCGATTATGCTTAGCGTTGTTTTTATCATCATTTGACCTCAACTGATTTGAGTAAACCTTTTTTGTAGAAATGCTTGAAGTCGTAGTTCGAGTTCCGACTTCAACAGGCACAAAATGCAGGTTTGCAGTTTGTAGCTAAAATCTTATTGAAAGATTTAGTATCTATTGTGGAAATTTTTATGAGCTTATGTGTGGAACCCTTTAATTGGATGTAATTTTTATTTTATTTTTCTACATAATTTGATTGAAATTTACTTTATTTCACAATTCATGATGAAGCTCCACATGATGTCTAGTCGTGACTTATACCTGAGTAAGACCTACATATTTAGTAAAGTGTCTGGAAATATTGTCTTGATAGTGCCAGATCTAAGTTGTCCTGTTTTAAGCATTTCTCATCAATAGGCGAGAACAGTAGACAAAAGTTATCAATCAGGCAAAATCCCTCTATAATACCGTCCATTATTTCTAGGGTCAGTTGTTTGCTTTGTTATACGAATGACGCTAGTCACATTATTTTTTAAGTCAGTTTCTTATCTGTAATTCGGCTTATATTTTATTTTCTGATTTTTATGTGTTGCACTGACACATAAGAATATTTAGGTGCCCGCATGGAAATTAAGGTCAATTATCTTGACAACCTTCGACAAGAAGCCAAGTTCGATGATTTCACGGTAATCGCCGATCAACCCATCCGCTATAAAGGTGACGGTTCAGCGCCAGGTCCCTTCGACTATTTTCTCGCATCATCAGCATTATGTGCCGCTTACTTTGTAAAGGTGTACTGTGCAGCGCGTGACATTCCAACCGATAACATCCGTTTGTCGCAAAACAATATTGTCGACCCGGAAAACCGTTACAAGCAGATTTTTAAAATTCAGGTTGAATTACCGGCTGATATTTCTGAAAAAGACCGCCAAGGTATTTTGCGCTCCATTGATCGCTGTACGGTAAAGAAAGTGATTCAAACTGGCCCGGAATTCGTGATCGAAGAAGTGGAAAGTATTGATGCCGATGCTCAAGCTTTGCTGATGCCGAGCTTGACTTCGGAAAGCAGTACTTATATTCCAGGTAAAGACCTGCCATTAGAAGAAACCATCGCCAATATGTCCGGCATTATGGCGAATCTGGGCATGAAGATTGAAATCGCATCATGGCGCAACATTGTACCGAATGTGTGGTCTTTACATATTCGTGATGCACAATCGCCGATGTGCTTTACCAACGGTAAAGGTTCGACCAAAGAAAGTGCTTTGGCTTCGGCCTTGGGTGAATTCATTGAACGCTTGAACTGCAACTTCTTTTATAACGACCAGTTCTGGGGGCAAGATATTGCCAATGCTGAATTTGTGCATTACCCGGATGAAAAATGGTTCCAGCCAGGTCCAAATGGGGAATTGCCAAAAGAAATTCTGGATGAATACACTTTAGAAGTTTATAACCCTGAAGATGAACTGCTCGGCACACATTTGTATGATACCAACTCGGGCAATACTGCGCGTGGTATCTGTTCATTGCCATTTGTGCGTCATTCTGATGGTGAAACAGTTTATTTCCCATCCAACCTGATTGAAAACCTGTATCTTTCCAATGGTATGAGTGCGGGGAATACCTTGGCCGAAGCCCAGGTCCAGTGTTTATCTGAAATTTTTGAACGTGCCGTTAAACGCGAAATTTTAGAAGGTGAGCTTGCACTTCCGGATGTGCCTGAACATGTACTGGCAAAATATCCAAAAATTGTTGAAGGGATCAAAGGGCTGGAAGAGCAAGGCTTTCCAGTACTGGTTAAAGATGCTTCTTTAGGCGGCCAGTATCCGGTGATGTGCGTGACCTTGATGAACCCGCGTACGGGCGGTGTATTTGCCTCTTTTGGTGCACATCCGAACTTTGAAGTCGCTTTGGAACGGAGTTTGACTGAACTGCTCCAAGGTCGCAGTTTTGAAGGCCTGAATGATCTGCCTAAACCGACATTCAGCAGTAACGCGGTAACCGAGCCGAATAACTTTGTCGAGCACTTTATTGATTCCAGTGGTGTCGTGTCATGGCGTTTCTTTAGTGCCCAGTCTGACTACGCGTTTGTAGAGTGGGACTTTACCAACCAAGGTCAAAACTCCAATGCTGAAGAAGCGGCAATGTTGTTCGGCATTCTCGAAGATATGGGCAAGGAAGTATACATGGCTGTGTACGAGCATTTAGGTGCAACCGCTTGCCGTATTTTAGTACCGGGTTATTCGGAAATTTATCTGGTTGAAGATTTAATTTGGGATAATACCAACAAGGCATTATTGTTCCGTGAAGATATCCTGAACTTGCACCGTTTGGATGAAGACCAGCTGGTCGCTCTGGTTGAACGTCTAGAAGATGTTGAAGTAGATGATTACACTGAAATTAGTACCTTGATTGGTATCGAGTTTGACGACAATACGGTATGGGGCCAGCTCACCATTCTGGAATTAAAACTATTGATTTATATTGCATTGCAAGAGTTTGAAGAAGCCAAAGAGCTGGTGGAAACTTTCCTGCAATATAATACCAATACCGTTGAGCGTGGCTTGTTCTATCAGTGCATGAATGTGGTTCTGGAAGTAGAACTTGACGATGACATGGATCTGAACGATTACGAAGCTAATTTCCGCCGTATGTTTGGTGATGAGCGTATGGATGCGGTGATCGGCTCGATGGAAGGTAGTATCCGCTTCTATGGTTTAACTGAAACCAGCATGAAGCTTGAAGGTTTGGACCGTCATTTACGTCTGATCGATAGCTACAAAAAACTGCATGCAGCACGGGGCAAAACTTTGTCAAAGTAAACTCTTATTGAGGAGGACTCAGGTTTTGCTCTGATGCGAATATAAGCAAGAAAACGGCTTGTTCATAATGAATAAGCCGTTTTTTATTTTGAAAACCGCTTCAATTATTTCCTGATGTTTTTTTAAAATTAACTTTTATGGGATAGAGAGGTGTAGATGAACCATTGGTAGTATTCCTGGTCTCTAACAAAATATTTATCCTGTGGGTTGATTTAAGATCATCATAACTAACTTTTATCCATTAAATACAGATGCATCCTTATGGTTTCAGTTCATGTTTCAAGTCTGGATTAAGTTTTCGAATTGAAAGTGTAAAACTTGCTGCAAATAAAGTTTTAGCAGCCTATAAATGCTGTAAAAAGTAATTAAGCATTTGAAATTATTAGCATTAACTATAAGCCTGATAAGCTGTTTAAGATTATTTTTTTGAAACTAAAAATAGCAAGTGCTTAATATTTTTTTATGGTTTAGGGTATCAAGCCAAACTTTATTCTATTAAAGCCCATCCCATTTTTAATTAGTCATGCCTTCGACTAGAGCATAGAATGAGTTCACTTTTGTTTTACTGGCGTTAGGCATATGGCAGTGAGCTGGATTTTCTTCACTTTAATGGCAGCATTTATGCAGGCCTGGCGTAATGCCTTTCAAAAACAGCTGAGTACCACGGTCGATGTCTGGGGAGTCACGCTGGCTCGGTTTATTTTTGGATTGCCATTTGCTGCTCTTTACCTCAGTAGTCTGTATTATTTCAAGCCGGTTGAAAGTATCGTCCACTTCACGCCAAAGTTCTGGGTCTACATTGTGATTGCAGCTTCCAGCCAGATTTTAGCCACTGCATTGATGGTACAGCTGTTTAAGCAAAAAAATTACGCGATTGGGGTAGGGCTGGCTAAAAGTGAAGCGATACTGGCCGCGATTATTGGCGTAACTTTTCTGGCTGACCATTTGTCCTTTCTGGCTTGGATTGGGGTGGCACTGGGTGGTTATGCGGTATTTTTGCTGAGTAAAGGCCAGCAGATGTCCGGGTTCTCAGCCAAAACACTGGCTATTGGCATCGGAAGCGGTTTAAGTTTTGCCATTACTTCACTACTGGTACGAGAAGCCAGTTTAGAGCTCACAAATTTACCAAATTTACACCGTGCAGCATGGGTATTACTGCTGGTGATCAGTTTCCAGTGTATCAGTATGCTGCTTTATCTGGGGCTATTTAGCCGCCGTACTTTAATTGCCATGTGGCAACGTTTGGGTCTAACCTTTAAGGTGAGTGTGTGCAGTTTTATGGCATCGCTCGGCTGGTTCACTGCCATGAGCATGATGAGTGTACCGGTGGTCAAAACCTTAGGCCAAATCGAGATTCTGTTTAGTATGCTGATTTCCGCTTATTTCTTTAAAGAAAAACTGGCCCGTGCGGAGCATTGGGGATTGGTCTTAGTGGTGATTGCGGCAATCTTAGTGATCTGGGCCTGATACGAGAAAAAAGATGGAAAAGATAAAAAAGCCACTTCAAAAAGTGGCTTTTTTACTCTTGCTCTATGCTTTTTTAAGCTGCAATAAATTTTTGCACCGCCTGATTAAAGGCTTCAGGTTGCTCTACATTGGAAATATGCGAGGCATTGATTTCAAACAGCTGACTATGGGCAATACGTTCTTGCATGAACTGACCATCTGCAACAGTCGTCACCGGATCTTGCTGACCAGCCACAATCAGTACAGGTACGGAAATGCTATTTAACTGTTCACGTAAATCCGCTTTAGCCAAAGCTTCACAACAGCTTGCATAACCTTCGCTGCTGCCAGCTTCCAAGTCGTTTTGAAGATTTTCAACTACTGTTGGGTTGCTTTGGATAAAGGGTTCGGTAAACCAGCGTGATGCTGCGGTAGACGCAATTGGTTGAAGACCTTGCTGACGTACCAAAGTGGCACGCTCATTCCAAGCCTGTTCCTGACCAATTTTGGCTGCCGTATTGCAGACAATCACGTGGCTAAAATGTTCGGGTTTATTAATTGCTAACCATTGACCGGTTAAACCACCCATTGAAATACCACAGAATGCAGCTTTTTCAATTTTTAAATGATCAAGTAGGTTGATAACATCTTGACCCAGTTGATCAAGGCTATATGGACCTTGTGGCGCAGATGAAGCCCCATGACCACGGGTATCATAGCAAATCACAAAATAATCCTGTTTGAAGTGATTAAATTGTTTTTGCCACATCCCATAATTGGTGCCGAGTGAATTAGAAAAAATCAAGGCTGGCTTAGATGCATCACCAAAGGTTTGGTAATTGATCTGGGCATCATTCGATGTAAAAGTTGGCATTTTTTTAGAATCCTTAATCTTATAAATCCCCCTAAATCCCCCTTTATGAAAGGGGGAGTTTGGATGAGGATTAAACGCGTTCAATAATCAAAGCGATGCCTTGACCTACACCAATACACATTGAACACAGACCGTATTTACCGCCAGTCTGTTCAAGCTGGTTCAGTGCAGTCATCACAAGACGCGCGCCAGATGCACCAAGTGGATGACCTAAAGCAATTGCACCACCATTTGGATTGACTTTCTCTGAACCATCTTCAATGCCTAAGTCACGAGTACAGGCTAAAGCTTGTGCTGCAAAGGCTTCGTTCAGTTCAATCACGTCCATCTGTTCAATGGTCAAACCTGTTTGTGCCAACAGTTTCTTGATGGCAGGTGCAGGACCAAAGCCCATGATGCGTGGTTCAACACCGACAACAGTTGAGCCAATAATTTTGGCACGTGGTTTTAAACCGTGTTGAGCAACTGCTTCGTCAGATGCAATTAATAGGGCAGCCGCACCATCATTAATACCGGATGCGTTACCTGCAGTTACGGTACCCTCTGCTTTTACGACTGGCTTCAGTTTTGCCAAAGCTTCTGGTGTTGTTGCACGTGGATGTTCGTCTTTATCCACTACAACAGCATCGCCTTTACGTTGTGGAATCACCACAGGAATAATTTCTTTGGCAAAGAAACCACGTGCTTGTGCTGCCGCTGTACGTTGCTGGCTGGTTAAAGCAAACTGGTCCTGATCTGCACGGTTGATGTTGAACTGTTCCGCCAGGTTTTCAGCGGTTTGCGGCATGGTTTCCACGCCGTACATTTCTTTCAGTTTCGGGTTAATGAAACGCCAGCCCATGGTAGTGTCTTCAATTTTTTGACTACGACCATAGGCAGATTCAGATTTACCCATCACAAATGGCGCACGGCTCATTGACTCGACACCGCCAGCAATAATCAGTTCAGCTTCACCGGCTTTAATGGCACGTGCTGCAATGGCAATAGCATCCAGTGATGAACCGCAAAGACGGTTAATTGTCGTTGCTGGTACTTGGTAGGGTAAACCGGCTAAAAGTGCAGACATACGCCCCACGTTACGGTTATCTTCACCGGCCTGGTTGGCACAGCCGTAAATCACGTCATCAACCTGTTCCCAGTTCACCGATGGGTTACGTTGCATCAATGCCTTGATTGGAAGTGCACCCAAGTCATCGGTACGAACAGGAGCAAGGCCACCGGCATAACGGCCAAATGGGGTGCGGATGGCATCTACGATATAGGCATTTTTCATTGTGTATTTCTCACATATTTAAAAGAAGAAAACTTCTCCCTTTTTAAAGGGTGAGAAGCATTGCTTCGCAAGGGAGGGATTTAATGAAGTAGTTTTATTCCTCAAATCCTCCCTACATCCCTCCTGAACATGTTTTAAAGCACTGCTTTAAAAACTAAGTGCAAGAAAGGAGGGACTTCCCCTTAATTTGATTGAGTTGCATCAATCAGTTTGGCACCGGTCATCGACTGTAATTCTTCAAATGACAGACCTTCAACTTTTTCAATTACTTTCATGCCTTCAGGAGTGACATCAATCACACACAGGTCGGTATATATCCGGTCGACACATTTCAGGCCAGTCGCAGGGTAAGCCAACTCAGCGACGATTTTTGGCTCGCCTTTTTTAGTCACATGATCGGTGGTAATAAAGACTTTTTTCGCACCAACGGCTAAGTCCATTGCACCGCCCACCGCAGGAATCGCATCCGGTGCACCGGTATGCCAGTTGGCCAAGTCACCATTTTCAGCCACCTGGAAAGCACCAAGTACGGCGATGTCCAGGTGACCACCACGCATCATGACGAATGAATCACCGTGATGGAAGAAGGCACCACCTTCAAGTAAAGTCACAAATTCTTTACCGGCATTAATCAGCTCAGGATCACGGTCTTCTTCAGCAGGAGGAGGACCGAAAGCCAACAGGCCATTTTCAGAGTGCAAGAATACGTCTTTGTCTGAAGGCAGGTAGCTGGAAATTTTGGTTGGTAAGCCAATGCCGAGGTTGACATAGGCGCCATCAGGAATGTCTTGTGCCACACGTTCAGCGATCTGGTCACGGGTCAGTTTGCTATAGCTCATTGTTTCTCTCCGATACCGATTATTGTGCAGGTTTAACTTGAACAACGTGTTGAACAAAAATTCCCGGGGTGATGATATGTTCAGGATCCAGTACACCCAGTTCAACCACTTCTGACACCTGGGCAATGGTCACGTCTGCTGCCATCGCCATAATCGGACCGAAGTTACGCGCAGATTTACGGTACACCAGGTTGCCCCAACGGTCGCCTTTATGCGCTTTAATCAAAGCGAAATCTGCCTTGATCGGGTTTTCCAGCACGTAATCTTTGCCTTCATAGTTCATGGTTGGTTTGCCTTCAGCCAGCAAAGTACCAAAACCTGTAGGTGTATAAATTGGGCCTAAGCCCATACCAGCAGCCTGAATACGGCAAGCTAGGTTACCTTGAGGCACCAGTTCCAGTTCGATTTTTCCGGCACGGTAAAGTTCGTCAAACACCCAAGAGTCAGACTGACGCGGGAAAGAACAGATGATCTTGCGCACAGCACCCGTCTTTAAAAGTTTGGCCAGGCCGTAATCGCCATTACCAGCATTATTATTCACAATAACCAGATCCTTGATGCCAAGCTCAATCAGGCCATCAATCAGCTCTGCTGGCTGACCCGCTGTACCAAAACCGCCAATCATGATGGTCGAACCATCTTTAATTTGAGAGAGGACTTCCGTTAATGAAGCCACGCTTTTATCGATCATAATCGTTCCTAACGCTAAAATTATTTAGTTTCAGTTTGGGAGAGGGAAACAGTGTTTGACACTGTCGGACCTGTTTTGGGTTTGCTTAATAAAAGATGGGCGACGAGACCGATACAAATGCCCCAAAACACCGAACTCAATCCGAGGAAATGCATACCGGATGCCGTAGCTAAAAAAGTGATTAAGGCTGCATCACGTTCGCTTTCATCTTTCATGGCCACTGAAACATTGGTGGCAATGGCACCCAATAGGGCAAGGCCTGCAAGCGCTGCCACCAGTTCTTTCGGCAGCAGGCTGAACAGCATGACAATACTGCCGGCAAATAAACCGCCTAAAATGTAAAACACACCATTGGCGATTCCTGCGATATAGCGCTTATCTTTAAGTTCATGTGCATCCTTACCCATACACAAGGCAGCGGTAATGGATGCCAAAACAATGGTGATGCCACCCACGCAAGCCACAGCAAGCGATGCAATACTGGTGGTAGTTATAATCGGTTTTGCAGGTGTGTCATAACCACTGAGTTTCATAATCGCCATACCAGGCAAAAACTGCCCGCTAAGACTGACCAAGATTAGTGGAATCGCCAGATTCAGCATGCCATTAATTGACCATTCAGGGTTAATCCACTGCGGAATGGCAAGACTGAAATCGACAGTGACTGGATTCATTTTGCCGAGGATTAAACTGAGTAAAACTCCTGCAAGCAGTACCCAAACCATGCTGTAGCGTGGACTTACGCGCTTGGATACTAAAAAAACCAGTAGCATGCCAAACACAATCAGGGGCATGCTGTTTGTAGCAGTGAACAGTCCCAAGCCAAATTGAAATAAAATCCCGGCCATCATGCCCGCTGCAATGGATTGGGGAATCCACTTCAACAGCTTGTCGAAATAGCCTGTCAAACCAATAAAAAGAATCACCAAAGCGGCCGTGATATAGGCAGCGACCGCTTCATTTAAAGAAATATTGGGGAATAGCGTGACCAGCAGTGCCGTGCCGGGCGCTGACCAGGCGGTGATAACCGGGACTTTGTACTTGATTGATAAAAAAATCCCAGCAACTGCTGCACCAATGGAGATGCCCCAGATCCATGAAATCATCATGCTGGGGTCAACATTGGCTTTTTGTGCTGCCTGGAAAAAGATAATCAACGGCCCGGAATAGGAAATCAGCACGGCTAGAAATCCTGCAACCGTTGCTGACACAGACCAGTCATCTTTTAAGCTTTTAAACAGGGTCGTCATTGCTACTGCCTCCATGCTGATAAATCAATGATCCTGTACCACGCCTATGATCAGGGTTAGCCCTGATCACCACCACCAACAGGAACCACTGTTCCTGTCATATAAGAAGATTCGTCAGATGCCAGGAAAGTGATGGCATTGACTTGTTCCTGAATCGTGCCATAGCGTCCAAGAAAGGTACGGTCAATGGTTTGATCAACCACTTGCTGCATCCAGTCTTTTTCAGATTCAGTCAGTGGATTGGCATTACGCGGTACTTTACGTGGTGGGGCTTCTGTTCCACCTGTCGCCACTGCATTGACACGAATACCATCTTTGGCATGTTCAAAGGCGAGGGAAGCGGTTAAACCATTCACACCACCTTTTGAAGCTGAATAAGGCACACGGTTAATACCACGTGTTGCAATTGAAGATACGTTGACAATAGTACCTTGCCGATTCTTGATCATTTCAGGCAATACTGCACGGCAGCACCACATGGTTGGGAACAGTGAACGATTCACTTCCTTGATAATTTCTTCTTCAGAAAATTCTTCAAAGGGTTTCATCCAGATGGCACCACCCACGTTGTTGATGAGCACATCAACACGGCCATAGGTCTCAATTGCTTGGGCAACCACAGATTCTGCACCTGCAAAGGTTTCCAGGTTAGCCTTGACGATAATTGCATCACCTTCTTGTGCTTCAATTTCCGCTAATGTCTCTTCGACATAATTAGATATATCTGCTAGAACAACTTGAGCACCTTCGCTGGCCACTTGTAGCGCTACACCGCGACCGATGCCTTGAGCGGCACCGGTTACGATCACAACTTTGTTTTCAAATCTTTTTGCGCGATTCATTTGATTCTCCAACTTAGTTTGCAGAGAATTTTTCGAACAGGAAGTTTGCTGGTTTAACACCTTCAGCTTCTAACCAGCCACGCACTGCTTCAACCATAAGTACTGGACCACATAAGTAGATGTCCACGTCACCACCATTTAGCCATTCATTATCGATATGGCCTGTGACATACCCTTTACGCTCATGTGCAGATTCCGGGTTTGCCACAACGGTACGGTATTCGAACCATGGTAATTTCGCCTGAAGTTCATTAAGGCGCTCTAATGCAACCAGGTCAAAGTCGTTGGTTACACCAAATACCAGACGTACAGGCTGTTCTGAACCTTTTTCTTCCAGAACGGATAACATGGACAAGAATGGTGCAATACCTGTACCGCCTGCCAGCATCACGACAGGGCGTGCAACATTACGTAAGTAGAAGCTACCGAAAGGACCGGTAAAATTCATCTTGTCGCCCACTTTAGCCGTTTGGCTCAGGAAGCTGCTCATTTTGCCATTCGGGACATTACGAACAACGAAACCGGTTTTACGGTCACCCGGTTTAGAGCTGAAAGAGTAAGAGCGGGTTTCAGATGTACCAGGAATACCGACATTGACATATTGGCCTGCCAGGAAATTAATTTCTGGCTCAGCAGCGTCAAGTTCGATTTCAAAAGTAATCGTTGATTCAGACAGGTTCTCAACAGAAGTTAGAGTACCTTGATAAGTATGAATTTGAGTTTTACAAACATCAGAAGTTGCCTGAATCTGGAATACAGCATCAGAAGTCGGGTGGCACTGGCAAGCCAGTACATAGCCTTCAGCCGCTTCTTCAGGTGTTAAAGCATCTTCGATATAAGTTTCTTCCGGCATATCATAAGTGCCTGATTCACAAAATGCACGACACGTACCACATGCACCATCACGGCAATCTAGCGGAATATTGATCTTTTGGCGATATGCTGCGTCAGAAAGAGTTTCACCGTCAACAACAGTAATAAAACGCGTTACGCCATCTTCAAATTGAAGTGCAACATTATGGTTTGACATGGCAAGTATCCTACAAATGAGTTAAAACATCAGGTGGCCCGGGCCAACATTCCATTGGGCCAAGGCCGGTTTTTAAATCTAATCAGCTTAGATGTGGTAAACATCAATAACTTGGTTGATATAGTCGTTTTTCAGTACCACGTACTTGTTCAGGATTTTTGGCTGTTCGCCAGAGAAATCGATCACATAACGCGACATACCGAAGTAGCTGTAGTTTTTCTTGTAACGGAAACTCAAAGTATTCCAGTTAAAACGTACAGTCACCTGGTCACCGTTTTGTTCCACAGTTTCAATGTTGCTGATGTTGTGGCTGGTACGGGTATCCGGCATGGTTGCTGAAGAACGTTCAGTCTTAATGCGGAATACACGGTCTTCCAAACCTTGACGGTCCGGATAGAAAATCAGGGAGATCTCAGACTGTGGATCTTCAGTCAAGGTGTCATTGTCGTCCCAGGCTGGCATCCAGAACTGTGCATTCGGAGCGTAGCACTCTAACCAGTTATCCCATTGCTCGTCGTCCAGGAAGCGCGCTTCGCGGTAAAGGAATTGAGCAATATTTTCTAAAGTAATCGCGCTCATGCTTGTTCTCCTGCAGCAGCAATCTCTTTTTCAGCAGCAATTGCTTTTTTCATCAGTTTCAACCAGAACTCGTGTTGAGCCAGGTATAGACCTTCGTCTTCAGTTTTAACGCCAGAAAGTTTTGGTTTTAAACCGATTTCATTGGCAGCATCATCCGGACCTTGGATCCAGTGTTTAGAACCGCGGCTCATATCATTCCATTCAAGCGCGATACCTTGGTAGCCTGCTTGACATGCGCGGAATTCTTCTAGGTCATCCGGAGTTGCCATACCAGACGCGTTGAAGAAGTCTTCGTATTGACGGATACGACGTGCACGTGCTTCAGGTGCTTCACCTTTAGGCGCGATACAGTAAATGGTTACTTCAGTCTTATCGACAGAGATCGGGCGCAGTACACGGATTTGTGAACCGAACTGATCCATGAAGTAAACGTTTGGATAGATACACAGGTTACGAGAACGCTCGATCATCCATTTCGCCATAGCTGCACCGTATTTCTCGGTGTATTCGTCTTTTTTCGGGAAGTTTGGACGGTCTTCCGGGTTTGCCCATTGCGTCCAAAGGAGCATGTGGCCGTTTTCAAAACCGTAAGAACCACCGCCTTGTTTACCCCAAGAACCAGCACTCATCGCACGGATGTTGTCGCCGCCTTGTTTTTCTTTGCGTTGCTGAGTTGTCGCAGCATAGTTCCAGTGAACAGCAGAAACGTGGTAACCATCGGCACCATTTTCAGCAGTCAGTTTCCAGTTGCCTTCATACGTGTAGGTAGACGCACCACGAAGAACTTCCAGACCTTCTTCAGACTGACCTACGATCATGTCGATGATTTTGGTTGCTTCACCAAGGTATTCTTCAAGAGAAGGAACGTCCGGGTTCAAGCTACCGAACAGGAAGCCTTTGTAGTTTTCAAAACGTGCAACTTTTTTCAGGTCGTGTGAACCTTCTTTGTTGAAGCAGTCAGAATAACCGGCATCAGAAGGATCTTTAACTTTTAACAACTTACCAGAGTTGTTGAATGTCCAGCCGTGGAAAGGGCAGGTATAAGTTGCTTTGTTACCGCGTTTGTAACGGCAAAGCTCTGCACCACGGTGTGAACACGCGTTGATCATTGCGTTTAATTCACCGTTACGGTTACGTGCAATGATGATTGGCTGACGGCCAATGTTCGTGGTGTAGTAATCGTTGATATTCGGAATTTGGCTTTCATGTGCCAAGTAAACCCAATTGCCTTCAAAGATATATTTCATCTCTAAGTCAAATAAGGCTTCATCAGTAAATACTGAACGATGGAGTTTGAATTCACCTGTTTCATAATTTTCAACAAGTAATTCATCGATACGATCTAGATGGCTGGTATTGATTACAGGAATACGTGGCATGTCCGTTCTCCGACTTTCCAAATTTTAGGGAAGTCACCACAGCGCTTCATTGCCCTTCTTTGGGAATGAAGCGTTGCAGTTCCTTATTTGCTAATTAAGCGCTTGCGCGACGACGTTCAACTTCAGTAGAAGGAGCACCTTCTTTGTCTTTTTGAAGTACAACGTCGAACTGGATGTGTTTGAAAGGACCTTTCAAGCCACGACGCGCAATTTCAGCTTCGTCAGTAACGTCAACCGCAGTTGCTACCAGACCTTCACGAGTACCGAATGCGAAGTCATCCCAAAGGTATTTGTCGCCTTCGATGTTGAACTGAGTTGTCAACTTGCGGTGACCTGGTGCAGAGATAAAGTAGTGCACGTGTGCAGGACGCTGACCGTGACGAGAAAGCTTGTTCAACATGTGTTGCAACGGACCTTCAGGGTTCAAACCGTAACCTACAGGCATAGTGGTTTGCGCAGTGTAGTTACCGTTGCTGTTGGCATGCCACATTTCTACTTTAGCACCAGAAAGAACTTCACCATCAGTGTCAGTTACTTTACCTTCGATGATAAGTGTCGGGATTTTACCTTCTTCAGTACCATCGTCCATGCGAGCGAAACCTGTTGATTCAGGTGCACCAGCAACATATAGAGGGCCTTCGATTGTACGTGGTGTACCACCCGTTAAACCTGCTTTTGCATCAGCTTCATCAGCACGCAAGTCCAGGAAGTGTTCCAGGCCGATTGCTGAACCTAACAGTGCAAATTCATCAGCTTTTGCCATGTCGATCAGCGCTTCTACACCTTTCCAAACTTCAGACTGGCTCAGATCAAGATCTTCAATGGCTTGGTAAAAGTCTGTAACCAGACGCACAACAACTTGTTGTAAACGGGCATCTACTGGACCTTCAGAAGTGTCTACGTTACAAGCTTTAACTACATTTTCAATGGTTTGACGATCCATTTTATTACTCCTTGGATGGGTGCTTTGGTGGCGAATATCTCTGCTTAAAGAGATAGATGGCTGCCACTTTCCTTGTTTGCTACTTGGTATGTTAAATATGTTTTTTTGTGAAACTGGAACAAAGGTTTATTCCAGTTTTCAGGGTTAAATCAGGTGTCATCTTCACGAACAGATGAGGGGTGACGGTTTAATGCCATCACTTCAATGTTCATGTAAGGGTAGAGTGGAAGACCCTGTAAAATGTTATGCAGTTCTTCATTGCTCTCAACATCAAAAATACTGATGTTTGAGTATTGGCCAGTAATGCGCCAGATATGACGCCATTTGCCTTGACGCTGCAATTCCTGTGAATAAGCCTTTTCAACGGCTTTAATTTCATTCGCCTGTTCAACGGGCATATCACGTGGAATATTTACATCCATACGTACATGGAAAAGCATGGGTTTCTCCTGATTACTGACGACGCAAGTTGTCAATCTTGTTTTCATCCAGCTCAATACCCAGACCTGGACCGTTCGGAATCTCAAGTTCAAAGTTCTGATAGTTGAGCGGGGTTTTCAAAATATTTTCGGTAAGCAGCAATGGACCAAACAGTTCGGTTCCATACGCCAGATTTTCAAAGGTAGAGAAGACATGAGCAGAGGCAATCGTACCCACCGGGCCTTCCAGCATGGTGCCGCCGTACAGGTCGATACCTGCCAGTTTAGCGACTTTTCCAACCTCACAACCTTCAACCAAACCGCCTGATTGGGCTACTTTTACTGCAAAAACTGATGCACCATTGTTACGTGCAATTTGATAAGCCGAGTGAGGACCCATCAAGGATTCATCCGCCATGATGGCCACATCAAAACGGCGAGTCAGGCGTCGCATTGCATCCAGATTGTCAATTGCACATGGCTGTTCGATCAGATCAACACCACCATCTTGTAACAACTGAATACCCTTGATCGCTTCAAGCTCAGACCAGGCACGGTTTACATCGACACGAATCGAAATGTCTTTGCCCAAGGCTTTCTTGATCGCCAGTACATGTTCAACATCTTCTTCAACCGGGCGTGAACCAATTTTCAGTTTGAACACATTGTGGCGTTTTGCCTCAATCATTTTCTGCGCTTCAGCAATATCTTTCTTGGTATTACCTGAAGCCAATACCCAAAGTACCGGAATACTGTTACGTAAACGTCCACCTAAAACTTCGCTGAGTGGCAGGTTAAGACGTTGCGCCTTAATGTCCAGCAGGGCAGTCTGAATGGCACATTTGGCAAAACGGTTGCCATTAATATTTTTTTTGATTACCTGTAATGTTTGTGCAACATTTAAACCGGATAATGTTTTTAAAAGCGGTGCGAAATAAGTATCAATATTAACTTTGACACTTTCCGGGCTTTCTTCACCATAGCCTAATCCACCAATAGTGGTTGCTTCGCCCCAGCCTACATAACCATCTTCTGTGGTAATTTTAACCAACACCAGTGTCTGGGTTTGCATGGTTGCGACAGCCATCTTGTGGGGACGGATGGTTGGAATTTCCACCAGCAACGTTTCTATAGACTTATACATCTTTAAAATTCTCGATCTTGCTTTATGCCTGTCTTGTGATATACCTTAAAGGAATAGTTTTAATTGGTCGAAGATCAATTTTGCATTTTTTTATACTTTAAAGGTATTCTTAACTATGGAACTTAGACATTTACGTTACTTCGTTGCAGTGGTTGAAGAGCAAAGTTTTACCAAAGCGGCTGAAAAACTCTTTATTGCTCAACCTCCTTTAAGCCGACAGATCCAAAATTTAGAGCAAGAGCTAGATATTCAGCTGTTTGAGCGGGGTAGTCGCCCACTTAAGACTACAGAAGCAGGACAATTTTTTTATCAGCATGCGGTTAAACTTTTGTCTAATGCTGAAGAAATAAAATCGATGACGAAACGTATCGGGATTGCCGATCGGACCATTACCATTGGTTTTGTCGGTTCTTTATTGTTCGGTTTGCTATCGCGCATCATGTTTCTTTTTAAACAGCAGCATCCTTATCTCAAGATTGAAATGATGGAAATGAATACCTATGAGCAGATTCAGGCGCTTAAAGAAGGAAAGATTGATGTCGGCTTTGGCCGTTTAAGAATTTCTGACCCTGCGATTAAACGTGTACTACTTCGTGAAGAGCCTCTTGTGGCGGCAGTGCATGCCAGCCATCCTTTAGGACAGCGTTCTGGTGTGAACCTGTCGGAACTGGTAGATCACCAGTTATTCTTGTATCCCAATACTGGCAAGGCCAATTTTGCCAGTCAGGTCCGTGGTATATTTTCCGAGTATGGCCTGGAACCTAAAAATGTTCGTGAAGTACGTGAACTGCAGCTTGCACTCGGTTTTGTTGCAGCAGGAGAGGGAATTTGCCTGGTGCCGGAAAGTGCCAAAAACATTAAATTGGCGCATTTAAACTTTATTCCTATATTAGACAGTTTTGCGGTGAGTCCTGTCTTTATGGCGATTCGTAATATGGATGAAAGTGAATACATACAGTTCCTGTTTGATGCGGTATATCAGGTTTATGACCTGGAAGCGGTGCAATATGATCGTGCCGTTTTCTGATCAGGCACAGTAAAAAGCTACCCTAAAAACCTTAAATATAGAAAATTTCTCCAAATAATGAGACTCAATAAAATATTTTGATATAAAAAGGTGATGGGTCTCATGGTCTTTAATATATCTAAAGCATAGTAAATACAGGATTTTGACCTAAACCAGACTTTATAGGTATAGAAACATGCCTATTCAGTTTTGGACATTTTTTCGCATCTTCTGCATTGTGAGCACCAGAAACTGAACTTCACAATTAGGAGGTGGAGATGTCTACAAATAAAGTGAATATTAATACGCTGATCGATGAGGCAAAATTTACGCCATTTCACTGGGGTGTGTTGCTTTGGTGTCTGTTGATCATTATCTTTGACGGTTATGACCTGGTAATTTATGGGGTAGCTTTACCACTCCTGATGCAGGAATGGGCACTCAGTACCGTACAGGCAGGTTTGCTGGCCAGTACTGCATTATTTGGCATGATGTTCGGTGCCATGAGCTTTGGTACTCTCTCTGACAAGATTGGCCGTAAAAAAACCATCATGATCTGTGTTGCACTTTTCAGTGGTTTTACCTTTTTAGGTTCTTTTGCCAGTAACCCTACTGAGTTCGGTATTCTTCGCTTCTTAGCCGGTTTGGGAATTGGTGGCGTAATGCCAAACGTGGTTGCCCTCATGACCGAATATGCACCAAAACGTATCCGCAGCACGCTGGTTGCCCTGATGTTTAGTGGTTATGCGATTGGTGGAATGTCATCTGCATTATTGGGCGCATGGTTGGTTCCACAGTTTGGCTGGAAAATCATGTTCCTTCTTGCCGGTACTCCATTATTACTTTTGCCGGTTATCTGGAAATTCCTGCCAGAATCGCTGATGTACCTGACTGTTAAAAAAGAAACAGAAAAGGCCCACGTCATTATCCAAAAATTGTCACCAGAACAGCAGATTACAGCTCAAACTGAATTTGTCCTGAATGAGGTGAAAAAAGGTGATGAAGCGCCACTCAAAGCATTGTTCCAGCAAGGCCGTAGCTTTAGTACCTTCATGTTCTGGCTGGCTTTCTTCATGTGCCTGTTGATGGTATATGCTTTAGGCAGCTGGTTACCAAAATTAATGATTCAGGCAGGTTATTCACTGGGCGCAAGTATGATCTTCCTGTTTGCCCTGAACATTGGCGGCATGATTGGCGCGATTGGCGGTGGTGCATTGGCTGACCGCTTCCATATCAAAAAAGTACTCGTGATTATGTTTGTATGCGGTGCAGCAGCGTTAATTTTACTTGGTTTTAACAGCCCACAAATCGTGTTGTATACCTTAATTTCAGTAGCAGGTGCAGCAACTATTGGTTCACAAATCTTGTTATACACCTTCGTAGCACAGTACTACCCATCAACTGTACGTTCTACCGGCATGGGTTGGGCATCAGGCATTGGTCGTATTGGCGCAATTGTTGGACCAGTATTAACAGGTGCGTTATTAACCATGAACTTACCCCACCAAATGAATTTCTTTGCTATTGCGATTCCAGGTGTAATTGCGGCGTTAGCAATCTTAATGGTGAATTTAAAAGCTTCTGTAGAAGCTAAAGCTCTTACAGAGTCTAGTGCAAACAGCAATCTAGTTGCACAAGAATCAACCCAATAATTTCTTTACCTTTCCATTAATCTACTGTCATCAATGATATAGATCGCCATCGTAAGCGATGGTGATCTGTTGCTAGAATTTGACGGCACAATAACAAGCGAGTTTAGGATGAACGCGAAAACATTAACCCAAACAACTGATTTACAAGTAACAACGGTTCGACCAAATATGCAGCGTACGCTCATGATGAGCATGATTGCATTAAGCATGGGGGGTATGAGTGTTGCAGCGCAAGCACAAACCCAGCAGCAAAATGAAATTGAACAGCTCAGACAGGAAGTTCAGGCTTTACGCAGTTTGGTGGAGCAGCAAAAAGTACAGAATGCACAAACTGCAACAGCAATTGCTAACGTACAACGTACTGCAGCAACTGTGCCAGCGAACCCTGTATTAAAAACTGCCAAAGGTGCCGAGTTTAATTTATATGGTAACGTGCGTTTAGATGCCTCTTATAAGGTTGATGGCGGTCCTATCGATTGGCCATATAACCAGATCAATAACGTGGCACTGGAAGGTACTGCCGGAAATAGCGACCGTTTAAGCTCGACTTTATCTGCAACGCGTTTAGGCCTTGATTTTAAAACTCAGGCTGCTGAGCAAGAGGTTAAGGGTAAAATTGAAGTCGACTTTTTGGGTGGAGCCAACTTCGATAATCTGCGTATCCGTCATGCCTATGTAAATTATGGTAACTGGCTGCTGGGGCAAACCTGGTCAAACTTTGCAGTACCGGATTATATGCCAGAAACCATTGATGCAAATGCATACGTTGGTGGTGCTGTGAAACGTACACCACAAGTGCGTTATACCGCCAAATTTAATCCACAAACCAATTTGGTGTTAGCTGCTGAAGATCCAAAAGATAAATTGGTTACTGATAAGGTGATCACTCAGCGTTTACCGGCGTTTACCGCACGTTTAAATCACCAATTTGCAGATAACTTGAATGTCAGCGTACGTGCCATGGGCCATGAAAAGCGTATCAATTCTGAAGAAGAAATGGCATGGGGGGTAGGTGTAGGTGCAAAGTATGATGTTGTACCTGGTACCACCTTAAAAGCAGATTATTACCATGTTAAAGGCGATAGCAGCTTCGTATCATTTGCCAATAAAGGTGTTGTTGTAGAAGCAGATGGTAGTCTTGTACAAAACGAATTTGATTCTATTATGCTAGGTGTTACCCAAAAATTTAGTGACAAATTACATGGCACTTTGGGCTACGGTTATATGACTTTTGATAAAGATCAAAATTATCTGGATGCTCCTGGAAGTGCAGCTACAGCCAATAAAAACCTCTGGCAAGCCTGGGCAAATGTTTTTTATAGCCCAACCAAGCCTTTGAGTTTTGGTCTTGAATATGTCTATGGTGAACGTGAAACTTTTGCTAGCAAGACAGGTGAAGACAACCGCTTAAATGCAGTTGCAATCTATAACTTCTAATAGTCCCCTAAATAAAGACCTTTTATTATGCACTACATAGTAAAGGGTCTATTTTTATATGTATATTGTGATCATTTGAGAATCAAAACCTGAGCCAGAACAAAGCACAGCCAGGGATTAGATCTTTTTTGCTATTACCTCATTGTGAACCACTCGTTTAGAATGACTAAATTTAGTATTTCTTGCCTCACATCCTCTAAAAAATACTTGCACTCGCAAATATAGACGAATTATCAACAGATCCTCATTTTCTATTACTGAATTTCGCACAGTGAAAATTAGTGCATAGCCACGATAAGGTCTATCAAAAGATCAATAGAGATATCTGGAATTTTGGCGATCCTTCCGTTTAAGTTAAACTGGCTTATGAATTTTAAAGTAGTAAAAATACGGAAATAGGTGTAAGCGGGGTTATTTTTCGTTTATCTTTATATGACTCATTTGAATCCTAGCCAATTCACAACAGGCCGATCACCACCAGAGTGTAATGGTTTAATTTCATGAGACTTTTCAAAAAATCTTATTGTCAATAACAAGTTGAAGCATACAATTGCTACAGAGCAACAGTACTTGCTGTTAGATGTACCAAGCTCTTAAGCTGAACTGGAGAGATTCATTGCGCGTTGTTCGCTATAAATTTGTGATTATCATCCTGCTGCTCATACTTGCAGCAAGCTATGCTCTATTTCGATGGTGGCAGGGACCTGTGTTACCAGGATATACCCTGACATACAGGCCTCTGGTGCAAAATGTGGTAGCGACTGGCCGTGTAGCGACCGTATCACGTGCTCAGGTGGGCAGTGAAATTACCGGTGTCGTTCTTGAGCGGTTTGTGCAGGAAGGTGATCAGGTGGTGCCGGGTGATTTACTGCTCGTCCTAAAATCGGATGAACTGCTTACACAGGTACGACAAGCCGAAGTGGCTCTGACCGAACTCGCAACCAGCCGGCGTCCACAGGCAGTAGCAGAACTGGCCACTGCCAAAGCCCAGCTGGAACAGGCCAGTCGGGAAGCAGCACGCAGACGTAATCTAGAAGCTGGCATACTCTCAGCAGAAGAAATAGAACAGGCCGTGGAAGCGGAAAGAGTCGCCCGCAATAATTTTGAAACAGTACGTCTAAAAACAGCAGCATTGGCACCGGGTCAAGTCGAGGAAGCCAAGCTTCGTGAGCAACTTGCTGCAGCCCAGGCTCAACTGGCCAAAACTAAAATTCGCTCTACAGTCACCGGTACGGTACTCACTCTGGATGTGGAACCGGGTGATCTGATCCAACCGGGTCAGACTTTATTTAGCATCGCATTGAAGGGCAATACAGAAATTCGGGTGCCTTTAGATGAGCGAAATTTACCGCAACTTGCTTTACAGCAAAAGGCAACGGTCATTTCCGATGCCTATCCGGATCAAGCTTTTCCGGCCCGGATCAATTTTATAGCGCCAAGCATTGACCCGCAGCGTGGTACGGTAGAGGTTCGCTTAGCCGTCGATCCGGTGCCTAATTTTCTGCGTCAGGATATGACGGTGTCGGTAAATGTCGAAACGAACAGACGGGAACGGGCATTGGCTATTCCGAATGATGCTTTAAGCGGTATCAAAGGCCATAAGGCTAGTGTGCTATTGGTACATGATGGAAAAATAAAACATCAGCAAGTCAGCTTAGGTTTACGTGGCCTGGCCATGTCAGAAGTGGTTTCAGGTTTAAGTGATGGTGATCAGGTGCTGGCCAATGCCGAAGCACCCTTAACAGAGGGTGCGAGGGTACGCTTAAAACAGCAAAAAACACCCTGGAATCATCAGGCTGATGATACAGATAGTAAAAATGAATTACCGGTGAAATTCGATTGAAAAACTTTTTCGGGCGGCTCTGGACAGAATGGACAATCGCAATCAGTTTTTTGCGTGAAGGCCGTGCACAGTCCATCATGATTACTGTGGGTGTTGCAGTGGGTGTGGCTGTCATCATTTTTATCAGTGCTTTAATTCAAGGATTGCAGTCGAATATTGTCGAACGTACTTTGGGTACTCAGGCGCATATCCGTTTGCTTTCACCGGATGAGGTGAATCAGATTGTGCAACCTGCTGCAGGGACGGTGCAATTATTGCAGGAAGACAAGCGGGCACAGCGACTACGCTCAATCAACAACTGGCAGCAGATTACTGAGACTTTAGATCAGTTGCCGGTACTGACCGCCGTATCTCCGGTGGTATCCGGGCCAGCCTTTGTGCAACGGGGGGATGCCATTCAATCGGTTGCCTTGGTGGGTATTAATCTTGAGCGTTATCAACAGATCATCCCGCTGAAAGAATATCTGCTGAGTGGTCAGTTGCGCATCGGTGCAGACGATGTAATGATTGGCAGTCAGCTCGCCAAAGATCTGGGTGTGCAGGTGGGAAGCAAGTTACGGCTGGATACGGGGCGGGAGAACAGTGCATTGGTCAATGTAGCAGGGATCTTTGAACTTGGGGTACGCGAACTGGATGCGCGCTATGTGTATCTGGACTTGAAACAGGCACAGTCCTTACTCAGTTTACCTGGTGGAGTTACAGTGATTGACCTGACCATTTCAGATATTTTTGAGGCAGACAATATTGCTGCACAGATAGGACGTTTGACCTCATTAAAAGCCGAGAGCTGGATTAAAACCAATGCTCAGCTCATGAATGCGATTACAGCTCAGAGCCTGTCAACCAATATGATTATTATCTTTGTGGCAATTTCCGTGGCATTTGGAATTGCCAGCGTTATGTCGGTCAGCGTGGTGCAGCGTACCCGGGAAATCGGTATTTTACGCGCGACTGGCGCGACCCAATTGCAAATTTTACGAATTTTCCTGTTTCAGGGCGCAATATTTGGCCTGCTGGGTTCAGTTTTAGGCAGTGCGGTCAGTTATGGTCTGGTGTGGATATTCAACACCTTTGGCCCGGGTCTGTTTTACATTCCTCTTTCGATCAATCTGGTAATACTGGCCTTGTTACTGGCTACGCTGACTGGCGTACTGGCTGCTGCGATACCATCGCGCCGGGCAGCAGCATTGGACCCTGTGGAGGCGATTCGTCATGTCTGATCAGTCTCAGGAAGTACTGCGCCTAGAAGCGCTGCATAAATCTTATAATATCGGGCAGCCCAATGAAGTTGAAGTATTGCATGGAATCGATTTGCGTATCGCACGCAATGACTTTGCTGCGCTGATTGGTCCATCCGGTTCCGGTAAAAGTACCTTATTGAATATTTTAGGTTTGCTGGATAAACCTAGCAGCGGTGAGCTGTATTTGCTGGGTCAGCCAACCAGTCGCATGGATGATGCCGGACGTACTGCGCTACGCGGCAACAGTATCGGTTTTGTGTTTCAGTTTCATCATCTTATTCAGGCTTTTACTGCCTTAAACAATGTACTTATGCCGTTAATGCTGACACATGGCAAGCCGGACAAACAGGCACTGGAGCGAGCGCGTGAACTGCTTGCAGCAGTCGGTCTTGAACAGTTTGCGGATCGTAAACCGAATGAACTTTCGGGAGGGCAGCAACAGCGGGTGGCGATTGCCCGGGCACTTATTACAGAACCAGCGCTATTATTAGCTGATGAACCTACAGGGAATCTGGATACCCAGACGGCTGCAGAAATGTTTGAACTGTTCCGTAAAGTGCATCGCGAACGTGATTGTGCTGTACTGCTGGTAACGCACGATCCACGTCTGTCCGCGACCTGTGATCGCACCATCAATCTGGTGGATGGTCGTATTCAAAGTGATTCATCAAATCATTAAACCAGCTCCTTTATTTTAAAATTCTAATCTTGATCTTAGCCACCTAATCATAAGAGTGATAAAGGGACTTAACGCTATATTGCTTTTGGCTAGGCATGCAAAAATATCAATCGTTTTAGCGATTTCACTTTTAGTTTTATTTTTTGCTGAAAATTTCAAAATTAACTTTTATGGACAGTTGAGTTATGTAGGGCGCAATCTTAGTTATCGGATTTAACATAATATACATTATACGAAATAAGTCTGTAAGCCCAACATAGAAATGTCCGCTTTTAGAATACGCACCTTTACGATTATCGAAGCAGACTGTTTGATATTCCGGTATCTATAACTGTTATATAAATATTTCACTTTTTTGTATCTATAGATACGCTGTTACATCGTCAATAATCAATCTAACAGATAGATAAATTGAGATAGCCTGATGAACAATCAAGAGCCAAAAAAGCAGCAAAAATACGCTGACAGTGAAATTTCAGATAAGGCTTTCAAGCGAGCCATTATTTGGTTTGGAATTTACGCTTTATTGTTCTGTATTGGAGTCGCATTTGTGGTTGGCGCAGATAACTCATATCTTCCCTAATTTCTACATAACTAATACATAAGTAAAGCTATGGTCAAGCAGCATACTTAATAAAACATGCTGCTTTTTAGTTCAATGATATTGAATTTTAGTTTGCATATATTCACCATAAACTGAAAGTTTTTCAAAAATATGTTCTGAATAAAACATATCATCTACCAGTAATTGTGCTTGATCAAAGCTATATAAATCTAATATTTTCAGTAATTTGGCATTAATTTTAGAAAGCTTTGTACAAAGATGAATATAGTCATCATTTTTATTCTTAAATAATAACTGTAACATATTGATTTTATTTATGTCTAAGTATTCAGATTGTTGTTCCAGCGAGATAACCTGAATTTTCACATGCAAAGAATGAGCAATAAAATCAATTAGTTCCAGATTAATATCTAAACGTGTAATACAAATTATTCTAGATACTTTTGAGTTACATAAACTATTGATTAAATTTAAATAAAATGAATCTTTCGGGCTCATTTCATCATCATTTAATTGTATAGATAGTCCCAGACTATCCAATAATTCATCAAAATTAAAACTAAGGTTGCTCTGGTTCGCCTGATAATAGCGCGATAAAATGCTCAAACTTTGTTCATTTTTAACTGTATGATAAATCACCTTCTGATTCAGATTCGACAATATAAATGGTGAGAATAAATAGGCTAAATCTTCAATATGCTCTGTAATAGGATCTTGCAGGATCACAATCTGCCCTGCTTTCTCTATCTCTCTGAGCTTTTTTGCTCTCAATACTGTGGCTTCAACATTCAAATATTTTTGCTTAAGTAATCTTTTAACCTGCGGAGAAATTTCGTATCCTGACAGCAACTGATTGATCAAATTAAGTTGCGATATTTCAAACATTTGTCACTCCATTTCAACATTTTATCTACCTTCATCACACGTTTGCATGAAGTATTCGCCAGTATCGCAAATTCTTTTAAACTTAATAGATACAACATCAATTATAAAATTTATAACAGATCAGTATTTTTTAAAAATCTGTTATAAAAATACTTTAATATTAATTAAATATTGCTATATTTATATACAGTCATTTTTCATCAGTTATTTTTTAATATGTATAAGTCAGAACAGCTTGCTCATCAATTAAGACAATTGATAGAAAGTGGCTCACTGAAAGCCCATGAAAAACTCCCTTCTTTACGTGAACAAGTGCAGCTTTCCGGTTTTAGCCTGATTACCGTGATGAATGCTTATCAAGAGCTTGAATCTAGAGGTTTAATTTACGCGAAAGAAAAATCTGGCTACTACATTGCAAATACATATGCAGACCATGAACACAATGCACCTTTAATTGTTTCTCTCAATTCAAATATTGAGATCAATTCATTAATTTTTAAATATCTCAAATCCATTCAAGGCGAACACATCGTTCCATTTGGTTCGGCATTTCCAGACAGTGATTTGGTCTATTCCAAAAAACTAACGCAAATTATGGGGCAAATCGCACGTAATAAAAAAAGTTATGATGCCATTGATAGTTTGCCCCCAGGAAATTTTTCATTACGCAAACTGATTGCCCAACGCTATTGTATGCAAGGCATACCCACTGATCCAGATGACATTGTCATTACATCTGGTGCTTTGGATGCACTAAACCTGGCCTTACAAGCGATTGCCAAACCTGGTGACTATATTATCCTGCAGCAAAATATTTTTTATGGTGCCTGGCAAGCGGCTGAACGATTAGGCCTAAAAGTGGTCACTATTCCTGAACATCCAAAACATGGATTTGACCTGGAAGCTTTTGAACATATCTTAAAAACCTATCCGATCAAACTCTGCTGGTTCATGCTAAATAGCCATAATCCGGTAGGTTTTACCGTTTCAGAGGATATAAAGTTTCAAATTTCAAAATTATTACATCAATATCAAGTTCATATGATTGAAGATGATGTGTATGAGGAAATGTATTTTGGCCATAAAAAGCCGTTACCCATGACTTATTATGATCAAAATAATTTAGTCCTGCACTGCTCTTCTTTTTCGAAAACCCTGGGGGCGACGTTTCGGGTGGGTTGGGTACATGCCGGGAAATACTCACAGCATATTCAGCATCTGCAATTAATGAGCACGATTTCAGTCAATTCCTTACTGCAAAGCGCTTTAGTGGAATTTTTATCCAATTTTCATTATGAAAAACATCTGCGCAATTTACGTAAAAATTTACAGCACAATAAATTGTTATTTTATAGATATTTAGAGTTGAATTTACCAGCCAGATGTAAAGTTGAATATCATCCAAGTGGTTATTTTTTATGGCTTAAACTGCCTAAAAATGTAGATAGCATGTGCATTTATGAAACCCTCATCCAGCAGCAGATTGGCATTGCATCTGGTCAACTTTTTAACATCACCGCACAAAAACAGCATTACTTAAGAATAAACTGTTCATTTGAATGGTCAGATTCAGTTCAGCATTCACTTGATCAGGTCATTGCTACGCTGCAAAAATTTATAATAGATTAATAGTTTAAATTGACAGTGAGTATTGTCATGACTATGTTGTAAAATGATTTTGATCAGCGCTGTCTTGTTATGCTGATCTCTATTAAGACAAAATGAAAAACAAAAATATAGGAAAATACGGGACTACCATTATATGGAATCGCAAAATGCTAAACGAATTCATGCATTTGATAATGATGTAATGTCAGATCTAGATGCCGTTGGTATCGCACAATTAATTCGCAACAAAGAGGCTTCTGTACAGGAAGTCACAGCAGCTTCAATTGCACGTGCACAACGTGTCAATCCGTATCTCAATGCGATTCAGCTTGAATGTTTTGAGCGTGCTTTAGCAAAGCCACATTTCAAACAAACAGGAATTTTTGCCGGTGTGCCCTTCTTTTTTAAAGACAATACCGATTATCAAGGCCTTACAACCAGTCATGGTTCTAAAGCAGTAAATGGCAAGACTGTATTAATTAACCCCAAGATCAGTCAACAATTTTTAGACCAGGGATTTGTCGTTTTAGGCAAAACGACCATGCCAGAATTTGGTTTAAATGCCACCACAGAGTTTAAAGATGGCAGTGCGACTTTCAATCCATGGCATACGGACTATTCTTGCGGTGCATCTTCCGGTGGTTCTGCTGCAATGGTGGCCTCAGGTGTAGTGCCTATTGCGCATGCTAATGATGGTGGCGGTTCAATTCGCATCCCCGCTGCCTGTTGTGGTTTGATTGGTCTTAAACCCAGTCGCGGTCGTACTTTTGATAGTGATGCAGCACGTTCTTTACCCATCAATATCATTAGTGAAGGTGTAGTCACCCGTAGTGTCCGGGATACAGCTTATTTTTATGCGGGTATGGAACAAAGATTTTATAATAAAAAACTGCCTAAAATTGGTCTAATCGAACAACCAATCCAGCGCCGTTTACGCATTGGTCTGGTTACTCAATCCATCACAGGCCAAATTGATCAGGAAACATCATCCACCCTCAACCAGACTGCGAAATTACTTGCAGATTTGGGTCATCATATTGAAGAGTTTCAGTTACCTATCTCGATTAGCTTTGTTGATGATTTTAGTGAATATTGGGGTTTTTTATCCTTTATGCTGCAAACTTTTGGCAAAAAGGCTTTTGGTGCTGGATTTAATGCCAAACAGCTGGATAATTTAACGGTAGGACTTGCCGGACTCTATAAGAAGAATTTTTACAAAACGCCGCTATTTTTGTATCGCTTAAAAAAAATGCAGCAACAGTATCAAGACATTTTTAGCCAGTATGACGTTCTGCTTTCTCCAGTATTAGCACATACGACGCCACAAATTGGTTACTTATCGCCGCAACTTCCCTTTGATCAATTATTTGATCGGATTCAAAATTACGTTACTTTTACTCCAATTCAAAATGTGGTGGGTGCTCCTGGCATGTCGATTCCAATGGGACAAACGCAAGTGGATGGCTTACCGATTAGTATGCAACTTTCTGCCAATATTGGGGATGAAAAAACTTTAATTGAATTGGCCTATGAAATTGAACAGGCAAAACCCTGGCGTAGAATTCAGGATACTTGAGCATAAAAATATATAAGGAAATGACCTATTTCCTTATTCCATAGAATATTAAATACAATCATTTATTAAACGTCTTTCATCATTTTTGACACCCTCTTTATTTTTCTCATGTGCTTGATTTTAAAACACTGCTTAAAACCAAGCTTAGAGAGAAATAAAAAGGACTTATGGGAAACATCTATTGAACCTCAAACTCAATACGACGGTTTTTCCGACGTCCCTCTGCAGTGATATTGTCAGCAACAGGTTGATTTGAACCAAAACCTTCTGTGGTTAAATTTTCAGCTGCAATATTTTTCCCAATTAAATAGTTTTTAACTGCTGCTGCACGCCGTTGGCTTAGAATCAGGTTTTTATTTGCATCACCAGAGCTATCCGTATGACCAATCACCTTCACTTTTTTTCCACTCACCTTCTTTAGTGCCACTGACATTTCATCTAAAATTTTTATGCCCGATGCAGTTAACACGGCACTTCCAGATTCAAATTCAATAATACGATGCTTTAATGCAGCATCAATCATTTGTTGCTCAGCTTGGTTGACTGATAATTGTGTAGTTAAGTGATAAGGAGCAGATACAAGACTTTGAAATTTTGTAGTCATCGATTGAATGTCATTAGGGTTACCCATTTTCCCGGATAAATCCATTTGCATGCCACGTACGCTCAGTTTGCCCTGTCTGACTTTCTTTAAATCCTCTGTAATGACATGACTAATCGCATTACTCCAGCCATTAGGCGCTGTAACAGTACGCACTTGAATCTTATCTACAATATTTTCCTGCCCATACGTGAGGTACATTTTATTTAAAATTTCTTGTTTAGTTGCGTCATTAGGTACTGCTCCTTCAATGACAACCGGCTCTGCATGGCCCATTACAGATACACTTAAAAATAAAAAAGCCAACTGAAAAATATTTTTTATATATTGTTTTTTCATAATATTTTATTCATCAATAAAGGTTTGTCTAAACAGTTTCATGTTTTGAGTAGTGCTAAGCTGTTTTTTATTCATTATGATGTAGCTCCAGCAGCATTCATTGTATTTGTTTTGACTACGGTTACAGGGGCTGGAGCTGTCTGTGCTGAAACAACACGAACCGATTTATCATTTACAACCTGATCAACCAGTTGCATGCTGGCATAACCGCGACTTGAGCCAATCTGTCCTGAATTACCACTAATCAAACGGAAATTTACTTTCACAGCTAAACTAGGGTTTTGCAGGTCTTTCCAGATCATCTCAAAACTATTGCCCCGTTGAGTACTCTGGGCATGATCAATGAGACGGTTAATGCCATACTCACCCGGCTCATCAAAAATGGTATGCGTTTGTCCTTGTAAATCTACCACTGTAATACGTGCGCCAGGCATAGATCCTTGATTTGGCCAGACAAAATTCACCCATTGTTGAATGCCATTTTCGTAAACCATTCTTTGACCATCAATATCAATGGTATAAGAAAGCAGTTGTGGATTTTCTAATGGATAAAACTGGAAATTTGATTGATTGACTGCAGCTGTTACCGTTGTTTGATTCAATTCACCCGTGGCCATGCCATTATTAGGAGCAACATAACTTTGGAAATTCATCACAAATTGTGGATTTAGACTAATCCCCAAATCTTTCCAGGTTTTAGACGTTAATAGATAACCACGACGAATGATCAGTGGATCGAGATCCTCTTTGACAAAACGTGCAATACTGCCGTTTTCACCTAAAATCTGACTGATTTCCTGACGAGTTGCTTGTAAGCTCGCAGAAGGATTAAATGGATATTTTTTGCTTAAGTTAGCGGTAAACGGTTGATTGGCTTGTATCATCCATAATTTATTCATTTCATGTTGAGCAGGGATCAATAAACAATCAAAAGATTGAGTTAATGGGCTCATCAATAATTTTTGTAAAACCTGCTGATCCGGCTCATTCAGGCCAATAGTCATTTTTTCATCAATCATTTTTTGACTATGATTAAAAACAGAGTTCTGATCATTAATTGTTTGCTTGACTAAAATGATGGCTGCGGGACCAATCTCCCCTGCACTTTTAAGATCATTGAACTTGCTCCTCACCTGCGCCAATGATTGCATATATTCATCTAATAAAGATTTATTTTGTTGATCATCTCGTTTACGAACCAGTTGATAGAACATTCGGAATTCTTTTGCAATGACACCCTGGACTTGGTTTGATGCCTGTTGCGCAACTTTAGGTGTATCCCGGGTTAAAATTTTCGATTTAAACCAGGCCATGAAACCGGTTTTCGGTGTAGCCAGCTCTGCCTGAACCATTGGATTATCCCAGCTGGTTTCTTTAGTCACTCGCTCAATAATGGTACGTATAGGTGAATTTTCTGGCTCACCCAAGATTTCCATATTTTTTGTTTGCTGGTTAAAATTATTGGCTTTTGCATAGTAAATGCCATTTAAAAATTTGCGCCATTCAGCGATATATTGCTGTTTATATAATGTAGTTAACTGCTTACGAATCTGGTCTGGGCTACCGCTAAAGGTGAGATCATCAGATTGGGTACTATTTAACACCCAATCCTTGCTATCGGTTGGACGGTTCGCAGCATCATCAATGGCTTTTTCTACATATTCATTCCAGGCTCTATAAGTAAACATGCCCGGTAAGGCATAACTTCCCAGTACGGTATTTTGGTTATTTTCCCCAACTAACTGTTTTATCGTTACAGCAGGATAACGCACTGTACCACGCATTTTAATTTCGTTATATACGCGATCACGTGCAGGCATTCCGCGAATGACATCCAGCAAAACCTGACGGGTCTGGTCAACCAGCAAAGAATCAGCTTCAAGCACAGGAAATTTCTGATCATTTGCCAGTGTAATGCTATAGGATAATATTTGCTCGGCTTTCTGGATCATTTCACCACGTGGCATTTGTTCCCGGTTTGAATCCAGCCAGGGACGCCAAAAACGTGTCAGCTGATCACCTAGATGACTTGAATCCATATATTGAGGATTACTCAGCATCAAGTAAGCCTTTAAAGCGTTATAAGCATCTTGCGGATTGGTTTCGGAAGGGTCTAGATATTGCTGAGTTTTCACTCCTTGTTTTATTTCTGCATTGACATGATTGGCTTTTAAAGTAGCTTCATTACTTTTTATACGCCGTAAATACTGCGCAATATTCTGCTGGGTTGGCTGCAAAAGCAGTTGTTTAATTCCCGCTAAATATTCGCCTTGTAATTTTTCTCGCAATGTATTGCCTTGATACAGTCCAAAACCAAACTGAATAGGTTGATTTTCTTCAAATTGATCAAGCTGTTGCATACGCTCCTGTAAAATCAGCAAAGCATTCAGCTGTGTAGAGAGTTGTTGGCCTGATTGCTTTTGCAATTGTAAGACCTTGTCTAAATCGGCCTGAACATCGGCGATCAGCTGTTGATTATTTCGATATGACCAGATCCACAAGCTTAATATTATGGAAATCCCCAGCAAGGCCGCAATAAAAGCAAAGTAGCGTTGTTTCTTGCGTTTAGGATTAATATGCTGTTTAACCAGATGCTGGTCTTTCAAAATCACATCTGAAAATAGACCTTTCAAAAAGTAACCATGATGCTGTGAAACTGAATGACCCGGTACAGGATTTTCACTATTTAAGCTTGCTGATAAATGAAAATCCTGTAACATCTGTTCAGTCATTGGACTTTCGGTCATACCCTGCTGTAAGGCACTGGTAAAATAAAAGCCACGGAATACGGGTTTAAACTGGTAGGGATTTTCTTCAAACAAGGTCCCTATAAAGGTTTTCAGTACCGGTTTTAAGCTTTTAAACTCTAAAGGAAATGTCATTACACTGGGAGAAATATTCTGGCTATGACGTCGGCTAAGATGTGTGGTACTTAACCCTTTTAAACCTTCATATAAAACAGCATAATGCTGTTCAAAAAGTGCCATTACATTCTGCATGGAATCTGGCTCATATTTTAAGGTCGCACCCCATACCTGATCAAATTCATCGACATCATAACATTCAAAAAATTCGCTAAATCCTGCAATCAAATCCATTTTGGAAAACACAACATAAATGGGGGCAAATATTTCTAAACGTTCCGTAATCTCTTGAATGCGTGCTCTTAAATTTTTAGCCAGTTTTATGGATTGTTCAGGACTTTGGCTGATCAGTTCTGCAATGCTGACCACTACAATTAAACCGTTAACAGGTGCCTGACTACGGCTTTTCTTTAATAAATTTAAAAAGCCTAACCATTCAGCTTGATCTTCAGCATAAACGGAATAACGCCCGGCAGTATCCAGCAATACCCCTTCGGTAGAGAAAAACCAGTCACAGTTTCTTGTCCCGCTCAGGCCAGAAGAAACACTTTTTTGATGGGAATTTTCAAACGGAAATTTGAGACCCGAATGAAAAATAGCTGAACTTTTACCTGCAGCAGGATTCCCAATCACCATATACCAAGGTAATCCATATAAAGCTGCGTTGCCTTTTTGATTCCCCAACTTTGATTTGCGAATCATCTGGATCGATTCTTTCATTTGCTGGCTAATCAACTGTAAGTCTTGCATATTTTTCTGCTTGTCATATTCCGCTTGTGTATTATTTTCAATTGCTTCTGCAAGCACAGCAACCTGTTGAATATGGGGTTTTTTTTGCACCAGTCTATAAATGCCATAGCCGATAATAATTAAAATATAAGTTGAAAATAATGCCCAAAAAATATTTCGCGGAATAGTATGATAAGAAGACAACAATGCCACTAATACAGATAGTGCAATAATGGCTTTGGGATGGGTCACATACTGCCAGAGATAAGCTAAAATGGTATAAAACATGTGATTCTCGTTATTTTATTTATATTTAAATGATTTGTTATTTGAATTAATTTAATTCTACATCGATTTAAAAAAAGCATGGGTTAAGGCTTGGTCAGTGCTGTATATCATGCTGGTCATCTCCTTTGACAGATGCATACCCAACATAAAACCAAAAATTTTTGCGAGTTGTTGTGTATGACCAAAAATCGGGTATGTATGTATAAAATGGTAAGGTTCAATTAAAGTAGATAAAAATGTCTGATTATTTTTCTTAACGTTTTTTATATCCGTTGTATCATCTAAAACCAGTATAAAAGGTTGTTCTTGTTGGGTCTGATCAGCGTGATCAGGCATCTCCTGATTAAGGCAAGTCAATAAATTACCTACATTATTGGCAACCTTAAGCGTCTTGATTGCATCTAGATTATTGATCTTCACACCTTCAGCGGCCACACACCAACTGGATGCAAATTCTGCTGGCAAATAATCATCCACCCCAGACATTTTTTCATCCAAAAATGTCTGGTCAATTTCAGAGTCCACATTCATTATTAATGAAAATTCCTGACTTTGTTTTGATATTTGATCTAATAAATTCAGCCAGTCTGTATAAGCACTTTGCTGGGCAATATAATGATGTTGCAGATGTATTTGCTGTGAGATCGTTCCCAAGGATTGCATAAAATTAGACAGCATTTCCCGGCTTGAATATTCATCCCAGACATGTAACACGTTGTCTGATAATAAGATATGAATATTGAGTCGATTTAGACGTGGTACCGGCTTTATTGAGATGCACTGTTCGTCTGCATCACGGCCTGAAGTATCGGTATTGCTCCATCCAGGATGCATCCGGTATTGATATGCCAATTCGCTATCATAAAATAATGCAGAGCGCTTTAAATGCTCAGCCACTTGCATTAAGGTTTCATTCTGTTGTTCTAATTGTTGTTGAATTAAAGCTTTTATACGTGCCAAGCGCCCCACTTTATCTTCTTCATTTTGCTCATTCTCTTCCAGCTCTAAAATATGATCGAGCATTTGAATCCTGTAGGATAAAACAGCTAAGCCATAACTATTTTCCAAATGAGGATCTAATTCCGGCGATTTAAACTTTTTTAGACCATCAATTATTGTTGTATTTTCACCCCATGCATGGCACACAGAAGATGAAAAAATATTTAAATTGAAACATTGGATCTCTTCAACTTTTAGCTCATGCTCAGTCTGTGCTTTATTTGATTGCTGTTCTAATAAGGCGTGATGCTGCTGTCGACATCTTATATATGATTGATAGGCCCGATAAATAAAATATGGTGCAAGCAGAATGATAGATAAAACTACAGGCCATATAAGAAAATATGATACTAAATCTAAACTTGAATGTTCATATTGAATATCACGCCAATAATAAATAATGATCACACCCAACAATAGAAAAATACTACTGAACGTTCCCAGCACCAGCTTATTCATTGAAGCTCCCCAAATAATGCATAACATGTCTCCAAATTAGCTTCTCTATTTTGAGTCATTAAAAAAGCGTTTTGTGCCAAGCCCTGCTCGGATTTTGTATTCAGGCAAAGTGGCTGTATTTCTTCTTTTTTTAATATTAAGCGCACATCCACCAGTTTTGTGGGACTACACCAAGTTGAAATTATTTTCTTTAATTTTTCACTCATTTGTTGCTTGGGTAAAAAACTCAAATAATCCGTTCTAGATAATGGGCCAATCTGAATCTCTACTTTTCCATCAATTTGTCGAATGCTCTCACCACAGAATGTATTTCTACCGAGTAAATTGGCATTCCCCCCTAAAGTTGTTCGTTGTGCATCTTCTAATTTGAATTTTTCTTCTACCCACTGTTTTATTTTAAAGTCATTTTTGAAAATACAATTCAGCATGGTTTTTAAAGCATATGCGGTATTATTTTGCCCCTGCATTAAACCTGAAAATTCAGCAAAATAATCATCTAATTCAGTCTGATCCTGTTGTGTTCTGACATACCCATTCAAGGCATGCAGGACATCCAGATAATCATTTTCCTTTTCAATTTCATACCGTATGGGTAAATAATAAGCCAAACTCGCATCGACATATTGTGTTGTTAATTTATGATTAAATAGACTCAGAAAACCAAGGATTTCTTGTCTTTGCTGATGACGACTTTGCTTAACTTTATGGGTATAACTATAGGGCAAAGCACCTTGTATACCGGTGATTCCCATCATGAGATTAGTGATCTGTATATACTTGTTTTCAAAAGTTAAGGATTCTATCTCAGTCACTGGAAAATTAAGATTTAAAGAACTGTGAAATTTAAAATCATTCGCCCAATACTGCGTTGTAGATGAATGTGGCCTATGGCGCAACAAACGTGTCGCCTGAATAAACTCATAAGCTGTAGGTGTGGTAAAGAGATCATCTATTACAGAAGCTTCTTGCCACCAACGTTCTGCACGCATTGGTATAACTCCTGTTGAGTATTTGAATCACTGACCACAAGATCAACATAACTATTCATTTGAACTTTTAAATTAAAAATATGGCTTAAAAGTTGGCTGAAAATATACAGACTATGGCCTTTAAAAATTTGTGAATCTATGACTAAACTCACTTTAATACCCCGGACAAATAATGGAAAAGGTTGTGCTTCAACCAGTTTTTGTGTCAAAGAGAAATCAATCTTTTTGATAGCATCAATAATAAGCTGGTTTTCTTTTAATTTAGGCAAGTTATAAAGCACTAAAAGCTCTTTAATATGGCTAACGGCATCTCCTTTCATCAGAGATAAGGTATTTAAGGATAAATGAGAAATAACGCGCCATTGTTCATTTTTATTTTGCTCAAAGTAATATGGCTTGGACGGTCGCTTTAACATCATCGCACGCCGTGCAAGGTGGCTCTCATTCAAATTCAAAACATTATTGGCCTGACTTAAAGCTTCATGCGGCAAATCCCGATTACAACAGAGCAATTGTGTACTGATAAAATCAGACTTGGTACTTTGGGGTGATAAATGTTTAGAAACAATGGAATAATGGGTTTCAACCCCATTGTTCTGCAATTGTGTCTGATTCAGACTATAAAAATATTGCTCATTATGCTGATGATAATGACTCATGGCAAAAAATGGTAGGATGGGAACTCTAATCTGATCCTGATTACTTTTTTCCCGAATCATGTTCATCTCAACTATTGAATAAATCTGATAAAATTCGGGATGATGTGCATCAGTGAGCAATGGGTATTCTAATTGTTTATGATTGATTTTCTGTGGTTCAGCCTGCTTATAAAATAGGTTCACCACAGGCGTTGAAAATAGCTTAAAGTTTGCAACATTCAGCTCAGTATAGTTTCGGATACAGGCCTGATCATTTAAATTAATTTTTAAATGAATCAATATTTCAAATGCTGTCTCTTCTTCTGTTAAATGTTTCAAGAAATTTAAATTAAGATTGAGATAATTAAATTTTTCAGGAAAACAAAAGTATTCAATCAGTAAACGATAAGCATGATTCAGCTCAGTATAGTTTCGGATACAGGCCTGATCATTTAAATTAATTTTTAAATGAATCAATATTTCAAATGCTGTCTCTTCTTCTGTTAAATGTTTCAAGAAATTTAAATTAAGATTGAGATAATTAAATTTTTCAGGAAAACAAAAGTATTCAATCAGTAAACGATAAGCATGATTCAGCTCAGTATAGTTTCGGATACAGGCCTGATCATTTAAATTAATTTTTAAATGAATCAATATTTCAAATGCTGTCTCTTCTTCTGTTAAATGTTTCAAGAAATTTAAATTAAGATTGAGATAATTAAATTTTTCAGGAAAACAAAAGTATTCAATCAGTAAACGATAAGCATGATGGGTATGTTGATCAATCGGTAATAAACTTTCAGATTCAGCAAAGCCCATGACTGCAAATGGATGAGCAATTTCAATAATGCGATTGCCAATTCTTAATGAAAATCCTGTGCTGGCATGGAATATGCCATCCAGGACCTGCAAAGGAAAATTTGCAATCGCATCTAAGTAAATCGGTAAATTTTCATTAATTAAAAGTTGTCTGCTTCCTTGATAAATTTCAAAGCCTAAACTAAGCGTCGCATTCTGATTTAAATACATATGTGTACGAGGATGGGTTTTAAAATTCAGACTTTTTAAAGTGATCGGTAATAATCGTACAGGCTGGGTCATGCTAAATTCACACTGTACGCCTTTAAAACTACGTGACTTTAAGAAAGTCGCTTTAGGAATTTCATGTACCTCCGTCAACTGTTTTATCTTATTTATATCGTCAAAACTGACCACTGAACATGCTGGAAATGGCTTAAGATATTGAGGAAACATGACTTCAAATAATGAACGGGTAAAAACCTCATAACTGTCTGCTAGTTTTTTATCAATACGTGCAGCTATGAGTGAAAAAGCCTGAACCAGACGTTCAATATGCGGATCGTCAATTTGTTCTTGATTGAGCGATAAACGTTGAGCAATTTTCGGATATTTCTGTGAAAATTCACGTGATTGTTGTCCAAATTCTTGTAATTGCTTTTCATAATAAGGTAAGAGTTCTTCAATCACGGCAAACCTACTTAAAATCTTACTGAAATAACATATTGTTGTGTTGTGGGCTTCAATAAAACATCCAGAATGACCGGCTCAAATAAAGGCTGAATGTTTAAATAAGCTTGAATACTTAAAGGCAATCCTCCCATGTTATGACTATCAAATAACATGGTGACCTTAACCTGTTTTAATCTCGGTTCATGTGCAGCAATCGATTGTTCGATAGATTGACAAATTTTATCCCGGTCTATGGGATTGGCTGTTGATAGCCCCACAAAGTCAATAATCCCAAATTGCAGAACGGATTGTTTTGCTAAAGGAAAGTCATCAATTACGCCATCCAATAGCGACATGCGGCTATTCAGTAAATCCTCTAGATCCAAGGCTACAGATTCTCGTAATTTTTGAAGAGAAATCCCATGCTCATTCTTTTCAGTTTCAGCTAATAGTCGGTCGAATAAAGTGGTTTTAAAGCCGTAGGGATATAATTTGTCTAAATTCATGTTCTTATTATTTAATTATAAAATTAAAAATCATTTATAGCGACCAACGGTAGTTGGCCACTATTTGGGTCAGTACATTATGCAGCGTAAGAAGCTGTATTATTAGAAAGTGACCATTTCTTGGTCACCGCACCTTTTTGTGTACCGTTAATATCCTGCTGATTATAAGTCCACTCTACTGCAGCATATTTCAAACCAAAAGATTCAGTCGGAACCCCTTCTTCATTGACGTTTGGGGTAACGCTTGAAACAAGCACATGCTTTAATTTGATTTGAAGATATTTAATCCGTTTATCACCATTGGCACGATAAAAATCGATTTGAACTTCGCCAAAAGTATATCCAGCTGAACATGCTTCCCAAAGTTTTGGACTGGTTGCATCTAAATCTTTCATAAATATCATATCTGAATGTTCAACCCTTTCGGCAGTATGGCCCCCTACACTTGAAGATGTCGCTGATTTGGGTTGACGAATATTGTGTGCCCAAGAATTTACTTCCAGCCAGTCTTTGTGCTCGGAGTCACGAGATTCACCATCAACTTTATATTTACCTCGAAATTGTACATATATATCTTTCATTTTTTAATTTTCCTGTTTTATTTTTAAATTATTATAAAATTGCGCTCTGATTAGTTAGAGGACTGAGGTAACTCAGTAACAAGTCGCAAAGAAACTGACAACTCATCCAATTGAAAATGTGGTCGTAAAAAGACCACAGACTTGTAGTGTCCAGGTTGAGCTGGGTTCTCTACAACTTTTACTGAAGCTTCGCGAAGCGGATACTGTGCTTTTGCCTCTTGCGATGCACCATCATCCAACAAAACGTATTGCGATAGCCATTCATTTAAAAATGCTTCAACATTACCAGCAGATGCAAAACTACCCACTTTGTCGCGCATCATAGCCTTTAAATAATGCGCAATACGTGAAACGGCCATAATGTATTGAATCTGACTCGATAAAGCGGAATTGGCATTTGCACTATCACTCTCATATTTTTTCGGTTTTTGAGTCGATTGCGCACCAAAAAAAACAGCATAGTCGGTATTTTTGCAATGTACTAAAGGGATAAATCCTAAATCACTGAGTTCTTTTTCACGACGGTCAGTAATAGCAATCTCAGTGGGACATTTGAATACTACTTCACCATCATTGGTCTTGAACGTATGTACTGGCAAACCCTCAACCAGACCACCACCTTCCACGCCACGAATGGCTGCGCACCAACCATGCATATCAAAAGCATTGGTTAAGCGTGTCGCAAATGCATAAGCTGCGTTCATCCATAAATATTCAGCATGGTTTTGACCAGTCACTTCTTCTATAAAATTAAAGCCTTGTGTCACAGTTCCATCTTTGGGATGATATGGCAGACGACCTAATACGCGAGGCATGGTCAATGCCACATAACGGGCATCATCACTTTCGCGGAATGAACGCCACTGAATATATTCAGCAGTTTCAAAAATTTTAGAAACATCACGTGGGCGATCAATATCGGTAAATGACACTAGGCCTAATATATTGGCACTTGCTGCTGAGATAAAGGGTGCATGTGCTGCTGCAGCGACATGGGAAATCTGCTCCAGCAAATACATATCAGATGGAGTACGATCAAATTCAAAATCACCCACTAATGTGGCATAAGGTGCACCGCCAAACGAACCATATTCTTCTTCATAGATTTTTTTAAACAGCATACTCTGATCAAAATCAGTTGCTCCCTGAAAGTCTTTAATCAGTTCTTTTTTGCTGGTGTTGAGCATACGAATTTTAATTAAAGAATGCGATGGTGTTTCCTGACAGAAATAGTATAAGCCACGCCAGGTTGATTCAATTTTCTGAAATTGTTCATGATGCATAATTTTGCTTAACTGGCTGGAAATTAAGGCATCAATTTCTGCAATTCGCTTATCAATAGACAAGGTCATATTTTCGGAAACCGTTATGGTTCCAGCCATCACTTCTTTAGCCAATTCAGCTATCAGGCTTTTGGCCCGATGATGTTCTTCCTCATTACGTGCGATGCGACTTTGCTCAACAATCGAATCCAGCAAAGTAAATTCTTGAATATCTGTAGCTGTTGCAGTGGCAGTATGAAAATTATTCATGTTCTGCCTCCACGCTTAACTTGTGCACTTGATCTGTATTTTGCAGAATTTCATCCAACAAATCTTCAAGACGTTCATTATTTGAAATTTTGTTACGCAAATCAGTTAGGCGTTCTCGTGCCTCCACCAATTGATGTAATGGATCGACTTGTTGTACGACATTCTCTGGACGGAAATCTGCCATTGAATTAAAAGTTAAATCTACTGACATATAACCTCCTTCTTCGGTTAAGGTGTTCTCAACTTGAAAAGCTGCACGAGGTGCCAGTGATTGTATGACCTCATCAATATTATCCAAATCAACATTGATAAATTTTTTATCCTTTAATTTGGTTTTTTCTAATTCCGAGGCAGCCGAAAAGTCACCTAAAACCCCAATCACAAAAGGCAGCTCTTTTATTTCCTTACCATTTCCGACTTCTACATCATAAGTGAGCTGTACACGTGGTGGACGGATACGTTGTAATTTCTTTTGTACACTTTCACGTTTAGCCATGAAGACTGTCCTATTTTAGTTCTTATTAAATGAAGCAAATGGGCTTGAACCCGAAGTTATAGAATTGTTACTTTGCAGTTTTTTTGCCGCTGTCGTATCTCGTGCAGATGTTTTAATTACTCTGCTCTGTAAATTGACACTTTGGGGATGGCTTACAGAGTTGGCTTTTCCAACGGTACGATTTGATAAAGTACTGCTTTTCAGCCGTTGTTTTAGTCTGACCGTGCTTGCAGTAACGACTTTAGCATTAGAGGTATCAGGTTCAGGTAAGGAAATTTGAATATGATCAGACAATTTTTTTGCTGCAGGATAAGTATTTTCTGCATTCAGATAACGCATTTCATTATTACGCATATACTGTAAATTACTCTGGCTAATCCCTATCCCTGCAAGAAAAGCAACATCGGTCAGCTCTCTGCGCTGAACATTCTGTTTACGCAACTCCTCGACCCATTGCAATGCTTTCAGATTTTTCCCTATGGCCTGAAATCTTTGAGCAGCTTGAATAGATAAATCGTTTTTCAATTCAATATTTTTCTTATTTTTTCTGTCACATATCTGACGATAAATATTTAATAATTCTGGATCGATTTCATCACGAACCAAAGGATAGTTCTTAATGCAACCTCTTTTGAGTTCAATAGATTTTTCGCTCGCGGAGGTTAAAGGAGTGATAGATAGTCCCATCACTAAGGATAAAAAAAATTTATATTTATTCAAAAGATGCCTCTAATTTTATAGCTTTAAATTTAATTATTAGTATAGGTTTAAGAACATTAAATGATTTTTATAATCTTTAATTTATTATTATGATTCTTAATCAATGCGCAGATTTAACAAAAAACAACTAGTTTAAGTCAACAGTGAATTAAGTAAAAACCACACTTTTTATTGTTTTTTTATGTAAAAGATACAAAAAATCATCATATATTTTTTTTATTTTTAGAAAAAATGTGTATTATGTGCAGATTATTTTTATAAAAAACAAACATAATTCATTGTTTTAAATAAATAAATTTAAAAAAATCAAACTAGAAATAAAAACGAAATCATTCAGTAAATAAACAGAATAAAAACTGATGTTCTTTTAACGATATTGAGTATGTTATGAATAATTTAAAAATTCTGATTACAAAATTATCTTCTTGTGCCCGTCTGGTACTGGAGAAATCAGCCAACACCTGTATAGCCCAACGCAATTACGAAATAGAAATTGAACACATATTTTTAGAAATTCTACACAATCAAGAAAATAATGATGTCCAATTGCTATTAGAAAATTACAAAATATCACCTCTTGAGTTAATGGATGATTTAAAGAAAAGTATGGCGCAATTGCCTAAAGGCAATACACGGACTCCAATTTTTGCAAAATCCATTATACGTCTATTAGAACAAGCCTGGTTATTGGCCTCAGCAGAACAAAAACCTTTGATTCGAACCAGTCATCTTCTGGTCGCATTATTAACTGCGCCAGATCTTTATCAAATAGCGATCCGAGCTTCTAGCCTATTTGAATTGTTACCAATAGACCATATGAAACACAACTTTTTAAATGAATGTACACAAAGTATCGAGCAACAATACGAACAGAATGCAGCCCATCCAGATACGATACCAACCCCACAATTATCCAAACAGATATTGCAAACGCCTGCTTTAGCTCGGTACACCATTGATTTAACCGAAAAAGCTCAAAAAGGGAAAATTGATCCAGTGGTTGGTCGGGAACTCGAAATTCGCCTGATGCTGGATATTTTAATGCGCCGTCGTCAAAACAACCCTATTTTAACGGGTGATCCAGGGGTGGGCAAAACGGCTATAGTGGAAGGCCTGGCTGTTAAAATTGCCAACAATCAGGTTCCCGATGCTTTAAAGAATGTTCATTTACATATGCTTGATATGGGGCTTTTACAGGCAGGTGCCAGTGTCAAAGGTGAATTTGAAAATCGTCTAAAACAGGTAATTCAAGAAGTTCAAAGTTCTATTCACCCTATTATCTTATTTATTGATGAAGCACATAGCTTAATTGGTGCGGGTGGCCAGGCGGGACAAAACGATGCAGCCAATCTGCTTAAACCAGCACTTGCACGTGGTGAATTACGCACCATTGCAGCAACGACTTGGGCTGAATATAAACAGTTTTTCGAAAAAGATGCGGCTCTGAGTCGCCGCTTTCAAGTGGTGAAAGTAGAAGAACCAACAGAAGCAGTGGCTATTGATATGCTACGCGCCATGATTCCTGTCATGAGTCATCATTTTAATGTAAACATTGAAGATGAAGCGACTGTTGCAGCAGTCCATAGCTCTCATCGATATATCAGTGGGCGTCAGCTTCCAGATAAAGCCATCAGTGTATTAGATACAGCAGCGGCCCGAGTAGCTTTAACGCAAAATGCACAACCGGTGAAGTTGGACCAGTTACAGGCACAATGGCATAACCTGAATCTGGAACAGGATATTCTAGAAAAAGAACAACAAAATATGCCTATTCACCATGAACGCATCATAGCGCTAAAAGGTAAAATTGCTGAGTTAGCCAAAAAAATAAGTGATACACAAGCTCAGTGGCAAAAAGAGCTACAACTGGTCAACAGGATTAAAGAACTGGAACAACATGCTATAGGTCAGTCAAATCCAGATATTGCTCAATGTCGTGAAGCTCTTGCTCAGCTTCAGGGCACCACTCCGCTGGTTTTTGAACGCGTAAATGCGCAAATGATTCATGAAATTATTTCTGACTGGACTGGGATCCCTGTAAGAAAGATGGCCAATGATGAAATTAAACAGATTTTGAATTTAAAAGATAAGCTGTCAATACGAGTTATGGGACAGGAGAATGCCTTAAATCAGCTAGTTCAGGGCATTAAAACCTCTAAAGCAAAACTAGAAGATCCACATAAACCCCAAGGCGTATTTTTATTGGTGGGTCCAAGTGGTGTAGGTAAAACAGAAACAGCTTTAGCACTTGCTCATGAGTTATATGGTGGTGAATCTCATCTGATTAGCATCAACATGTCTGAATACCAGGAAGCACATACGGTTTCTACACTAAAAGGAGCTCCTCCCGGCTATGTTGGATATGGTCAAGGGGGTATTTTAACTGAAGCGGTACGCCGTAATCCCTATAGTGTGGTCTTGTTGGATGAAATTGAAAAGGCCCATAGCGATGTCCAGGAATTATTTTACCAGGTCTTTGACAAGGGCATGATTGAAGATAGCGAAGGGCGTTTAATTGATTTTAAAAATACCATCATTCTGCTGACCTCTAATGTCGGTTCTAGTGTCATTATGCAAACCTGCTTAAACTCAGCAGTTGAAGATTGGCCAACAGCAGAACAATTAACAGAACACTTAAAACCAAGTTTATATCAACAGTTTAAACCGGCATTTTTAGGCCGTATGCGTATTGTACCTTACGTCCCTTTACATGATGAATTACTGCTACGCATCATCAGATATAAATTGGATAAAACTACTGCACGTCTAGAACAACAATACACCACCAAAGTTAACTATAGTGAAAACCTGATTGAATTACTGCTCAGCCGTTGTACTGAGGTTGATAGTGGTGCACGTAATGTCGATAACATTCTCAATTCATCCGTATTGCCTGCTTTAGCCACACAAGTTTTGCTCGGTTTGGCAGAACAAAAATTGCCACAACACATCTTTATCGATGTTCAAGATAATAAAATATCTTATCAAGTTGATCCGGTAGTCAACAAAATAAAAAAACGTAGTAAAAAGCCTCGTGTTACTGAAGCATAATTAAAAAAACAGAAGGCAGAACATGAATTTAGAATTGGAAAGATTATTAAAAGCAATTTCAGCTGAAGCCCCTTGCGGGATGGATTGTTCTTTTTCCAATGAGTTCCATGCCATTAAAAAAGCACGAACTCAGGATGATTTACTTTTAGAACAAGGTGATTGGATTACAGAACCAAAACTGGCCGATTGGAGTTTTGTAAAGGATAAATCCATTGAACTTTTGACTGAAAAAACCAAAGATATTCGTTTATATACCTGGTTGGTTGAAGCCTGGTCCAATCTGTACGGTTTTGAAGGAGTAGCCAAAGGTTTAGAATTAACCCAACGTAGCTTAAACGATTTCTGGATACTGTTACACCCAAAAATTGAAGAGGAGGATTTGGATCAACGTCTGGGATTGTTGCAAGGACTGATTAATCAACTGCCCATGTTGATTAAGAATATTCCCTTGGTAAATATTTCGCCTTTTTATTCTTTAATTGACTATGATGGCTTATTACATCAACAAAATCTACACCGTAAACATAGTGAAGAAAATAGTACCAGTCATGTCAATATAGCTCTAGAGCAATTTGAACAGGCATTATTGAATACGTCAAAATCTTTCCAATATCAAAATTATCAGGCTTTTTGGGAAATTTTGAATCAGTGGAATATTTTAAAAAAAGTAATAGATGGCCTCATGGGTGTAGATGCTCCAGGTTTTGCAGCTATCGATTCTCAGCTAGAATCGATTCATGGCAGCCTGAAAAAAATCTACAAAACTGATGCATTTGGTTCAGTATGCATGACAGATCAATCCAGCCCTATCACTGACCTGACCGATTCAGCTAAAACCGTAAACCAAGCTGTTGATCTACCGACAGTGATAACCTGTGCACAAAAATTTCAGCTACACGCACAAAATCATTTAGCAAATCGTGAACAAGCCATGCAGCTTTTACAAGATATTGCCGATTATTTCCAGGTCAATGAACCGCATAGCCCGGTCAGCTACTTACTACAAAAAACAATTAAATGGAGCCAGATGCCTCTACATGAATGGCTAAACCATGTGATTAAAAACGAGAACCCTTTAGAAACAGTACATGAACTTTTGGGTGTACAAAAACAATCCTTATAAAACGACTCATAATACGAATAACAACGGGTAAATTTAATGTTTAAAGCAGAAAAAATTCTTTGGGGCGAAGGCTTATTTTTACGTCCACAACATTTTCAATTGCAAGATGCCTATCATGAACAGCGTTTAAATCATACCATCCGATCAACCATTCCTTTTGCTTACGGGATTCAATCCATTCAATTTGATGAGGTGCAATTAAGTACGCATGTTCTGGCTTTAGAAAAAATAGAAATGCTTTGGCAAGATGGCGAAATTTATCAGGCACCGGCACGTGACTTATTACCAGAGCCCATTCAACTGGATAACTTAACTTTACGTGGAGAAATAACGATCTATTTGGCCTTACCTATAATTCAGCCCAATAAGCGCAATGTCTCGTTTGCAGAAAGTAGCCAGCCTAGCCGTTATCACTCACACTTAACTGAAACACATGATTTATTTACCGATGCTACAGCCGCAGATATTACCTTGTTAAGACGCCGTGCAGAATTTAAATTACTTGAGTCTGGTATTGAACCCAATCATAACCTGGATGGATTTCTGTATTTAGCCGTGGCAAAAGTTAAACGGCAAAGTTCGGGAAATTTTGAATTTGATTGCAAGTTTATTCCACCGATCTTGCATATTGATGCATCTGCCAGCCTGATGTCAGGTTTAAAACGTAGTCTGAATATCATTAAAGCGAAAATTAAGGCCATTCAAAGCAACAATCGTGAAAATGAGCAAAAACTCATCGAATTCCGTTCTGGTGATATTGTTTCTTTCTGGTTAGTGAATGCCTTAAACACCGCATATGCCTCTCTGAATCATCTTTTACAATATCCGCATATTCATCCTGAACGATTATTTTTTGAATTACTGCGTTTAACCGGATCACTGCTGACCTTTTCTACCGCCTATGAAGTGGATCAATTGCCTCATTATAAACATCATCATTTACAAGAAAGCTTTTCACAGCTCGATGCCATTCTGCGCGATTTACTCGATACCATTATTTCAAATCGCTATATCAGCATTCCCTTAAAAGAAGTACGTCCTTCGTATTGGGTTGGAAGTCTGGAATCCGACAAAATTACCCGCGACACGAAACTTTATATTGCAGTTTCGAGTGGTCTGATGCAAAGCCATGAGCTGGTTCAGTTAGTCCCACTGCGTTTTAAAGTGGGTAATTCCGTAGATGTAGAACAACGTGTTGTAGCCGCCCTTCCCGTCATTCCTTTACATCATCTCATGCAAGTCCCTACAGCAATTCCAGTACGTTCTGGTGTCAGTTATTTTGAAGTTGAACCCAATAATGAATTATATCAACGTATGTTGGATGCTGAATCAATGTGTATTTATATCCCAGCCGGCTTTCAGGATATTTCAGTTGATGTTATTGCAGTGATTAATGGCTAAGGAAGCAGTATATGAATAATCAAATGCCTTTACTTTTTGAAAATGGTCAAATTGATTTGTGGTTAAACCAAACTGCAACTTCTAACATCACAAGTGCAACAAATCTAGTTGATTTATTGCATGAGGGTTTCTATGTAGTTTTTTTATTGAAAAATCAATTTATTCCAGTAAATCCAGATGAATTTAAGGAGAAAATTTTAGCCCTGTTAGATCGTTTTGAGAACCAGACGCGAAAACTGCAATTTTCAGCAGCTGATATTCACGATGCAAAATATGCGTATTGTGCTTTGCTTGATGAAATCATTGTGACTCAACCAAATGCACAATTTTTTGATTTACAGAATCACTGGATGATTAGTCCTTTACAGTTAAGCCTTTTTGGCTCACAGCTCGCAGGCTATCGCTTTTTTGAAATTCTGGAGTCATTGCGGAGTCAAGGCAAAGAACGATTAGTAGCCCTAGAAGTCTTTCATTACTGCATGCTACTTGGCTTTCAAGGTAAATTTAGAATTGAGTCCATACAAAGTTTGTATCATATGATGGCACGGGTTGGAGATGAAATTGATTTTTTAAAAGGTAAAAAAGCATCTTTTTCACCCTTTGCCGCGTTACCTGATCAAATTAAACATATCATTCATCGTGAATTACCATTTAGAAGAGTTTTAGTCTTTTTAGCAGTTTTTGCTTTATTATCATTTTTATCTTTAAATTTGATGCTTTCAAATCAGAATAATAAGTCATTATCTATTTATAAGAACATTATCAGTCAGCCTGCTGAACAAGCCTATATTACGATTTATTTACCATAAAAAATTAAAAAAGAAAATAGAACATGACCACTTCAAAACCGACCTCTTTAAACAGTTTAGATCAGCAGAAAATTCAGGAGCGTTCTGTATTTAGCAATATAGATTTGTTTAAGCAGGAGGTCTTAGCACATAAGCAAAATAAGCAGCAAATTTCGACAAGCTTAGAAATGCATGGGAGCCCACCTGACCTTAAAATAAATCAGCCTGAGCAAGAAGACAATCATCAAGTTAAGTTCCCTCAAACTCAAAATGTTGACTCTTTGTCATATACCGTACTTGTTAATCAGCAGCTAAGTGCTAGAGAAAGTCTGGTAAAAGACCGTGAATCGGATGAATTGGCTCAATTTTCTATAAATATTTCTGAGACTAAAACACTTGCAATATCTTCAGAAAGTGTCGTCTTTCCATGATTATTGCTATTTTCACGGGGTTTATTGTGCTGGCTTTCAGTCTGGCCTGGTTATTTTTTTATGATTTACGCTTTAAAGTACAAGAATTCTTTTTGGTCATTATTCCGCAAGCTAAGAAACAATTATATTCTGCCAGGCAATTTGCTCAGCAGTTCAATGATGCTGCTGCACCTACACAACTCCAGTCGCATTGGCATTTACAACAATGGTGGATACTGGTTGCTGGATTTTCATTATTTGCCAGTATCTTAATTTTTGCTTTTACCCGCCCCGTAAGTCCGACTAAAATTGAAGCAGATTATTTAAAAGAAGCAGATCCTCAAATTTATGCCTTGCTCGATGGGCAAATGCTTTCACCTCCTCCTGAAGTAGAACAATCTTTAATTGAAGAAGCTATTATTTCTGCAAGTCATATTGAGGCTAGCCAGTCCAGTATTCAGACAAAAATATTTAGCACAAATATAGAATCTTCATCTATCTCACATTTACATGGAGATATCATATCTGCCGATCGTCGATGGCATAAAATGAATCCACGTTATAAACAGCGTTTATTAATGGTATTTAAAATCATGCAACAACGTTATGGTTATGAAATGGTTTTATTAGAGGGTTACCGTAGTCCAGAGCGCCAGAATGCCCTGGCTGGCAATAGTCATATTACTCGAGCCAAAGCTTTTCAAAGTTATCATCAGTTTGGTTTGGCTGCCGATGTTGCATTTAAGCGTAATGGTAAAGTGGTTATTTCAGAACGTGACCCCTGGGCAATGCGAGGTTACCAGTTATATGGAACCATTTCAGAATCGGTCGGTTTAACCTGGGGTGGCCGTTGGACCTCCATTCAAGATTATGGTCATAGCGAGTATCGAATGTCGGGGCTCAAAAAAACTGCTGCAATGGCTGAACAGTTAACGGCTGAAGATCAACTGTTAGCCGATTCTATCAATGAAGCTGTTGAATAACAGGGAACCTATTCGATATCTAAACTAAGTTTAGATATCGATTCATTTCATCCAGAACTGATTGCGTTTTTTCAGCATGCAGCCAATGTCCAGCATCATCAATAACCTGAATTTTAGCATGCGGAAATTGCTGTTTGATGGCACTGAAATGTTCATCCTTACTAATATAGGCAGATTTACCACCACGAATAAACAGTGCCTCTTTTTGCCAAGGCTGGATCATCTTCCAATCCAGGATTTCTGAGTAATGATTAAATAAAGCATCGACATTAAATAACCATTGGCCTTTATTAAAAGACTTCATTAAAAACTGGATCACCATTTCTTCATTTAAATATTCACGCATAATCTGGGTCGCCTGCTGCCGACTTTCAATCTGTGCATTTTTGACTGCAAACAAAGCTTTAAAAATTTGCTTATGATGGCTTTCCTGGTATGCAAATGGTGCCATATCCAAAACCACCAATTGTTCTAATCTCTGCCCTGCCTGATTTGCCAATTGCATGGCAATTTTCCCCCCCATGGAATGACCAATAGCAGAGAATTTTTGAATATTTAAACTATCTAATGTTTCCAGAATATCTGCTGCCATGACAGCATAATTCATTTCTGTTGCATGTGCTGAATGGCCATGATTACGGATGTCTATTTGAATGACTGAATGAGATTCATAGTATGCACGTGCCAGCATACCTAGATTACTTAAACTGCCAAAGAGGCCATGAATAAATATTAGCGTATTTTTTGCTGTAGCAGTTTCATTAATATGTATTTGGTGATTTAAAATCATGGAGTGCTTTTATTACTTTTTAGATGAAATTATTTTTGAGTAAATTAGGTATTTAATCAATTGTTAATTTTCTAAAATATTTTTTTTGCTTAGGCTATTTATGTGGGTATAGGCAAAATTTGGTGAATTGTTCTGTTTTGAGAGATATTTAAAAGAGTATAAAACTGGAAGTTCTTAAGATGAAAGAATTAGGCTCAATATCCTATTTTTAGCCTGTTTTTACTTTAGATTTAATTATTAAAAATAATTCAGAGGAATTTAAATAGTAGATGCCACCATTGACCTCAGCTTCCAGGAACTATCCTCCATCGATATTGACCTGAATTGCAGGTAAAATCAGTTTAGGCATAGATAATGTTGCATCACGGCGGTTACGCATTTCAACAAAATCTACTTTTGTTGTAGTTTCATTCAGGAGAATATTTCTTATATAGTGATCTTCTTTTCTATCTTCGGGTTAATAATCATGACAATATGATAAAGAAAAACCTGAATTTGATTATCCAACGCATAACATTTTTGAATGGAATTGAGTTAAGTAACTGCACTGCCCTTTTAGGAGAATCACAGAAGGATTGGTATGAAAATAAACTTGAAGAAGTTATTATTGCTTAGGCTATTTTGATAAATATAGTCGCTTTGGACGGCGCATAATAATCCAGCATATTGGTAGATAATATCCATTCAGGTGTTAGATCTTGTTTGATTTTTTCCGTTTTTTTAATCCCAAAGATCTTGATATAAAGAATTATTCGCTAAATTCTTTAAATACTTTTTCTGCAAACCACCACGGTAACTGTTGAACCTCAGGGTTCATTTTCAATGTTTCAGCCGCTTCAATCTCGGCAATAAAAGCGGCTTTTTCGCCATTAGAAGAATTATCAAACAAATAGCTACGATCACTGGCATCAATCGCCTGCATGAGTAAATCAATACTGCGATAATAACGTTCCACAATCTTTTGCTCCGGAACAGGATGTCCACCTACACTCACCCGGTATTTAACCCGGGCAATATTAATTCTAGGGTCAACCGTAGAAACATAGTATAAATAGGTTTTAAATCCCTGCAGCTGTGCTTGTTGTAGAAACTCCACTTTAGAGATATGTGACATTACCGTTTCAAAAGTAAAACTGATTTTTAAGCGCAAAAATTCCAGGCGAATATAGTCAATAATTCGTGCGCAAAGATAAGAATCTATTTCTGATGCCTGAAACTGGATATTCCAATCATCAATTATGGTGGGTTCATGTTGCAGTAAAGCCAAAAACTGCCCGGATTGAAGGCGCTTTTTCTGTTTAAGGAAAGCAACGAGGGATTGAGCTTTTAAGGCAGAATGATAGATCATTAAATCCAGTCGTTGACTCAAGCGAAGATTCTGTTCCAATTCATCGGCATTTAAATAAGCCCCAATATAATGGGGCAATAAATATTCTTTGACTGTGCTCTTTCCAGATCCATTCGGACCGGCAAACATTCTTATTCTTGGTTGAGGCATTCTATTATACAGCTGCCTCTTGTTTTCTCTTGCGTTTTAAAACTTTAGGAAGATGATTAACACTTATATAGTTTTGGTGTAGGTCTGCAATCACGGTTTCTTGTCCATTGACTTCGTGTTGTAGTAATTGCTGATCTTTTGCATAAACGACCGTTGCTACCGTACATGCTTTGTTAAAGGCGTGACGGAAAGCATGTATGGCAAGTTTAGGAATCATGTCATCCTCATATTTGCCTGCTTTCATAATGGTATAAGCTGTCATGGAGCAACTCCCCTTACACAAGGTGTATTTGCTTATTATATTAACATAGCCGCAATAATTGTCTATAAATACACCAACATAGAAATGTAATGCTTTGCAGTGAAGTTAATTAAAGCCACATATTCCGTGGCTCATGCATTATTAGTCTTCCTTCCACACATCTTCATAATCTTCACGATCAATCATAAAGCGGAAACCCTCACCCAAAGCTAGGTATGGCAGTACTTCAGGTAAAATATCCTGTAATTCTCGAACAGTCATGGTCTGGAAAAAGTCTTCCCCCTCTTCCAGTTCGCCCCCGTAAATAAACCAGCCAATATTTTCATCCGTTTCAGGCTTTTTACGAATCCCGACAATCGGTTCCTTATTTAAAGTCTCAACCGCAATAGCTACGACATCATCACCACTCACCTGAACGTAAGCAGAATCGAACTCCTCACACAATAACTTTTGTTCAGCAATCAGCTCTTCTAAGGGTGAAAGTTGTTGGGATTTTTTTGACATTGCGCTTCTCTGGCAGATAAAAACCGAATAGCCACAGTTTAACTTAGAACGATTTAACATGGCTAAACTTTTTATTTTCAGTATTTTTTGCTAATCTTGAAAATGTTACGAAATCAAAAAAAATGTAAATGAAACCACAAGATGCGACAGAATCTACAATAAGCCCTCAATATGGTCACGGCGGCAAACGCAAAAATGCTGGCCGCAAAACCCAGTATCAGGAAAAAACTGTGGTGATGCGCGTACCAGAGTCTAAAGTATCTGAAATTAAGTCCTGGTTAAAACCCAAACCCGCAGATGACCGTAGTCAGAAGATTGAACTGCATTCAATACAGATTCAGACCCAACTCGATATTCCTTATCCTATGGAATCGGTTGAGGCAGGTTTTTCCTCTCTGAGTCAGGATTACGCTGAAGACGTTATCGACTTAAATCAATATCTCGTACACAACGCCTCCAGTACCTTTGTATTACGGATAAATTCGTTGTCAATGAAGAATGCTGGTATAGACATTGATGACCAGATTTTAGTTGACCGTAGCTTGAACGCAGAACATGGCGATATTGTTTTGGCTTTAATTAATAATGAGTTTACCGTTAAACGATTAATGATAGAAAAACAGAAAAATAGAGAAGTGAAAATCTGGTTAAAAGCAGAAAACCCAGAATATCCGGATATTTATTTGCGCAGTGAAGAACAGTTGACGATCTGGGGTGTAGTGACCTGTATTTTAAAAAAATTGCGCTAATAAATTTAATGAGTTGATATATAGCCGGCACTGATCAAAATTTTACTTTTAACATACGCAGATAAGATAGATAGATAAAAGCCCCAAGTAAACTTGAGGCTTATGGTAAATCCTAAGCAAGTTTTAGGATTATTTTTGCTGTTGAGGGTTTTTTGCTGCTGTTGGCGTTGATTGCCTTGGTTTTGCTGACGTTGATTGTCTTGTTGCTGCTGTTGCTGTTGATGCTTTTGATTTTCGCTTTGCGGATTCGATTGTTGTTGATTAGCCATTTTCATATTCATCCTTTCGATTGATTACTAGCCCTGATTACTAGGGATATGCCGTATGTAATTACGACTCTTATTAATCTAGCGGATATTTCTGATTAACCAACCTGCAAACTGTTTCGACTTAATTCATTGTAATGATCAAAATATTAATTTACTGATTTTTAGTCTATCACTGAATCTCATCTTTACGCTATTAACGCTAATTACACTGAACCTTACATGCTGCTCAAGCTCTTTATCGAATGATCTCTTGATTATTCGGATTTTTAAAAATTGAAATTTATAAACGATTTTATTTTCCTCACTTTGAAAACGTTACAATTTCAAAACAAGAAAAATGGCTAACTAATTCTTTGCCTTAATTGATCTTAACTGCTATGTAAGCTGTGAACGGAGCTTTAATCCTCATTTAAATGGCCAACCTGTAGTTATAATACTTTCCAATAATGTACTTATATTTTTATAAAATTGAGCAATAGACTTGGCCTGTTAGGAGTCAAAGTATCTTTCAGTAACTACGCTTTATACACAGATATGTCACGGCGCTTTTTGGGATTCTGGAACAGCATTTCCATCTGATGATTTAGAACCTCAACTCCCCCTTAAATTGATAATTGTTTTATCCAGCACAGCAGTTATGCAAAATATTTTGATCTAGAATAATTCTAGAAAAATATTGTCGAGTCTTAATCCAGCTCATTGAGCAATCACTGGGTTTACTATGATGCTGCATAGGAGTGGCATTACTAAGACCCAAGCCAAACAGGCCAGTTATTTTGTCAAAATAATTCTTTGTTTTAAGTCTCTGTGCTATTTACCACATTTAGACTTATGCAGTTATGAAAGCCTGCTCGTAGAAACACTGGTCATCGAAATTTGGGTATTGGTCGTAAAAACGGCAAACAGTTTCAAGACTATAAATTTTATAGTTGCTATGACTTAACTTTTGCCAATAAATATCATCTCTGCAAACAATTCTCGGTGATGATTGCACGGACAACTCCTGAACTAAAAGGTCAATCATGTACTACATTCAATGATCCTGTAACACCAGCAAAAAGCATTCTTTCATCACGCAGTTTCGCTACAGTATTGACCAAAAAAACAATCATCAAACATGCAGTGATTTTTTATGTCAGCCGTGCTCATAAACGCTTAAACCGGCAGTAATTGCATACCTGTGTCCATGTTCACGCTATGAAAAGGTATCTAGCCCTCCCTATAAAAATAGGCTGTCTTATGCACTAGGTCTTGAATATGCAAGCGATGACCTGCTGACTTTAAAGGGTATATCATTAAAGCAAATAGATGTTTTATTTAAATAAATTATAAATATTTGAAAGTGGAAATGTGGAAGTCATTTTTAGGGCATTATCTGTTAAACAGCACTATATTCATGGCTTAGGGCAACCTTTAGCCTTGATTCAACAACGGGATAATTTAATGAACACCTTATTGAAAATGCAACAACGCTATGGATCGGATTGTATACAGGTGGTCTATCATTCAGCCAATTCGGCCTGGCAGATGAAACAGCAGCACCGCTCACCACGCGATACCATCTGCCGGAAGGAACTGCTGCCTATTCATGACTCTACCGTGACTGTTACGCAAAATAAATGAACTGTTTTGGTCAATTTAGCTTACAATGTAAGAACTATTAATAATTATAAAAAATGTCATTTTTTAACATTGCCAATTCCCTGCAAAGTTCTCATTATATAGCTCAGTTTTGACACATAGCTTCCGTATCAATTTAAACAAATTATAATAGAAATACGGAATTATTTGCCATAATACGCAAACTTTGCTGACATCTTGCAAGGTATATTTGCAAACTTATAATTGGAGCAAGCTGAATGGGCTCAACCATTTTGGTTATTCATGGACCGAATCTAAATTTACTCGGTATGCGTGAACCTGAAGTTTATGGACACCTTACCTTAGACGATATCAATCAAAAGCTCATCGCTCAAGCTCAAAATGCATCTGTTTCCCTGAATACTTTTCAAAGCAATTGGGAAGGTGCAATTGTCGACCGAATTCATCAGGCACAAAAAGAAGGTGTTCAATTCATCATTATCAATCCTGCGGCGTTGACCCATACCTCTGTTGCAGTACGTGATGCGCTTCTTGGTGTTGCCATTCCGTTTATTGAAGTTCACTTGTCTAATGTACACGCACGTGAAGCATTCCGACATCATTCATATTTATCCGATAAAGCCGTTGGCGTGATTTGTGGTTTAGGTGCAAAAGGTTATAGCGCTGCACTGGAATTCGCCATCGATAAAATTCAACCTTCTAAGCAATCATAATTAGGAATACTGTCTCATGGATATCCGTAAAATCAAGAAACTCATCGACCTGATGATTGAATCTGACTTACAAGCGATTGAAGTTAAAGAGGGTGACCAATCCATCGCCCTCACCCGTCGCAATCCTGTGGTAGCAGCAGCTGTTCCTACAATGCCTGTAGCTACTGCAGCTGCAGCACCTGCTGCAAAAACACCACGCGGTGCAGTTGAAACATCGCCTATGGTTGGTGTGTTCTATGCAGCACCAAACCCGGGTGAAGCACCATTCGTGAAAGTGGGCCAAACCGTTTCTGCAGGTGAAACACTGGGTATTATTGAAGCCATGAAAATCATGAACCCGATTGAAGCAACTCAAAGTGGCGTGATTGAAGAAATTCTGGTGAAAAATGGCGAAGTGATTCAATTCGGTCAACCATTGTTCCGCTATCGCGCCTAAGACCACGGGGATTCACAATGTTGCAAAAAGTTTTAATTGCAAACCGGGGTGAAATTGCTTTACGCATCACCCGAGCTTGCAGAACTTTAGGAATTAAAACCGTAGGTATTTATTCCGATGCCGATAAAGACCTGATGCATTTACGCTTTTGTGATGAAGCGGTATGTATTGGTCCGGGTGCAAGTAGTGAAAGCTATTTAAACATCCCGGCAATTATTACTGCTGCTGAAATTACCGGTGCAGATGCCATTCACCCAGGTTATGGTTTCTTGTCTGAAAATGCCGAATTTGCAGAAATTGTTGAAAATTCTGGCTTTATCTTTATTGGTCCACGTCCGGAACACATCCGTCTGATGGGTAACAAGGTTTCTGCCATTATTGCCATGAAGAAAGCCGGTGTACCAACAGTACCAGGCTGTGACCATGCAGTGACTATTCACAATGCCCTTGCAGAAGCCAAAGAAATTGGTTTCCCGCTGATCGTTAAAGCTGCTTCTGGTGGTGGTGGTCGTGGTATGCGTATTGTTGAACGTGTCGATACCCTGCTTGAATCGGTTCAGGCTGCACAGCGTGATGCTGAAATGTGGTTTGGTGATGACACAGTTTATATGGAACGTTTCCTGCAAAAACCGCGTCACGTCGAAGTTCAGGTTTTAGCAGATGGTAATGGTCATGCCATTCACTTGTATGATCGTGACTGTTCTTTACAGCGTCGCCATCAAAAAGTATTGGAAGAAGCACCTGCCCCAGGTTTACCAGAAGAAGCTCGCGCTGAAATTTTAGAAGCCTGTGTTAATGCATGTAAGCTTATGCAATACCGTGGTGCGGGTACATTCGAGTTCCTGTTTGAAGATGGTGAGTTCTTCTTCATTGAAATGAATACCCGTGTTCAAGTTGAACACCCTGTTACCGAAATGGTCACTGGTATTGATATTATTGAGCAACAATTGCGTATTGCTGGCGGACTTGGCCTTGAAATTCAACAAGATCAAGTGGAAGTACGCGGTCATGCCATTGAATGCCGTATCAATGCGGAAGATCCAACCACATTCCTGCCATCTCCGGGCAAAATTGAAAATTATTATGCTCCAGGTGGTGCAGGTATCCGTATGGATTCGCATATTTACCCAGGCTACAGCATTCCGCCTTATTATGACTCAATGATTGCAAAACTCATTGCCCATGGTAAAGATCGTGATACGACTATTGCACGTATGAAACAGGCATTAGAAGAAACGATCCTGACCGGAGTGAAAACCAACATTCCTTTACATAGAGATTTGATTCTGGAAGATGAAAACTTCTGTAAAGAAGCGATGGATATTCACTATCTGGAAAAACACTTATTGAAAAAGCTGGAAGCTTATCAAGAAGCGTCTTAAATAAACCGATATAAAAAAACCGGTCTTTATGAGCGGTTTTTTTATCTGTATAACGATATATTTATAAAATCATGAACAATCATTAAGGTAAAACACGGCGCAAGGTGGCAAAACACTGTTCAGCTTTTTCATTACTGCAGAAATTTATTGTTGATGCATTTTTCCACTGCACAAAATATTGGGAAATCTCGCCAGTCTGGTCTTCTTGCAGACCTGAACAATCCTTTTCATTATTGTCATACTTTACTTGTAAAACCAGTGCAGATAATAAGGAACGTTCCTCTTGAGCTGGTTGAAAATCATAAATTCCAGATGACCACTCCTGGCCACTTTTAATAATGACATTGTTATTCGATTTAAAATTATAATATTCAATGCATTTATTATTGTTGGCAACTTGCATCCCCCATAAGCCAACAATTTCTGGACGAGTCACAATACGAATGGTATTCGAATTTTCAGCTCGATCATTTTCTTCTGTTGCGACTACAGCTTGATTGTAATTTGCCATCGCAACAGATGAGCACAATGTAAGTAAAATTGTAAAATATGTTTTTTTCATACATCAATTCAGTGCTAAAAATCCTTTGTTATAACTTAGCATATTTTTATGAAAAACCAGTATTTATCACCATATTACAACAATATAATTTCAGGTTGAATTTGCACAAAATTGGTCTACCAAGCCGAAAGAATCAATAGTTTTATCACAACACTGAAACAAGAATTTTTCGTACTGATGCAGCTGTATAATAAAGACCACACAGCGGCAATCTTGGCCATAAATGTAAAATACTGACTTTTTAAAAAATTTTTAGCCATGTTGAATATATTTCGGTAGCCAGCGCACAAATAGCAAACCCACAACTGTTGAAAGCCCAGCAAGAACAAACACCATTTCTCCTGAGATGACTTGCCAATATCTTCCAGCCAGAATACTTCCTAAAGCGACACCTAAACCCCACATGGTGCTGTACATGGCCTGACCGCGGCCTTGCTGACCTGCGGAAAAGTTTTGAAAGATAATGCGCATGGCAATCATATGAAACAGGCCAAAACTAAAGGCATGAATACTTTGGGCTAAAAACTGTGCCACCAAGAGATGAGGTAATAGTCCCACAACAATCCACCGTACACCGGTCAGGACCAGACAGCAACTAACTAGACTGCGCCACGAAAACCGGGTCAAGAAAATATGGGCAAAAGCAAACATGATAATTTCTGCAACCACTCCGACGGACCACAACAGGCCAATTTCAGTCGTCGAAAAACCAGCTTGATGCAAGTAGTTACTATAGAAACTATAAAATGGAGCATGAGAAAATAACAAAACAAATTCAATAGCAAAAAAAGCAGCCACTACAGGCCGTTTTAATATCGGCAATAACGGTTCTAATTGTTGTTGTGATTGTGGGGCTGTGCTGGGTTCTTTAATGCTAAAAGACCAAAGAAAAGCCAAAAATGCGATACACAGCAACATCAGCGGGAGCATGGAAATAGCGACAATTTCAAGTAAGGCACCAATGCCAAAAACGCCTACAATAAAACCCACCGAGCCCCATTTTCTGATTTTCCCATACAGCTGATTGCGCTTATCCCCCAACCAGAACAATGTGACCCCTTCAAACTGCGCTAAGATGGCATTCTGAAAAAAACTAAAAATCAGCATAAGCAGTGCAACAGACTGAAAGGTATTTGGGATCAAAAAAATCATGAACCAGATACAGGATTCCATCCATGTGGCTATACGGACCAACAGCATTCTTTTGCCAGATTTATCGGCAATCCACCCCCAAATGAACGGCGCGAAAAAGCGGGTAATGATTGCGATTGAAGATAACAATCCAATCTCTTGATAATTAAAGCCTTGATCTTCCAGATACAAATTCCAAAAAGGCATGAACGTACCAACGATGGAATAGTAGAAGAAGTAGAATCCTGACAGTTTGTACTGGATTGGCAAGCTTAGCATTTAGTTGCATTCCATTTTATTTTTTCAATAACTTAAAACATTTAATAGTTGCATCACATTGCATGGTTTTGCCACTAATTGCACTTCAATAGTCTACAAATCTGTCTACAAAAATTAAAATAAATATTTTTTCATTTTTTGTAAACTCCTATTAAGTAGCCCTAACCTTACTGATTTTAGAGTAAAAATTTATAAAATGGATATAAATATATTTTATAGAGACTTTCTTTATTGAGCTGTTTGTTTAAAAAAAAAATATTCAATTGACATAAAAAATCTAGAGAGAATCAGGCTGAACTGTTTGGGATAGTTTTTTTGATGGTGAGTATGGGTATGGAAGTGAGTTTGTAGTGCTATTCCTGGCATACTTTCTTCCATCCACCTTGGTTAAACATGACCTTTTCACATTGAGACCCAGTACCATACGCTTTTTTTGCTACGGCGACCAATGAAGCCCAAGCAAATGCCAAGAAAAACCACCATAAGGTGGTTGGAATTATTAACTGAGCATATTTCACTCTTCATTAAACAAGATATGCTTCATGTCATGGGAAAATTCTTTTTGTTTTTCCAGTAAAAAGGAATCAATCTCTGGATCATTAGCTATTCCTAATTCTGTTCTTAGTAAATTTTGAAGATCTAATGCTTGATCACCTAAACGTTCAAGAATTTCAAATAAATTGCACAGATCCTGCTCTTGTGAACTATACCAATTATTGGTAATTTTACTGAGTTCAAGATTTTTTCTACTAAAATCCAGTGTAAATAGCATTACTTCTTTTTTAGTTTTTGGCTCGGATATAAAATTAGACTTATGCAAGGATGAAACTAAATCTTTAGTTGCTTGAAAAATAGCTTTCACATATTCCTCTTGTGGATTAACTCTAAAGGTATTTACTACCATTAGATAATTCATCCAATGATCAACCAAACTTAAAAAAATATCTCTTTTAGCCTCTACAAGTTTATCTGCCTTAAAATTTTCGTAGACATTTCCAGCAGTCTTACGGGCTATTCTAAATAATGCAAAAGCACCTATTAAAGCCCCAGCAATTGCACCCCAAAAACTCAAATATTCTTCAGCCATTTTCTTATTTCTTAAGTTAATATCCAATTATAAGTTAAAGACTTTCAGTTTCCTATTGCCCAATTCAAATCATCCAGCATAGTCAAATGAATACCAAATTTCACCACAGTAAAATCATGCCCGCCATTCAAATATTCAGTCATCTGAATAGGAATTGATAGGAAACACGGCTTTTTGCATTTCCTCACCTCAATACTTATCATGTTACCAATAGTTATTAAAAAATTAAGAACCACAATGCTTTATATCCTTGGGATTCTGTTTCTGCTCTTTATTGCTTATCACTACAGACTTGATCAAGCATCTGGAATTGGTGGATTTCTTTTATACATAGTCATTTTATTAATCGTAATCTGCATCAGAGCTGCATGGCATGTTCTAACCTAACATTGAACAGCTTAGACTCTGATACTTAGACAGCTCAGCACTGCAAAATTCTAAGTCTTGTTTCGCTTGTACTTTGTCTTTTATAAGCACCATCAATAAGAAAAGCCCCCCTCATTACTAAAGCAAGAGGGGTTTCTGGTTCAATCCAATCACTTCAAGTGAACAGTAAGCAAAATCAAATTATCTTTGATCTCCGCAACGCCGTGTTTATATCCATGCTTGGAGCAATAATCTAAAAATCTATTTAAAGCGTTTCCGACTAATGAAGATACGCACACCTCTATCTTAACAATGCCATCTTCTGGTGCATTCAACCTACGGAATGAATAACCTAACAACTCTTCAAATGTTGTCGTAAATGTTGATACTTTCATTTTAAAACTCCGTTATTTCTATAAAGTAACGAAGCAATAATGCCCACCAAACAAGCTAGACTCAATATAAAAATTAACCTAAGTTATTGAATTAATATAATTATATTAATTAAAAATACTAAATCAATGAATTAAATAGGTTATTTAAAAAGTAACAAAATTTAATAAATTTAAAAAAGAAAACCCCCGCCAATAATGCATATTGAGCGGGGTCTTATGTGCCAGAATATATCATCCATCCGGCAATGGAGAACTATTTTTCCCTTAAATAATCCCGACACAGCTGGATTTCTTCATCATCAATCGTGTAATCGATTTCTGTCGCACCATGTAGTCCAAGTAAACAATACAGAAACTTAAGCATGATTTTTCTCCTCACAATTAAAAACCCACTTACTCCTTCAAATAAGCGGGCCTGCGCTACAGTTATTTTCTTCATTTTCTTGTGGTTGCAAAATTAAAATAGCACTGAAAATTTGACCACAAGGTATAGAAAATATAGATAAATTGTTGAGTTGTAGAATTATTAAGTTAATTCTATGTTACTTATCCACTAAAAGCCTGATCTATGCCAGAGCTTTGATTGCTATGTGAACTAACTTAGGTGTATTGGAATATCTTCAACAACTGTAAACTCTGCAGCATAACGAGTCCTAAGCGCTTCAGTAATCTCATTAAACATCCGCTGATACTCTTCAGTGATATAAGTAGCTTTCTTTATTTGCTCAGTAGAATCAGCAACAATTAACAATAACTTTCGGTTTTCTTCCTTTAATTCTTCATTCTCTCGCATCACCATTGCCAAGAATAACTGTAATTCATCTTTAGTTAATACACTACTCATAACACCAGCTCGGTATTTTTTCCAAAAAATAGCAAATGAGTGTGACAAATAAAAATCACACCTTTCGATGAGTTCTTAAATTTAATTCTTTAGCTTTTCATTCGTTTAAGACACTTTAACAAATTATCGTATTTATCACGTGACATTAAATTACAAACCACTAGACCTGAATATTGTCCCATCGCCTATGGATGTATCATTAGGATATTTTAATTATGGTGAAACAGGATTTATTTAATTCGATCTAAATATCGACCATATGTGATCCATTTACACTTGTCACATTGCCACTCACTACGAGCATTTAAGTGATTAATCTGATCACGATGAATAGTTCGAATCAGTTTGTAATCATGCTTGCAAACAATAGATTTAATAATTTTCTTAATCATATCCCACCATTTTTTTAACTGAATTCCCTAAACACCACTCACACCCTATATCTACACACAGTACCAGTATGAAGTAGAATTAAATAAGGTATACAGTTTTCCCCTATGCAAAAAAAAAGCCCACTCATGGAAAGACGATGTGGGCTTATAAACTAAGGAACTTGGGAGGTCATTCAGAAACTACAGCAGTTTCTGATGGTTATTTTGTACACTATTCAAATATTTTTCAGTGGCAAAACATACCAAAAAATAAAATAATGATAATTAAATCACATTATTAATAAGTCTTAATTAATGATTTATACAATATGAAAAAAGCCTGCTTAATGTGAGGTATCTAAGCGGATGACTAGCATAAAGACTTGCTTTTTTCAGGAAATAAAAAGCCCATATTTCTATAGGCCTATTTTCTCTAAAATTATGAGCTATACATATTTTAACTCAAACTGGTACTCATCTTGGGTAACCTTAATTTTATGCTTTTTATATTTACGTTTGTTCGGATTTATAGCTGAATTCATCACCTCATCATGAAATGATGTATCCCCCATTAAGCAAACATAAGCTTTATATCCTAGCAAGATTTTCTCAACTTTTTTGCCTTTTTTGGCAGCTGCTTCAAGCAATTCATCTAATTTTTTTAGTTCTATATCAGACATCTGTATTTACCCTCTGTTTGGAGGATACATTCTGACATACTAAAATTTCAAACTGAATCACCTATAAAATGGATTGATCGAAATTTTATCAAAAAGAAAAAAATCCACCTTTCTATGAGCTTCTTTATCAATCCAGTCCATAACTTACATTTAGACCATGTATAACATAACGTTAATATGTCCATGATCAAGATCAATTGCACTGAAATAAAATAATCATGATAAGAAAAAAATTGATGCTGCCCATTTGACACAAACCATGTTCATTTTTCGATCGATTTATGTGGATTATTCGTTAATAATCAAATGAATTGAGAAAATTTTTATAAAATTATTATGTGTTATTTGCCTCACAATTGCCTTTAAGGTAAATCAATGGGAGAAAGCAAATGTTAAATAAAATAATGATGATAGCAAGTAGCATCGCTGCCTCTGTGGTGTTAGTCGGCTGTATACCCTCAATGCTTAACTCTTCTACGGAAAAAAATTTAGCAAAATTGCAAAACAAAAATTGGGTGATGACCGAAATTAATAGAACATAGAGATCATTTAGCCCTCATGAGAGGGCTTGTATGGATTACTCATATCACCTGAATCATTCAAAACACATTTAATTTAAATACAAAACAACATGTTATTTATGTTGTTTTTGCGGATTATTGTGTTGATTAGGTTGCTGCTGTACATTCGACTGTTGATTTTGCTGATGACCTTGCTGATTCTCTTGTTGCTGCTTGTGTTTATCACGATCATGCTCTTGATTATGCTGGCTCATTTGAAGGGGTTGTTGATTAACCATTTCAGTTTCCTTCCTCTATTTAGAATCTGTACATGAGTTAATCTACTATTTAATCTTGCTTATCCAATCTTAACTTTGTATCAATTTCATTCAATGTAATTTGGATGCATCTAGATGATTGATCAGCAACAAGGCCGTTTTAAACTCCTTAACATTTCTACATCATATGCCATTTTACACTAGCCAAAATCCATCCCCATCAAACCAAGTCGAAGCGATTTAAACCCCGTCAGGCATGTCGTTACAAGTCTATTAAAGCGGTAAAATGCCTTAGTCATTTTTACCACATTTGCGACATTCCTGAACGTACCCATGCTTATGATCCCAATTGAACTCATAAACATGAATACAAAACAGTTTACGAAATGTATTAAGCATATTTTTCACCTCACCTACCGGCTTAGGAAAAGTATTTATACTTAATAATATGGGTATACACAGCATCACTTTCAAACAGTAAGATAAAAAACTCAGACCAAAATAATAAAATAATTCAGCAATTTTGATTTTACTGATCTTTATCCATGGAATGAGGAGTGGTGGTTTTATCTTGCTGCGAAGTATCACTATCCTGTTTTTGACATGCACTTAGGCCCAGCATCATCACCAATCCTACAAATGCGAGTTTTTTCATGGTCGATCCTTAAATCTTTTAAAAATTAAGAATAGAAGAGATACTCACTTACACGGTTCAGTTTTTGCAGCATAAATGTAAAAACAGCTTATTTATTCAATTTTTTATTTACAGCTTTTATAAACCATAAAATTCAGATCACAATTTTCCATAAGACAGAATGTTCTGCTGTTTCAATGAAACCTATCACCTCATCATTTTCATTGAGCTTAGGAATAAACTGATGATTATCCATATAATAATAACCAGCATGATCTTGCGCTTGAGCCAGAGTGACTTCATCGCCTAAAACCTTGTTAATCATTCGCTCTTCGCCTGAATTAGGGTTTCTAATTTTGATCATAAGGATTTATCTTCATGTATATTTTGATCTCTATCATAAGAAATTAGAGCTTAAGCTGTGAATTAATTTGTTAGTTTGAATGTAAACTGGTTTAGCTTTTTAGTTTATAAAACTGAACAAATAAAAAGAAATATATAAATGAATCGTTGATAACTTTTTCATACATTATGTTATTTAATGTTTGCCTCACTAAATTTATTTTTTAAAGCTTCTAATATGTTTTAAGCAGTTAAAAAAATAGTAAAGCAAAATGAATAAATATCCAAAAAGCCCATCCATTAAAGTCCAAGCCCATCAACCAGGTATTCAGATGTGGAACGGATTGCTTGGGCTACCGTCAATAAGCAGGATGGTGGTAGCAAGAAAAAAGACACCATTGAAGATTATTCTTTCTACAATTCTATAAAGCTCTTTCATCAGGGCTTTATTTGATTGATCTGCCTATAACCCAGCAATTTTACCGCTTATCGGATGGTATAATTACAAAAACACTCTAACAGCATGATTATTATTAGCTTATAAAATATACGCTGACATTATTCACAATTTTTAAAGGTTCAAATGAATCAACACCGTTAAAATCTTAGTTTACCCGTCACAGGGGTGAATAGTGATGACACTCTATTGCATAAAAAAGAATCAAAGCTTTCTCGCTTATCGAGATCAATTTGATGACTGCCATAATTGGCAAATGTCCGACCTGGATTTAGCCTTAGCCAGCCCATGGTACTGGACGACCGATAAAAATGTAGCCAAAATTTTTATAACCAAAACTGAAGCAGAAGTTTTTCTAACTACCCATTACGGAGAGTCTTTTATCCTGGAGGAAATAAACTTGTATAGATATGAATATGATTAACTTAATTTAACTCAAATCTATTACCAGCCCGACAATTTTATTTAGTGAGCTGGGTATGCCTTACAAGACAGCCCAGCAGCTAAAATCGCCATCAACTACTTATTATTATTGGTTTGAGTACGAATAGTGCTAAATTTGTAAGATTCATGATGCCAGCCCACTTTTTTGCTGTAATTGAGGATAAATAAAAATTAGGGATTGTTCCATGTGCGCAAATTTTGAAGCAATTAAAAGAAATAGAGCATTTCTTCTCGGTCTTTCCGAACCACAGTTCCAATATCCTGATCATATTTATCCCTTATATGATGCCCCGATTTTAATCCATGGTGCAGACCAGCCAGAATGGGATCTTGCCAAGTTTGGTCTGATTCCTTCTTGGGCAAAAGAATTAAAATATGGTCGTCACACCTATAATGCCAGAACTGAAACCGTGTCTAATAAGCCCAGTTTTCGCCACGCCTGGCATAAAAATCAGTTTGCCCTTGTGCCTGTCGAAGCCATTTATGAACCCAAATATATAGATGGCAAACCGCACTGGTACGCAATTTTTCGGAAAGATGAACTGCCCTTTACCCTTGCCGCCATTTATGAAAATGCTGTGATTGAAAACAAGCAAGTTCGCTCCATGAGCCTGCTCACCATCAATGCAGACCATCATCCCTTTATGCGGCAATTTCACACGCCAAAAGATGAAAAGCGTTCGGTCATTGTTATTCCTGAAAATGCGAGAATGGACTGGTTAAATTGCAAATATGATGAAGCAAACCAGTTCTTCTTCGAAATGCAGGATGAATATCTTGCTGTTCCCAAAAATCGTGCAGCAACGACATGACGTTAATATCCACTATTTATCTTATCTGTCACTCATCCTTGCAATCATTTTAAATGCTAATCGAAAATGATAAAAATCCAAGCTATTGGATTTAATTTTTTTCTTGATCGTCATTTCTATAAACTTAAAATTATAAAGAACATAGATTATTAAATATTAAATTGAGCTACACATTTTAATTAGACGCAAAATTTACTTTCTAAAGCATGATATTTATACACTAAGGTAAAGTTGCTTAAAGATTTGTTCCCTTTTGCATATATAGGGCGCGCAATATCGGAGAATCTCTTAAATTAGAGGATACAAAATGAGCACTATCAGGAGAGCTATGAAATGGCTACGATCAATGCAAATGATATTACCAAACATGCAGAGGTAATTTCTTCAGATGGTCAAAAAGTAGGAACTGTAGATCATATTCAAGGTACAGATCAAATTAAGTTAACAAGAAATGAAGAAGGTAGTCATCATCTTATTCCACTTTCATGGGTGAGTGAAATTAAAGAAAATCAAGTAATGCTGAATGTAGATGCTGAAGAAGTCAAAAGTCATTGGGTGGCTGCTTAAGCATCTTACAACATTGATATAAGCCCTTTCTTCGCTTGGAGGGCTTATTTAAGCTTAATAGCCTTAAAATACCTGAGCTGAAAATTTCATTAACATTATATCAAAGCTTGAAATATTAAAGACTTTTTATTTTAATTTTTTTCTGATGACTTTATTTTAATTAAATTCATCTTTCTATATTTTTATCTTTAAATGCAGATTTTATCAAAGCATAAACCTCTATTTATTTGAAATTCTCTTTACATACCCAAACCTCCCCCTCTATACGTACCCGATCCGGCCCAATCAGGTCTAATCTATGACCATAATAATTGGTCAGATTGAGAAAATTCCCATTCTTGTCATAATTCGCCCATACGCCTCGCTGAATGTCCGGGCTATCAAGTTTATAAAATGTAACGAGTTTCTGTGGATATGTGGTTACTGTATTATTCATTTTACCTGACCTTGTTAATTAGCAAAATAAGGTACATCCTCTTCAATAAAGAATACCTCTCCCGTAGAGTTCAAAATCCATTGATTAGTGCCCATAATCTTTGTTAATTGTTCTTGTGATGAGTCATATACATTGAGCAAATGATTTTCTTCATCATATTCACCGGTATAAATTACGGTGGGTGTTGTATCAAAATCCTCATTCATTTTATGGGCTTTTACAGGTCTGATATTCATACTTAACTCCTGTCCTGCTTAAAGGGGCTTTCCCCCTTCAAACTTCCTACTGACCACCCTATTCAATCCTGCTTTATTTTTCATTTTGAGACTGTTTACCAGACTCTTTTTGCTGATTATGTTTATGGTCTTGCTGTGGCAAATGATGTGGCTGTTTAATCGGTTGATTCCTTTGATTCATATCTGTTTGATTTTGAGGTTGAGACTTATTAGACATAACACTATTCCTTATGCTATTTTTATTACCATTACTTAATGACAATCAATAGCCTGATTATTAATGACAATATTAAGCATATACTCAAGTTAACCGAACAAAAACAATCATGATGTATCAAAATATAATATTGCAATAAAAATATAACTATAGAACTCAATATTCTTACTAAAGCAATATTTAACACAGCAAATAAATAAATTATTAATAGAATTTTTTAAATAAAAAAAATAATGATAATTCTTATACATATGTTAATTATGATAATTTATCATCATCTTAAAATAATACTTATTTCACAAAATTTAAAATAACATGAATACATAAATAATACATATAAATAAATCTCCCATATTTATCAAATGGCTCCAAAGTAAAGCTTATGATTTTTAATACAATAGACTTCTTCATAATTATTGCTAGCTTCTTTATTTTTATCTCATAGACAGAAGTAAAAAGGACTTATGAAAGAAGTCTAATATATATTAAAAGTTAGTCTTCTGATTCAACTCATCAATAAGCTTTCGAAATTTAAATCGAACGATAATTTAAGTGCTTAGTCTCAAATCGTATGTGCAACTCAACAATAGCTACACCAACTTGCAAGTGCATTTTAGAAAATTAAAATTGTTCATTCGAAAAACACCCATCATGAAGATGGGTGTTTTTAAGAAATAGTCGCGAAAATATCGAAATTTAAGCTGGAACGGCGTCGGCAATCGCTTCGCGTGACCAGACCCGATGATAACGAAGCAGGGTTTTAAACTGTTCCTGTACAGAGGAAAAATTATCTGTACTTAGCGTTCCATCATCATGGGGTAATTTAAGCTCATGCAAAAGTTCTTGCTTATCTCCTAACAATACAATCGGCTTCAGGTGCTTGTAGGCTTCCAAAAGATAATGTTTTGTCACGCCGTCTTTTAACGCTTGCTGGTAATTATCACCATCCACAATCACCACAGCATCATAAGCAATGGAAGGCTCTGCTTTTTGCATACCATCCGATGCAACTGGAGACTGCTGTTGATTCATCACAGGGCCCGGCGTTGGCGTCAATATATGAGCAACTACTTTTTCAGCCATAGCCCATTGCTGAATCGCATCGATATTCTCTTGGCTCACCCCATCATGTACCAGCACGGCTATTTTTTTAGCTTTGATATCTTCAGGAACAAATGCCGTCATAGAAAGACGCGCCGATTTTTCTACCGAGGAAGATTTGGCCGGATTTTGGGGAGCTGTGACCTCTATACCCAAATTTTTACCGACCTGTTGGGCCAGATCCAGATCTATATTGGCCAATACTTCTTGCACTTCACGTTGGCGGATATGTGGATGCTGCACTTTACTCAATTCAAAAGTATAGGCATCTACTACGTGCTTCTGTTCATACGGTGCCAAGCTCTGGTAATATAGTCGAGCCTGCGAAAAATGGTCTGAAAAAGCCTCACTGCGCTGGCGGATTTTTTTACCATCAATTTTTTCCTGATAACTCTCAAAACCGCCATCCTGTGCAGCGGATGGTGTTTCGACTGGCCAGTTGTTATCAATCGAATTCGGTTGATACGATGCCTGACCACGATGAATAAAAGTTTGATGCATGGCATCACGCTGGTTGTTATGAAAAGGACAAACTGGTTTATTAATGGGCAACTGATGAAAGTTTGGGCCACCCAAGCGGCTCAATTGAGTGTCGGTATAAGAAAATAAACGTGCCTGTAACAGAGGATCATTGGTGAAATCTATACCCGGTACAATATGGGCCGGGCAAAATGCCACCTGTTCAATTTCTGCAAAGAAATTATCAACATTACAGTTGAGCACAAACTTGCCAATTGGCGTGACCGGAACCAATTCCTCAGGAATGATTTTTGTAGGATCAAGTAAATCGAAATCAAACTTCATTTCATCTTCTTCAGCGACAATCTGAATACCCAGCTCCCACTCCGGATAATTCCCCGACTCAATCGCTTCATATAAATCCCGACGGTGAAAATCCGGGTCTTTACCTGCCAGTTTTTGTGCCTCATCCCAAACCAGCTGACTTAAACCTTGTTTTGGTGTCCAGTGAAATTTGACAAATATGGCTTTTCCGTCGGCATTGATCATACGGAAGGTATGGACACCAAAACCTTGAATCGAGCGTAAATTACGGGGAATGGCACGATCCGACATCGCCCACATCACGGTATGGGCAGACTCGGGTACCAGGGAGACAAAATCCCAAAAAGTATCATGCGCTGATCCTCCGGTTGGTATTTCCGTATGAGGTTCAGGCTTTACGGCATGTACAAAGTCCGGAAACTTAATGCCATCCTGCACAAAGAAAACCGGAACATTATTGCCGACCAAATCATAATTGCCTTCATGAGTGTAAAATTTGATGGCAAAACCTCGAATATCTCGTACGGTATCGGCAGAGCCACGGGGTCCTTGTACCGTAGAAAAACGCACAAAAATGGGTGTCTGTATGCCGGAGTCTGTTAAAAAGCCCGCTTTGGTATATTGTTCATTGCCCGGATAAGCCTGGAAATATCCATGTGCCCCTACACCACGTGCATGCACAATCCGCTCAGGAATGCGCTCATGATCAAAATGGGTGATTTTTTCCCTTAGGATAAAATCTTCCAGTAAGGTCGAACCTCTTACACCTGCCTTTAAACTGTTTTGATTATCTGCAATCTTTACGCCTTGATTGGTGGTCAGTGCATGATCTGTAGCATCACTGCGTGAAGCATCTAACTGCTGTGTTTTTGCACTTTCATTTTTTTTGTCTAAAGTACCGGTGCCTGCTACTTCACTTTGCTTGGCTTTATGATTCATCTTGCGCCTCTTTTCTATTGTATAAACATGGGTTCGATAACGTAAATGCGTGGATGTTATGGCTGACATCAATTGGTGAATTTCTGATTGCTTAAAAAGGGAAACAGGAACTCGACCAAACGTTGGGTACACCAGAGTCCTGTTTCACGATGATGGGCATGAGGAGCTAAATAAGGCAGCAGTTTATTGATCTTCATAGCAAGGTTGCCAGTTTCATAAATCTGATGCTGAATATCTTCAAGCTCCCCATCGGATAAAAAACTGAACATATAATTATTTTTATCTTTATGGTCCAATTGGATTCTTCGAGCGTTCAAATTGGCATATTGAGCAGATTCACCTGCAATCCAATCATAAATGATCTGCTTTTCAGTAGCAGTAAATACGCCAAACATTTTCCCTTCTTCCTGATTAATCAGCTTCCAGAAGCAGCTTTCTTCAGGATCGTAACCCAGCTTGATCCATTTTTTATCAATGAGTACCTCAACAAACTCTTCTACCGAGTCTGGCGATGCAAGCCACGAATTAATCGTTTTGTTATTAAACTTGCATTTGTCATTGTGAATGACATTACCGATCAAGGCTTTTCGTTTTAAAATTTTAATTACCAAGGCGTCTAAATTGAGATTTTTAATAATTTTCCTGGAGGACAAGCCTTTATCATTCAAAGCGAAGCCAATCTTCATTTTCTCTATAAAAGACTTTTTATCATTGAATTTACTATATATTTTTTCAAAAGCTTTAATGGATAAATATGCATGACCATTATCAATATTGTCGATGGTAATATGCAGATTGAAATATTTTGAATCTATTCCTAATTCTTGTAGCTCATAGTTAGTGATCAGCAGATGTAATGGAAGTTGCTCATAGGCCAGATTAAAACCGATGATTTCCGGAATGAACTCGGGGGGTGCATAAGCCAGCGCGAGTTGAATGGCAGGTTGATGATAATATTCATCCTCCAGATCCAGTACAAAATGTTCCAGCCCCAAATTTAAGATAAGATCATCAAATAAGCATACATGATTAGATGTGGCGAGTCCCAAACCGAGTTCTTCCAGATAAATCTGGATTAAGTCTCTAAAAACCGGATCATTCCAGTAATGGACAATACTAAACAACCATGAACCGTCTACCCTCTTTACCGGCGCAACCTTAATCAGAAATTCGAATGCCTGACCCACATTTTTAAAATATTCTCGCCCTGCCCCCCTATTTCTTTTTTCTAAATAAGCCTGATATTCAGCACATTGAAACTTATTATTTTCTAGAATCCAGTCCTGGATTTTACTGATATCAGGGGGAAAATCGATGGAGTTATAAGTTAAGCTTTGGATTTCTTTTTTTAAAAAATATGAAGCTTTTCTTTCCTTTTCTTGAATAGAAACCTCACCATTGAGAAAAAAAGTAACCAAATCAAAATAATTTTGATGATTTTTATCAACCAATTCTAGTAATTGCTTTTTTACTGCTACTGGCATTTTTTATTCTCCAAGCGGTAATTAGCATATAAACTTAATTCACTTGGGTTTCATGAAAAAAGCCTATAATTGTTATTATTCGTTTAATTTATGTTGAATCAAAAAATAATCAGTTTTTATATATCAAATATTTAAAATACTCATACTCCAAAAAAATGAGAAACTAGTCACCTTTTAAAAAATATTTTATTTGTTTTTTAGAATATGAAGATGAAATTAAAATAAAGCGAAAAAATATGATGACTCAATGTTGTGAATTATTGGCTAAAGAAAAATTAAAAGTGACTTTCATTAAAAGCGCTTCCGCAGGTTATTTAGCTTACCTATTTTCCCTGACTCCATGCTCTGGAAAAATTCTAATTGGAGGTTTAGTGTGTTATGACCTGAAAGTTAAAGAAAAAATACTGAAAATCTCTCCAAAACTGATAGCAAAATATACACCTGAATCTATTGAAATTACTGAAGAATTGGTAAAAAAAGCAAAGAATATGTTTACCTCAGATATTTATGTAGGATGTACAGGATTACTCAAACCTGGCGGTTCTGAAACTTCAGAAAAACCTGAGGGAACTTTTTTTTATTCAATTTTATACAAAAACAAAATATATAATTACCGATGTTTGTGTAAAGGAAAGAAAACAGAAAAATTAAATAAACTGATTCAACAAATATGTAAAAGCCTCATTAAAATTATTAAAAAAATTTAATAAAATAATAATTAAAATTTAAATTTGTAAATATCAATACACCTAATAACCGATATATTTCATAGATATAATATATGATGTAATTATTATAATTACATTTAAAACATTATGTAACATCCATTTTATTTTTTAATGAAATATTCATGCTAATAATAATTGTATCTGGTTAAACAGATTTTATTAAAAATATATATTATATATGAGGTGTAGAGATGACTAATCAAAATCAACCCCAACAACAAAATGATCAACAACGCCAACAGCAGCAACAGAACGACCAACAACGTCAACAGCCTGGCCAACAGCAAGGCAATATGCCTCAACAACAGCAACAAAATGATCAGCAACATCAACAGCCGGGTCAGCAGCAAGGCAATATGCCTCAACAGCAGCAACAAAATGACCAGCAACGTCAACAGTCTGGTCAGCAACAACAACCTAATCAACAGCAACAGCAAACTGGTCAGCAACAAGGTAACCCGCAACAACAGCAGCAAAATGATCAGCAACGTCAGCAAACTGGTCAACAGCAAGATTTTCGACAAAATCAGAATGACCAAAATAATCAACAGCAATAATGCGTTGATTGAACATTAAATTTCACATTTTAGAATGTGAAATTGTATTTCATTGCTTGGCTATTGATTCCGAAAATTAGGAGCTACACAAAATGACTGATCCCACTTTAGAAAATCAAAACCGTACGTCAAATAATGAGTCTGATCGGTATTGGCGTGAAAATTATTCCAGTCGACCTTATTATCAAGATTTACAGCGTGATATTCCCGATATTGATTATGACAAGGATTTATCCTCTGCTTACGAATTTGGAAGAAATACACGCTCTGAATATGGCGAAAATGCCCGTTTTGAAGACTCGGAAAATAATCTTGAAAGCAAATGGGAACAGTTTAAGGCGAACTCTCGCTTAAAGTGGCAACAAGCGAAACATGCTGTAAAAGATGCATGGGACAGAATATAAAGAAATGAAAATTTTCATTTAAAATCCTACTCACGAAAAAAGCACCCTCGGGTGCTTTTTATGAAATATCTTTTTCTGATTAATTAAACATTTGCCCAAATGCATAAATCACAAACATCAGCATCAGTGCAGATGATGAAGTTACAAGGAGTTCTATTGTTTTCATAACCCACTCTCACTTCCTTATCGTGGAACTTTCTTTATACACAGATATTTTTTGTCAGACAATAACAATTATTGACATAAATGTATCAAAAAATACTAAACATATAAATATCACATTTTAAAATCTACACTTTCTCTCATTACAAATACAACAATTCATTGCAAAATATGTCGCTTGTTTTTAAAACATTTCCTTTATTTTAATATTTATTTATTTTTCAAAAACTTAAATCTTAAGTCTTTAACTTTTTACTTACATTTAAATATTCAGCTCATAATATATGATTGAACTTTCCTGTTAATTTTTACTACCTATTTTTAGGGGGTTTCATGGACTCAGATTTAAATTTTTTTACAACTTGTAGACTTGCTCTCTTCTTCACTAACTGCTGTCTAGAGATCCATCAAGAAAATATTTCCTGACTTGTTCAACAGGCAAGCTCAAGTAAAATTTTCAGGCATTAAAAAACCGCCTTAAAGACGGTTTTCGTATTGCTCTAACCCTTACACCGCATTTACATGCGCATTAAGCCGGAACATTTCATTTACACCCGTATAGAAACTGCGGCCATCAAGATTCAAATCAATTTCAATACCGGATTCAAGCAAGACTTTTTTGCCTACTTCAACCCATTTAAACCCATCACGGGTATTTTGCATTTTTTTAAAAGGAATTAACGACACAACAATTTCACGACCATTTACCGATTTTGCAACTAAATTTTCAGTTTTATTCAACATTTACACCAATTTTTTAATACCGATAGAAAAGCCACCATTGGCATTTCAAAATAACAACCTTAACTTGGGATCACTCGAATGAGAGGAGATTTCTCGTATACCAATTTTGAACGAGAACATTTTCATGTCAGTTTTATTGTTGAAGCTATTATAACAGAAATACTGATTTAAGTCTCATTAATATATCAGTGTTACAAATTACAATTGTATTAAAAGATTTCAGGTTTTTTACCCTATCGATCCTTACATGTAGAAACATGCAGAAAATTACTTTACTGGTATACCCGCAAATAATCTGCAATCAAACGTGCTGCCCAAGATTCAGGCTGTTTAAGGCCCTCATAAAAAATACAGTGGCTGCCCTTTTTAGTGGTCACAACCACAATATTTGGCATCTTCTGAAGGGTTTCCTTATAAGGCTCCAGATTCCGGATATGACACACAGGATCATCTTCCGCATTTAAAATCATCAACGGAATTTTGACATTTTCAAATACATGAATCGGATTGGTGGCCTGATTATAGTCTTCAAAGCTGCTATAGCCTGCCAGTTCAAAATAATAAGATTGAAACTCCAATAAATTCCTGGCAGCAAGCACTTTGGGCAAGGAGGCGGTTTGTTGCCAAGTTTCGCTATAAGGGTGAATAAAGGATTCAAATAGCTTTTTTGTCATCACTTTACTATAGAAAGGATGTACATTTTGAAAACCCAGTTCAGTGTCATAACCGGGACACAAGGCAAATGCTGCCTTAAACGGTGTTTGCTCGCCTTGTTCTCCTAAATAGCGGACCAATAGTCCTGTGCCCGCAGATGAACCAACCGCATAAAGGCTCGAATCTGGAAATTTGCTTTCAATATATTGAATCTGTTCACGTAAATCATCAGTCGAACCAAACATGGAAATTTTTGGAACAGGCAGAGGTAAATTGGCATGGCCACGGCGCAAACATAAGGCTACACGCCATCCGGTATGTCGATGCAAGTCACGAACCAGCTCGGCCATACTTTCCGGTGTACCCATCAAGGTAGGCATCAACACAATAGTTGGGGCATCTGCGGGAACATGAAGCCCATACCAGGCAATAGCCGTGATCCCACCATCGGACATTTTCAGCTGTTCGATCGCATCATATTTAAGTTGCACCGCTTTTTTTTTGATTAAGTCAAAATAGATCAAATGCAGATGTGTATTTGACAACCACGGCGTTGGACGGTATTTCTGTTTGAGTTGGGGCAAGACTTCAAGCATCTGTCCTGCTTCACCTTGTGGATCATAGTACAGGGTAGGTAATTCCGCACCTGTAACCTGATCGACAATCTCTTGCACCAACTGACCGATTTTATTGACCACAAACTTCATATTCGGTTTACCTCAAAAATGATGTAACGCAAAATACTTAGTACATGTCATTCCATTAACAGTTCATACCTTTACTATACGCTTTATGCTTTAGGCATAAAAGCAGCCATACGCTGCCCCATCTGTACCGCCAATGCTTCCAGACCACTCTTCGGACGCAGCATTACTTCAAAATCAATAATTTGACCTTGTTCATTAAACTGAATCATGTCGATGCCTTTAAGTTTTTTTTCACCCACATTGGCGGAAAACTCCAGCACCACATTCATTCCATCTTCAGTATAGAATTCGCGGTGGTAGCTAAAGTTTTCAAAGATCTGGATCACATTACTCAGAATAAAAAAGACCACCTGTTTGCCCGGATAAGGGTTATATGCTACCGGTGAACGAAACACTACATCTTCAGCCAGTAATTCATTCAGAATAGACATGTCGCCTGTTTGCAGCATTTCATGCCAGCGCACAATTGCCTGTTTTGTGGTCTCGATGGTCATTTTAGCTTCCTTTTTTGTTTTGGTATTTAAAAAAACTCCTCCCTGAGCAAGTTTTAAAGCATTGCCTTAAAACGAAGCGCAAGAAAGGAAGATTGGGAAGGATTAATTTTTAGCATTCATTAATAAGAATCCCCCTTTTACAAAGGGGGACTTCATTGAAAGAAATTAAATCACAGCCGCTAAGTCAGCACCTTGACGGATGGCACGCTTGGCATCCAGTTCACCCGCTTCTTTGGCTCCACCAATCAAATGCACATTTTTACCATCCGCTTTCAGTTGATCGAACATCGCGGTGAAAGGTTCCTGACCGGCACAAATCACGATATTATCGACTTCTAAAATGGTCGGCTGACCATTCACTACAATATGCAAGCCCTGATCATCAATCTTTTCATAGCTGACTCCTGCCAGCATTTTCACTGCACGGTGTTTCAAGCCAGTACGGTGAATCCAGCCGGTGGTTTTACCCAGGCCCGCACCCACTGAACTTGCCTTGCGTTGTAATAAGTAAATTTCACGATTGGACTGTTCTACTTGTGCATGCTTCAATCCACCAACATTTTCATAACGCGTATCAATACCCCATTCATTATAGAATTTTTCAGGATTCAGGCTGGCGCTATCGCCTTCATGGGTTAAATATTCTGCGGTATCAAAGCCGATACCGCCAGCCCCAATAATCGCGACACGTTGACCGACTGGCTTACGTTCTTTTAATACTTCGATATAGCTCAATACTTTAGGATGATTAATCCCTTCAATCTCTAAATGACGCGGAGTGACACCTGTCGCTACCACAATCTCGTCAAAGTCGGACTGGCTTAATGCTTCATAGGTCGCAGGATGATTTAAAAGCAGTTTAATATTAGGGTGTAATTCAATTTTACGTTTGAAGTAACGCAAGGTTTCATAAAATTCTTCTTTGCCTGGAATGGTCTTGGCAATATTGAACTGACCGCCAATTTGATCGGCTGCTTCGAAAATGGTGACCTGATGTCCTCGTTCGGCCGCATAGGTGGCGAAACTTAAACCTGCCGGTCCTGCGCCAATCACGGCAATATTTTTAGTCTGAGTCGTTTCCTTAAAAATCAGCTCCGTTTCATAACAGGCACGCGGATTGACCAGACAAGATGCAATTTTCATGGAGAAAATATGATCCAGACAGGCCTGGTTACAACCAATACAGGTATTGATTTCATCACTACGTCCTTGCTCTGCTTTTTGTACAAAGAAGGCATCGGCAAGCATCGGACGTGCCATGGAAATCATGTCAGCATGACCTGAAGCCAACACATGTTCCGCCATTTCCGGAGTATTGATACGATTAGACGTAATAAGAGGAACTTTGACCAAACCTTTCAGCTTTTGAGTGACCCAAGTAAATGCTGCACGTGGTACTTTGGTAGCAATGGTCGGAATGCGCGCTTCATGCCAGCCAATCCCGGTATTAATAATCGTGGCACCGGCTTTTTCAATTTCTTTGGCCAGTTGCACCACTTCTGCAAAGGTAGAACCGCCATCAACCAGATCCAACATGGATAAGCGGTAAATAATGATAAAGTTTTCCCCTACCGCTTCGCGGGTACGCTTGACGATTTCAATCGGGAAACGGATCCGGTTTTCATAACTGCCCCCCCATTCATCATCCCGATGGTTAGTGCGTGCAGCAATAAATTCATTAATCAGATAGCCTTCTGAACCCATAATTTCTACGCCGTCATAACCTGCGTATTGCGCCAGTTTTGCACAGTGGGCAAAGTCAGCAATAGTTTGTTGTACTTCTGCGCTGGTTAAGGCATGCGGTTTAGTCGGGTTGATCGGTGCCTGAATGGCAGATGGCGCAACCAAATCAGCCTGATAGGAATAACGCCCGGTATGTAAAATCTGCATGGCAATTTTACCCCCGGCATCATGCACCGCCTGGGTAATGACTTTATGTTTTTCCGCTTCTTCTTTAGAGTCTAATTTCGCTCCACCTGCAAAGGTCAGACCTGCATCATTCGGTGCAATCCCGCCCGTCACAATCAGCCCTACACCACCTTGTGCACGTTCTGCATAAAATGCCGCCATACGCTCATAACCATGTGGAACTTCTTCCAGCCCTACATGCATGGACCCCATCAAAACCCGGTTTTTAAGTGTAGTAAAGCCTAAATCTAAAGGCGCTAATAAATGCGGGTAATTAGACATACAATCTCCTTGGCGTGCTTTCTCAGCTGGCGAATATCTTTTAATGCAACTTGTTGCATTAAAAGATATTCCAGATTTTATTTTTATGCAACATGTTGCATAATGAACTTGTAAAGATTTATTGACTGAGCCGTTTATGTCCTTAGCCCATGTTTTATTGACCAGCCTGATTGAAAAACCCAGTACCGGTATTGATTTGGCTCGTCGCTTTGACCGCTCCATGGGATTTTTCTGGAATGCAACCCATCAGCAGATTTACCGTGAACTCAGTGCTATGCAACAAAAGAACTGGATATCCACAGTTGAAGATCACGGCTCCAATACACGTAAAAAGACTTATCAGGTTGAAGCTCTGGGGCGTGCCGAACTGGCCGACTGGATGGTCAAGCAAAGCCCGCCTGCCCAATTGCGTGATGACTTAATGGTCCGTTTGCGTGCCGAAGCTCAACTCGGTGGTAATAACGTGTTGCCGGAACTGGAAAGACATCTGGTATTGCATCAACAAAATTTAAAAATTTACCAAACTATTTTTGCCAAAGATTTTGCTCATGGGAACGATCAGGACCGCACCCAGTTTATTCATAAAATGATTCTGCAACTGGGGATTGATTTAGAATTAGGTTGGATTCATTGGCTGGAAGCGGTGATTCCACAATTAAAAGCGTTTAATCAGCAATAATGGACTTCTTGCATAAATACCTTTTATTTCTCTTGCGCAGACTAGAAATACATTTCAATTCAGCTCAGGGAGAAAAATAAAGAGGATGTCAGCAGTTAGAGTTATGAAAGAAGTCTAATAAGCAAGGAAACAACCATGCCACATTACCTTATGCCAGATAATGAACAACTGTTTGTCCGTGATTATGGACAAGGCCAACCGGTTTTAGTTCTTTCCGGTTTGGGCATGCTGAGCTGGCAATGGCTTCCGTTTCTTTATCGGCATGCTAAAACGCATCGCTTTATTATTCCGGACTGGCGCGGCTTTGGTGGTTCGCAAGAGTGTGCCATTCCCGAAATGGATGCCATTTCCAGTCACTGGCGTGATATTGAAAGCTTGATTGAACAGCTCCAGTTAAACGATTTCGCCGTGATTGCCTATTCCATGGGTGCAACTACAGCGATGCATGGCATGTACTATGGCAACTTTGCCGAACAGATCACAGCCTATTTACATATTGACCAGACCCCTAAAATTTCGGTAGATGATAGCTGGGATTATGGTTTATTTGGTCAACAGCATCCGTTATTTATTTCTATTCTGACAGAACTATCGCAGTTGCTGGCTCAGCATCAACACATTCAATATATAAAAGACATGAATAGCCAAGCCCGCGGACAGATTGCCAAGCTCTGGCTACAGTTTATTGGCCTGCAGAACAGCAGTAAATACAGTTTAAAAGCCTTTGAATGGGTCTTAAACCAGTCGCGGTTGCAAAGTTTATTACTGCCCTCCAAGCGGGTCGACTATATGGCCTGGTATATCAACAACTATCTGTACCATCAGGAAGATTACCGCGAAGCCCTGCAAAAATTGCAATGTCCAGTGACTTTTCTCAGTGGGACACAATCCAAGCTTTATCCGGTGGAAGGCCAAACCCTGATTGCGCAGAGTATTGCTCATGCCAAACAAGTGCATTTTGAAAAATCTGGACATACTCCGTTGCTTACTGAACCGCTAAAGTTTGCACGAGAAATTAGTGAATTCCTGCAAGACAATGTGACTCATAAACCTTAAACAGCTGAATGAAATCAGGAGCCGAGATGAAAAAACTGGTGGTCTTTTCGGGAGCAGGTATGAGTGCCGAAAGTGGTATCAACACATTTCGGGACAGTGATGGCTTATGGGAACAATATCGAATTGAAGACGTTGCAACACCTGAAGCATGGAAACGTGATCCAGAACTGGTCCAACGTTTCTATAACGAACGGCGTAAAAATATTCTGGCTGCCAAGCCCAATGCAGCACATCAGCTCATTGCCGAACTTGAAGATGTTTTTGATGTACACGTCATTACCCAAAACATTGATGATCTGCATGAACGTGCTGGAAGTAGCAAGGTCATTCATCTACATGGCAATATTCGCCTGGCTAAAACTTCAGGGCCAAACTGTCAATACAGCACTGAATTCTATCCAGTCGAAGGTACTGAACTGGATCTGAACAAACACTTCTGCAAGGATGGCTATCCGCTACGTCCACATGTGGTCTGGTTTGGTGAGGCCGTACCTGCCTATGCCGATGCACAAGACTGCGTACAGAATGCGGATATTTTTATTGTGATTGGTACCAGTTTACAGGTTTATCCAGTGGCAGGGTTAATTCATGAAATCTCACCTGCCTGTAGCGCTTACTATATTGACCCCAAAGCTGATCAGCAGCACCTGCCCCCACAATTCCAGAAAATTGTGATGACCGCTACTCAAGGCATGCAATACCTGAAAAAAATATTGCGACAATCACGATAAGCCTTTCTATTGAATAACAAAACCACAAAACAGATATTGACATAATGCAACAATAAACTTTTAATCAGCTTATTGTTGCATAAATGGAATTCTTAAATGCTGTCTGATCTTGATGATTTTTATTGCTTTGCCTTAGTGGTCGAACATGGGGGCTTTAGTGCAGCAGAACGCGCAACCGATATTCCAAAATCAAAATTAAGCCGCCGCGTTTATAATCTGGAAGAACACTTAGGGGTGCGACTGATTCAGCGCAGTTCCCGCCATTTTGCCGTAACTGATATTGGCATGAATATTTACCGCCATGCCCAGGTCATGATGAATGCGGCACAAGCGGCTCATGATCTGGTCGATCATCTCAGCATTCAGCCGCGTGGTGTAATCAAGGTCAGTTTGCCTGTTTCAATTGCGCAAAATGAAATTGCCAAGATTTTGCCAAAATTCCTGAAAACCTATCCGGAAATTAAAGTGCAGCTCATTGTCAGTAACCGCCGTGTCGATATCATCAATGAAGGCATTGATGTGGCACTTCGGGTACGTTCCAATCTGGATGATGACCCGAATCTGGTTTTACGCAAATTTGAAAATATCGAGCAGCACCTGTTTGCTAGCCAAGCCTATCTAAATGAATTTGGCGACTTAAAACAGCCTGAGGATTTAAGCAATCATCAAATTCTCAGTATGTCAGATGAACATTTAGACCAATACATTATTGTGCATGATGATAAAAACCGGCAGAAAAAAATCAAGGTCAATCCTATAGTGATGGGATCTGACCTGATGATGCTGGCACAACTGGCACGACAAAATTGCGGAATTGTGTTATTGCCCGACAGCATTGTGCAGGATCATGTTCAGAATGGTGAATTGGTACGTGTATTGCCGGACTGGAAAGCACCACATGGGATTTTCCACGCAGTTTATCCTTCACGCCGTGGCCTATTACCTGCGGTCCGTGTCTTTATCGACTATTTGGTGGAACAGCTCAGTAAGCATTAAGCTTTTATGGATCTGAGTAAAAAAAGCAATCACAGGGCTATCTTCAACCCATCGACAGAGGCCTTTTGAGTTGCTAATGAATACATTACAAAAAACCGTAAATCTTATTGTTACAAAAACATAAAATTTACTTGAGTAATACACAAATTTAGATAAAAAAAAGCTTATCCGAGGTGGATAAGCTTATAAACTTTAAATAAGGAAAATAAGAAACTACAGCTAGAATCTATAGTTGTATATTACAAAGAAAAAATGTAAATATCTAATAGATAAAAGATATCAAAAAAGTATAGCAAAAACATTTTTATCTAATAAATCATAAATTTACATCTTAATATCATAGATATTAAAACTTTATATGAACACAAAATATACAATTCTATACTAAAGTATAAAGTTGTATATTTCATTTAACTCTTCGCTTAAATCACAGGATATGAGCCAGTACCTTCTGGCCAAGGAGATAACAGTTCAAAACCGGTATCCGTTACAGCAACCATATGTTCCCATTGTGCTGTCAAAGAGCGGTCTGCTGTAACAACAGTCCAGCCATCCTTAAGCTCTTTAACACGCGCCTTGCCTGCATTGACCATCGGCTCAATGGTAAAAACCATGCCTTTTTTAAGGATCAGACCTTGACCAGGCTGACCATAATGCAGCACATTCGGCTGTTCATGATAGACCTTACCAATGCCATGACCGCAGTATTCACGGACAATGCTATAGCCCTCACGATGAGCCACAGACTGAATAGCAAAACCGATATCACCTAAAGTTGCGCCCGGTTTCACCGCATGGATGCCGGCCACCATGGCTTCATAAGTGGTTTCAACCAGTTTTTTCGCTTCCGGTTTTACATTTCCGACATAATACATCCGGCTGGTATCGCCAAAATAACCATCTTTAATGATCGCAACATCAATATTGATAATATCGCCATCCTGCAAAATGGTGTTTGGCGATGGGATACCGTGACAAACCACTTCATTTGGAGAAATACAGGTGGTTTTGGTATAGCCATAATAACCCACATTGGCTGGAATGACTTTTAAGGTATTCACAATGAAATCATTGCAGATATCATCCAGATACTCTGTACTTACTCCAGGCTTGACATACTTCCCTATCATTTCCAAAACCTGAGCAGCCAAACGTCCAGAAATACGGAGTTTCTCTAAATCTTGCTCAGTTTTAATGGTAATAGTGGAAGCTTTCATTGCATCATCCTCAGAAATAAGGCTTATGATTATAGTCCTTTTACTTTAATTTTGTTTAATATGAGCAGATAAACAGCGGAGTTTTGAGCATTTTTAGTCAACCATGCGGTTAATTTATATACATTTAAACGATCATTATAAAAAAATCAAAATCTGCTTAAAAAATTAAAAAAGCATGACAGCCTATACTTTTATGCTTTTTACCAATTAATCAAATATATAAATAAATTTAAATTCTTCAGGTGTTCAGTTTAAGAGCTTACTGAACCTCTAAAACTTATAAGCTGCATAAAATGAACTGTAAAAAAGCACTAATATCTTCTAAAATCGCTTTTTTGTTTAATTCCTCTCCCTTTTTATGACGAATCTCCGCACAAGGGATATTATTGCCTTGGGTTTTATGACTTTTGCACTTTTTATTGGTGCGGGCAATATTATCTTTCCACCAATTGTCGCTCAACAAGCGGGTGAACATGTATGGTTAGCTGCTTTAGGTTTTCTTATTACTGCAGTTGGCCTGCCTGTTATCACCATTATGGCACTTTCACGTGTAGAAGGATCAATCCAGAATTTAAGTTCACCTCTGGGTAAAATCGCCAGCCTGATTTTAACCATTGTATGTTACTTAGCTGTTGGTCCTCTATTTGCAACACCTCGTACAGCCACAGTTTCCTATGAAATCGGTTTCTCTTCCTATTTTGGTACATCAAGTAGCAGTCTGCTGATTTATAGTGCAATTTATTTTGCAGTCGTCACTGTTATTTCCTTATATCCCAACAAACTGCTCGATACTGTCGGCCACTTCCTGGCACCTTTAAAGATTATTTCTTTGGCAGTATTAGGTATCTCTGCATTTGTCATTCCTGCTGGATTCATTTCACCAGCAATTAACAACTATGCGACTGCCCCAGTTTCTGAAGGTTTTGTCAATGGTTACTTAACTATGGACACTTTGGGTGCATTGGTATTTGGTATTGTTATTATTCACGCAATTCATTCACGTGGTGTAACAGATAAAAAACTGGTGACCAAGTATGCCGTGATTGCCAGCCTGATTTCTGGTGCAGGTTTAACCTTGGTTTATTTAAGCCTGTTTAAACTCGGTTTAGGCAGCCATGAAATCGCTCCAAATGCAGCAAATGGTGCAGTGATCCTGCATGCCTATGTGCAGCATGCTTTTGGTGATATTGGTTCTGTATTCTTGACCGGCATGATTTTCCTGGCCTGTATGGTAACAGCGATTGGTTTAACCTGTGCTTGTGCAGAATACTTCTCTGAACTGACTAAAGTTCCTTATAAAATTTTAGTGTTTGTTCTGGTTGGTTTCGCTTTCATCATTTCAAACCTCGGTTTAACCAAACTGATTGCTGTGTCTGTACCTGTTTTAAGTGCCATTTATCCACCAGCAATTGCAGTGATTCTACTGAGCTTCTTGTGGAAATTTTTCAACAGGCCTGCTTATGTGGTTGCACCAGTAACTGCAGTGGCCCTGTTATTCGGTATTTTTGACGGCCTGAAAGTTGCAGGACTTGAAGCCTACTTGCCTGGTTTCATTCAAAATCTACCGTTAAATGCACAAAATTTAGCATGGCTGATTCCATCTATTATTGTGCTGATTATTGCTATCGTCATCGATAAAGTTAGAAAATAACTGAGTTGATGTGCTTAAAATCTGGTTTTACCCAAACCTGATTTTAACCGTGATCAATAAAACATCATGTTTTACCCAAACTGGGTTTTATTGTTTACATCCTCATCAATCCAACATGGTTGCTTAAACATATAAAATTCAATCAGTCACGATTAGACTGATCCTGCCGTATCCCGTCCCAAACCTTGATACACTTCTAGACTGGCATCAATATTGCTTCTTTTATATTCACTATTGTTGAGTATCTTGACATCTTTTTAACTAGTAAGAATGAATGAGGAGGATAATTGCATATTCAGAAGAAATATCCAGCATTTATATGTTGAATAAAATCAGGCTATAAACTTATGTCTAACATATTTTTATGACAAAATAGTGACATCAACTATTGAAATGAATCGAAATACCAAGTACAACAATAGAAACTAATCTGACTAAAACAATTAGGTTTAGGTCAATATATAACCGGAGGAGTGGAGATGTTATCATTACATTTCAATAAAGAAATCTTCATTAACGCTCTAAAAGCAAATAAGAATATGGTCACTTATTTGAGTACTACGGTTGCTCTGATTGTGACACTCATTATTCATGGTTTAATTCAAGGCAACTTAAAACCTGAATTCTTTATGTATGCTTTTATTGTATCGGTAGCTTTCTATGTGTGGGCTGTGGTCGATCAGAAATACCGTCAACAGAAGCAAAATACTTCTACAGAATAAAAGATGGGTGAACTATCACCCATCTTAATAATAATTAATCATCCAGAACTTATACCAAAATCACCAATCATCAAGTTAAAACTTTCACTAGGCCGATCATTGTACCAAGCAATAATCCTGTTGTAGCAACCAACTCTCCAATGATCAGAAAAATCATTGCACTGCTTAGTATCCATTTTGGCAAATGCCAACGTCCCATTTGATGAGGTTGCTTAAACTGATTGGTCGTATCTTTCAGCCAGCCATGTAACACATAACTTAAAATTGAAAAGCTAAAAAAGAAAAGATTGATCAATACAAAAGTAAAGTTAAGTCCATCACTCCAAACTGAAAATAAGCTAGAATTGCAATAATCAGGCTGGCTGGTGCATAGAGCAAGCTACTTCTATGCGCAATATCAACATAATAATGGGCCCGCGCCTGTGCTGAATGATGAATCTGATAATATTTCCATACCCCGGTCAGCATACCCACCCAAAGAAAAACACCACTAAACAACACGGCCCAAGCTACAGCCTGTGTTAAATTTTCCGCTTCCATGCATTTATATCCTTATTTTTAGATCGTTATTTTGACTTTAAAGTCATGAATTATACAAGTTTCTTTTTAGAACTTGGCTACAGTAGTTACCATATATACTTATTCCATATTCTCCATATGAACACTTTTGAATCATTAACAATTACCTGTAAAGATGGATATTCACTTAGCGGCCGCTTTTATGCAGCCAGCGCTACGCAAAAAAAGAATTACCCCGTCCTCATCTGTCCAGCAACCGGGATTACCCAGAATTTTTATCATGCTTTTGCAGAATGGTTAATCACACAAGGCTATGAGGTTTTGAGTTTCGATTTCCGCGGAATTGGTCGTTTTTTACATGGTCCGCTTAGTCAATCTGAAGCCAGCATTATAGATTGGGGTAAACTGGATATTCCCGCTGCAATAGAAACCTTGTTATATAAAACTCAAGCCGATCAGGTCATTTTAGTTGGTCACAGTGCTGGCGGTCAGCTTTTGGGTATTGTGCCTAATCATGAAAAAGTAGCCAAAGTTGTTGCGGTTTCAGGTTCAACCGGGCATGTTAAAGGCTTAAAGGGCCGCACCAAATTGCTGGCTTCTGTCATGTTTAATGTCCTTTTTCCATTGGCTCGCATCACCAAAGGTTATGCTCCAACTCAAGCAATTGGAATGGGAGAAAATCTACCTAAAGATGTCACCAAACAATGGGCACAATTTTGTCGTAAACCGGGTTATGTGATCAATGCGATTGGCAAAAGCGTGTTTGAAGATTATCACACTCAAATTAGCTGCCCGATTACGGTACTGTGGTCATCGGATGATGAAATTGCAACGGAAGCCAACGTAAAGGATTTATTACGCCTGTACCCGAATGCCGATACTCAAATGATTGAGCTAAAACCAAAAAGCTACGGACATAAAACGATTGGTCATATGCTGATGTTTAAGAAGTCTCATCAAAATTTATGGTCGGTGATTGAAAAAGAACTCTTGGCTTAAGCATTTATACATCGCCAATTTTAGAAAATTATGTTCTAATACAATTAGTTTGAGATGAGCCTCTTACAGTATATAAGCTTAGATCTTATATACGACTAGCCCCTAACCATGGGGCTTTTTAATGTCTGAAATTTATTACTTGTATATTATGGACAAAAATAATGGCGTTCTATAATTTTTTATTTAATTCAAAATCCGGACATTAAAGGTAAATCTAATTTTTTTAATTAAAACATACCCGGTTTCGTCCACTATTTTTGGCTTCATATAAATGCTTATCTGCTATTTCCAAGGCACTCATAAACTGAGATTCAGTTTCTATTTTAGCCGCTCCAAAACTTGCAGTAATTTTAATGTCATGAATAAAAATTTGATCTTCAACCTTTTTACGTAAACGCTCAACTAAAACCCATGAAGCCTCCTCATTTGGACTTTGCAGCAAGATAATAAATTCTTCCCCACCAAACCGCCCAACAATATCACCTTCCCGAATATTAAACCTGCATATATCGGCAAATGCGTATAAAATTTTATCTCCCACAACATGTCCCCATGTATCATTTATATTCTTAAAATTATCAATATCACACATCACAAGATAAACTTCACCATATTGTTTTTTCTCAAACAGGTCTTTGGTTTTTTCCAGGAAGCCATTCCGGTTATACAATTTGGTTAAAGGATCTCTCAACCGCTCTTCATTAAGGCTAGTAAACATTTCTTTTACAGCTACGGCCGAGAGAATAATGGCAAACCACAGACTGATAAAAACATTTATAGAAATCAGCATCATCCACCAAGTTGTGGTCGCCACGGTCATATGTTGCAGTTCTTGAAGATACACAATGACTATTAAAGCTCTAATAAAGGCATAGATAACGACGAAAAAATAACTCAAACACAAAAGTTTTTCTAAAGCATAGGTTTTCTTAAATAAAACATATACTTTTGGTAGGGCTAAAGCTTCCAGGCATAAAATCACCACACTAACTATGACCACTCGTGACCATAAATTCTCATCGATATAGGTGAAATATAGAAGTAAAGTTATACCCGCAATAATAAGGCCAGAAGAGATCCATCTATTTAATTTTGCATTAGCTTTTAAGAACATTCCATGTACGACTGCCCAAACCCCACCTATATACAGAATTGCAAACCAAGGCGCTGTTAGCCGTAGTTGTGTATTTGTCATCAATGTCTGTGTAGCGAATGCTACAGATAACAGAATACAACCAACTCCCATCCACATTAAATACTTGGGTGCTTTAAACCTTAAATATGCAACAATAAAGGCCGTACCAATCAGAATTAAGCAAATTGGGTAAATCAACAAGAAATAGTGAGTAGCTGGTAGATTCACGGACTTGAACAACCACTAGAACTGTGTAGTTTTTATTCTAAATTGTTTAGCTAAACTTATTCAATAAATATTTATTTTTAATAAGAAAATATTAATTGATTATTTTTAAAAACTGAGTCATTTTTTAAATGCTCTTTTCATATTCCATCTCAACAAAATATTCGCACTTTTATTTGATATTTAAAGTCATTGTTCTATTAGAGTGCTTGGAAATATTACTTTTCAGCAAAGATCAGACGTTTGTATAAATTCATTGAGGCTTTTAAAAAGTCCAGAATACCAACTCTCTATACTTGTCATTACTCCAAAAAATAAGGGCTGATAAATCAGCCCTTATTTTCAACTACTTATTCAATCAAGACAATTGAGCAGCAGCAATTTTCTTGGTATCGATGTCTTTAGCAGCATCTGTATACTCGCCCATCTTGTCGAAGTTCAAGTATTGATAGATGTCAGCAGACATGCTGTCAATTTGAGCTGCATATTGTTGATATTCTTCTGGAGTTGGTAATTTACCAAGTACAGCAGCAACAGATGCAAGTTCAGCAGAAGCTAAGTAAACGTTAGCGCCTTGACCTAAACGGTTCGGGAAGTTACGAGTAGAAGTCGATACACAAGTTGTGTTCGGAGCTACACGTGCTTGGTTACCCATACATAATGAACAGCCTGGCATTTCAGTACGAGCGCCAGCTTTACCATAAATGTTATAGAAACCTTCTTCCATCAATTGGTGCTCGTCCATACGAGTTGGCGGAGCCAACCATAAACGAGTAGACAATACGCCACCAGGTACTTTATCAAGTAATTTACCAGCAGCACGGAAGTGACCGATATTCGTCATACATGAACCAACGAATACTTCGTCAATCTTAACGCCTTGAACGTCAGAAAGAAGTTTAGCGTCATCTGGATCGTTCGGGCAGCAAAGAACAGGTTCAGTGATTGTAGCTAGGTCGATTTCATACACTTTAGTGTATTCAGCGTCAGCATCAGCTTTAAGAAGTGATGGATTCGCCAACCATTTTTCCATGTTCTCAACACGACGAGCCATAGTACGCGCATCGCCATAACCTTGAGAAATCATCCATTTCAACATAGTGATGTTAGAACGGAGGTATTCAGCAACTTTCTCTTCAGAAAGCGTAATTGAACAACCAGCAGCAGAACGTTCAGCAGAAGCATCAGAAAGTTCGAATGCTTGTTCTACTGTTAATTCAGTTTCCATTTCAGTCAGGTCGATTTCTAGGATACGACCAGAGAAAATGTTTTTCTTACCTTTTTTCTCAACAGTAAGATCGCCTTCTTGGATCGCACGGTAAGGAATCGCATGTACAAGGTCACGTAGAGTGATACCAGGCTGCATTTTACCTTTGAATTTCACAAGAACAGATTCAGGCATGTCTAGTGGCATAACACCAGTCGCTGCAGCGAACGCTACAAGACCAGAACCTGCTGGGAATGAAATACCGATTGGGAAACGAGTATGTGAGTCACCACCAGTACCAACAGTATCTGGAAGAAGCATACGGTTTAACCAAGAGTGAATAATACCGTCACCTGGACGTAATGAAACACCACCACGGTTCATGATGAAATCAGGAAGCGTGTGTTGCATTTGTACGTCAACTGGTTTTGGATATGCAGCTGTGTGACAGAAAGATTGCATTACCAGATCAGCAGAGAAGCCCAAGCAAGCCAAGTCTTTCAATTCGTCACGAGTCATTGGACCAGTTGTATCTTGAGAACCAACAGTTGTCATCTTAGGTTCGCAGTAAGTACCTGGACGAACACCTTGACCTTCTGGAAGACCACAAGCGCGACCTACCATTTTTTGAGCTTGAGTGAAGCCTTTACCAGTATTCTCAGGTTGAACTGGAGTACGGAATAAAGTTGAAGGTGCAAGACCTAAAGCTTCACGCGCTTTACCAGTCAAACCACGACCAATAATCAGGTTGATACGGCCACCAGCACGTACTTCATCTAACAACACTGGAGTTTTGAGTTCAGACTCGGCAATTTGAGCGCCATCTTTGAATGCAGTTACTTTAGCAGCAGCATGGTCGATTTTAAGTGTGATCTCGTCGCCCATGTTCATGTTGGTAACGTCGATCTCGACTGGTAACGCACCAGCATCTTCCATTGTGTTGAAGAAGATCGGAGCAATTTTACCACCTAAGCAGTAACCACCGTCTTTTTTGTTCGGGATGTGAGCAATTTCGTCACCAAAGAACCAAAGAACAGAGTTAGTTGCAGATTTACGAGAAGAACCTGTACCAACTACGTCGCCTACGTAAGCAACTTGGTTGCCTTTCGCAACAAGTTCTTTAATTTGGCTTAATGGACCAACTTCACCTGGTTTTTCAGGATTGATGCCATCACGTTCGTTTTTCAACATCGCATTTGCATGTAATGGGATGTCAGGACGGCTCCAAGCATCTTGAGCTGGAGACAAGTCATCAGTGTTAGTTTCACCAGTAACTTTGAATACAGTTAATTTGATTTCTTCTGGAACGTCTTTACGGCTAGTGAACCATTCAGCATCAGCCCAAGACTGCATAACAGCTTGTGCATTTGCATTGCCCGCTTTCGCTTTGTCAGCTACGTCATGGAATGCATCAAATACAAGAAGAGTTTTTTTCAATGCATCAGCAGCTAAACCTGATAATTCTGCATTGTCTAAAAGTTCAACTAAAGGTGCAACGTTATAACCACCAAGCATAGTACCCAGTAAGTAAACCGCACGTTCTTTAGAAACTAATGGTGAAGTCGCTTCACCTTTTGCCACAGCAGCCAAGAAAGCAGCTTTAACATAAGCAGCTTGGTCAACACCTGCTGGAACACGGTTTTCAAGCAAGTCAACTAAAAATGCTTCTTCTCCAGCTGGTGGATTTTTTAATAGTTCAACCAAGTCAGCTGTTTGAGCATCGTCAAGTGGCTTCGGTGGGACTCCGAGTGCGGCACGTTCTGCAACGTGTTGGCGGTAAGCTTCTAGCACAGTGTTATTCCTCTTTTTTAAAAAATTATTTACGAATTCCAGCTTATGCAAAGCTTCGCAAATAATATGGACTGCTAAATTTTACTAAAATTCCAGTTAAAAGTTAATGCAACTACAGTGTTTCTTTGTGATGCCCATTATTTTATAGCTAAATAATAGGCATATCGATTACACAATAAGCAAATCCTTCACTTTTAAAGCTTTTTAATGATGAAAAAAGTTACTTTTAATGGAACATTCAACACAAAAAAGACAACTCCATGTTGCCTGTTTTGCTTATATAAAAATATTCAACCTTAGTGGACAGTGGTGGCTGTTAAATATTGAGCTAATTCTGCACGATTCCCGGTAAATTTAACTGCACATTCATCTTCAAACAGGCCTTGATGTTGATTACTGGCGAATGAAATATCAACTAAATAACGAGGATAATACTGATCTGCCAATTTTCTACGCAGAAACACTTTATCTCCCACACTCAGGACATAATTTGCACCACCAATAATTGCTACACCGTGCTCATCTTCCAAGAGCAAATCTTCATGATGCAAGTAGCCAATCACATCCATATTTCTACTCCAGTCATTATAATTCTTGATTTCATTATTCAATAACAAGATAAGTTTTTCCATATTTTTGATGAAGCAAATGTCACAATTTATGCTGATCAATATACTCAGGCTATTTTAAGTCACCCAATAAAAAACCGTTCATTAGAACGGTTTGTAATTCGGCATTTTGTCATGCGGCGTAGCGATACATTTTTCAGTTATTTTCTGCTTAAATTGATTACGGCTGGCTTCTGGATCTTTATTAATTTCATCTATAGGAAATGCATAGACCTGTTCAATAATATCCAGAATAAAGGTTTTAGTGATTTCATCTTCAATCTTGTTGGCGTGTTCTATAGCGGCCTCTTTGGTAATGGTATTTTGACGATCATACATAATATTGTTTGCCGCATTACCCATACTGGTACAATAGCCTTTCCACTGTTCTTCAGGTGTTAATGGCTTCTTTTCACTACAGCCCACTAAAGCAACCAATGCCATCAAAGTGAATAACTTTTTCATCAATGTTCTCCTGTTGCCTCCTATCATAATCAAAGTTAAGCAAAATACGAAATCATCAAAACAAGATATCCCCAAAAATCATGAGCAAACTAAAATCAAGTACATAAAAATAAGCTCTATTTTAATTTCATGGGTTTAAAAAAGACTTTGAATTGAATTTTTTATTTTTAACTGATCTTTAAGTTATTAATTTAATTAAACATAATTATTAAGTTACAAATTTAAGCTATAAAAAGCAGCAATAGGTAGCTATTCATTTGCATAATTTCAAACATAACTGTATGCTTAAACCCAACTAGAAAAATAGTTTGCTCTGGTAAATCTTCTTGTATTTCGCAGTTTTAGTCATAATCCTTCGTTTTTCAGATTTAAAGTTCCATTCTTATTTTCAAGTTAAATTATCTGGCTTTTCAATAAGCTAAAAACATTTTTAAGGATTTTATTATGTCTAATACTGTAAAAGGTACTGTTAAGTGGTTTAACGAAACTAAAGGTTTTGGTTTTATTCAACAAGAAAATGGTCCTGACGTTTTCGCTCATTTCAGCGAAATCACTGGTAATGGCTTCAAAACTTTGGCTGAAGGCCAACAAGTTGAATTCAGCATCGCTCAAGGTCAAAAAGGCCCGAATGCTGTAAACATCGTAGCACTATAATTTTTAAATCACGCTTGCCGACTGCAAGTATGATTTAAAAAAAGCGAGAGTTAAACTCTCGCTTTTTTTTGGACGCAGATTCAAATCCCAAGTGCGACACATTTGTAGTTAGTTGAAAAAGTTAGGTGTATTCGTAGAATCATTGGACTTTTTCAACTCGCAATTGGAAAGCACACAATGAAGAAATACACCCAACTTTCTCAAGATGAAAGATACGAAATTTATGCTACTTTGAAAAGTAAAAGTTCAATCGCTACCCTTGCTCGGGAGTTAGGGCGTTCACGATCAACCATCTACCGTGAATTAAAAAGAAATACTGGGCAACGTGGATATAGAGCTCAACAGGCAGCTAAATTTGCAAGTCAAAGACGGTACCGTCCTTCATCACCCATGACAGCGTTTGCCTTCGCTTATATTGATTATTTGATTGGCTTGGACTGGTCACCAGAACAAATTTCAGGTGCTTTAACACAACGCTGTTGGCTGGATGTACCTTCACATGAGTGGATTTACCAGTACATTTATCAAGATAAATCAAAAGGCGGTAAACTCCATCTACACTTAAGGCATCAGAAGAAATATCGAAAACGAGGTTACAAAAACACGGATCGTAGGGGTCAAATCATTGATAAAACAAGTATTCATTGCCGAGACCAGGTCATTGATCAACGACAACGTTTAGGAGATTTCGAAGGTGACACGGTGATTGGTAAACATCATAAAGGTGCTTTATTAACTCTCGTTGATCGAAAGAGCCTGTACGTACATATTGTTCATTTAGGGCCAACGAGAGCATCCTCTCAAACGATTACTTGTGCATTAGATCGTTTACAGATGAGCCATGCTTATAGTGTGACATTTGATAATGGCAAGGAATTTTCCGAACACAAAAGAATTACTGATGCTGGCATAGATACGTATTTTGCTGATCCTTACAAGTCTATTCAGCGAGCTAGAAATGAAAATACGAATGGTTTAATCCGGCAATATCTGCCAAAATCGTCATCGTTTGATGACGTGTCAAACGAACAAATAGAGCAGATAGAATTTGCACTCAACCATCGTCCTAGAAAAACACTAGGTTGGCATACACCGAGTGAAGTTATGGCTGGTTTTTATACTGTTGCACTTGCCGCTTGAATCCGCCGGATTTTAAAACACTGATGCGCTAAATTAGGGTGTTTTATTGAGTAGTTGATCTACCAGTTCATTAATTTTAGTTTCAATGATGCACGTTGCGAGTGACATTGCTGAGGTCAGAATCGGGGGATTGGAAATATTGTTTCATTCATGTCCACTACCTCACAGAAAATAAATAGCCCAATATTGAATTGGGCTTTTCTTTACTCTTCAACTTCAATCGGATCGCCATCTTCAGGTCGTATATGACGAGTTCCATCATCTGCAGGGTCAACACTTGAGCCATCTTTAGTAATCGTGTTGTACATCTCATCCTCTCTCTTATCGTCGATAAATTCTTCATCTTCGAAATCTTGAGGCTCATTATCATCGTCAAAATCTAAAGGCTTTTCTTCATCTATCATGACAATCCATCACTTGTTTGATCAAACAAATATCATGCTCAAACATTCGACAGTGTTATTCAATAGTGAACTATCCTTATTTGTGTAACTGATGATGAGATATTTTGTTGTAGCTAAAACCACAAATGCAACTCCGAAATGACGCAACAATCTGCATATGGTCTACACTGCTAAAAACAATGCAGACCGATGTTGATAAAATTTTAAATATAACAAATAGTTGAGAATTTATATTCTCAAGCCATTAGAAGCGCCAGTTATAGAACACGTCTATTGCACGTTCTAGCGATTGGCTCGCTTCCAGATATAAACGTTTATTCATTTGATAACGCAAGGTCAATTTATTCACCGGTGTAAACACCCCTACACCATAACGGATGAACAGATCCGGTGTAATATAACCTGTTACACTGACCTGAGTATCATCTCCTGTTCCCTGTGCATCCAGCGCCAGACCACTCAGACCAAAAGTACGTCCAATCTGGTTGGTGAGAGCGCGTGTACCGCCTAAGCCCATACTGATTCCGGCAGCCGCAATGGTATTGTTGACATCGGACTTAAAGCCCGCTTCCTGACTAATACCACTGGCACCTTCATTAATACGGCCGGTAATGATGGCATTTAAGGCTTCCTGTTCAGACAATCCGGCATCGTTATACACTTGAATATTCGGACTGGTTGCTGTACCTGTTACACGCACCCCAACCAGACTACCCTGTACAGTCTTATTGGCATCGATATCCAGGGTCGGGTTATATAAAGGACCGTTAAAACGTGCAATCGAACGATTCAAATCCAGACTTTGTCCATAGGCTTCAATTTTTACCCGTTGACTGACCCCAATTGCACCATTAGCACGCATGGCGGTTTCAAGTCCACGTTGTGAAAGATACAAACGTCCGGCCAGTGGAATACGACTATCAAAGCCCTGGAAAATCACCTGATTACCTAAATTGACCATGACATCGGCACGGATATCCCAAGGACGGGCTGCCCTTAATATTGCAAGCTGATCTTGTCCTTCACGCACGATTCGTACATCTGAAGATACATTGATTACCGGTGCTGAAGCTTCAGGCATCGAAATTAAGGCACGTGGTACATCCACCTTACCGCTTAAGCTTAATTTCTTCTTAAACGGCAGCACATCTAAAGACAAATCCGGCGTAACCACGGCGGTAATTAACGGCGCCTGACGTATAAGCAGGTTTTCACCTTTTAAATGCAACTGAATGCGGGGATCATCTTTCCAATTTACACTACCAGTCAATGCACCTGCACCTTGACCACTATTAAATGCACCGTTAATGGTAGCGTGATCCTGACGAATGGAAGAATAGACCTGAATATTGGTTAAATTCACCGGCAAGGAAATCATGCTGATGGCGCCATCTTTCAGGCGCATTTCACCGTTCAATAAAGGCTGCGTTAAGGTACCACTAATTTTTCCAGCAAAAGACAAGTTGCCCGCCAGGGAACGAACATCCCGCATAAACGGTTTAAAGACTTTCAGTTGTACCTGATCGAAGGCGATCTCACCGCGCATCGGCATCCTGTCTTTATAAGGGTCTATAATGACATTGGCATAACCGGTACCAATTTCAGGGGTTTTAACATCTAAACGAACCTGTAAACCCGCAGCAATACTTTTTGCCACCACAGCAATTTCATTATATTTAAGTGTAGATCCTATATCTTGTGGATCTTCAGCTGCCAGCCCAATCACGCCATTACGGCTAACCAGTCTGGCATCAATTTTTGGCTTGCTGCCTTGTGCCCAGGCTGCTTTGGTATAGCCATTGACCTTACCGGTAATTTCCAGACCTTCTGGCATAAAGGCAGCAAAGTCATTTAAATCGACATTTCGGGTAATAAATGAAACATTACCTCTAGTTTTACTGACCCGAATCGGTTGGTCAAAACACAACTGGCTTTGTTGACTCGACCAGCAATGTGCTCCGACAAATAATTCGCTTTTGGCAGAACTGTAAATCACCGAGGCATTTTGACGTTGTACCAAACGTGCACGCAAGGAGTCAAAATCACCTTTCTGGATTTGTCCCAACCAGTCATTCTGTGCATTAAAACCACCGGCCAATTGCACATAAAATTTAGACAGTCTGTTTTGTGCCTGTACTTTCAGGATATGGGCCTTACGCGTTCCGGCCAGTGAAATTTCACCCTGCTGAATCTCACGCCTACCACTACGCAAGTTTTCCATTTTGGCAGTCATCAAGGTCGGGGTCGACTCAGAAGTCGGCAGCTCGCCTTGTACACGTAATTTTTTAACACTGAATAACTGGTTAAAACCGAAATCGTCTACCGCCAGATTGGCCGTCGCTTGCAGACGTGGTTGTGATTGCACATTTAAATAGCCATAAGCACGGCCACGAAGTCCACTGTATATTTCATACAAGGCCGGTGCATTGATTTTCAGTCTTAAGTTCTGGGCATTACCAGTAGCCTGAACCTGATTTTTTGCATAAGAAAGATACAAGTTGTTCGCTTCAAACTGTTGTGGCAGGAAGCCTTTTTGATTTGAATTAATCACCATCGCTAGATTTCCTGTTCCGCGAACAGGTTTATTGTTGATGATACCGGCTATATTCAGTTTCTGGATATTAATACGTTTTAAGCTGTCTGACCAAACCCCTTCAGTTTTCACGTTACCGGATAATTCACCGCGCACAGACGAGACAAAATAATGCGGTTTAAAACGTACTAAAGAGGCATTGATATTCCAGCCCAAACCATTTTTAAGATAGACCAGACCACTGGCATAAATTTTTCCGGCAATACCTGAATGTTTCAGTTCATCGACTTTAACCAGTTCAGGTGTACCGGAGATCTTGAACTTGAGCATGCCTTCGCTGGCCGGAATTTGACTGGCATTGAGTGCGCCATCATAGTTGACGGCAAAACTTTTAAATGCACCACCCGCTTTTTGGGTATTAAATAAAAGGGCGATGGTGCTACGACCAGTTAAGCGTACTGTTTCGTTATTATTTTGCTGCGCCAGGCGCCCGGTTAAATTAATCGCATTCAAATGAATAATCTGCTGATTCGGTTTGGCAAAACCATTGGCTTTTACCTGACCATTAAGCAAATTCACCGGTGCAGCTGCTGCAACAGTTTGCGGATTAAAATCTTTGGCATTGAGAATGGCATTCCATTTAAATTGACGTTTTTTGGTCGGAAAATCTACTTTAGCACTACCGCTTAAACTGCTTTTACCTGCCACATAACTAAAACTCGGGATATTCAAGTCATTATTTTTGAAATTAAGCTGGGCGGTATACAGACCTTCAGGCAACACACCCTTATCATTTTGGGTGACCGCTGTAGCGACATGAATATCCTGCTTGCCTTCAACCAGCGCCAATTTGACATCGCCCGATTTACTGCTTAACCAGCCTACATAAGGCACGGCACGATCAATATTTTGCCAGGCCACATTCAGCAGCATCGGATTGAGTTTTTTGCCTTTTTGTTCGGCCTGATCGAGCTTTAGATTCCATGTTTCATAACGGTCAAAATCTACCAATGCGGTTAAATGCAGACCATTTTGCAAACGGCCTTTAGAGGCAATTTTGGCATCCAGAGTTGGCGGTAGAAAGTCTTGGATGATTTGCGGAATCAGTTTATCTTTGGGATTAATTTTATCGACACGGCCATTCATGTCCCAGGTGACATGATCTTTCCAGCTCACCACGCCTGCAACATTCACCGCACCACTCATCAACTGACCATTTAAATTGCTAATGTCGAGCTGATGTACCAAGTCGGTATGCATACTGCCGTTATATTGACCTTGCGGAATATTTTTACCGCTTAAATCTGTAATGGCATCGATATTTAAACGCTGAATATCACCATTAAATTTAGCCACGCCATTTTTGGTATATAGCTCTTGTTCCTTCAGCAATGGCCAATGATATTTTTTAAAATTTAACTCGCCAAACATCGGCACATGTTTGCGTACCGGATGCAGTACCACCCAACCGGTTAACAGGTCTGGGGTATTGGTCGCTACACCGGCCTGAATCGTATCTAAAGATCCAGTTGCAACTACTTTAATATCATGAATATTTAGATTTTTATGCAGTGCAGGTATGTTCAGATCACCCACAGCATGTAAAGGGTATTTCCCTTCAAACTTCATGTTGCCCGTAGCATTTTTCACCGAAAGATAGCCCATATCCATTCGGGAATCTTCGAACTTCAGTTCAGTACCTGACCAAAGTGCGTCATTCAGGTGAATATCGTGAAACTTTACACTTGCCGAAGCAGTCTTAATCAGCAGATGATCGACATCTGCAGTGTCTAGACGCAAAACAAAGGGCAAACGGATTTCATTAAATTTAAATGGTTTATCACTCGGTGGATGTTTGGTGATAATTTGCAGATTACGTACATCGGCACGATTTAGATGAATTTCTTTTTTAAGAATGGCACGCCAGCCCAGAGTGACATCTGCTCGGTCAATCTTCACGTCTACAGGTTTGAGCGTGACCAAAATATTTTTTAGGATAATACCGCTGAGCAGATTGCCGCCTTCATATTCATAATGAATAATTTGCTGACGCTCTAAAACACGGTCCAGTAAAAACTTGCTGCCTTTATCGGTACTAAACATCACGGCGAAAGAAGCAATCAGCAACACAAACACGATAAGTAATGTGAATAGCACACTCCTTAAAATACGACGCTTTTTCGGTCTAGGTGTTTCCGTTTCCGGTTGCTGTTCTACTTCAGCCATAATACTCTCTAAAAACTAAGATTTATAAAAACCAGTATTTATAATTGTGAACCAATAAAGAAATGCAGACGTATTGGATGATTGTCATCAGAAATACCTGAAGCAACATCTATACGAATAGGGCCAATTGGCGATGCCCAACGCAGCCCCAAGCCCATACTGTATGCAGTAGGCGTATTGAAATCTTTATCATAAGCATTGCCGACATCGCTAAAAATGGCTGCACGCCAACCTTCTTTAAATTGATAGTTATATTCAAGTGATCCCACAGCCAGAGCCTGACCACCGATTTTAAATCCATTTTCTTCCGGCGATAGACTTTTATAGTCAAAACCGCGTACTGTCTGATCACCACCAGTAAAGTAACGCAGGTTATAAGGCACCTTGCTAAAATCTTGAGTCAAGATATAACCCAAATCGCCACGCCCGACAAACTGGTGACTATCATTTTCACCCAATGAATAAATAAAACGCCAGCCTGCATTGAGAATGGCCATATCAGCATCAGACAATAATGACTCACTGCCAAGTTCGACCTTATAGGTCTGCTTAAAGCCTTTACCCGGATTGACCCGTTTATCGCTGGTCGCAAGTGATGCCTCATAACCCAACAATAAAGATTGCTGCTGGTCATTGGCATTGGCAATAAAGGCATCCGGAATTTCATTGGTATTAATGGTTCCCTGTTGGGTAATCTGATCCAAACGATAACGGAGACCAAAAGTATGTTGCCAGCTACCACGCGGTCTTTTAATAATTCTGTCAGCACCAGCCACAGCAGATTCAATCTTCAGGCTATTCCCCTGTGCCACGTCATCACGTTCTTCACGTTCATAACCGCCAACGATACTGATGTAGTCATTGATAGGATCGTGATAGGGAATATTATAACGTCCGTCGATAGACTGGCGAATTTGCGACACTTCCATGTTGGCATCAAAAGAATGTCCACGGCGGTTGACGATGGCACGGCGGTACTGAGCACGTAATCGTGCTCCTGTATCGGAACCATAACCTGCCCCCAGTTCTGCACTATTTAAACGATCAGCATTTAAAGTTACGATCACTGGAACTTTCTTCTCTTCACGTGCCTGAACTTTTAAACGATCTTCTTCAGATTGTCTGGTTTCCTGCTGTGCACGCATCTGACGAAGATTTTCATCCCCTTCAGTTTCCTCTTGACCCGCAAACTGGGTTTCATCGGCTACAGATTGGGTGACTTCTTTAGCGGAAGCGACCCGTTTTTTATCCTGAACGCTAGCCTCACTTTCAGATATTTTTTGCTGATCGACCAAAGCCTGAATATCGGGCGGCAGTTCCAGCGCTTTCTCAACTGGATCTGGATGTATTGCATCCACCAGAGTGTAATTAAAATAACGCGAGTTGGTGAGGTTATTGGCTAAACCATTGACACGCCAGAAAGTATAATCGGCACCATCCTCCCAGGAAACCATACTTTGCAGAACATCCATATCAATTGGAAATGGCTGTGACGGATCACTCATGCGGAATTCGACTGGGCCTAACTTGTAGCGTTCGCCCGTTTCATAGCGCAGGTTCACATCGACAGTATTTTGTGGCTGGGCTACTTTTACATCATGCAGGCGCCAATAGCTGTCAAAGTAACCGTTGTTGGTTGCGGCATCGCTAATACGGTTTTTGGTTTCCTCATATAGACCATGGTTGAAAATATCGCCTACATCCTGATCGGGCAAAAGCCGGATCACCTGAAACTGGGGCTGGTTTTCTCCTGCACCGCTAAATTCAATATTCTGTGCTTTAATCTGTACCGGTGCATTTGTCGTTACTCTGACCCGAACACGACTTTCACTGAGTTTCTCGAATTTAAATTCGGCATTATAAAAGCCAACTGCTTGTGCAGCCTGATTTGACAATGTCCTCAGCTGCGGCAATGCTGAAGGGAAATCACTAAAAGATTCCCGGGTAAAACTGGAAAGTTTAGCTCTGATATTTTCTTTCAGATTTTCCATAGCCTGCGCATAAGCTTTGGCTGAAACATCGCTACTATTTGCTGTAGGGACAATAATCACATCGGCACTGATACGATCCAGCTTGGCAGTATTTAGCTGACGCGGCGGGCGTATTTTATATAACCAGCGTTTAAAGAAATTCGGTTCTTCAATTTCATCAGTGGGGGCCAGTTCAGGTAAAGTTTTACCGGCTGCATTGGCTTCAACCACAATCTGGCTATCTGCCTCAATATTCGACATCAACTGATCGATATTTACCGGTGCCTGATTAATTTCAACCAACTCTTGTTGTGTGGCATCAGAAACGGCTACTTCTGTGCTCTGACCGGCGCGGTATTGCTGGGCTTCTCGTTTCGCCTCTTCGGCAACCCGAAAAATTTCATTTGCCATTTCTGCATTGACAGGGGTTATCGGCAGTTCTTCCAGATCTTCAAATTCAATCGGCTTGAATTCTTCCAGAGGTTGGGTTGCCTGTTCTTGCTGCTCCAGCATTTGCAAGCTATCAGGTTCAATCGGAGTTTGCTGAATGTTTTCTGGCTTTTCCAATTCTGCACTACTGCCCACACCCTGCTGAATAGCTTCATTTTTGAGTTGTTGCTGAAATTCCGCTTCAGTGATGATGCTATTTGGCTGAGTCACTTGTGCAAAACCGTGTTGAGCCAGTAACATGAGTAAAATACTGAGTCCGAATCGTTTATGCTCATTGTTCCACTGTAAAATGGAATTGACGCTTAAAGTAAGCGTCGTCTTTTTAAAATTCAGTTTCGAAAGCATAAAAAACTCTAAACTCATATAATATTTGTAATGGAAATGCCCAATGAAAGCTCGCTAACAAACTCAAATCTATTGGAATTTTCACTAAAGTATAGGTTAAAAACATCATACATGATTTTTATAGTGTTTTACCAAATGCTCACATTTCTTAATAAAACTTAATGAAGTCCACAAACCATGGAAAAAAATGAACATCTCTTAGGCACACGCCGGTTTTTACCGATGTTTGTCACTCAATTTTTTGGTGCCCTGAATGACAACGTGTATAAACAAGCCTTGTTACTGGTCATTACCTATGGTTGGATTAGCCAGCAAACTGCCAGCGTAAGCACACTGAATAACCTTGCAGCCTTGTTGTTTATTTTACCCTATTTCATTTTCTCTGCCACAGCCGGACAGATTGCCGACAAATACGAACGTTCACAACTTGTACGGGGCATCAAGATTCTCGAAATCGTGATTATGCTGATTGGCTCGGCGGGTTTTTTACTCGGTCATTTGTGGCTTTTATTATTAGCTTTATTTTTAATGGGTACTCACTCGACTTTCTTCGGGCCAATCAAATATGCCATTTTGCCAGAAATTTTAAAGCCCAATGAATTGATGTCCGGAAATGCCTTATTTCAGTCAGGAACTTCTATTGCCATTTTAGTCGGGATGATTTTAGGCGGTGCGGTCATTTCTGCCTCGGACGGCAATTTGTTGTGGATCAGCTTAACGATTGTGACGATTGCCTTGCTGGGATATTTTTCCAGTCGTTTCGTATTAAAGCAAAAAGTGACTTCACCAGACGTACACATTGACTGGAACTTTTTTAGAACCAGCTTTCAAACTCTGGGTTATGCCAAAAGTTTACCAATGGTGTTCCTGATTTTACTGGGCAATTCCTGGTACTGGTTTTATGGCGCAACCTATCTCACTCAAATTCCGCAGCTGACTCAACAAAACCTGCATGCTTCTGAAAATGTAGTCAGCCTGCTATTAACGTTCTTCTCTGTCGGGATTGGCATCGGTTCGTTATTGTGCCGCAGAATTGGCGGTACAGAAGTCAATTTGAAAATGGTTCCGATAGGAGCGATTGGCTTAACCGTGTTTGCTTTTTATCTGGCAGCCAGTTTGGCTTTTGTGCCAGAACGTAGTGGTGAATTGCTCAGCTTGAAAGATGTTTTTACCCAAGGCTGGAGTTATTACCATGTCATGCTTGCTGTGACATTACTTGGGATTAGTGGCGGTTTTTATATCGTACCGCTTTATGCCATGATGCAGGCTTTTTCGCCGCCATCACATCGCGCACGTGTAGTTGCTGCAAACAACATTCTCAATGCCATATTCATGGTATCCTCTGCTATATTTTCTATTATCATCTTAAGTGTGCTTAAGATTGATATTAAAATACTTTTTAGTATCACAGCGATTCTAAGCGCCATTTTCACTACATGGCTCTTGTTTAAGCTCAAGCCCATGCTTGCAGCACAGCAACAAGATGCTTTAGAGGATTAATTTTATGCGCCAATATACCGGTATTGACAAATTTATTCATTCATTTGACCAGGCGCTACGCAGCCTGGTTCCGGGCACAACCTCTGCACACCGTGAAAACCCGGGAAATGAAGTTGAAACCAAACTCGGTGTCAGTGAAGCGCGCCATGTGGCCGGTTTAATGCGGGTCAATCATAGCGGTGAAGTGTGCGCCCAGGCGCTTTATCATGGTCAGGCATTAACAGCCAAACTCCCGAATGTACGCCGTGAAATGGAACAGGCTGCAATTGAAGAACAGGATCATTTGGCCTGGTGTGAAGACCGTTTAAAAGAGCTGGATAGCCATACCAGTTTGCTTAATCCGGTGTGGTATGGCCTGTCTTTTGGCATGGGTGCGATTGCCGGTATTGCCGGGGATAAATATAGCCTTGGTTTTGTGGCAGAAACAGAACGTCAGGTGAGCTTGCATTTACAGCATCATATCAGTCAGTTACCTGAACAGGATGAACGTTCACGTAAAATACTGGTGCAAATGAATGAAGATGAATTGCATCATCGAGATACCGCACTGAAGGCTGGCGGTGTAGATTTACCAATACCAGTCCGTATTACCATGACCGCTATTTCCAAACTGATGACCAAGACCAGTTATTATATTTAATCTACATTTGCATGATTAAGCCTACTTGAATGTGGGCTTTTTTATGTCTATTCATCACGATTTTTTCTAACGAACAACTATAGAATACATAATCTGAAACAATAAAATACAGGCCACCACCGCCAGAACAGTATCAATATCATGATGATAAAGCAGTATTTTCGCCCAAAATACATGTAACCAGTGAATCTTCTACAATCCGACACTCACTATCACAAAGAGCCAAATAAAGCAAGCAAGCAGACTCAGCAGTACATATGTTCCCAAGGGATAAGCTTTGATTCCGATAAAAATCGGCAGAAGGTTTCTGAGCTCCCCCAATAAAATTGCATCAATAAAATGTTCAGCACGGGATGATTGTCGATGACACTGCTGACCTGAGCAATTTTTTATGCCAAATTATTGTTTATTGCAAAGACCTGTCTAATTTTTTTAATCTTTTTTCAGTAGAATAAAGTGATTGCTTGGCAGATATCATCTCATCAATATGATGTTTTTTAGGCTTTTATAGGCAGGGTATTATTTATATATATCTTACTCCTTTACAATAGACTGTTTTAAAAAAACTTTTTATCCCAAAAAATAAATCTCAAAATATCAGAAATAGAGCTGCTTCCTTGTGAGTTTTTGCTTACAACACGTGTCTAAAATTTTAGTGGGATGAATAGGTTTTTATAGCACCCAGTAAAGCTTCTATTTTTGTAAAATTTATACAATACGATGACCAAAACATATAAAAAGATTCATTCGTATACTTTATAAAAATAAATATTAGCTGCATAAAGAACAAAAAAACCAACAACAAAAATAATTTAAGGAGCAAGGTATGTCTACCCAGTTCAATTTTGTCTCTGTCCAGAAAAAATCAAATATCCATTTTGATGGCTGTTCTATCAGTCATGTAATTGAATTAACAGACGGAAGAAAAAAAACCTTAGGTGTGATTCTGCCCACAGAGCGTCCTCTGGTATTTGAAACTGTGGTCGCTGAACGCATAGAAATTGTTTCAGGCAAGTGTTTGGTTCAAATTGGCAACAATACAGAGAGCCAAACCTATCATGCTGGTGAATCTTTTTATGTGCCTAAAAAAACCCAATTTAAAATTATCACGGATGATATTGTCGATTACGTTTGCCATCTGGAAGACCGTTAGGTTTGGTAACAACCCTTATTACACATTAATTAGTCGACAATAAAAAAGCCCGGCATCCTGTCGGGCTTTTTCATATGGGTTCGCTCGGTATAACTCCTGTCGTACCTGACTGTCCTTGTGCTTGTTTGTTATTATTCTTTTGCAGAACTTCCTGTTCTTGTTGAACTCATCATATGAAATTTCCAATATTTCAAATAGAAGCTATAACATTAAATTCATGTGAGCAAATGCTTACAAAACGAAGTAAAAATCACCCGATACTTATTAACAAAAATTCCAGATCATCTTTCTCCAGGAACAATTTGGAACGGTAAATAAAGAAAATTCTATGCTCAATCAACTTATAATCACATATATTTCTCGTCCCAAATCATCTTTGAAACATTTAAAAAACCAATAAAAAAACAGATTTCGAGAAAAATTATTATTTGATGATGCCATTAAAACTTCATTTAATTCTGCTATCTTCTGAGCAGAACAATGCATGACAATTACCCTATTTTATTAATTAAATTTTCAGCCGCTATGGTTGGGGTCAGGAGTATCGAATGAACAGGATCCATAAAATTTCCATCTTTGCAGCAAGTTCAGCTGTTGCTGTCCTGGCTTATGCGGTAAGTACACCATCGAATAAAGCCGCTACAACAGTAGTAAAACAAGATCAAGTACTGACCAACCAACAAGTTTCCACACCCAGCACAACGACAGCAAGCTCTTCACCAACCGTATTAGCACCCACATTGACCAGCACGACAACAGCTTCACCCATCAAGAACCAGTATATTGTAGTGCTCCAAGCGGGTTCAGATCTCCCTGCACAAGCTGCTGCAGCAATAGCAAAACAGCATGGGGGGCAAGTTTTATTTACGTATAACCGGGCGATTCGTGGTTTTGCCGTACGTATTCCAGAACAGGCTACGTCAGCTTTCCTTACGGCTATGCAGAAAAATCCGCAAGTCAGTTATGTAGAAGAAGATACTCTGATGCAGGCTAATACAATCACGCAAAGCAATCCTGTATGGGGTCTGGATCGTATTGACCAGCACAATTTGCCACTAAGCAAATCATTTAGCTATAACAAAACTGGTTCTGCGGTGAATGCCTATATTGTCGATACCGGTATTTTAGCCTCACATCAAGAATTTAACGGTCGTGTACAAACTGGTTATTCTGCAATTGCCGATAACAATGGCACCAATGACTGTAACGGCCATGGTACACATGTGGCTGGCACTGTAGGTGGCAGTACGTATGGAATCGCAAAAAATGTGGGCTTGGTACCTGTACGGGTACTCGATTGTGCAGGCTCAGGTGCTATGAGTGGTGTGATTGCCGGACTGGACTGGATTATTCAAAATGGTCGAAAACCCGCAGTGGTGAATATGTCTCTCGGTGGCAGTGCCTATAGTACCCTCGATACTGCTATAGATAACCTGTTTAATAACGGCTATGTACCAGTGGTTGCTGCAGGCAATGCAAATACCGATGCATGTACCAGCTCTCCTGCTCGCGCAGGCAAAGCCATTACTGTTGCTGCCACAGATTCAACCGACACCCGTGCCAGCTACTCGAATTATGGTAGTTGTGTCGATCTTTTCGCTCCAGGCAGTCAGATTACCTCTGCTTGGATTGGTAGCAATAGCTCGGCAGCAACTGCCAGCGGAACCTCAATGGCTTCGCCACATGTTGCAGGCGTAGTCGCGACACTACTGGAAAATAACAGTACTGCAACACCGCAAAGTATTACTGATCAACTACTCAACCAAAGCACTATAAATCTGATTCAAAATCCGATGGGTAGCCCAAACCGATTGCTCTATAGCTTGGTAGACACACAGACCATTACCCCAGTACCAAGCATTATTGCGCATATCAGCAAACTCAACGCAACAACACTACGTTATCGTAACGGTACATGGCGTGCCAATGTGAGCATTTCTGTGGTCGACAGCAATAACCTTGCCGTGCCGAATGCAACAGTAACCGGCAGTTTCTCTGTAGGTGGCAGCAATCTTAACTGTACGACAAACAGCTTGGGACAATGCCAAATCAATAGCGGCACCATCAAAAGTGCAACGCAGACTACCTTTAACGTCAACAATATTAGTGGCAGCAACCTGACCTATGCAGCCAGCAGCAATTTGGTCAGCTCCATTACTATTTACCGCTAAACAGTCCTTGGGATAAGAAAACGCAACTCTATAGGTTGCGTTTTTTATAGGATGATTGGCACTTCCCCATAGATCTCAATTACCACAAAATAGCATTTAGATTGTAATACTGTAGGTGGTTTTTTGAGGATTAATCACATGCTGCTACTCAATTTTTATTACCTAGTGGAGCAAATTAAGTCATCAGGTTGATCTTATTATTGCTTAGGCTATTTTTAATCAGCTAAGTTTGATGATATATACAAGGAAATGAATTTTAATTTGTCCAATTGACCACTGGAAATTGATGATTTTCATGCTGAAAATCGCTACTTTGCCAAATATCCAGCATCGGTATTTTAACATCTAGAGCTAATGGCAACTTTTTAGGATTAAACTGCATGTGCTGTAAATCCTGTCCCCAGGCAATTAAATCCATATCCAATGAAATTTGATGTGAAGGCCGTACCCGACCAGAATCTGCTTCCATTCTTTTTAATAATGCAATGATATCATCCACCGACATTACAGCTTTTAACAAACACGCCGCATTCCAGTAATCCGCCCCCACCGCATCACGACACGGAATCACATAAATTTGAGAGAATTGAACCTCTCCCAAACCAGAGATTTGTTTCATAGCGTTTTGAAAATGCTGTTGGGGATGACAATTACTCGCCAGAGCTAAGGCGAATATCGTTTCGGTGGCGTTCAAGACGAATTCCTACAGAATTTGCTTGCGCGATAATGGCAGGCTTACGGATGGTAATCATAATCGATTCTACTGTGGGAAAGGTAGTAAAAAGCGCATTTAGCACAAGTTTTGCTGCATGTTCAATCAATTCCGGCTTGGCATCCTGAATGACTTTGGCAGAAATCTCGCAAATTTCAGCATAATTCAGGGTATGTTCCAGCTGATCCGAATTGGAAGCCTGTTCCAGACTGGTCTGGATGGTCATATCCAGCATTAAAGGCTGCATGATTTGACGTTCCCAATTGAAACATCCCACCACTGTTTCAACCTTTAAACCTTCAATGATAATTGCGTCCATGTTTGCCCCTAACAGACTTAGATTTTTTAATCCCTCCCTTGCGAAACAATGTTTCTCACCCTTTAAAAAAGGAAAAGTCCCTCTTTTATAAAGAGGGATTTAGGGAGATTTTCAAACTAATAACTTAGTTTTTTAACAACACATTTGGATCAAGAGTTTGCACCATTTGCAGTCTTTGGTCTGCATAAATATCGGTATATGGCGCGAGGATGCGCATAAAGCGATCGAAATAAAGCATTTGCTTGAACAGCAAGGCAAAGTCACGCGGGAAGCGAATGCCATGACGCTCACCTACTCCCACCATATCCATCATGATGTCATTTAAATCTGCCGGATTAGAAGTGAGTAACTCCTGAGGATCAGCCAAAAGAACACCACTGAACAGACGTTCTAAGTCAGCCGCCAAAACTTGAGTATCAATTTTCTTGTCCGTCATGCCCATTTTCAGCATGTTTTCAGCCATTAAGGTGTAATCGGTTTTTTGCAGCGCATCCATGAAGGCGATACAAGCTGTCCAGACTTCAGGCTTCAACTGACCCACAATACCAAAATCAATAAAACCGACCCGGCCATCTTCAAGCAACATCAGGTTTCCGGCATGCAAGTCTGCATGGAAGCTGTTACACATCATCAAGCTGCCAAACCAGGTATTCATGGCGGTAATGAGCACCTGAGATGGGTCTTTAGCCACCTTTTTTACCACATCAAAATCGGTCAATGGCACGCCATATAAGCGCTGCATGGTCAGTACACGGCGGGTTGAGTATTGATGATAAACTTTTGGTGCAGTAGCTTTCTGGTTTTGCGTTATATTCAGATAATTAACAAAATCATCCAGATTTTGCGCTTCTTCAATAAAGTCGACTTCGCGTACCATCCGAGTTTTAATTTCCTCGACAATATCGGCAAGTGATGCAAATTTCACTTTCGGTACGGCTTTTTCCAAAATCTTGGTGGCCCAGTGCAAGACATTCAAGTCGGTATACAGAATGGTTTCCACACCCGGTTTTTGCACTTTAATCACCACATCTTCACCAGTCACCAGTTTGGCTGCGTGAACCTGTGCAATAGAAGCCGAGGCTAAAGGCTTTTCATCAATAGAAGCAAAGATTTCATCTAAATTTCGACCCGCAAATTCTGATGCCAATACGCCTTGTACATAACTAAAAGGCAAAGATGGGGTCTGATCTAAACAGCCCTGAAATTCTTCCACATATTCACGTGGAAACAAGGAAGGTGTGCTGGCAATAAACTGTCCCAGCTTGATATAGGTTGAACCTAAAGATTCAAAAGTTTCACGCATCAGCTTGGCGTTACTTGGTTTTTCTGTGGCGTATTTTAAGCCCGCTTTTGCTGCAATGACAGCCGTTTCCCCAACACGGGCAACTGAACGCAGGCCATCTAACCAGATATTGTTTTTCATAATGTCAGCTTAGAATTAAATTATAGCGAGTGTAGCAAAAAAATATGGTCTTGCAGGTCTATCTTGCCTGACAGATTGGACAATCTGTATCTTTTTCGAAAGCCAGTAGACGTTGTTTCATGCTTAATCCATCCCAGAGCATCAGTTTTTGCTTCAGTGGTGTTTTGCCCAACCCCAAGTAGAGTAAAGCATGATGCGCCTGCAAACTCGCCATAACATTCGGAGTCGTAGCTAATACGCCTGAATCTGCACAGCGCAAGTTTTCATTGGCATGCTGTTCTTTGGGAAACAGACATTCATAACAGGCCGATTTGCCTTCCACCATAAACAGCTGTCCCTGAAAACCAATCGCTGAAGCACTGATTAAAGGTACATTGAATTGCTTGCAGCTTTGGTTGACGAGATAACGTGTAGTGAAATTATCACAACCATCTAAAACCAGATCTTGAGCTGAAATTAATGCTTCTGCATTGTTCTCGTCCAGTTTTACTGTTTGAGATTCAACACGGATATGCGGATTGATGTGCTGTAATCGCTTAGCCAGTATTTCAGCTTTATAGAAACCAATATTTTCTTCTACATAGGCTATTTGCCGTTGCAGATTACTCATTTCAATGGTATCAGCATCAATTAAGGTAATTTGTCCCACACCTGCCCGAGCAAGAAGTTCAGCTGTAGTACAGCCAATTCCACCACAACCGACAATCAGGACATTAGCAAGTTTCAGTTTTTCCTGTGCTTCAATGTCCCAGCCATCCAGCAAAATTTGCCGACTGTAAAGATGCATTTCTTCATCGCTTAACTCTAGGTCCATGTCGAGTGGGTTGGTCACTTGCTTATCCTGTCTATTACTTGCATTTGCTTAAACTAGGCAGCCATTATAGTTCAAAATGAATTTTGCATAGGACTAAAAAAAGCACCCTTTCGGGTGCAAGAGCATGAAACTTTAAAAAATGAAAAAGAATTTAACTGGCTTTTTGAATTCCTTGCATGTTGGCAATTTCCTGCTGTTTGAGTAAATTGCGTTGAATTTTACCACTCGTGGTTTTAGGTAAACCTTCGACAAATTCGATTTCTTTAGGATAGGCATGTTTAGATAAACGTGAACGCACATATTCCTGAAGTTTATGGCTTAACGCATCCGAAGCCGAAAATTGCGGTTTAAGCACGACAAAAGCTTTCACCACCTCGGTACGTTCCGGGTCTGGCTTGCCAATAACTGCAGATTCCAAGACCTCGGCACATTCCAGTAAAGTACTTTCTACATCGAAAGGACCCACACGATAGCCTGACGTTGTAATGACATCGTCAGCACGCCCGATAAAATCCACCCCACCCAGTTCATTTAATTTCACCGTATCACCGGTTAAATAATAATGCCCAACGAATGATTTACGGTTATTGCCGCCATAACCTTTAAACCAGGTTAAAGGTGATTGCGAAAAATCAATAGCCAAGGTACCAATGCCACCTCTTTCCACTTCTTCATGGTTTTGATTCAAGACCACAAAACGATGACCCGGGTTGGCAAAACCTGCAGAACCAACTTTCTTTTCATGTTCTAAAGCATGATGATTGGCAATCACCATCCCCAGTTCAGTCTGGCCATATTGATCATAAATATTGACATTCAAATCATGATTAAACCAGTGAATAACTTCCGGAGTTAATGGCTCGCCGGCACTACTGACGGCACGTAAATGTTCTTTAATGGATGGATCAAATTTTTCCTTGAATCCAAAAAACATCCGAAATGCCGTTGGTGAACCGGTCAAGTTACTAACTTTATGCTTTTTAATGATCTGCACGGCGTTGTCTACACTAAAGGCACGTTCATCCATAATAATGCTATGCCCCAGACTTAAAGGTCCGGTAATGCCGTAATACAAGCCATAAGCCCAACCCGGATCAGCCAGATTCCAGAAAGAGTCTTCTTCACGCAAATCCACCGCGTGGATCATATAGCCTTTAAATGCCAGCAGCGCCTTTAAAGGAACCTGTACCGATTTTGCCAAACCTGTGGTTCCTGAGGTAAACATCATCAGGAAATCATCTGCAAAAGTCTGCATTACCGGTTCAAAAGATTCTGACTGTTGCGCCAGTTCTGTCCAGAAATCGGCATCTGCATGACTTGAAACATCTTGTGGATGTACTGTAAGAATATGCGGGACAGTGACACCGTTCAGTTTTGAGCGTTGTTCTGCATTGGTCACAATCAATTGGGTTTTGGCTGTATTAATCCGGTGCTCAATGGCTTTGGATTCAAATGCAGTAAACAATGGTTGGTAAATTGCGCCCATACGCCAGGTGGCCAAAATGGTAATCAGCAATTCAGGCGTACGTGGCAATAAACCGGCAATGCAATCCCCTGCTTTTAAGCCAATTGAGCTAAAATAATTTGCAAGTTCTCCTGAAGCTTCTGCCAGCTGTTCAAATGTCCATTCGGCAGATTCTCCATTTTTGCCTTCCCAGATTAAGGCTGTTTTATTTAAACCGAGATAACGATCACAGCATTCAACATAGGCATTGACTGACTCAGCCGTACCGACCAGTTGCTCTGCAAGAAAATCATCAAAATTAAACTCTTGATATGCTTGTTGTAGTGTCTTCATGACGACAACCTCTCATCCGTTATTTTATAAACAAAGCTCGTGCTTTGCTGATCCATTTTGCTTATTGTTCTGACTCTAAAAATGCCAAAGCTGATTCAGCATCTTTAAATTTTTTACTTCACAGTTGACTTAGATAACCATGATTTCCAAGCTCCTGCAATTTCCTTATCCATCAGAAAATGTGCAGGATTTGAACACCGACTAAAGTCTAAAATTTAGCCATTTAAAGCTTTAGCCGGTTTAGATTTTAGTCACCTCGCGTGCAATAACCAGACGCTGGATATCCGAAGCTCCTTCATAAATCTGGCTGACCCGTACATCACGGTAAATGCGCTCTACCGGGAAATCCGAGACATAGCCATAACCGCCGTGAATCTGAATGGCATCGGAACACACCCGCTCCGCCATGGTGGATGCAAACAGCTTGGCCATAGAAGCTTCTTTCAAACATGGTAGCCCTGCATCTTTTAAGGTTGCTGCATGGAAAATCAGTTGGCGTGCCGCTTCAATCTGCGTGGCCATATCTGCCAGACGGAATGCAATGGCCTGATGCTGTACAATTTCTACCCCAAATGCTTTGCGCTGATTGGCATATTCCACAGCAGCATCAAGTGCAGCACGCGCCATGCCGACGGATTGTGCGGCAATCCCAATTCGGCCGGACTCCAGATTGGATAAAGCGATCTTGTAGCCTTCTCCTTCCTTGCCAAGTAAGTTTTCAGCAGGAATCCGGCAATTTTCAAAAATGATGGTGGCGGTATCGGAACAATGCTGTCCCATTTTTTCTTCCAGACGCGAAACAATATAGCCTTCCGTGTCTGTTGGAACGAGGAAACAGGAGATGCCTTTTTTCCCTGCGGCTTTATCGGTCACGGCAAATACAATCGCCACTTGGGCATGTTTGCCTGTGGTAATAAACTGTTTGGTGCCATTCAATACCCATTCATCTCCATCACGTTCTGCCTTACATTCCAGTGCACCGGCATCGGAACCGGCTTGCGGTTCGGTAAGACAGAAACATCCAAGCCATTCACCTGTAGCCAGTTTGGTAAGATATTTCTGTTTCTGTGCTTCCGTACCGTAACGCTGGGTAATGCCACACGGCAAAGAGTTTTGCACACTGACAATGGTTGAAATCGCGCCATCACCTGCAGCAATTTCCTCCAAAGCAAGCACCAGCGAAACATAGTCCAAACCAGCACCGCCCCATTGTTCGGATACGGTCATGCCCAAAGCACCCAGCTCACCGAGTTCTTTCAGTTCTTGTGCAGGAAATTGCGCAGTTTTATCACGTTCTGCGGCAGTAGGTTTTAACTTGTTTTGCGAATAATCGCGCAACATGTCCTGAACCATCTTTTGTTCGTCATTTAAAATCATTGAGCTTCCCTTTCTATATCTATTTTATTCATTTCAAACTTTTTAAAAATGACTGTATCTGGAGTACATGACGGCGACATGGATGTCGCCTGTAAAACTGAGATACAAGGAGGTATCTTCAGTTTCCCGAAAGAAAAGTAGGTCGAACCGAAGGTTAAACAGAGTTTTATACATATTGAAAAGACTCCGTCATGCCGCCGCCATTATCAATAATTATTTAGGCTGCATACGAATCGCGCCATCCAGACGAATCACTTCGCCATTTAAATAGGTATTTTCAAAAATATGCCCAACCAGATGTGCAAACTCTTCCGGTTTAGCCAAACGTGGTGGAAACGGCACCATTTGCCCCAAAGCCTCCTGCACATTCTGCGGCATGGCTTTCAGCATTGGTGTTTCCATAATGCCTGGTGCAATCGTCATCACCCGAATCGCCTCACGCGCCAGTTCACGCGCCAGAGGTAAAGTCATGGACACCACAGCACCTTTAGAAGCAGCATAAGCCGCTTGCCCAAGTTGTCCTTCAAATGCAGCCACTGAAGCAGTATTGACAATCACACCACGCTCTTCTTCACCTGGCTGCAATGGATACTTCGCCATCAAACTTGCCGCAAAACGGATCATGTTAAAAGTACCACTGACATTGATATTCAATACTTTCTGGAACAGACCCAGATCATGAATGCCATCACGACCCAACACTTTGGCAGACGGTGCAATCCCGGCACAGTTCACCAAACCATTTAACTGACCATACTGCTGTTCAATATTTTCAAAGAAAACTTTGACTGCATGCTCATCGGTCACATCCAGTTTGAGAAAAACTGCATGCTCACCCAAGCGCTGCTGCATTTCCTGACCCAGCTCCTGGTTCATATCCACCATAATCACCTGAGCGCCCTGACCCACCAGATAAGTGGCTGTGGCTGCACCCAAACCCGATGCACCGCCTGTCACGACAAATACTTTTCCTTGAATTTTCATTTTTTGTTCCTGTTAATTATTTGAATAAACACTCGACTTAAGATGCAGAGTAAAGGCAGTTCAGCTAGAGTACAATTTCCAAACCTTGCATCTTTTATGATGGATTTGGACAATCCAGGTCACGGTAGTAAAAATACGGAATACGGATATCTGTACATGAATGAACAAAACTTAAATTACAGTAAAGGCACGATCTCGATCAGTCTGGTGCATGAAGCACTTTTATCTGCCCAGCATCAGAGATTGAACACTCAAAATATCTTGCTCAAATCCGGTATTCCTGTTGAGCTGCTGCATTCCAGTAAGGCTCGCGTTTCAGTTTCACAATATGCCCAGCTCTGGACCGAACTGGCAGATGTCATGAATGACGAGTTTTTTGGGATGGACAGCCACCCAATGCGGCGCGGCAGTTTTAAACTGTTATCACAATCGGTCATGCATGCCGAAACTCTGGGAAAAGCCCTACAGCAAATTTTGCAGTTTTTAAATCTGGTACTGGATGATTTTATCAGTCAATTATCTGTGCAGGAAAACTATGCCTATATTGTGATTTATGAACAGAAACACACCAAAAGAATGTTCAGCTATGCCACCTATTTAATGCTGATTCATGCTTTGATGTGCTGGTTAAGTGGACAACGGGTCTTACTGAACCAGATTCAGCTCAAATGTGATGCCCCACTGGATGATCAGGACTATAAAGTCCGTTTTTGTGAAAATATTCAATACAATAGCGATGAAAACTATATCCAGTTCGATGCCAATTATTTAAATATTCAGATCAAACAGGACAAACAGTCATGGCATCAGTTTATTAGACAGACACCGCATAACCTGCTGGTGCGCTTTAAAAATCCACATGCCATTAGTTCTCAAATCCGTAAACATTTAATGAATGTTCCACCTGCGGAATGGTTAGAACTGAATGCAATTGCCCAGCGCTTAAATATTTCGGATGCCACCATGCAAAGACGTTTAAAAAGCGAAGGGGTCAGCTATCAACAACTTAAAAATGATATCCGGCGTGATACCGCCATTGAATTTCTGACCAAAACAGAGAAAACTTTGCAACAAATTAGTGATGAACTCAGCTTTCACGATCCGAGTGCATTCCATCGTGCTTTCAAAAAATGGACCGGCGTCAGTCCCGGGGCTTATCGGCAAAATAAGGAGTAATAAATTCAATATAAGCCATAAGAATATAGATGCTTTTCTAAAAATTTAATAAATCTTTGCTTTTCATTAACTTAAAAAATGATGCATTTTTCGTCGGAATTTATTTGCAAAAAGTGAAAAAATAGGTTGATTTTCAACCAATTTAAAGGCATATCTTTATGTCACCCCTGCTGTAATCTCCCTGTTAAATCACCTTATATTAAAGGTTCTGACATGCTTAAAATGATTGATGTACTAGAGCAAAGCTTGGTGCAAAATTTTACTCATTCTCTCCATTCTCACACCAGTCAATTTGATGAGTTATTCAATCAAGGTATTTTAAATACTGCTGATTCTGCACTTCAAAATGTGGTGGTCAATTTCTTCAATCGTGCAGATGCCATTGAATCAGCTCAGGCACTGGATATCAGTGCTGATCGTATTCAAGCTTTACAAACTGGCGCAGCTTTAAAAGATGAGCAATATCTTGCAGATACTGCAAAAATTGTGGCGCTTTGTTTAGCGCTTGAAACCGATGCGCTTGCACACTTGGACATATCTGATGGTTTACAAGATTTTCTAATATAAATCTAAAACCTATTAAAAAAAGCGACCCCAGCGAGTCGCTTTTTTTAAATCAATTTAATTTGTTTGATTTTATATCACGCCCCAATAGTAGATCTGACCACGTATTCTTTCTACTTACCTCTCTTATGCTACACCAGACAGATCTGAATTACTCATCAAATCCTGTTAGCAGGTTGCATTACCATTTAAAAACATAGTTTTGACTATTTTCTTTAAGTCATCGTTTTCAGCAATCGCTAAATGCAACCATTAATGTAATTACATAGCAATGACATTAAAATTACAAAATCTCATTTTTTTTAATTGTTTCATATTTTACTTTTATTCATACTGATGTAACTTTTTGATATAAAGTGCAAAATATTTAAACAAATAAAATAAATTCATTAAAATTCAAAAACTTATTTCAAAAAATTTAATATATCCAGAATTAAGATAATTTTATAAAAATTACTCTTTTGTCTTATCCCTTGAGTTACTGGCAGTATTTGCCGCATCTCATTCAAATCATTCTATCGGGACTTATATGCAAAATTCTGGTTTCAAAACGAAAATACTCACAGCGATCACATTCGGCTTGGTCAGTCAATATAGCATGGCAGCCCTACCTGATACGCTAAAGCTGGATTATGCCTATTATGCTCCGACCAGTTTGGTGGTGAAGGAACAAAAACTTTTGGAAAAAGCTTTACCTAAAACCCAGATTAAATGGGTGTTTAGTCAAGGGAGTAACCGTTCACTCGAATATTTAAATAGTGGCAGTGTAGATTTTTCCTCAACCGCCGGTTTGGCAGCCGTACTCAGCCGTGCCAATGGCAGTCCGATTAAAACAGTTTACATCCAGAGTCAGCCTGAATGGACCGCCTTATTGGTTGCAAAAAATTCTCCCATTAAAAGCATCAAAGACTTAAAAGGTAAAAAAATTGCCGCCACCAAAGGTACAGACCCGTTCCTATTTACCTTACAGGCACTGGAAACAGCAGGCTTGAATAAAAAGGATGTTCAGCTTGTACACTTGCAACATCCAGATGGTAAAACGGCACTGGAACGTGGACAAGTCGATGCCTGGGCCGGTCTAGATCCGCTAATGGCCTCTGCACAAGTCCAGTCAGGTGCAAAACTGCTGTATCGAAATGTCGGTTTTAATAGTTACAGTGTATTAAGTACCAGGGAGCAATTTGCCAGCCAAAGCCCGGAAGCCATCGAAGCGGTGATTAAAGCTTATGAACAGGCACGTAAATGGGCCAAAGCCAATCCAGCAAAACTGGCCGAATTGCTGGCACGTGAATCGAAATTGCCTATTGCTGTGGCCAAACTGCAACTCAGCCGTACTAATTTTGAGCAAAACATCCCGACTGTAAAACATCTCAATGCATTGAAAAAATCAGGAACCATTTTGACCGAAGAGGATTTAGTTCGTAAAGGAACTAATGTCAATCAGGTGATTGATCAACTGTTTGATGCGAAATATGCAAACAAGGTTGTAAATAAATAATGAGTTCGTCTGTAACAACGAATAAGGCACCGGTTCAACCTAAAGTGGATAGCATCCCAGCGCCTGGCTTGCTTAAATTATTAAGCAAGCTGAAGGGGCTGGTCATCCCTGTTCTTGCGTTGATCCTGTGTGAATTTTTGGTTAGAAACGGTTTTATAGCACCCTACCTGCTCCCCGCACCCAGCAGTTTATGGCAATCGTTATTAGAACTGTCTACAGGTGATTTGTGGCTACATATCTGGACCAGTACCTGGCGGGTATTTCTAGGCTTCTTTATTGGTAGCGGACTTGCGCTGGTTTTCGCCATCTTGGTCGGTTTAAACAAGCAAGCTGAAGAATTTTTAGAACCTTCTTTTTCAGCGATTAAGTCGATTCCAAGTCTGGCATGGATTCCCCTGTTACTGCTGTGGTTAGGCATCGATGAAGCATCCAAAATCACCCTGATTGCCATCGGCGCATTTTTCCCGACCTATACCAATACCGTTGCCGCGATTCAGGGCGTAGACCGCAAGCTGATTGAAGTGGCGCAAGTCTACCGTCTGAAATACGTGCAACAGATCAAGGAAATTGTACTTCCGGCAGCATCCCCGGGTATTTTAACCGGTTTACGCAACAGCCTGAGCTTGTCCTGGATGTTTATGATCGCGGCTGAACTGATCGCGGCCACTCAAGGGATTGGTTATTTGCTTAGTGATGGACGGGAAACCTCTCGACCTGACATTGTCATTATTGCGATTATCTTATTGGCCATTTTAGGCAAAATGACGGATAGCTTAATGAAAATTGCTGAAAACTGGCTGTTACGCTGGCGGGATGTAGTCAAAAAATAAAGCGCATGATGCGCTTTATTTTTATCTTATTTTAACTATTAATGTGGCCATTGCCCCAAAGTGACACGGTCATTACCACCATAATCTTTTACCGTACGCACTTGCTTATAACCGGCTTGAGTAAAGATATGCCGTACAGCATCCCCCTGATCATAACCATGTTCCAACACCACCCAGCCATTGACGGTTAAATGCTTTTTGCCCTGCTGGATAATTTGCTCAAGGTCAGCAAGTCCATGTTTGTCTGCCACCAAAGCCCGCTCTGGTTCAGTCGCCAAATCCTGCATATGGATATCATCTGCATCGATATACGGCGGATTGGAAACAATGACATCAAAGAATTCACGGCCCAGAGGTTTAAACCAGGAACCACAAACAAAACGCACATGCTCAAGATCATGCTTTTCAGCATTAAACTGAGCAACTTCTAGAGTCGGTGCATAAATATCGGTTGCCGTAATAGACCAATCCGGACGTTCACTGGCAAGAGATAAGGCAATGGCTCCGGTTCCGGTGCCTAAATCGACAATTCGGGCATCTTCAGGCAAATCAAGTTTCAGTACCGTTTCCACCAGTACTTCTGTATCTGGACGTGGCACCAAGGTGTCTTTAGTGACTTTTAAATCCAGTGTCCAAAAAGGCTGTGACCCTGTGACATAAGCCAGAGGCTCACCTGCTGCAATACGTGCCAGCCCATTACGATATGCCTGTTCTTGCTCTGCTGTTAATTCCAGAGTTTTTTTCAATGGCAAATCAAAAGCATCAATTTTGGTAATGTGCTCAAGTAACCACGCATTTTCCTGGCGTTCATAGCTTTCTGCATCACCACGTAAGGCCAAAGCCTGTGCAATATTCATTAACCACCATTCTGCTGTGCAAGAAGTGCCAACTGATCTGCCTGATATTCACGATGCAAACTATCCAGCAATTCCGTCAAGTCACCTTCCATCACGGCATCCAGCTTATATAAAGTCAGGTTGATACGATGATCAGTCATACGACCTTGCGGATAGTTATAAGTACGGATACGTTCCGAACGGTCACCTGAACCGACCAGGTCACGGCGCATTTCCGAAGTTGCCGCATCTGCCGCCGCACGTTTGGCATTTTCCAGACGTGAAACCAAAAGTGCCATGGCTTTAGCTTTGTTCTTATGTTGTGAACGTTCATCCTGACATTCAACCACCGTACCGGTTGGAATGTGAGTAATACGGACTGCCGAATCGGTTTTGTTAATGTGCTGACCACCTGCACCCGATGCACGATAAGTATCAATACGCAAATCTGCCGGGTTAATCTCTACCGAAGTATCGACATCCACTTCAGGCAAAATTGCTACTGTGCATGCTGAAGTATGCACACGGCCTTGAGATTCAGTTGCAGGAACACGTTGTACGCGGTGTGCACCACTTTCAAATTTTAAGCGACCGTAAACACCTTCACCATTAATCAGGCAGATGACTTCTTTATAACCGCCATGCTCGCCTTCATTTTCAGACAGGATTTCTATGCGCCAACCTTGATTTTCCGCATATTTGCTATACATGCGGAATAAATCGCCCGAGAAAATCGCAGCTTCATCGCCGCCGGTTCCGGCACGAATTTCTAAATAAGCCGAGTTGGCATCGTTTGGATCTTTCGGAATCATCAGAATATTTAAGCCTGCTTCCAGTTGTTCCAGCAGCGCCTTATTGTCTTTTATTTCTTCCTGAGCCATTTCCTTAAAGTCAGGATCGCTCAACATGGCTTCAGCAGTTTGTATATCTTCTTCTGCCTGACGGAATTTAGTCCAGACTTCAGTAATTTCAGATAAATCACTATGCTCACGAGACAATTGGCGGAAGCGTTTATTATCTGAAATCACTTCAACGTCGGCAAGTAATGCGTTTAATTCTTCATGACGGTCAGAAAGTTGATCTAATCGTAAACGTAACGATTCTTTCATTTTGCTAAATATCTCAATACAAAGGCTATCCCCATGCCTTATAGGACATAGATCAGCGCAAAAAAATTGTGCCTAGTGTAACGATTCTAAGGGTTAAATGACATAGATATTGTGGGGACAAAACCACATGTAGAAAGGGATTTTTTTAAGATAAGAACTGTATTGATACCAGTTTTATTCATATTTGCCTTATAAACGTGCATTTTATGAGCACTTTTAAATATTGTTAATATAACTTTACAAAGCAGACACTAAACGCCACAACTCTAGTTGAACCTCTCCACATTGTTGGAAAAAATTTTTGTTACATTTGCCGACATCGAAATAACTTACCTACAACGTTCATTTTGGACATGGAGTTAACTATGAAACTGAATGCATTATTACTCAGCGCAACAATGGCGGCTGCATCAATGTTTACTGTTACTGCTCATGCAGACAACTCTACTCGTATTGCGGCAACATCCGCATTAGGTAGCGTAGCAGGTACTGCAATTGGTAAACAGATGGGTGGTAATACCGGTGCAATGATTGGCTCTGCTATCGGTGGTGCTGGTGGTGCTGCAGTTTCTGCAGATCGACGTAATCGTACTGGTGCTGCTATCGGTGGTGGTCTAGGCGGTGTTGGTGGTTATGCCGTAGGTAAAAATGTCGGTGGTTCTACTGGTGGCTATATCGGCTCTGCACTAGGTGCTGCAGGTGGTTCGGTACTGGGTAAAAAAGTTTCAGAAGACCGTCGTGCGGATCAACGCAAATACAAAAAACATTCTAAAAGATATTATCGTAGCCATCGTTAATAGATGATGCTAGGACAGAACAAAAAAGCACCTGAAGGTGCTTTTCTGATTTTTTATCATAATGATCCGTTATTAATTATGGATAAATCTGAAAGATAAAAATACAAATGATAAACAACTCACCCATGATCATTTCTACATCTTTCATTACATTTAACTCAAGAGATAACAAAAGCTTCCAAAAGGAGTTTGCCATGAAATTTAATTCCATCATTCTTGCTGCTGTAGTGACTTCATCCGCTTTAACCATGACTACAGCCAATGCAGGCAATACAACAAATACAGCCTTAACTTCTGCTCTGGGCGGTGTTGTAGGTGCCGCCGTGGGTAAACAGATGGGTGGTACCACAGGCGCAATGATTGGTTCAGCGATTGGTGCTGGAGCCGGTGCCGGTGTTGCTTCCAACAAACGTGACCGTACTGGTGCCGTGATCGGTAGTGCTCTGGGCGGTGCTGGTGGCTATACCGTAGGTAAAAATATGGGTGGTACTAATGGCGGTTATATCGGTGCCGGATTAGGTGCTGCTGGTGGTTCGGTACTGGGTAAAAAAGTAAGCGAAGACAGTCGCTACGATGACCGTGATGACCGTCGCTATGATCGTGATGAGCGTCGTGATGATCGCTATGATCGCCGTTATAACAGTTATCGTTACAGTGACCGCCACGACAATGGTCGTCATTTAGGTTGGTACAAAAACGGTAAACGTTAATTCATCGCAATATCAAATTAGCTTAAAGCACCTTCGGGTGCTTTTTTATGCTTGCTACAAGCCAAATCACAGGCATCGCCAATATATCGAAAAAAAACGATATACAAGTTCAAGTGGGCAGCGTATGCTTTTCTTAGCCCTGATATTAGAGAAAACCAATGCGTTCTTTAAGAGATACCCAATTTTCAATTCTGGACCTAGTTCCTGTTCGTGAAAATAAAAGCATTCAATCTTCATTACATCATGCACTTGCTTTGGCTCAACATGCCGAAAAATTAGGTTATAAACGCTTATGGCTCGCTGAGCATCACAATATGTCCGGCATCGCCAGTTCAGCAACTGCTGTTCTCTTAGGCTATTTATTGGCAAATACTCGAACTTTAAAAGTCGGCTCAGGCGGCATCATGCTACCGAACCATGCCCCTTTAATAGTTGCAGAGCAATTTGGTACTTTGGCAACACTCTATCCAAACCGTATTGAACTTGGTCTTGGTCGTGCACCGGGTACGGATCAAAATACAATGCATGCACTGCGTCGTGGCCGTCAGGAAACTGAAGATCAATTCCCACAAGATGTACTGGAAATTCTGCAATACTTTAAAGATCCACTACCACAGCAACGTATTGTGGCAACTCCAGGTCAAAGCACCCATGTTCCGGTCTGGTTACTCGGTTCAAGTTTGTTTAGCGCACAACTGGCCGCAAAGTTGGGTCTACCCTATTCATTTGCCTCCCATTTTGCACCGCGAATGCTCGATCAGGCGATCAAGCTATATAGAGAGAACTTTGAACCCTCTGAATACCTGGATCGGCCTTATGTTTCAATGGGTGTTCCAACGGTAATCGCTCAGACAGATGAAGAAGCGCAATATTTAGCAACATCACCCTATCAGCGTATTATTTCAATGTTCCGTAATCAACGTGGCAAGTTGAAACCGCCAATCAAAAATATTGATGAAATCTGGTCACCTGCAGAAAAAATGTCGGTTGACAGTTTCTATGCCATGGCACAAATTGGCTCACCTGAAACGGTTAAAGCTGGTTTAGAAAACCTGTTAGAAAAATATAATGTCGATGAATTTATCTTTACCTGTGATATCTATGACACAGATAAACGTCTTGAAAACTTTGAATTATTGATGAATATCAAAAACGCTTAATTCTTTTAAAATCGTAAATAGCACCTGCTTGAGGTGCTATTTTTTTATCACAACTGCTCATTCAGTTGATCATCTGATCTATTTTTACCAAAAGACTGGACAACATTTACGAACTTGTATGTTCGAGGCATCGCTCTATAAAGAATAATCCATTTTAAGGATACAACCTGACCAGAAACCACATCAACTAAATTATAAATATCAAGTATTTAAATAAATTATTTCAACAAATAAGCACACTAGACAATTAACAAAAATGCTCATCTCACTTTAAGTACTTAAGCAAATTAGATTGTCCGGCTTTTTCATACACTTGTCATTAAACCATGATTTTAGAGGTGTACATAATAGCTTCAACAGACCTAAAAATGGTTTCTATTCCTACCGATGCCATGATGGCGATGACTGACAAGATTCCAGAAAAATCTTTACCCAAAGTTTCATCTTGGATATACCTATGAAGTACAGAACAAAATGCAACAAAAGTAAAAATAAAAAAGGATATAAAAATGGTCAACAAGAAAAAGAATCCGTTGGATGGATTCTTTCAAAATGCACCCGATTTTTTCCAGAAATTCCAGGGGAAAATCGTCGCTTCTGAAGATATTAACAACTTCGATTTCACTAATTTAAATGTGGCTATTGTTGGGGGCAACCAGATGACAGTTATGCATCTGGAACACATCTGCAATACCGCAAAATTTGTACAAGTATTTCAAATTACACCACTTTTTATCTTACCTCAAACTGAAAAAGGCATTCACAAACTACTTTCGCATCCTTTGATTATCAAGAATCGTCGTTTATTTAATACCCGCATCAAATCATTACTGGCTATTCGCTATCTGGATTCCCAAGTTCAAGATACCTGGTTAAAACGCCAGCTAATGCCCAATTCGGCATCTGGAAACAAGGTTTTTCTCAAATCGGATCATTATTACACTGCACTGCAACAGGATAACTGTAAGCTGATTACCTGGCCTGTGGTAAAAATTACTGAAAATGCAGTACAAAGCATGGAAGGTGTTGAACATTTAGTAGATGTCATTATTACTACCTATTGATGTTTCAACATAAAAAGAGACATATCAGCCACTCTTATGCATTTTATTTTACTATGCCAATATATTGATAATAATGTTTAGCCTTTTGATAACGCAAATAATTAGAAGTTAATTCACCTGATGGCTTAATGACTAAAATATCGATGTTTTTAAGATTTTTGGAAACACGAATATAGTGCCGATTCATATCAAAAGGCTGGATATTTTCTGGATAATAATGACAATCATAACTGACATCAATATGGTTCAGTACTTTCGTTCCGATTTTAAATACCTCGACAGCTTGATATTTCGAATTTCTAATTTGCGCTGCCTGAATAGCATAGGTCCCTACACAACTGCTGCCAATATAGGTACTTGAAATAAAATAAGTGGGTGCTTTATTCAGCTCAGTTTGCTGAATGGATCGTATAAATCCTCCATCATTCACCGCCTGAGTAACAACTTTATTGCCCTGTTTAAATTGCACATAAGATTCGAATTCCCGCATCGTACCGCCAGCTGAAATATCAAATGTATAAAATTTCAGCTTTTGATCAGGGCTATAATGTATAGAAATCATGTTTTTGCTGGCTAGATTTTTAAAATTATAGTGGAAACTTTGTGGATGACTCTGAATAAAATCGACTACTTTTACAGCCACCTCCTGATTAACACCCTCACTCTCATAAATGTCTGCTAAACGCCTTTGATCATATTGTTTGATCATTTGGGTTTCAAAATCAGCCACAGATTGTGCAAAAACATGCGCATTTATCAGACTAAACCAAGCAAAACCAAGAGTTATTTTATTTATTTTTAATACTTTATTCATATAATTACGCTCTATATTTTCGATTATAGAAATGGAGTTAAATCTGAATTTAACTCCATTTTTAAATTAGCCAATACGACGTTTTAAACCTGTCATCTGTAAAACACGGGTTGAAATTTCCTCAATCGACATTTCAGAAACATTCAGATATTTAATGCCTTCTGAAATATAAATGCCTTCTACGGCACGCAGTTCCATTTGGCATTGATTAAAACTTGCATAACGGCTATTGGCTTTACGTTCGCTACGAATCGCTACAAGTCGTTCAGCATCAATCATTAAGCCAAATAGCTTATGCTTGTGTGCTTTTAACACCGCAGGTAAACGGTTGTCATCCAGGTCTTCTTCAGTCAGCGGATAGTTCGCCACACGAATTCCAAACTGTAATGAAAGATAAATTGAAGTCGGTGTTTTACCGGAACGGGAAACCCCAATCAGGATCAGATCAGCCTTGTCATAATGACGTGTGCGTGCGCCATCATCGTTATCTAGGGCAAAATGCACTGCATCAATACGTGCTTTATATGACTCAGAATCGGTTACAGCATGGGTTTGTCCGACTAAAGTTGTAGGCGCAGTACCTAAAACCTCAGACAATTTACCAATAAGACCTTCAAAAACATCAAGATTTACTGCGTTTGCGGTATTGATAATATCACGCACATACGGGTCTACCAAGGTATCAAACACCAAAGGTTGTTGCCCATCTTGATCGGCACGCTGGTTGATTTCAGCTACCACATTCATCGCAGCTTCTTCTGAAGAAATATAAGGAATAATATGAATGTCAAAATCTACATGAGGAAACTGTGCTAACAGTGAGTGTCCCAGGGTTTCAGCAGTAATTGCAGTCCCATCGGAGATAAAAAACACACTGCGCTTAATCTGTTTACCTTCTGACATTAAAATTCTCCTTAAATATTTGTCTAAGTGCTGTAAAATCTTTATAGTAAACCGATCTTACATGAGTGTCGCCGAGTAAATCAAAAAGCTGGGCGATTTGTTATAATTTCATGCCAAGATAGTGATTAATACTGCATAAGTGGAGTAACAACTTTGGAAGCGCGCGTAATTGGTCTAGAAAAATTAGGGAAACACGACGTTGAACTCGTTGGTGGGAAAAACTCATCACTGGGTGAAATGATCAGCCATTTGTCTAATGCTGGTGTATCAGTACCGGGTGGTTTTGCAACCACAGCTGCTGCGTATCGTGAATTTCTCGAGCAAAGTGGCCTAAACGCTAAAATCAACGCCGAGCTTGCAGCGCTTAATGTTGATGACGTAAAAGCTCTAGCAGAAACTGGCGCAAAAATCCGTCAATGGATTGTCGAAACTCCGCTTACAGCAGAACTTGAAAAGGAAATTCGCGAATCTTTCGCTGCTCTTTCAAACGGCAACCCTGACATCGCGGTTGCCGTTCGTTCATCTGCAACAGCAGAAGACTTGCCAGATGCATCATTTGCAGGACAACAAGAAACCTTCCTGAACATCCGTGGCATCGACAACGTTCTTGTAGCCATTAAGGAAGTATTTGCTTCACTTTATAACGATCGCGCAATTTCTTACCGTGTACACCAAAACTTTGCTCACGACATCGTAGCGTTGTCGGCTGGCGTGCAACGTATGGTCCGCTCTGAAACTGGTGCTGCTGGTGTAATGTTCACACTGGATACAGAATCTGGTTTCCGTGATGCAGTATTTATTACCGCTTCTTATGGCTTGGGTGAAATGGTCGTTCAAGGTGCAGTTAACCCTGACGAATTCTATATTTCTAAACCACTTCTTAAAAATGGCAAGCATTCTATCCTGCGTCGCAACCTGGGCTCTAAACACCAAAAAATGATTTATGGTGAAGAAGGTGCAGCAGGTAAATCAGTCGTTGTCGTCGACGTTGAAAAACAAGAGCGTCAACAATTTGCCTTAAATGATCATGAGCTGCAAGAACTTGCAAAACAAGCCTTGATCATTGAAGAACATTACGGTGCCCCAATGGACATCGAATGGGCCAAAGATGGTGATGACGGTCAGCTTTATATCGTTCAGGCACGTCCAGAAACCGTAAAAAGCCGTGAAAATGTCGGCACAATGGAACGCTACCTGCTTAAACAAAAAGGTACTGTGGTTTGTGAAGGCCGTTCAATTGGTCAACGTATCGGTTCTGGTAAAGTCCGCATCGTCACTTCGATTAAAGAGATGGATAAAGTACAAGACGGTGACGTACTCGTATCTGACATGACTGACCCGGATTGGGAACCAGTGATGAAACGTGCTGCTGCTATTGTCACCAACCGTGGTGGCCGTACTTGTCACGCTGCCATCATTGCACGTGAACTTGGTGTTCCAGCGATTGTAGGTTGTGGTAATGCAACTGAAGTTCTGACCGATGGTCAAGAAGTAACTGTTTCTTGTGCCGAAGGTGATACAGGCTTTATCTATGAAGGTGCTTTAGATTTCGAAGTTCAGCGTAACTCTATCGAATCTATGCCTGCGCTTCCATTTAAAGTCATGATGAACGTGGGTAACCCTGACCGTGCATTTGACTTTGCTCAAATTCCAAACGCAGGTATTGGTCTGGCACGTCTTGAATTCATCATTAACCGGATGATTGGTGTGCATCCTAAAGCATTGCTCAACATTGACAGCCTTCCACGCGAAACTCGCGCTGCTGTAATGGCACGTACTGCAGGTTACGCTTCTCCTATCGAATTCTATGTAGAAAAATTGGTTGAAGGTATTTCTACCCTTGCTGCTGCATTCGCTGACAAACCAGTGATCGTGCGTATGTCTGACTTTAAGTCAAACGAATATGCAAACTTGATCGGTGGTAAGCTATACGAACCAGAAGAAGAAAACCCAATGCTTGGTTTCCGTGGTGCAAGCCGCTACGTTTCTGACAACTTCCGTGACTGTTTCGAACTTGAATGCCGTGCGTTGAAAAAAGTTCGTGACGAAATGGGCTTAACCAATGTACAGATCATGATTCCATTCGTACGTACCGTTGCTGAAGCAAAACGTGTGATTGAATTGTTGGCATTGAACGGTCTTAAACGTGGTGAAAATGGTCTTAAAGTGATCATGATGTGCGAATTGCCAACGAATGCATTGTTGGCTGAACAATTCCTTGAACACTTCGATGGTTTCTCTATTGGTTCTAACGACTTGACTCAGTTAACTCTTGGTCTAGACCGTGACTCTGGTATTGTTTCTCACTTGTTTGATGAACGCGACCCAGCGGTTAAAGCCCTTCTTTCTATGGCTATCCATGCATGTCGTAAAGCAGGAAAATATGTAGGTATTTGTGGTCAAGGTCCTTCTGATCACCCTGACCTGGCTAAATGGTTGATGGAACAAGGTATTGAGTCTGTTTCTTTAAACCCGGACTCAGTTTTAGACACTTGGTTCTTCCTTGCAGAAGAAAAAGCTCAACAAGCCTAATAAAACATGTTAAAAAAGACCCACATTTGGGTCTTTTTTTTCATCTATAATTTAAGGGTTTGCTATACAAACCTAATTTACGTTTTGAGATTTAATATTTATGCAAATTTACTTGGCTCGTAATAATCAACAAGCTGGTCCATACACCTTAGAGCAGTTGAACCAAATGCTCGCTAGCCAACAAGTGCTGCTAACAGATTTGGCATGGCATCAAGGTATGACCGAATGGAAGGCTTTAGGTGAATTAACCCAAGGTAAACTTGTATATACACCTGAAGGCTATATCGCACCTGCAGCTTTTCCAGAACCCAGCCCTGTACAGAATTCAGCTATTCGTAAAGTTCAGGTGGAAAAAAAAGCAACTGCTCGACAGGAGTTGGCTGCAATTCCAACCCGTATTTTGGCAAAAATCATTGACTTGCTACTCTGGCTACCGGCAGCTGCAATTCCGTCATTTTTCCTAAAACCAGAGCAATTTAACCAGTTATCCGAGATTCAGCAAAAAATGCAATCGGCCGAGACTTCCACTCAAGCCATGCAATTGCAACAGGAATTATTTACCCTTATACCTTCTGAAGCCTGGCAGACCATGTTTATTTACCTCATTATTATGCTAGGTATACAGGCATTTATGTTGGCAAAATCCGGACAAAGCATCGGTAAAAAACTGACCAAAATTAAAATTGTAGATGCCGACAATGGTGAAAAAGTCAGCCTGATGCGTGCTTTCACTTTACGTAGCTTTATTTTTATCGTTTTAAATTTGCTATTTATGCCATTTATTACAATTATTGATCATGTTTTTGCACTGGGTGAAAAGCGCCAGACCTTACATGATAAGTTAGCCAAAACCAAAGTGGTTAAACAATAAGCATATAATTAGACAGGGATTGTTTTTATATCCCTGTTTTTCCGCAGAATATTGATATTAAAATAAAATTCATATAATAAAAGCTTAATTCCGAGTAAAAAAATCAGTTTTTATAACAGATATTTAAAGCCACTTTACATATAGCTTAGTTTGTCGATATCAGGCATAATGCCCTACAACGTAGCGGTGCCTCATGATTGGGAAGGCTTTACTGTGCTTGGATTTTCTAAGTGAAAAATAAACATTTCCAATCATGCGACACTTTAATCGCTATCCCATATTAAATTAGGGAATGGGACTCTTCACCGAGGTTGTAAAATGAGACAAACAATTTTAGCTGTATTGTCTTTATCTGCGATGGCTGCACTCTTGACTGGGTGTGGTGGTGATTTAGTACTTCTGAACTCCAAAGGTCCAGTTGCTGAAGGTCAATCAAACCTCATGTTGACTGCGATTTACTTAATGCTATTGGTGGTTATTCCATCAGCGATTATGGCATTATGGTTCGGATGGAAATATCGCGCGTCGAATAAAGATGCAGACTATAAACCTACATGGGCACACTCTACTGCAATTGAAATTGTAGTCTGGGGTGTTCCTGTTATTATTATTGGTATTTTAGCTTGGTTAACTTGGTGGGGTTCCCACAAGTATGACCCATACCGTCCGCTAGAATCAGATAAAGCACCTTTAAATGTTCAGGTTATTGCTGAACAGTTTAAATGGATTTTTATCTATCCAGAACAAAACATTGCGACTGTTAACGAAATTCGTTTCCCAGAAAAAACTCCGGTTAGCCTGCGTTTAACTTCTAACTTCACAATGAACTCGTTCTTCATCCCTGCATTGTCTGGTCAGATTTATGCTATGGCGGGTATGCAAACTCACCTGAACTTCTTGGCAAATGAAACCAGTCCTGCTGAAGGCTTCCGCGGTTTCTCTTCTAACTATTCAGGTTATGGTTTCTCGCAAATGCGTTTCCGTGCACACTCTGTGACTGATGCTCAGTTTGCTGAATGGGTTGCTGCAGTTAAAGCGGGTAATGGTAATACCATTAATCCTCAAGCTGTTCAAAAAACAGTTTTAGATCAAGCTGAATTTGCAACCTTACGTGACGGTAACCGCTCTAAGCACCAAATCGAAGCAATCGTTGCGAAAGCGCAAACTCCTGAAGAGAAGGCTGCTGCTGAAGCGTTGAAGCCTTATCCGACTAAGCCACACCCAGTGACTTATTATTCTTCAGTAGAACCTAAACTGTTCGAATCTGTGATTAACAAATACATGAGTAATTACCACGGTGCTGATCACTCAGCCGCTGCTGGTCATGAAGCTGCTGCTTCTGAAGCTCATGCAAATGTTGAACATGCGACTGCTTCTGTAGAGGAATAAGACATGAGCTTCTTAGGTAAGTTAGGTCCGGATGCAATCCCTCACGATCCAATCGTGCTGGTGACAGTTGCCATGATGGTCCTAGGCGGTCTTGCACTGTTTGCAGGTATCACCTATTTCAAAAAATGGGGCTATTTGTGGAACGAATGGTTCACATCTGTAGACCATAAAAAAATTGGTATCATGTATATCATCGTGTCGATTGTCATGCTTCTGCGTGGTTTTGCCGATGCGATCATGATGCGTCTTCAACAGTTCCTTGCAAAAGGTGGTGGTGAAGGTTACTTGCACCCAGAACATTACGATCAGATCTTTACTGCGCATGGCGTAATCATGATCTTCTTCGTAGCGATGGGTCTTGTGGTTGGTTTGATGAACATTTCTGTACCACTTCAAATCGGTGCACGTGATGTTGCCTTCCCGCTATTAAACTCTTTAAGCTTCTGGCTATTCGCTGGCGCTGCCGGTCTGGTAATGGCTTCTCTTGCTTTAGGTGAATTCGCTGCAACAGGTTGGATGGCTTATCCTCCTCTATCAGGTATCGAATATTCTCCTGGCGTAGGTGTAGACTACTACATTTGGGCACTGCAGATTTCAGGCTTGGGTACACTTTTAACTGGTGTTAACTTCTTCGTTACCATCATTAAAATGCGCGCGCCTGGCATGACCCTTATGGATATGCCTATTTTTACCTGGACATCTTTAGTTACTGTTGTACTTATCATTGCGACATTCCCAGTATTAACTGCGACTATTGCAATGTTGTCACTTGACCGTTACTTTGACTTCCACTTCTTTACAAATGACTTGGGTGGTAGCCCAATGTTATATGTAAACTTGATCTGGACTTGGGGTCACCCGGAAGTATATATCCTGGTATTACCAGCTTTTGGTATTTACTCGGAAGTTACTGCTGTATTCTGCCGCAAAGCTTTGTTCGGTTACAAATCAATGGTGTACGCTACCGTAGCAATTGGTGTTTTATCACTTGTTGTTTGGGTTCACCACTTCTTTACCATGGGTGCAGGTGCCAACGTTAACGCGTTCTTCGGTATCATGACCATGATTATTGCAATCCCGACTGGTGTGAAAATCTTCTCTTGGTTATTCACCATGTATAAGGGCCGCATTACCTATACAACACCAATGCTTTGGACACTTGGCTTCCTTGTGACTTTCGGTATCGGTGGTTTAACAGGCGTATTAATGGCAGTTCCACCAGCGGACTTCCTAGTACACAACTCTTTATTCCTGATCGCTCACTTCCATAACGTAATTATTGGTGGTGTAGTGTTTGCGATGTTCGCAGGTATCATCTTCTACTGGCCAAAAATGTTTGGCTGGCAGTTAAATGAAGCTTGGGGTAAAGCAGCATTCTGGTTCTGGTTCATCGGTTTCTATTTTGCATTCATGCCACTTTATATCCTTGGTTTCATGGGTATGACTCGTCGTTTGAATACATTTGACAACCCTGAATGGGATCCATATGTAAATATTGCTTTGTTTGGTGCAGTTCTTATTGCACTGGGTATTGCATGTTTCGTTATGCAAATCGTGGTGGGTTTCTTGCAACGCGAGAAAAACATGGACGTTACTGGCGACATTTGGGATGGCCGTACGCTTGAATGGTCTACTTCTTCTCCAGCGCCGTTCTATAACTTTGCCTATCTTCCAAAGATCAACGGTATTGATACTTTCTGGACTGACAAAGAAAACGGTATTGCATACACTAAACCAACCAAGTATGAAGACATTCATATGCCAACCAACCGTGCGGCTGGTTTTGTTATCGCGATGTTCATTACTGTTATGGGCTTTGCTTTAATCTGGCACATCTGGTGGTTAGTAGCGATTACATTCGTTTCTGCGATCATTAGCTTCATCGTGTCTTCTTTCACCAAGAAAGTGGATTACTATGTTCCAGCTGCTGAAGTTGAACGCATCGAAAACGAACGTTATGCACAACTTGAAAAACACTTGAAGAAGGACTAAGACTATGGCTGAAGTACTTCATCACGATAACCACGGACATGATGAACATCATCATCACGATGATACTGACATCACGGTCTTTGGTTTCTGGTCTTACTTGATGAGTGACTTGATCCTATTCGGTACACTCTTCATCGCGTTTGCTGTATTAAGCAGTCACGTTCCAGTTGGTACTCCAAGTGCACGAGATCTTTTTGGTGAATCTCTCAGTTTCGTATTAACTGAAACTTTCGCCCTCTTGATTTCGTCTGTAACGTTCGGCTTTGCTGTTCTTGCTGCCTACAAGAAAGACGTATCTAAAGTTCTGACTTGGCTTGCAATTACTTGGGTATTTGGTGCTTCGTTCATCGGCATGGAATTATATGAGTTCAATCATTTAGTTCATGCAGGTCATGGCCCTAGCACAAGTGCATTCTTATCTTCGTTCTTTACGCTGGTAGGTACACACGGTATTCACGTAACTTCTGGTTTGGTATGGATGATCGTGTTAATGGTTCAAATCAAGAAATATGGTTTGACTCTTCCAAACACTCGTCGTCTTGCATGCTTAAGCTTGTTCTGGCACTTCCTTGACATCGTTTGGATCTGTGTGTTCAGCGTAGTTTACTTGATGGGAGTTCTCTAATGAGTCACGATCACAATTCAGCTGGTGCAGCACACGGTAACGTTAAACAATATACAGTTGGCTTTATCCTATCTATCATCCTGACCATCATTCCTTTCGGAATGGTGATGGCTGGTGGTTTTGGCCGCGGTATCTTGATTACCGTGATTGCAATTACTGCAGTTGCTCAGATTCTTGTACAGTTAATTTATTTCCTGCACATGAACTCGTCTTCAGAGCAACGCTGGAACGTTATTGCATTCGTTTATACGATTCTGACCATTGCCATCCTTTTGGTTGGTTCTGTATGGATCATGAACTACCTTCACTACAACATGATGATCTAAACTGGTTGTCATGCTGAAAAAGTATTTATTCCTGACTAAACCAGGAATTCTCTTTGGTAACTTCGTTACCACTTTGGGTGGCTACTTTGTAGCTGCCCAAGGTTCTGTAGATTTCCTTCTTCTTCTCATTACCCTTCTCGGTACCACTCTGGTTGTGGCATCAGGTTGTGTAGTCAATAACATCATTGACCAAGACATCGACCAAAAGATGCAACGTACGCAAAATCGTGCGATGGTTAAAAAATCAGTTTCCGTTCCTGTTGCTTTGGTTTATTCCCTGGCACTTGGATTCGCTGGTTTTAGCATTTTGTGGTTTTGGGTCAATGAGTACGCTTTTTTATTTGCTGTTATTGGTTTTGTTGTATATGTTGGTTTTTACAGCTTATGGACAAAACGAACCACCATCCATCAAACCATTGTGGGAAGTATTTCCGGTGCAGCTCCGCCTGTAATTGGTTATACCGCTGTTGCAAACCAGTTTGACATGGGTGCTTTACTTATTTTTATTGGGTATGCACTTTGGCAAATGCCTCACTCTTGGGCAATTGCAATTTACCGCTTTGAAGATTACAAAAATGCAGGGATTCCAATTTTACCTGTAGCACGTTCAATTCATCGTACCAAGATCGAGTCACTCATCTACGTTGTATTGTTCTGTATCACCATGAATGGATTATTTGTTTATGGTTATACAAATTGGATTTATGTGGTCGTACTGAACCTTTTGTGTCTGTACTGGGTGTATTTGAGTATTCAAGGCTTTAAAGCTGAAAATGATCAGTTATGGGCAAAGCAATATTTTATGTTCTCTGTCAAATTAATCACTGTCATCAGCCTGTTGTTTAGTTTCACTTCAACAGCCCCACAATTACCCATCATATTTTTTTAAAAGATAGAGTCCTGCTCTATCTTTTAATTAGATATGTCATACACTTTACCCCCTTCTCGTTATACTTTGTTTGCCCTTCTTATTTTCATTCACACACTTTCAGTAAGTAAATTCCTTTTATTCTTCATTTCATGTTCAGCAAGATTTAGCGCAGCACTATTTTCAGTATTTTTGCTTTTCGCTCTCCCCAAACCTTGTATTTAACATGCAAAGGCTCTAAAATTCACGCTTCGCAATTTATGCGACACAACTTTAGTTGTGACTCCTTGCCTCTGCTTGTATTTGCAAAGGCTGTATAAACCGTAAGGAGCTGACAATGCGTCACTACGAAATCGTACTTTTGGTACATCCAGACCAAAGCGATCAAGTTGTGGGTATGGTAGAACGTTACCTAACTCACATCAAAGAAGCTGAAGGTCAAATTCACCGTTTAGAAGATTGGGGCCGTCGTCAATTGGCTTACCCAATTAACAAAATTCACAAAGCTCACTACATTTTAATGAACGTTGAATGTGGTCAAGCTACGCTTAATGAATTAGAAGAATTGTTCCGTTATAACGATGCAATCCTTCGTAATGTTATTATTCGTCGTGAACACGCTATCACTGAAGAGTCTTTACTTGCTAAGAGTGCTGAAGAAAAACGTGCGCGTAAAGCTCAACGTGAAGAAGCACAACAAGCTCAAGACTCTGCTGAAGCATAAGGAGAACATTACATGGCACGTTTTTACCGTCGTCGCAAGTTCTGCCGCTTTACAGCTGAGAACGTTACGTACATCGACTACAAAGATATCGATACTTTGAAACAGTACATCACTGAAAACGGCAAGATTGTTCCTAGCCGTATTACAGGTACTAAAGCTCGTTACCAACGTCAATTGGCGCTTGCTATCAAACAAGCTCGCTACTTAGCGTTGATCCCTTACACTGACAATCATAAGTGAGGTTGAGCTGTGGATATTATCTTATTACAACGCATTAAAAACCTTGGTAAATTAGGCGATAAAGTATCAGTTAAAGCTGGTTACGGCCGTAACTTCCTTATCCCTCAAGGTAAAGCGGTTGCAGCTACTGAAGCTAACACTGCTGCTTTTGAAGCTCGTCGTGCTGAACTTGAGAAAGCTGAAGCTGACGTTTTAGCTGCTGCTCAAGCACGTGCTGACCAATTGAACGAAGTTAACATCGTAATCACTGCTAAAGCTGGTGACGAAGGTAAACTATTCGGTTCTATCGGTACTCGTGACATCGCTGACGCTTTAACTAATGCAGGTCTTGAAGTTGACCGTGCAGAAGTTCGTTTACCAAACGGTGCGCTTCGTCACACTGGTGAATTCAACATCGCAATCCAATTGCATCATGATGTTATTGCTGAAGTTCTCGTTACTATCGTATCTGAGTAATTTATTGCAAGAAAAAGAGCATGCTTTTGCATGCTCTTTTTTTATCTCTAAAAATAGTCAAAATAGTTGAATTAGCAGATATAGACCCCCTCCACTTCATTTATTTTGACTATTTTTAATGACTTACATAAATGAAATTTTCGATTCGCATTTTTTTTAAGAGCGCGTATCATCTGTTTATACGAAGATAATACCTTTTTTATTCTTCGGCATTTTTTTCAAATTACTCATTTATTGCATTTAAAATTAGGGTTTTATATGTCACAGGCGAATGCCAGCGCTATGCTTAACTCAGTTAAAGTAGATAATAAAGCAAATGAGTCAGGCCAACTCAAAGAGTTTCGTACCCCTCCGCATAACTTGGCAATTGAACAAGCCGTTCTTGCCGCGCTGATGACGGTAGCCGAATCTTTTGAGCAAGTCGGTGATGTATTAAGTGAAAATGATTTCTATGCCACACGTCATAAATATATTTTCCGTGCCATTGAAAAATTAGCCCAGGAAAACTCGCCTTATGATGCCGTATTGGTCAATGACTGGCTGATCAAACAGAACCTGCTTGAAGCTGTGGGTGGCGAAGAATACTTAATGCAATTAATGGCAGACTCTCCTTCCAGCTTTTATAACCTGGAAACTTATGCCAATAAAATTAAAGAATTTTCAACATTACGCAGCATGATTAAAGTCAGCTCTGAAATTTTACAGAATGCTTACGACACCAAAGGTCGTAGCGTGAGTGAAATTCTGGATCTAGCTGAAACCAACATCTTCTCGATTGCTGAACAGCATAACAACAATGCCAAAGCCCAAGGCCCAAAACCAATTAATGCAGTAGTCGCCGATGTTTTTGACAAGTTGAACGAACTTTCCCAAATGGAAGGGAACATTACCGGTTTAACATCAGGTTTCGTGGAACTGGATAATAAAACTTCAGGTATGCAGGCTGGTGATTTAATTATTGTGGCTGCACGTCCATCTATGGGTAAAACCACTTTCGCCATGAACCTGGTGGAAAGTGTGCTGTTTAACTGTGACTTGCCTGCCTTGGTTTTCTCTATGGAGATGCCCGCAGATTCGATTGCCATGCGTCTGATTTCTGCTTACGGTAAAGTCCACCAGGGTCATCTGCGTGCCGGTAAACTGGATGGCGATGAATGGTCTAAAGTCACCGGTACCATTTTACAGCTACAGGAAAAACATCTGTACATCGATGATTCTTCTGCCCTGCCTCCGACGGAATTACGTGCCCGTGCCCGTCGTATTGCCAAACAGCATGGCGGAAAAATTGGCTGCATCATGGTCGATTACCTTCAGCTCATGAAAGTACCCGGTATGGGTGACAACCGTGTCGGCGAGATTTCAGAAATTTCGCGTAGCTTAAAAGCCTTGGCTAAAGAGATGAACTGTCCTGTCATTGCACTTTCTCAGCTGAACCGCTCACTGGAAAACCGTCCAAATAAACGTCCGGTGATGTCCGACTTACGTGAATCTGGTGCGATCGAGCAGGATGCCGACTTGATCATGTTCATTTACCGTGACGAAGTGTATAACAAGGAATCCAAAGAAGCCGGTACTGCCGAGATTATTATCGGCAAGCAGCGTAACGGACCGATCGGTACGGTTCGTCTTGCTTTTGAAGGTCAATACACGCGCTTTAGCAATCTCTCACCTGAGTTCTACGCTCAATATGATGATGAAGAATAAGATATAAAAACGAGGTGCTGACCTCGTTTTTTTAAATTTATTTTTCTTGTACCATTGCTTTAATTCATCACTGCTACGTATTACATAAATTTTTTCTGTTTAATATTTGGTGAAAAATACACTTTAACTTAGTGTTTATTTTCAGTCATAGGACTACAATATCCCTCTCCATTTTGCTTAAGTTCCTCATTTTCAAGACTGAGGAATAGCATATCTATAATATTCTTATGTAGAGCTTATAAGCGATTTGATATAACAAATTGCTGTAATTTTTTATTGTAATCCCAAGGAGTGACGAGGGTGCGCCAAGCAACAGTTTATATTGATAGAGAAGCCCTTCAATATAATTTAAACCGTGTCAAACAACTTGCACCGACTGCTCAAATTGTCAGTATGGTCAAAGCCAATGCTTATGGACATGGAGTCAAAGACTGTTTAGCAGCCTTGGGTGAAACGGATGCTTTTGGTGTCGCCTGCCTGGAAGAAGCTTTAGAAATTCGTGAACTTGGCTATAAGCAACCGATTACCCTCATTGAAGGCATTTTTTCTGAAGATGAAATGCAGGTGGTGATAGAGAACAATATTGAATGTGTAATCCATCACCATCAGCAACTTGATTGGTTACGAGCACATAAAAATGCTTATATTGGCAAAAAATTAAAAGTTTGGGTCAAGCTGAATAGCGGTATGAACCGTCTTGGTTTTAAAGTACCCGAAATCATTGAAGTAATTAATTCGCTTAAAGCTGAAGGTTTTACTTGTGTACTGGCCATGCACTTTGCCAATGCGGATGCCAACCATCCTTTAAATGAACAACAAAAAAATCAGTTCCTGCAAGTGAAACAAGCTTGTGCACCCGTGATGGGCTCTTGCTGTAATTCGGCTGCCATTTATAAATGGCCTGAACTGCATTTTGATTTTGTCCGTCCAGGAATCATGCTTTATGGTGCATCACCATTTGCAGATCAATCCGTCCATGATTTAGGACTTAAACCAGTCATGACTTTTACGGCTGAAATTATTGCCCTAAATCACATTCAGGCAGGTGAACATGTCGGTTATGGCTCCACCTTTACCGCTGACAAAGACATGGACCTCGCTATCGTTTCAATTGGTTATGGAGATGGCTACCCTCGTGCCTTCCCTAAACAGAACTATGTATCTATTAACGGTCAAGCGACCCGTGTGATTGGCCGCGTTGCCATGGACATGATTGCCATTGATGTGACCGGTATGGATGCTCCGCTTGGAACTGAAGTTGAACTCTGGGGTAAAAACCGTCTGGTTGATGATGTTGCCGAAGCCAATGGCACCATTGGTTATGAGCTACTCTGTCGTTTAAGTGCACGTCCTATAAGAAAATAATATTTTAAATCCCAATAAAAAAACCCAAGCTTGTGCTTGGGTTTTTTTACAATCTCACAACTGCTTATTACTCTAGATAATCATCAGTCGGGATTGGCAATTCCTGTAAGCCACGGCGCAAAGTATCTGACCACTGTTTACTGAGTTTCCAGAAATAGGGATCTTCTTCATAAATTCGTTTGCCATTCGGAATATGCAAAGAATCTTTTCTATACACGACCGTATCAAGTGGCATCCCTACAGAAACATTGGAACGCAAGGTAGAATCAAAAGAGATTAAACAACAGCGTACGGCTTCATCTAAAGGCATTTCATAAATTAAAGCCCGGTCGAGTATGGGCTTGCCATATTTACTTTCACCAATCTGAAAATACGGCGTATCTTCTGTGGCACAAATAAAATTGCCTTGCGGGTAAATATTATACAGTTGCATTTCTGACCCTTGAATCTGCCCGCCCAACAAAATGCTGCAATAATAATTACTTTGTTCATGCGTGTGAGCATCTTCAACCACATCGGCAATCACTTTTTTCAAGGTGTGCCCCACCAGTTCCGCCATCTCAAACATAGTGTTTACACTATATAAGTTCGGTTCCTGTTTAAGTTCCAGATGGTTGTTTAAGTGACCAATCACTGCTTGAGTTGTGGCTAAATTCCCTGATGTCTGGATGGTTAAAAACCGTTCTCCTTCCACACCAAAGATATAGAGCTTGCGAAATACCGAGATGTGATCAACTCCGGCATTGGTACGGGTATCACTTACAAAAACCAGGCCGTCTTTTAACCGTAGCGCACAACAATAAGTCATTAGAAACTCCTTATGACTTTAAAATTTTCAGCAAGCGAGCACTTGAACAATAGAGCTCATGGATTCAATACCTCCACGCTCTCGTATACCTCGCACTGGCGCAACATCCCAGTAATCCCGGCCTATGGCGACATATATATGTGCATTAGGCGTAAATAACTGGTTGCTGGTATCAAAACAATACCACGTATTTTCAAAAAAAACCTCTGCCCAAGCATGACTGGCAAGATGAGAGGTATAGGGTACAAATAAATAACCTGATACATAACGTGCCGGCAAGCCTAAATATTTACACATGGCAATAAAGACATGGCTGTGATCCTGACATACCCCCTGTCGGCATTGAAAAGCCTCGATTGCAGAGGTATGGACCGAAGTTTGCTCAGGTGTATAGGGAATATAATTCAAGATAGCTTCAGACAGCACCATCAGGTTAGCCCGATTAATGCGAGGAACATAGCAATCTGCAAAACTTTTCATGTCGGCATTGCACAGCGTACTTGTGGTAGGCTGCAAAAATAATTGCGGATTGATGTGTGTATCAATTCCAAATTGCGTCGCAGGATTAATCTCGACAATGCCCTGTGCCATGATGGTCATCTGGCTGTAAGGCTGGCGCTGCGAACTGGTAATCCAGATATTATTAAAGGCATCGTTTTTTATTTCTTTTTGTCCGGGCACGCTGACATCCCAGCAATGTATCTGCTGATGGCCATTGCTGGTCGGTGTCATTTTAATATACTGAATACTGTTGCAGACCTGATCACTATATTGATAATGCGTTTGGTGATTAATCATCAACTTCATACATCCACCTCAAATAGCTGTTGAATATGATCACTAAAGTGATAAAAATTCATACTATCCGGGTTTAATTTAAGCTGCTGCCAGGCAGCATCCAGCTTATCCCAGCCAATCTGAGTCAGCAGATCAACAATTTTATTAATATTATCTAAAGTTGTGTTTTGGTCCTGTTTTAGACGAATTTGTCTGTCCAACTGCTCAATATTTTGTCCCAAACTAAAAAACAGAAACACATCTGCCGATTCAGCCTCTATCACATCATGGCAATCCGCTGCCACGTCACATATATAGCTCGCATTTGCATGAGCATTTTTAATTAGCTGATTCAGCTCTGCATAAGTCTTGGCTGAAAGTATGCCACGCAAGTCCTGTATGTTGTCTTTGGCATATTGAAATTGTTGATGAAAAGATGATGGCTGTTCATCATCCAGCAATAATGCATTGAGTGAACTCGCATCAAAAGCCGGCAAGCAAAAAGCATGGGCATATTGCAACGCCTCCTGATCTTCCACAAACGGAAACTGGCTACAGGTATATTGAATCCGGGTTAAATAACGGCCTAACCAAAAAATGTGCTGAGCATTACTATTTAATAAAATCATGATTTCCTTCCCATGGTTAAAGGTCTATGAATGCAGATTATCGACAACCCAGGTGTCTTTAATGCCACCACCTTGTGAAGAATTCACCACTAGCGACCCTGCCTGCATGGCTACCCGTGTCAAGCCACCCGGTACAATCTCGGTTCGATATGGTGAGCTAAGGACGAATGGGCGCAAATCGATATGACGCTCTGCCACGCCAAAATCGGTTAAAGTCGGGCAAACCGATAAATCCAGTGTCGGCTGTGCAATATACAAATGCGGTGCTGCACTAATTTTGTCTCTAAAAGATTCAATCTGGCTGTTTGAGGCATGTGGGCCAATCAACATGCCATACCCCCCTGAACCCTGCGCTTCTTTCACCACCAGTTGTTCCAGATTGGCTAAGACGTATTCCAGATCTTCACTTTCCCGACACAGATAAGTCGGTACATTTTTTAAGATGGCCTGCTCACCAAGATAAAAATGGATCATTTTATCCACGTACGGATAGATCGATTTATCATCAGCCACTCCGGTACCCGGCGCATTGGCAATCACCACATTGTGATTTAAATAAGCTGACATTAAGCCAGGCACACCCAAGGTGCTATCCGGCAAAAAGCATAAAGGATCGAGATATGCATCATCGACTCGCCGATAAATTACATCAACCCGCTGTCTGCCACGAATCGTTTTGACATAAACCTTATCGTTCTCTACAAAAAGGTCACGTGATGTCACTAAAGGCACATCCATTTCCCTTGCCAGGAAGGAATGTTCATAATATGCGCTGTTATAACGACCCGGAGTCAAGACCACAATAAAAGGCTTATCTACATAGGCATTTTCAACAAGGATCTCTTTGAGTAACTGAGGATATTGTTCAATACCCAAAATGTTATTTTGCTGGAACAGCTGTGGCATTATTTTTTGGCTAATTTTCCGGCTTTCCAGCATATAAGACACACCGGATGGCGTTCTTAAATTATCTTCCAGTACATAAAATTCACCATGACGGTCACGGATAATATCGATCCCACTGATTTGACTGTAAATTTTTCCTTTCAGGTCATGTGCATACATATGTGGCTGATAAGCTTCATGAGCCAACACCTGCAACTCAGGCACAATATTGGCTTTCAAAATGTCCTGTTGATGATAAATATCATGTAAAAATAAATTCAGCGCGCGCACTCTTTGTGCACAGCCAAGTGACACCTTGTTCCATTGTTTTTTTTCAATGACACGCGGAATCAGATCATAGGGAATGGTTCGTTCAATTCCTTCAGATTCGCCATAGACGGTGAAAGTAATACCGTCATATAAAAAATGCTCCTTGGCGGTCTGGTTAAGCGACTTTAACTCTTCCAAGGTATGCTGTGATAACCAATGTTCTATCTTTTGGCAGGTTTCCCCAGACATGGCTCGATCATCAACCAGCTCATTAAAGAAATGTGATTTGAACTGTTGAAATAATGCATTTACCTTATTTTGTGGCTTTACTTGATTTACCGTAGTCACGCTACTATTAGTCTCGATATCACTGTGAGCAAAATTTTCTAATAAAGAAATTAAATTTGTATCTTGATTCTCTTTAAGCATACAAACCTCGTCATTGTTTTCTATTGTGATTAGACTCTAGCAACAAACATGCCAATCATTCTTTAAGTTATTGAGCTATGATGATTTTATGCATTCAACGGCATTTTTTGCATAAATCTGGAGCAAAATATACAGAGTTACAGACACCCATGCTTGCGAAAATAATTCAGTTTTTTTATTGTGTTCATAATTTAATGGATATATAAACACTCTACTGGTTCTTTAATTTTAGTTATGTCTTCACAAGAAAAAGAAACATCAAATAGCCTGTATCGTCAGTGGCAAATTTTATCTCGTCTTTCTACCGGGAAATGGATGGGCACCCGTGAATTACAGGAAATTTTACAGCGTGAAGGCATTGATATCAGCCTGCGTACCATTCAACGTGATTTAAATCAAATCTCGCTACGTTTTCCGATTGAAAGCAGTAAAACCGTGCCTCAAGGCTGGCGCTGGCGTTCAGATGCGCCTATTCAAAGTTTGCCACATATGACCAGCTCGCAAGCAGTCACCTTTATGATGGTCGAAGAACATTTAAAACACCTATTGCCGCCTAGCCTGATTGAAGAGATGAATCCATGGTTTGATCTGGCACGTCGCAGCTTGTCGACCCAAAACAATGTACGCCAATGGATTAACCGTGTGCGTATTGTCCCGGCGACTCAACCGCTGATTCCCCCTGTCGTCGACAAACTGGCACAACAGTCCATTTATGAAGGCTTGCTGCAAGATAAACAGCTGGAATGTGTTTACCAGGGACGCAGCCATTCTGGCGAAGAAAAAACCTATATTTTAAATCCCTTAGCGTTGGTACAAAAAGGTGCGATTATTTATTTGATTTGTACCCGCCATGATAAAACCGATATTCAGACCTTTGCCCTGCATCGTTTTAAATCGGCTGTGGTGCTAAATTCGCGCGCGATGCATCCGGTTAACTTTGATATTGATGCCTATATTGAATCCGGTGCCTTAGGCTTTAGGGTCGACTACAATAAACCGACCCAAAATGTGACATTAAAACTAACTATGACAGAAGAAGATGCACATTACTTTGATGAAAGCCAGCTCAGCACGGACCAGGTGATTGAAAAATTAGAGAATGGTTTGGCCCAAGTCACTGCAACCGTGCCTTTCACTTCACAACTGGCATGGTGGTTAAGGAGTTTTGGCAACAAGATTCAGCACATCGAGCCGATTGAAGTTTCCAATGCAGTTCGTCAAATCGGGGATGAATAAAAGCACTGAAATAAACAATAAAAAAAGTCCCAATCTTTGGGACTATAGAATATTTCTGCTTGGATCTATTTTTAGTATTGTCTGGTAGGCTTCTAGAACATCAAGCTTTATTTTCTCACCCCGACACAAAGCTTGATGGTGACGGATTTTACACATGGAGAAAAACATATTGTGCTCTACTAGCACGCCAGTTCTCCACTATTATAGCGAATGGATTTCATCGTCATATAAATTACCTCTGTGGCTTAGATAAAACCAATGTAATTCAAACTCTCCGCTTTGTGAAAGCATAAGATCAGCAGTGTTAATCTGATTATTGATTAAGCATTTATTCTGAATTTCTATTTCCATGTGTTTATATACTCTTATGTAGTGTTCAGTCCAACTTTCATTCAATTCAAGAATGCCTATACTCAACCTTAACAGCTGAGATTTACTCTTAGCTCCTTTTAGTGGTTTTACAAATCAGAACTTGTACAGTGTACATAAAATAGGCAAATTCATATTATGAACCATTTGATGGAAACATGAAAATGCCAGTTCCAGCCCAAGCCGTCAGACATAGACTTTTAAATACTTTTTTCTCACGATACTCGGTCTGGTTTAGCTGTATTTTTATTACCTTAACAATTAGCTGGTTTAGAATTATCTATGAACTTCAATCTATTCATTATTTTCTTTCCGATCCCTTTCTGAATTCTTTATGGCTGATTTCAGGAATCCTGACCCTTGTTGGTGTATATGATATCTTGCAAAATCAGCATTCAATCCTGAAAAATTATCCCATCATTGGACATTTTCGCTTTATTTTTGAAGAGTTTCGTCCTGAAATCCGGCAATATTTTATTGAAGACGATCAGGATGCCCTGCCTTTTTCACGGATGCAACGCAGTCTGGTTTATCAACGTGCCAAGAATAAAAATGCCGATAAACCGTTTGGCTCCCTGATTGATGTCTATCAGCAAGATTACCGTTTTATTACCCATTCCATTACACCATGCAAACCTGCCGATCCTGAAAGCTTCCGTATTCAAATCGGCAATCATCAATGTCGACAGCCCTATAGCGCCTCCATTATGAATATCTCCGCCCTGAGTTTTGGCAGCCTGAGCGCCAATGCGATTCGGGCGTTGAATCTGGGGGCGAAAATGGGCAATTTTTACCATGATACGGGTGAAGGCAGTATCAGCCCTTATCATCTGGAAAATGGTGGGGATATCGTGTGGGAACTGGGTAGTGCCTACTTTGGCTGCCGTACTCTGGAGGGTCAGTTCGATCCGGAAAAATTTACCAAGCAAGCACGATTACCGCAAATCAAGATGATAGAAATCAAGCTGTCTCAAGGGGCAAAACCGGGTCATGGAGGAATTTTACCCAAAAGCAAAATTTCAGAAGAAATTGCCCAGATACGCGGAGTGAGCCGGGAACATGATTGCGTATCCCCAGCACAACATTCTACATTTAGCACTCCGATTGAAATGATGCATTTTATACAGCAACTGCGTGAACTGTCTGGCGGTAAACCGGTGGGCTTTAAACTCTGTATTGGCCAGCCCTGGCAATTCATGAGTATTGTCAAAGCCATGCTTGAAACTCAAATTGTGCCGGACTTTATTGTGGTAGATGGCTCTGAAGGTGGTAGTGGTGCCGCCCCGATTGAACTGATTGACCACGTGGGTACGCCTTTACGTGAAGGTTTACTGTTTGTCCATAACACCTTGGTCGGTGCAGGTTTAAGAAATCGAATCAAGATAGGAGCAAGCGGCAAAATTATCAGTGCATTTGACATTGCTAGTACCATGGCAATTGGGGCAGACTGGGTCAATTCAGCACGTGGCTTTATGTTTGCCGTAGGCTGTATTCAGGCACAAAGTTGTCATACCAACCAATGCCCGGTTGGTGTTACCACCCAAGACCAGGAACGGCAAAAAGCCCTGCATGTTCCCAGCAAGGCAGTTCGTGTTTTGAATTTTCAAAAAAATACCCTGCGTGCCTTATCCGAAATGATTGCAGTCGCAGGCTTAAAACATCCAGCGGATATCAAGCCACATCATTTAGCCCAGCGCATTAATGACCGGGAAATCAAGAATTATGCCCAGTTGCACTTCTGGTTAAAAGAAGGTGAATTACTCAACTGCAAAGCAGGAGATCATGAAAACTTCTATTATCGCATCTGGAATTTAGCCCATGCAGAAAGATTTTAATCGGGACACAAATTCAAAGTGAATTGCATTTCAAAGAATCAACAAAGAGGCTACATGGGCCAGTGCTGTCCCATAATTTGAATTTTATTTTCAGCACCAAATCAATATGATGACATTCTATATTTAAATATTTGATATTTATATTTAATTTTTTCTCAGCCTTGTCTTTTCTTTAAAAGTTCAAGTCACTTTGTGTAGGCTGAACCCTACTTTTGACAGACCAAAAGTAGGCAAAAGTCTTTATTCCCCATACACGACATCCTGTCGTGATGGGGAACGTGTGGCATCCTTGCCACACTCACGAATCAAACACCTGGAATTTAACTGTGGGACAGCAGGTGCCACATGAGCCTCTTTCAGGTAGTCATGTAAAGCAAATCAATAATAACCAGATGAGCTTTGGGCATGTAAAAAAGCAGGAATCAAACCGGTTAAGGCCGCACGAATATCAGCACGTTCATTGATCAACTGGTGTGACCCTTCTTCCAGCATCAATAAGGTCTGTAAACGGAACTTGCGACGAATAAACTCAATATTATAGCGCCAGTCGACCGTCTGGTCCTGTGCCCCCTGTGCCAACCAGACGGGAATGCGGCAAGCAGGACGCTCTTCCATTTCCTGCATCCATTTTGACATGGCCAGAATCCAGTCCATTCCCATCATACGGGGCTGTAACGGATCTTTTAAACGGACAAAACGTAAAAACTCAGGATTATGATTATTACGCCTAAAATGCCGTGGTACCTGACGCTTAATCCGTCGGATAATACCCAGACCAACAGAATTATGCCACCACGCCGACTTGGCTGGTCGAAGCAGCGGTGAAAGCAATAATACACGGTCTACATAGGGATTTTCACGACGCTGGGCAAATTCCAGCAAATGATGCATCCAGATGGCACCACCGGTACTCTGACCGATTCCTAACCAGGGTTTCGGTAATTGCTCGGCATTTTTAATGTAGTGATAAACAGCATGTAATACCTGCTGGTAATGATCAAAATTTTTGATATTTGCCGGCGAACCGTCACTCAGGCCATGACCGGGCAAATCATAGGTAATGACACTAAAACCCTGTTCCAGCAATTCACGAATAATCGGCTGGTAAATCCCACTATGTTCCAGGTAGCCGTGCAGTAAAAATACCGTGCCACGTATTTTCGGTAAGGCAATTTTTCCCAGATTCGGTTGAAATACCTGTACATGCAATTTAAACAAAGGCATTTGCACATAGCCTTGCCAGTGCTCACAGTCCAGCAAATGCAAACCATATAACTTGCGATAGGCCTGAATTTCGAGTGAAGGTTGATAAGGCTGGTTCAGATTCAATGCTTCAAGTAATTGAGGTGTGGTTTCACGACTTGGAACGGGTAAATCCAGCTGTTTTAAAATAGCAGGATTTAAAAATGGAATATCAGGCATTAAGGTACCTCTCGGCAATCACTGGAACCAAACCAGATATCACGAATAGTGGCTAACATTTCATAATTGGCACGGCGGCTATGGTCATAATTCTGTTCACTTGGACGCCAGTGGGTCAATTGAGTGGGCATAGGTGCTTCCACAGGTACAGTTTCAATACCATTCAAGGCAAATAAACGACGGGTACGCGGCATATGATAACGGTCGGTAATCAGAATCACCCGTGGAGCTCCACCTTTTTTTTGCAATAGCAATGAGCTAAAACGCGAATTTTCACAGGTATTCATGCTGCGGTCTTCCAGCAGTTTCGCATCGACATTATATGCTTTTAACCAGCGCTGCATATACGGTGCTTCAACACCACTCAGCACAATCGGTAAATGGTACTGTCGTTCTATTTCTAAGGTTTTTTCTAAACGCAGACGGGTATATTTGTTTACCACAATATCCTTGCTATTTTTATCCAGTGTCAACCCACCACCCAGGACCACAATTGCATAAGGTTTAGAGCTTTGTGACTGTGATTGTTCATTTTGCTCCTGAATCAGGGCAATATCCTGATAGATTGTTTCGTCAACCGCTTCTCCAGCCACCTTTTCCGGTTCTATTTCATGCGTGCGCAGAAAATCCAGATATTTTTCCATTAAGGCTTTATTTTCGCTGCTGTTTAAATCCAGCAAATCTTTGACCGTTTGGGTGGGATCTTCTGCTTCAGATGCAGCTTCAACCGGCTTTGCCAGCAGCGGAACTTGCGGTTTGTCCTGTTGTTGTTCTTCTTTGATCTGGGCATCTTCAATGATTTGTTGCAAGGCTTTATAACGCGCTTGAATCAATACCAGATCCTGTGAATTATGGCTTTGTATCGCCTCTTCCATCAATTTTAGATAGGCTTGACGGGCAATCCAGACTTTAGAACCCGGCTCCAGATTTTCATGTTCACTTAAAGCTGCCATTTGCTGGCTTTTTGCCGCGACCTGATTCACCTCTACAGGCACAAAACTGTTTAATGCACTCACCACCCAACCAGAATAAAAGGGTGAATAAAGCAAAACCATGAAACAGCCGAACAGTACAAATAGCACTGAAGCTATTTGTACCAGTCGTACCATCCAATGCGATTTCGCCATCATTTTTTATTCCAGATGTGAACGAATTAAGCCTGTTTCATCAAACAAGACCGGTTCCGGTTCTAACAAAATATCAAATTTTTGCTGCACATCGTGTTGTACAGCATGGTACGTGGTCTGAACATCCGCCAGATTGGCCTGATCATAATTGACTAGCACCAAAGCCTGCTTATGGAACATACCCACCACACCCAGTTTTTTACCCTTCCAGCCTGATTGATCAATCAGCCAGCCTGCTGCAATTTTAACCCCACCTTTTGCTTGAGGATAATGGGGCAAATTCGGAAATGTCTGTGCCAAATGGTCAAAAAGCTGTTCTGAAATAATCGGATTTTTGAAAAAACTTCCCACATTCGGATATTCTTTTGGATTTGGCAATTTACTTTGACGAATCTGAATGACTTGTTTTTGCAGGTTTTCAGCCGTCTGTTCTTCACCTACTGCCTGCTTGAGATCACCATAATTCAACATTAAATGGACTTGCTTAAGCAACTTAAAAGTCACATGAGTAATCACAAAACGGTTCGGGTCATCTTTAAAAATACTGTGCCGATAGGAAAAATCACAATCTTGAGCCAGAATGGTGCTGAATTGTTCCAGCTGACGGTCATAAACTTGAACCGACTCGATGAACTCACCCGCTTCTACTCCATAGGCACCAATATTCTGTACCGGAGATGCACCGACCAAACCTGGAATAAGTGCCAGATTCTGCAGGCCATATAAATGATTTTCTGTAGTCCAGAGTACGAAATCATGCCAGACCTGACCTGCACCCACGCGAATGGTTTTGCTGTAATCATCTTCAATCACATATTCAATGCCCTGAATGTCCATATGAATCACCAGCGCATGGATTTTTTCCGGCAAGAGCATGTTGCTGCCACCAGACAGAATCAAAACATTTAACTGCTGTTGCTTAGCATAATTTAAAGCATCCACCAATTCAGCTGTGGACTGAACTTTGCAGTAATGCGATGTGGTTGCATCAAGACTTAAGGTATTAAAAGGCTTAAGTTGAATTTGAGTTTGAATATTCATGTGCTTAAACCTTTATTTCACATCGATCTGTTGTTTGAACTGCTGTTTAAAAATGCTGACCCAAGCCAAGCTGCTCGATTCACACTGATCGAGTACACGCTCAAACCCATTTGCTCCGCCATAATAAGGATCTGGCAACGCCTGTTTGGGATAAGTTTGATCGTATTCACTCATCAATGCAATTTTTGCCCGAATCTGGTGGGCCGCATAGGCGATTTGAGCCTGTTTTAAAAGCATTTGAATATTGAATAAATTTTCATGATCCATCGCCAGAATAAGATCAAATTCAAGAAAATCTTGCGCTTTTAACTGGCGCGCCCGTAACGATGATAAATCATAGCCCCGTTTTAAGGCATGTTTCTGGCTACGCTCATCTGGTGCTTTTCCGGGATGGTAATTACTGGTTCCTGCAGAGTTGATCATAATATTCAGTTGCTGTTTATCACAAAAATGTCTAAGAACAACTTCTGCCGTAGGAGAGCGACAAATATTTCCTAAACATACACATAACACCTTATAGGGCGTTTTGGATGACATAACAACCTCAATTACTGCTTTATTTTCAGGTGTCTTATGTTAAGTTATTTACAGGATGAATCCTATAGAACACTAAAACAATAATCTTGAATTTGATATCAAAAAGGAAGCAATAGATGAGCCATTTTCAATTTCAAACCGTCTCGAATATTATTTCAGGACTGGGCTCGATCTATGAGTTAAAGCCATTATTACAACAACAGACGTATAAAAAACTGCTGCTGGTCACCGATTCAGGTATCATTCAGCAGCAACTGCATATGCCGATTATTGAAATTTTAGAAACCATTCGACTGCCCTATGCAATTTATTCAAACGTTCAGGCCGATCCTCCTGAACATATTGTATTGGACGCCGTAAACTTCGCCAAAAATGAAAAAGCAGACATCATCTTGGGTTTTGGTGGTGGCAGTTCACTGGATGTTGCCAAAGTGATTGCGGTTCTGGCTCATCCGCAGCAACAACAAAATTTGCAGGATTTATATGGCGTAAATAATGCCAAACAACCGAGATTGCCGCTGTTTTTAGTTCCTACAACGGCAGGTACAGGTTCCGAAGTCACTCCCATCTCGATTGTCACTACAGGTGAAACCACCAAAACCGGCATCGTTGCTCCAGTTTTATTTGCCGATGTCGCCATTTTAGATGCGACTTTTACCCAAAACTTACCTGCACATATTACCGCGGCAACCGGTATTGATGCGATGGTGCATGCGATTGAAGCCTATACCTCAAAAATCAAAAAGAATCCCTATGCCGACATGTTAGCTAAACAGGCTTTAAGATTACTCAATAAAAACCTAAGTTTAGTCTTAGCAGATGGGCAGAATTTAGAAGCACGTCAAAATATGCTAGTTGGATCAATGCTCGCCGGACAGGCCTTTGCCAATGCTCCTGTGGCAGCAATCCATGCACTTGCCTATCCCTTAGGCGGACATTTTCATATTTCACATGGCCATAGCAATGCTCTGGTTTTGACCGAAGTATTAAAATTCAATGCACCAAATGCCAAACAATACTATGCTGAACTGATGTGCTGGTTGGACCCGAAAAGTACTGGCAGTACAGATGGTTTGTGTGATTTATTTATTGATCATATGCAAAATCACTTAGAGCAAAGTGGGCTGATTTTAAAGCTGAAAGATTTAAATGTTCCTGAAAATATGCTGGATCAATTGGCAAGTGATGCGATGCTGCAAACCCGGCTGTTACAAAATAACCCGCGTGACCTGATTCAACAGGATGCACGGGAAATTTACCAAGCTATTTATGCATAAATTTCTATTTATATTTGTGATAAAAACAGATTTAAGTGATATCAAAATAACCAAATAATGATTTATTACAGGTCATCCCATTTTATTGAGATGATCTATTTTTTCACTTGTATTTTTATGGACTTCACAGTAAAAACAAATGAAATCATCAAAACAACTATGCCAATGAAACAGATACCTAAACGACGTGCAGATTTTTCATACTTTTTACCTATTCAAACCCGCTGGTCCGATAATGATATCTATGGTCACGTCAATAATGTGACTTATTATAGTTATTTTGATACTGCCGCCAATTCCCTGCTGATTGAAAAGGCAGACTTTGATATTCGCTATTCGCCCGTGATTGGATTAGTCGTGGATTCGGCATGCAGTTTTTTTCAGGAATTGTCTTATCCTGAAATCATTGATGTCGGTGTGACAATTTCCAAACTGGGCAATTCATCCCTGCAATATGATTTAGCCATTTTCAAACAGGACCATGATGTGGCCTCAGCGCAAGGCCATTTCGTGCATGTATTTGTCGACCGCCAGACACGAAAAAGCACCCCGATTCCAATTAAAATGCGGGATACTCTCTATCAGTACAGTGTGAATGAATAAGCTTATTTGAGCTGGATATTCTGTATTTCACCCTCAAAGTTTTGCAGAAGCTCTTTGACCGCAGGTTCTGCATGCAGTAACTCTGCCGCACGTGCATAGGCTTTTTCTTTACGCTCACTTTGCATGCTATACGGCGTTGTGGTTTCTACATCTGCATAATGAACCTGAAAATGAGTACTCGACCATTCAGTTTTTAAGGCCTGCTCCAAGGCATGCTGCAACTGAGTCAACAAAGCTTCATATTGCTTTGGAATGTGGAAAGTCGATTCACCATTGATTTGACCCGTCATCACGCCATGCTGAGCCAATTCTTGGACTGCCGGTGAAAGATCACTGTTACGGAACCAATACTCCCACTTATCCACCGTCCACTCGCCTTCAAGAACTTGAGGCTTTAGTCTTAAAATATCTTGTGGCATCAGTTTTGATGAAATATCGGTCAGATTGCCTTGTACCTCTTGATGTGCCGGAACAGCCGGTTCAGCTGCCAAATCAAATAATAAATCTTGTGCGGTTTCTTCTACAGGTTGCTGAGCTTGCGCCTGAACTTCCGCTGGAGCTTTGACAGGCGTTAATTCATTGGCTGCTAATGGTACTAGTTCATCAAACAGAAAATCATCGCTGTTGCTTTCATCAGCTGTAGTACTTATTGCTTCAGGCTCATCATCAAAGCCAAATAAAGCATCGTCACTCGATGGATCGAAGATAATTTTTTCCGACTGTACTTGAGCTGGATGCAATGAAGAATCTGAAGGAGTAGATCGCACTTCAGCTTCTACAGTTTCTTTCTCCAGGAAATCATCCGAACTTGGTTCATCTACAGAAACAGATTGAGCTGTAACTTCATTAAATGAGTCATCATCATACTGAGCATCATCAAAATCATCATATACAGCTGCTGATTCAACAGGTGTGTCCTGTTCTACCATTATATTTTGAGCTGCTTGCTGCTGAACCTCATGTTGAATCGACTGTTGTACTACAGGCTGAACGCTCGGTGTAACAACTTGTTGTACTTGTGATAGCGGAACTTCATTGGGCTGTAATGGACGGAACGCCAATAAGCGCAATACGCACATTTCAAAGCCCTGCTCTTGCGTCACCGCCAGTTGCAGGTCAGCACGGCCTTTACAGGCCACCTGATAATACAATTGCAAATCTTGTGCTGAAATGCGTTGCGACAACTGCATAATCTTTTGATTGATTTCAGCACTGTATTTCAAGCTCAGCTCAGGCAAATACTGCAGTAATGCCAGTTCATGCAGGGTTGAAATCAATTGATCCAGAACCAGTGACACATCCAGCGCCTGTTGTCTAAATTGCATCAGCAATTCACTGACACGGGCTTTCTGGTTCTGATGAATGGCCAAGATCAAATCATAAATGATGGTACGGTCAATCAGACCCAGCATGTCTTTGACATCTTGATGCTGGATTGCGCCCTGACCATAGGCAATGGCCTGATCGGTTAAAGATAAGGCATCACGTAATGACCCCTGGGCAGATTCAGCAATTTGCCAGATGGCATCCTGTTCGGCTTTTATTTCTTCTTTGTTTAAGATACTGGTGAGATGTTCGGTAATTTCATCGACTGCTAGTGGACGCAAAGTAAATTGCAAGCAACGGGAAATAACAGTAATCGGTAATTTTTGTGGATCAGTGGTAGCAAAAAGGAATTTTACATGTTCAGGTGGTTCTTCTAATGTTTTCAGTAAGGCATTAAAGGAATGCGTCGAAAGCATATGCACTTCATCGATCAAGTAAACCTTGAAACGACCTTGCGTAGGCGCATAGGGAACATTATCTAACAATTCACGTGTATCTTCTACTTTGGTACGTGAAGCCGCATCAATCTCGATTAAATCGATAAAACGGCCTTCATTCACCGCTTTACAGGTTGCACACACTTCACAAGGCGTTGAGGTCACGCCAGTTTCGCAGTTCAGACATTTCGCCAAAATACGGGCAATCGTGGTTTTACCTACTCCGCGAGTCCCGGTAAACAAATACGCATGATGCAACCGACCACGTTCCAAGGCACTCGTCAGTGCGCGCGACACATGGTTTTGCCCCACCAATTCATTAAAATTACGTGGACGGTATTTTCGTGCAAGTACTTGATACATGTATGCTCCTTTTTACAGGTCTAAGCATACTGTTTTTTTATAAAATAGTGAAATAAATGGCGGAGGTATGAACAATAAAAATCTTGTATTCTGCCGAAACAAAGACGAAATTTTTATTTATACATTCAATAAAATTAGCTCAGTTTTCCCAAAAGAAAATCACTTTGCATCTGATAGCTTTTACCGCTTTGATCTTCACGAATTTCAAGAACTTTTTCATCTAAATTTACATAGAGTAAATTACGCGTTGCCACATTGATCAGCTCAATTCTTTGCTTTGATTCATCTATAAAACGCAGCTTACCTTTCAAGGTTTCGACTTCACTATGACCACTTAAACTTTCACGGGTTAAGGTATAGGTTTGATCTTCATACAATGCCAAAGTCACAGCCATACCTGGACAATCTTCGCAACGGGATAAACAGCTCATGCACGGTGTTGTACCCTCATATTCTCCTGCCCATGCTGCCAGTTGCTTTTTCGACTCTATAGATGCATTGCCTTGCGTATTCGATTGCTTGGCATCCTGACATCCCAATAATGCAGTACTTGCCAGCAAAGGAATTAACACGACATTTTTCATGAAATATCAACAGCAGCTAGAATCTCAGGCAAAGTAGCATATTTTCCCGTTATTTTCCTCAACAACATGTTGCACATTAAAACCAACCCTTACGACCTGCCAAGATACGATCCGCGCAGCGTAGTGTTTCCTGGGTCAAGCCCCACAGCCGGTAATCGCCTGTGATGGAAGCCGTGGAAAAATTATGGGTATAGGCAAAACTTAAACCACGCTCCGGGTCACACCATGCACCAGAGCCATTAAAGCCCATATGCCCAAACCCTGATGATGATTTGCCTAAAGTTAAAATCCGGTGATAACCCAATCGCCAATGCATCGGTAGTGGCATAATCCGGTCACGTCGGGTGTACTGAATTTGGCTTAACTGTTTAAAGATTTCAGTGCCTATCAACTGCTGCCTTTGCCACTCCCCGCCATTGGCAAGCATGGCATAAATTCGAGCTAGGCTATTGGCACTAAACACACCTGTTGCCGCAGGAATTATAGCTTGTAAACCTTGATCACTAAAAAAGCTGAAATTTTTCATTCCTTTTGGAATCATCGCATCCTGAAAGTCTTGAGGTTTTTGGCCGGATAACTCCAATAATTTATCGAATGGAGATGCTTTGCGTGCCTGTGCAGGTTTTACTTTAGGTTTGGAATTTTGAAGCTTATCTTTTGAAACTTTTTGTTGAGGAATAATCCTGGCAACTTCAGCAAGTTTTTCCTTAGGTACACCAAAATAGGCAGCATCTAATTGTAATGGTGCAACCAGATATTGTTGCATCAGTTCCGCCAGTGTTTTACCTGTGGCTTTTTCCAAAATGCCACCGACTTGCCAGCCAAAGGTTAAGGGCTGATATGCTGCATCTGTCATCACTGCAAAACGTGGTTTGGCCTGGGCTATAATAGCAAGCATATGCTGCCAATCCGCCATTTCCGAGGCATCAGCAACAAGATTGCGAATATCATATAAACCGCTTTGATGACTCAGCATATGCCTTAAGGTAATTTGATCTTTACCCTGTTGGGCAAATTCAGGCCAGTAAGTTGCTACTGGAATATCATAATCAACAAAACCTTCACTGACTAAAATATGCGCTAAGGTAGATAAAACCCCTTTCCCGGTGGAATAGCAGAGCGACAAGGTATTTGCTTGCCAGCTTTCGGTTTCAGACTTTTTCCCTGTCCAGATATCAACAACTTTTTGACCCTGAAAATAAATCACCAGAGCAGCGCCACCTAACTCTGTCCGTGCATCCTGCATCCGGCTGAACTGTCTGGCAAGGTCGATAAAGCGTTCATCGACGTGACCTTGATAATTTGCCGTATTGGCAAAAAGGTAATCTTTTAGTTGCTGCATCCTTCCATCCCTAGAAATCTGTTTTCCATGAGCTTAAAACAAAAAAGCCTAAATCGACAGTGACTTAGGCTTTGGTCTTAAAGTGCTTTGACACTTCCCGTGACATGCGGTTTTTTGTTTTTACCGTTTCGGATGACAAACTCGGTATCTTGTCCTTCCTGAGCAGTCAAGAACTCCACTTTTGAAGGGAGATACATCGGGAGCTTAAACCAGACATCAGCTTCGTAGGCATCTGGCAAAGTTAAGCTGGCCTGTGCTTTCGCTTTGCTCCACATACCATGGGCAATCGCCTGTTTAAAACCGAATGCTTTTGCCGTGATGGCATGGATATGAATCAGGTTAAAGTCACCAGACGTTAAAGCATAACGACGACCAGTATTTTCAGATACATTCCATTCGGCATTGAGTTCATAGGCTGGCGTTTTATTGTCTACCAGTTTAGGAGTAGCTTTAACACTGGTTTTTTGACGGGCTAAATAGGTAGTTACCCCTTCCATCACCACGTCATTGCCAACTTTCGCCGTGGTAATAAAGTCAAATTGAACACCCTTATCATGCGATTGCAATTCACCAAATTTGCAAGACAAAGTTAATGCTTCATTGGTTCCGACTTTGCGGTTTTGTTTAATCTGGTTGCGAATATGTACCAGACCTAAAATTGCAAATGGGAAAGTCTCAGTCGTCATCATATGCATTTGCAGGCTTTGCGATAGTACTGCTAAATAAATGGCTGGAATATAATCATTATTCTTGAAGCCGCACACTTCGTTATAAGCCTTAAGATGCTTTTGATCGACCTTGAATGAATCCACCACATATTCAACTTGCGGCAGCACTTGTTCACCTTTAGGCTTTTTAAAAATCAAGCCTTGAATCACTTTCGGATAGGCTAAATAAGGTTTTGGAAGTTGACTAAAATGGCGAGTATTCATACTGAACCTTTTGGAAGTTTTTCTAATTTATTTAATGGAGTTCTCTCTCCCTCTGGGAGAGAGCTAGAGAGAAGGTTAATAATATATCCTCTTATCTCCCTCTCCTAAATCCTCTCCCCAAGGGAGAGGACTTTAATGTGTTAAGCCCCTAACAAGCTTTGACCACACACACGAACCACGTTACCATTTAAACCTGTAGACGCTGAAGATGCAAATAATGCAATTGTTTCAGCAACATCAACCGGTAGACCGCCTTGACTCATTGAGTTCATACGGCGACCTGCTTCACGAATCGCAAATGGAATTGCCGCTGTCATTTGCGTTTCAATAAAGCCCGGTGCCACGGCATTAATGGTTACGCCATTTTTCAAAATAGGTGCCGTAAATTTCACCACACCAATCACGCCCGCTTTAGAAGCAGCATAGTTGGTTTGCCCTAAATTACCCGCACTACCTGAAATTGACGATATGCAAACAATACGACCATTGGCATTGAGACCTTCATTTTCAAGCAGGTAATCGTTTACACGCTCAATTGCAGACAAGTTAATGTTGATCACCAAATCCCAAAGCTCTGGTTTCATATTGGCCAAAGTTTTGTCACGGGTAATTCCGGCGTTGTGCACGATAATATCCAGACCGCCCTGCACCGCTGCAGCAGCCTTAATTTTTTCACCGGCATCCGCAGCCGTGATGTCAATTGCTAAAGTTGAACCGCCAATGGCACCCGCAACACGGTCCAGATCCGCCTGCTGTTGGGGGACGTCCAGGCAAATGACATGTGCGCCATCACGTGAAAGTACATGGGCAATTGCTTCACCAATCCCGCGGCTTGCACCAGTGACTACAGCTGTTTTACCAGCAAGAGGTTTGGCCCAGTCTACATCTATAACTTCTGCTTTAGAAACCCGAATGACTTGACCAGAAACATAAGCAGAACGCGGAGATAATGCAAAACGTACTGTAGATTCAAGGTTTGCTTCAGCACCTTGATCGACATAAATCAGGTTTGCCGCTATACCTTTCTTAAACTCTTTACCGACAGATTTTACAAAACCTTCAAGTGCACGTTGGGCAATCGCCTGTTTTACCGTTTTTGCAGTCTCAGGGCTAATCCCCACAACGATGACACGGCCTGAAGCCTGGATTTGGCGCGCAATCGGGTTAAAGAAGTTATAAAGTTCTTTTAGCTGTTCAGAGTTTTGGATACCAGATGCATCAAAAATGACTGCTTTAAATTTAGACTCTTTATCGCCCGGGTGAAAAGCACCCAGATTTAAACCTGTTTTTGCAGCTGCTTGCTGTAATTCAGAGTTGTTACCTGCGTAGCTATTGGCATGAATATTGGCCAGAACCTGTGCGATTGCACCAGATAATGTACTTGATGATGCAGCACCAAATAACACCGCCCCTTTCACTACAGGTGTCGCAGACTCAAAACGCTCTAAAAAAGTTGGCGATGGCAAGCCTAAATTTTTGATGACAAATTTACCAATAGGAGATTTTGCAAAGGTTTGGTATTGATCAGTCATGTTTATTATCTCTCATACAAATTAATTTTTGATGGTTTTGAAAATATCTTTTTAACTTCAATATGATGTCAAGCACTTATATTTCAATACATCCATCAGTTTCCATAGAATCATACTTGAGTTAAATTATAGATGTCTTGACCTGAATGCTTTGCCTAATGTCATTTTAGTCAATTCAGCTGTTTTTAGATTGTGTTAATGTACACGCCAAGAATACTGTAAAATGCTTGGAAAAGCCTGATGAGCAAAACAACTCAAGAAAATCCGGCAGTCGATAATTCTGCTACGGAAACTGTGTCAAAACCATCAAAAAGTACTGCGCGCACAACTAAAACTTCTGGCACGGCAGCCACGCCAGCAGATGCTGCGCCTAAAACATCCCGTACCCGTTCCACATCGGCACGTAGTAAAACTACAGCTTCAACGACAATAACACCTGAATCTACACCTCAAACGTCTGTTCAACAGGATAACACCATGAGCCAAAACACAGTTCGCCGCGTTGCAATTATCGGTGGTAACCGTATTCCTTTCGCCCGTTCAAACGGTGCTTACTTTACTGCTTCTAACAGCGACATGTTTACTGCAGCATTAAATGGTCTGATTGAGCGTTTTAATTTACAAGGTCAACGTTTAGGCGAGGTCGTTGCCGGCGCGGTTTTAAAACACAGTCGTGACTTTAACATGACCCGTGAGTGCGTGTTAAATACTGAACTTGCTCCAGAAACACCTGCTTACGATATTCAGCAAGCCTGTGGTACAGGCTTGCAAGCAGCATTCCAGATTGCCAACAAAATTGCACTGGGTCAAATTGAAGTGGGTATTGCGGGTGGTGTAGATACGACTTCTGATGCGCCAATTTCTTTCGGTGACGGTTTACGTAAGGCATTGCTTGAGCTAAACATCGCAAAAACAGCAAAAGACCGTTTAAAAGCGTTAACCAAAATTAATGTTAAAGACTTGATGGATGCTCCTAAAAACGGTGAGCCACGTACCGGTCTTTCTATGGGTGACCATCAGGCGATTACCGCACTTGAATGGGGTATTTCTCGTGAAGCACAGGACGAACTTGCAGCGTCATCTCACCAAAAAATGGCGGCTGCATACGAAGAAGGCTTCTTCGATGACTTGATCACACCCTTCCTGGGCTTGGAACGTGACAACAACTTACGTGCTGACTCATCTGTAGAAAAACTTGCAAAACTTAAACCAGCCTTTGGTAAAGGCGATGCGCGTACCATGACTGCGGGTAACTCGACTCCACTCACTGATGGTGCATCTTGTGTATTGTTAGCTTCTGAGGAATGGGCTAAAGCCAATAGTCACGAAATTTTAGCTTACTTAACATTCCAGGAAACTGCAGCAGTTGACTTTGTTGAGAAAAAAGAAGGCTTGTTGATGGCACCTGCTTATGCCGTTCCACGTATGCTCGAACGTGCTGGTCTTACCCTGCAAGATTTCGACTACTATGAAATTCATGAAGCATTTGCATCACAGGTTCTTTCTACCCTTAAGGCATGGGAAGACCCAAAATTCTGTAAAGAACGTTTAGGCCTGGATGCTCCCCTGGGTTCTATTGACCGTAGCAAATTGAATGTGAAAGGTTCATCTTTAGCAGCGGGTCACCCATTTGCTGCAACTGGCGGCCGTCTTATCGCTACTGCAGCAAAACTGATTCACCAAAAAGGTTCAGGCCGTGTTTTAGTGTCGATTTGTGCTGCGGGTGGTCAAGGTGTAACAGCAATTATTGAAAAATAATCTGAATCTTTGGTTCAGGAAAGCTCCTCGAGTGAGGGGCTTTTTTATTATCATCTTATTATTTGGCTATTTATATGCTCACTAATATCTTGAATACGCGAAAATACAAATAAGATGAGTATCTATCAAAAACCATGCATCAACCATGTTTTTTAAATCACAGATTTAAATCAGGCTGTAGATTTCACATGATGACTAATGTTCAATTTAGCTTCAATATAGTCATAACACCACTGGAAAATAAAAGTATAGACCAGAATACACAAAGTCATACTGAGGTCAGTCAAAATTGCCTGCCAAATTGACATCTCCAAAGCATAAGCCACCATTGGAATGGTGGCCAGCATCAAACCACCTTCAAAACCAATAGCATGTAAAATACGTACACCGACTGTTCTTTTCAGTTGACGTTTGGCTTCAAAGTTTTCAAAAAAATGATTGAAAGTCATATTCCAAATCACGGAAGTCACGGCCATTGCAACACCTAAGCTACCGGTCACCTCCATAGGCATTTCAAAAATAAAGCTTAACGCAATTGAAATGATCAGCAGCAGGATCGTTTCATAGCTTAGCGCATGGATTATCCTTCTTTTGGACATCAACATTTTAAAACTCTTTCATTTGGATGCAGACATTTTATTTTGATAATATTGATTAATCGAATTAGATTCTTTCAAAAGTTTTGATAAATGAATATTAATCAAGAACAGCTAATCATTTTTAAAACCGTGATTGAAAGCGGTTCATTTTCTGCGGCTGCCAGACAGCTCGGCAAAGTGCCTTCAGCAGTTAGTATGTCGATTGCCAACCTAGAAGTTGATCTCAATTTAACCCTCTTCACCCGTGCTGGCCGTGAGCCTGTACCGACCCCACAAGCGCTGACCTTGTATGAAAAAACCGAACAGCTCTTAATTGAAATTAACCAGTGGAAACAGCAGGCTTTTGCCCTGAGTCAAGGTCTGGAATCTGCTTTAAATATTGTGGTGGTATCTGAACTGTTGCACACAAAATGGATTGACTATATTTCATTGCTGGAAAAACAGTTTCCTGAACTGCAAATCAACATTTTTTCAGCGCCACAGGAAGATGCGTTGAAAATGCTGCTCAACCAGACTGCACAGTTAGCACTCATGTTTGAACGCGAACAGCTGGAAACGCGCGAACAGTTTGTTGAACTCAAGCGTGAGGCTCTGGTGCCGGTTACGGCTATTGATTCTCTATTAGCCAGATTTGAACAGGTGAGCTATGAGCAAATTCTGCAAAGCCGGCAAATTGTGGTGGCAAGTCGCGACCGCAGCATCAAGCCGGAATTGTTATTTTCAAAAAAATACTGGCGTACAGACAATCATTTATCTGCCTGTGCCATGATCCAGCAGGGTCTGGGATGGGGAGTTTTACCTTTAGAAATGCTAAACCAGAATCCGCATATTCAACAACAACTTAAGATTCTTAACTTTCTGGATTTCACCCCAAAATTTGAATATTTTGTTGATCTGGTCTGGAGTCGTGAAAGCCAGCTGGGTGCGGCTGCTCATTTTTTGATTAATCACATCCGAAATTCAAGAAAAAACATAAAATAGACAGGCCTTATACGCGCTTTTTACTTTGGATAACAGTAGATTGTGATATAACAAATAAACGGGAAATAACTTTAAGAACCAGACGACAATGACTCAATCAGCCTTAAATCAATTAAAAAACCTTACTACCATTGTTGCCGACAGTAGCGATTTTTCCGCAATCGAAAAATTTCGCCCTCTTGATGCAACAACAAATCCTTCACTGATTACAGCTGCAGCGAATCAGCCTGAAAATAAGGAACTGATTGAAGCTGCCTTTGAACAGGCGAAATCTGAAGGTTATAGCAACGATCTTCTGGTTGAACGTACCATCGATATCCTGACAGTCAAGTTTGGTGTGGAAATTCTAAAACTGATTCAAGGACGTGTTTCTACCGAAGTCGATGCAGCACTTTCTTACGATACTGAAGCCACCATTGCCAAAGCCAAAGAACTTCTGGAATTATATAAAACCTATGGGATCGATCAGAACCGTATCCTGATTAAAATTGCGTCAACCTGGGAAGGCATTCAGGCAGCCAAAGCATTAGAAGCTGAAGGCATTCATTGTAACTTGACCCTGTTATTCGGCTTGCATCAGGCTCAAGCCTGTGCGGACGCCAATGTCACCCTGATTTCACCTTTTGTCGGCCGTATTCTGGACTGGTATAAAAAAGCGGAAAATGTCGATCATTATCCAATTGATAAAGACCCGGGTGTACTTTCAGTCAAACAGATTTATCATTTCTACAAGCAGCATTGCATCAAAACAGAAGTAATGGGAGCAAGTTTCCGCAGTATAGATCAGGTACTTGGATTGGCTGGCTGTGATCTGCTTACCGTTTCTCCTAACCTTCTGGCAGAACTGGAACAGGATCAGCGTGAAGTGGTGGCCCAGCTTAGCAACGATCATACCCAAGCCCATTGCCAGCATCAGGTTGAGCCTTTAACCCAAGAAAGCTTTAAAGCTCAGATTGAAAAAGATTTAATGTCTTCTCAACTGTTACAAAGCGGCATTGACGGATTTATTAAAGCGCGTGAACAGTTAAATACCTTACTGCGCCAATCTTTCGGCCTGGATGCTGAAATTAAAGCTTAATTTATTCCTATCTTTCCCTAAAAAAAAGCCGATTTTGTTATAGTGAACAGGTCGGCTTTTTTGATGATTTGAGAGTATATTTTGTTCGGCATAACCGATCTTAGCACCTATATTATTGGCACTACCCTAATCGTATTACTACCCGGTCCAAATTCACTGTATGTGATGTCCATCGCTTCACGTTTCGGTATCAAAGCCGGCTATAAAAGTGCTTTTGGTGTCTATACCGGCGACCTGATTTTAATTCTACTGACAGCATTGGGTGCAGCCTCATTACTGCATGCTTTCCCTTGGGTATTTACCTTACTGAAGATTATTGGTGCAATTTACTTGAGTTATTTGGGCATAAAATTGCTGATTGCTGCCTATCACACTTGGAATATCCTGTATGCCACAACGCAAATAGCAACAGTAGAAAAAAATATTGAACAGCTGCAACCCTTTAAAACAGCATTAACCATCAGTATTTTAAACCCCAAAGCCATTTTATTTTATTTGTCTTTTTTTGTGCAGTTTGTCGATCCGGCCTATCCTTATCCGGCAATTACCTTTACTGCACTTGCAGTCATCTTGCAGATCATTAGCATGAGTTATTTAACCGTCCTGATTTTTTCCGGTGCAAAACTGGCATCTTATTTTACTTCACGTTATAAAGTAACGGCCTCATGTGTAGCAGCTGTGGGACTGTTATTTTGTGGTTTCGGGATTAAACTCGCGACCTCAACCCTGTAATTCTACGGTCTAAAGAAGCAAATTAAACCTATCAATAGCCTATAAATTAAGGCACAAATTTCTTTCCGCTTATCAACCACAGGCGTATGATTATTACACTTTTCAAATTTTAACAAATCCAGCACGCAAAGGATGTATGCACAAATTTCTCCAAGACTTTTCCGTTCCTGCGGTATTTGCAGGTTTCATTACCTTTCTGATTGGTATCAGTGTTTCGGCAGTTTTGGTCATTCAAGCTGCACAAATATTAGGGGCTACGCCAGAGCAAATTAGCTCCTGGTTTTGGGCACTCGGTTTAGGGATTGGACTGTCTGGTTTAATTTTGTCCTGGAAATTTAAATATCCGGTTGCCACGTCATGGTCCACTGCTGGACTGGCCCTGATTTTAGCCACTGGCAATGGTTATAGCTTGCATGAAGCCATCGGTGCATTTCTGGTCTGTGGTTTACTCAGTGCCATTTTAGGTTTTTCGGGTATTTTTCAGAAAATTTTATCTTATATTCCACAAAGCTTAACCAGTGCCATGTTGGCAGGCGTGTTACTCAAATTCGGCATTGCCCTGTTTGCCAGCATGCAAAATGACTGGGGCTTTATCATTTCATTGTTAGCGGCATATGTTCTGTCTAAACGCCTGTCTCCACGTTACAGCATCGTCATTACCGTGATTGCTGGACTTGTGCTCTGTCCAATGTTTATGCAGTTTCATCCTCCAGTTTTACAATGGAGTTTGGCGCAACCGGTATGGATTAGTCCTGAATTTAGCTGGTCGGCGATTTTTGGTTTAGCCCTACCATTATTCGTCATTAACATGGCATCACAATATTTACCCGGTATTGCCATGATCAAAAGCTATGGCTATCAGCCTCATGTCAATCAGCTGATTGGCTGGACCGGAGTTACCCAGACCATGCTGGCTCCATTTGGCTGTTACACGGTGAATATTGCAGCCATTAGTGCAGCCGTCAGTCTGGATGATCAGGTTCATCCTGACCCAGAGAAACGCTATATTGCCGGCATAAGCTGTGGATTTTTCTATATCTTGATGGGAGTTTTCGCAGCAACACTGACCAGTTTACTGATGTCTTTCCCAGCCATTTTTATTGTCGCGCTGGCAGGTATTGCCTTACTGGGTACCATTAGCCACAACATAGCTATCGCCTTTCAGGATGTCCGCGAACGAGAAGCCGCATTATTGACCTTTTTATTCAGCGCTTCAGGAATTCAGTTTTTTGGGATTGGTTCAGCCTTCTGGGGTTTAATTTTTGGTATTGTCGTATCCATTATATTCAAGTTTAAAGTAGTGCAATCCTGCAAATAATTTTTGCGGTTTATTAATCAGGCTATGCATATTCCAGCACAGGGTAAGCCAGGATCAGGTTTATAATTGTGTGCTTTACATGCAGGATGATAATTTTTTAATCTTCCTGCTTTAACCCTGCCCGATGAATTTAGAATACACAACCACCAGCAAACTCGGTCCCTGTTTGCCAGAATCTTCCGTTTTGAGCAAAAAGTGAGTTCTGTTCCTTCTAAAATAATAGCTAAACCCAGTAAGGGATCAGCTAACAAAACAGAATTCGGATCCTCTTTTGCTCAATTCACCTTAAAGTGCTATTTTGAATAATTTAAGGGCTGTCCCATTTTTAGATATGACCTGTCTAAAACGAAGCTACAAAGCTGAATCACTATATTTTTGAATAAACTGGATGGTTTGCTTAAATGTCTGCTGACTGGCCCTTTTACTCATCATAAACTGATATTCATGGACCAAAAACTCTTTAGATTCAGGATAAAAAACTTCAGTTACCGGTATCTTCTGATTAAGCAAAGCAGTTACAAAAGGGATAGACTGAGTCCTGGTCAAAAAATCCTTATTGCCGCCACTAATGAAAACAGGCGGATAATTCGCAGTTAAATATTGAATGGGAGAAATGCTTTTTAAGAAATCTGCATCATCTTTTTTATTGCCGGTATATGCCTGAACCAGATTAAACACTCCCCATTCGATCAGTTTTAATTCATCTGGAGCCGTTTTGATAAAGGCATTCATATCATAAATACCGCAATGCAGGATCAACCCTTTAATTTGCTCACGCTGGATTAACGGTGAAATCGCAGACTTTCGGGCAAAATCAGGATTACTGAGTAAAGCTGCATAATGACTGACTAAATTTGCACCTGCCGAGTCACCCGCCAGATACAGGTGCTGGGCATTAATATGATAAGCCTGAGCATGCTCGCTAATGAATTTTAGGGCCTGATTAATTTGCAACAGCTGCTCAGGATAAATCGTTTGCGGAGCAAATTGGTATTCGACTGAAACCACGTTATAGCCTTGATCTGCCAGACGTTTAAAGTAGCCTCGAGCATGTTGTTTAGAACCGGAAATCCAGCCACCGCCATGAATCCAGACCACCGTCGGCCGGTTTCCCAACTCTGCAATATCACGGGGTTGGTAAAGATCCAGATGCAGTGCCGGATTTTGCATATATCCAATATTGGTTTGAGCTAAAACTTCAGGAGCATGCCGATCAATAAACTTTTTTTGAACATTGGTCGAGGCATTAAATACACTGGCAATGACCTTGCTATTGCTTTGTATATTCTGACAAGCACTACTGGATAGTGCAGCAATGAGGCATACACTTAGACTAAAAGATTTCGAATACACAATTTGCCCTATCAACTTTTCCACAAAATTGAGAAAAATCATCATATTTTGCAGCATTTTAATGACTGTTTAAACATTTAGAAATACAGGCCCAAATGTTGAGTTTTAAACTCGGTTTTTGAATGTCACAGCGAATACAGTTATATTTATGATTTGTATATAATTTAATGAATTTTAAAACATTTTTTACAGAGTAAATTGATCAATTCAATACAATGTGCTATGTATAAACAATAGCTACATAATAAATGCTAAGGAATCATGCTTATGTCTTATCAAAATATTTTAGTCCCAGTTGATGGCTCAGAAATTTCTTTCTCTGCAGTTAAAAATGCAGCTCAAATTGCTAAAGCATTTTCCAGTCAGTTAACCTTGATCAGCCTGGTTACTGAAGACCCATTTTCTCAAGCAGATTTTTATTATCCATCTCCAATCATGAAAGAATATTTTGTGCAGGCTTATGCCAATGCCGAAAAAGCCCTAGAAAAAGCCAAAGCAATTGCCGCTGAAAATGGTGTCATTGCAACACCTCAAATCATTAAGGGCAATATTTCAGAAGAAGGTATTCTGGAAACTGCGGAAAAATTGAAAACTGACCTGATTGTGATGGGTTCGCATGGTCGTAAAGGTTTTCAAAAATTCCTTCTGGGCAGCTTTGCTCAGGATGTTCTAAAAACCACCAAGCTTCCTGTTTTAGTGGTCAAAGAATAAGTTTTTTAATGAGCCTCGCCATAGATGAAAAGGCTCATTTTATCAATTTTGGCAATTGGTAAAATGATCATCATAACTGATTATAAATCGCCATCACACTTATCCATTCAGCAATATTCATAAGGTAATTTCATGACTTATAAACATATTTTGGTTCCAGTAGATGAATCTCCTATTTCTTATGCCGCTGTTGAACAGGCTCTGGCTTTGGCCAAGCCTTTAAATTGCCAGGTCACCATTACCAGTGTGATTGCGGTTGATCCTTTTGTTGGAGTTGATTTTTATAAAGTCGCACCGGCAATTACCGATTACTTTATCGAAGCTGAAAAAAATGCACAGTTGAACCTGGCAGAAATCAAGCAATCTTTCATTCGTGATGGCATTGCGGTCGATACCAAAATCGTTCGGGGTGTATCACCTGCTGAAGGTATTATGCAGGTTGCCGATGAAGTGGGTGCCGATCTGATTATTATGGGCTCACATGGTCGTACCGGATTTAAAAAATTAGTGTTGGGAAGTGTGGCCCAAGAAGTCTTGACTCAGTCTCCTATTCCAGTACTGATTATGAAAGTCTAAGCAATAAAAAAGTCCCTGCAGCACAGGGACTTTTTTATATAAGCATATCTATCATGTGCTTCTGCTGCTGCCATCCATGCACTTGATCTCAAGCTGGTAAACTGAATGGGGAATATTTGCCAAAGAAACTGTTTTTAATCAGCATTGAAGTAACCTCAACACAGTTTATGTTTTGGAAATATGCTGATATAAATTTTGCAGGTAAATTTCTGCTTCAAGTTTGCTGGCAAAGTTTTTTTGATAGCTTCCCGTCGCCTGAATATTATTCGGTGTATATTCAATCAACACAGCAAAATTTCCGTCAGTCGCATTTTTTGAAACCCGAATTGCAATGATATGCTGAGAATTTAGGTAGAAACCATCTTCAATTTTAACTAACAAAACCAATCTCCAGTCTATTTAGTAAAATGACAGGCTAATGCAATCACAGTCTGTAAATGATAAAAGCTCACCTTAAGATGAGCTTTGACATGGCTATTTTAAGCCATAACAGTGATTTATTCGACACTTTTAAAGTAATCATGCAATATTAATTATGTCTTACTATTCAAGTATTCAACTAAGTCAATCTAAACATAAGCAGCATTTTCAGCCCGTACAATATTTGAAATATCAACAAAAAAGCCTTTTCTCAGTTTGCACCAAGAAAAGGCTTTTCATTATTAATGGATGCTCAGTTAGATACTCAACATACTATTCAAAGTTTCCGATACGTTTTTGGATTTCACTTGTGGCTTTAAGGCTTCCAGTGCATTTTTCACTTCTGTACGTTGTGGCTCTGCCAAGGTGTACCAGCGAGAAAGCACTTGTAATAAGCGTGAACCGACAATCGGGTTTTTCTCGTCCAGATATTTAGCCAGATCAATAAAGTGTTGCACACCAAAACTCCATGTATTGACCGGATTTGCATTTAAACCGCCACTTACCGAACGAATACGGTTGGGGTTCCCCAAATCATAGTCCGGATGTGAAGTCAGGTATTTGATGGTTTCTGCATTTGCTTTTGGATGCGCTGCCTGAACCATAAACCATTGATCTAACGACAAGGCTTCATCTTCAAAGCCGCTATAGAAGTCTGCTAAAGCTTCTTTGGCTTGTGGCGCATCATTCCAAACCAAGACTTTAAGTGCACCCAAACGTTCAGACATATTGCCCGTATGATACTGTTCATACGCTAAATCAAAGGCAGAGGCATCACCCTGACGTGCAATCATACCAAGCATGATGTTTCTGAGGGCACGTACACCCATCGCCTGAGAGAATTCGCTCTGATTATCCGGATCTAAGTCCAGGTAAGTCTGTTTACAGAATGCACCCAAGTCACGTGCCAATGTATCCAACAAAGCATTACGCTGTTCCTGAATTTTAGCAGGTTGATAATCGGTATCGATACGGCTACCCAAATAGCCTTCGGTCGGTACATCAAACAGACGTGAGGCCAAAAGTGGATCTTTTTTAATGACTTCAGGCAAAGTATGTTTCATAGCTTGAATATAAATATCAGCATCATGTTCTTCCAGAAAAATACGTTCCAGCAGGGTTTGAGTGGCCTGCCACTGGTTAAAACCATTGGTTTCATATTGCATCAAGAAGGCCAGTTCTTCATCTGAATAGTTGAATTCAAGATTGACCGGTGCAGAGAAATTACGCAGCAATGACACCACAGGTTTTGCCATCACGCCGCTAAATTCAATGCTTGCCTCATTTTGATCAAATAAATACACGCCATCTTTTACGCCATTTTCAAACAGTGCTTCAGATTTCAAGGTATATTGCTCACCTGTTTCTGCATTGAACAATGCCAAAGCCACAGGAATCGGAACTGCTTTGAGGTTAGGATATTTTGCATTCGCTTTTAAACTTTGTTTAAAGCTTAAGCGATAGGTTTGAGTTGCAGCATCATACTCGCCTGTGGCTTGCAATTTTGGCGTACCCGGCTGGTTATACCAGATCAGGAATGCCGATAAATCTACGCCTGAACCAGCAGTGAGTGCAGCCACCCAGTCCTCAACGGTTACTGCCTGACCGTCATGACGGCGGAAGTATTCGTCAGTCCCTTGGCGGAATTTTTCCTTGCCAAGTAAGGTCGACATCATACGGTTAATTTCCGCACCTTTTTCGTACACCGTTGCCGTATAGAAGTTGTTAATTTCGACAAAATGATCTGGACGTGGCGGATGCGATAATGGACCAGAATCTTCAGGGAACTGGTGGGCTTTAAGTACAGCTACATCATCAATACGTTGTACCGCTGCGGACTGTAAATCTTCCGAGAAAGACTGATCACGGAATACCGTCAAGCCTTCTTTCAGGCACAACTGGAACCAGTCACGGCAGGTAATCCGATTCCCGGTCCAATTATGGAAGTATTCATGGGCAATGACCGACTGTACTCGCATGATGGCAGCATCGGTGGTGTATTCTTCATCGGCAAGCACACAAGACGTATTGAAAATATTCAGACCTTTATTTTCCATGGCACCCATGTTAAAGGCACTGGTCGCCACAATCATGTAATTGTCCAGGTCATAGGGACGACCATAATGTTCCTCATCCCATTGCATTGAATGTTTCAGGGCTTCCATGGCAATGTGGCATTTTGGAATGTCTTTTTCTTCGGCATAAATTTCCAGCGAAACGTTCCGACCTTCAGAGGTCACATAAGAATCTTTTAGTACCGCCAAATCACCAATCACGCAGGCAAACAGATAGCTTGGTTTTTTGATCGGATCTTGCCAGATGGTATAGTGACGACCTTCACCAGCCTCACCAGCTTCCATCAGGTTACCATTGGCTAACAGTACCGGAAATTTTTTATCGGCTTCGACACGGGTAGTAAATACAGACAGTACATCCGGACGGTCTGGATAGAAGGTAATTTTACGGAAACCTTCAGGCTCGTTTTGCGTTACGAATAAATCACCACTGGCCTGATACAAACCTTCAAGCTGGGTATTGCTTTCCGGATGAATGATCACTTCTGTTTCCAGAATGACCTGATCTGGTGCATTGGCAATTACCAATTGTTCAGAATCGAGGGTGTAATCTGCAGCTGTCAGAAGTTTACCATTTAAGGTAATGGATTTTAATTCCAGATCACGGCCCAGCAGCACCAAATCCCCGGCAGTCTGACGCTTCATTACCAGGTTTGCATTGACCTGGGTATGATCTGTATAGACTCGAATATCTAAGTTGATTGAATCCACCAAAAAAGAAGGTTTTTGATAGTCTTTTAAATAAACTGTTTGGTCTGCTTCAACCACCGGGTTTGCCGCGATATTCATATAATGTCCTAATCCTGTCGTTCTTAAGCCAAGACTTTGTTGTTGTGAAACGCTTCGATCATACGACAACTTTCGCAATCTGTCTGTGCCATTGATTTAAGTCATATATGGGCATATTGCTGTCAGTTTTCAATTCAAGTTATGCACATTGGTACAATTAATTTCCCTATTGATGACTTAAGGTGCATAAAAGAAGCACATGCTACACATCATGCCGAGAATATGTCTTCACTTTCCACCCTATACTCCTGCGGCTCGGATAGCGCCTTTTTCATATATGTTTGTATAAATTTATTTTTTTCAGATTAAATAAAAAAACTTAACCCAAATTGACACTAATTTTCAAGATGACTACATTTTGAGCACGATTTTTGCTTGTATTCATCTGTGTAAAGCGCACTATAAAATTAAAACAAAACGAGAAGAGGTGTATTATGTATTTAAAAGACCATATTGTTCGTGTTGAAAATATCAAAACCATGCAAACACTTGATGCTGCCGGAATTGATCACAAAGTCATTGCCATGTTTTTGAGCTGTGAAGGTATTCCGATGCAATCGGCGGATATTTACGCAATTTTAAACAACTACGATGCTCTAGGAAGCAGAAAAGTTCCATCTAAAAAAGTTCAGGCCTTGATTAATGCAAAGCAGCTAGGCGAGGAGGATGAGTCTCTGCCTTGTCCTGCCTCTTATTAACCGAAAACTTACCTTCTCTGATGCCCCTATCCTTTCTTGTGGAGATGAAAGATCAGGTCTTCACCTCCACATATTTCAATGTATTGTAAAACTTAGGCTATTTTTCAGTATCCTACTTTCTGGCCAGCTTGTGCTTAGCGAATTATTTTCCATTCAGTACTATTCCATCACGTCCTGGCAAAAGACAGGTGTATAATCTCTGCAATGATTAACCCGACTTGTGATCGACCCATTCCATGCTTCTTCAAATTCTGCAAAAACAGCTCGATGAAAGTACATCATGTCCTTTATGTCAGGCATCCATGTTCTGGATAGAGGCTGAACAGTACGATCAAGCAATGAATTTTCATGAATGCAGCCACTGTCATCATCGCCTGTTTCAAGATGGACGTGGCAACTGCCACTGTGAAACATGTCTGTCCAAGCGTAAAAAAATGCTAGCTGAAACACGGCTTCAGGAACAGCGTAAGCTGAAGTCCAAAGAGAAAGATGCTGTTGAATACCGACTGGATCAAATCAGTTTTTTAAATAAATTGTTTTTACTCAGTATTCTGGATAATCAGGTTCAGGAACATACTACGCATTATGAATATATAGACTGGGAAAACATTAAATATCATTCCCTTACACCAAATTATCTGTTCCAGAATTATTTGATCAAGCAACTGGTAAAAGAACAGATCCTGATTGCCAAGGATTTTGCATCCGAAGCCCATCATTATTACGTCAATGTCCGTTTGGACGGTTATTCGGAACCGAGTCTGTTCAGTATTACCCAGCAACTGAGAAACTGGTTCTATGAAAATTTAACCTTGGGTGTGCCTTTTAAAAATGCCGATGAAGTCAAAAATACGCTTTATCTGGTGCTGTATCAGGAAATTATTCAGTTTGCCCAGTTTTATTGTCGGACTTGGGGCATTCAAATTGCAGGGAACAACAGCTTTCAGACCTTCTGCTATCGCCTGATGGATTCTCTGGCAGTAGGTCAAATCTACTATTTAGTACAAACTGCTTTAGAATATTTGCATCAGCAAAAAGCCCTACAAGCACGCAATGAAAATTTTATTAATACCAACTTGTTAAAGAAAACCTTACAGCAATATCGTGAACGTTCCGTGACTGAAAAATGGGAAACCTCCACCCTGCCCCGTCCACACAACATTCCTTTTAGCAAGATGAGCGAAATCCTGTTGTTCCGCTTTCTGGGCTATGATGAGAGTATTTTTTTCCAGCCCATCTGGAAATTATGGAAAAAAATTGAACCGCGATTAAGTTTTTATTCACAAAAACGCTGTATGTATTGTGGTTCTAATGAACTTACTGTCGATTATGATGCTGAAAATTATGTGACACTCTGCTGTCGAACCTGTAAGCATCAAGACCACTATTTTACCCAATAAAATTTCACCCACTACCACTAGATAGTGATTGATATGTCCAGTTTCTCCGACTCTACCCTGTACAATTCAAGGAATAATCCCATGAATCAAATGTCAACATTGGTCGAGCAGATTGTTGAAGCATGGACACAACTGCAAAACCGGCAGCCTTTGGTGCAATGTATTACTAACAGTGTTGCAGCAAATTATGCAGCCAATGTATTGCTGGCCGCAGGTGCCTCTCCGGCTATGATTGACAATCCGTTCGAAGCCGAAAGTTTTACCACGATTGCCGCTGCACTCAGTATTAATCTGGGTACACCAACCAATGAGCAGATGCAGGCCATGCAAATTTCTGCACAAACGGCGCAGCGTACCCATACCCCATGGGTGCTCGACCCAGTAGGTTATGGTCCTATTCTAAAATGGCGTTCGGATATGGTAGATAAATTACTGCAATATCATCCCACGGTCATTCGCGGTAATGCTTCAGAAATCAGTACGCTTGCAGGCAACCAGGTAGAATCCAAAGGCGTGGATAGCACTTTGGATAGTGCCGATGTCTATCATCAGGCTAAAGTACTGTTAGCCCATGCTGACTGTATTGCCATTTCTGGTGAATCCGATTTTATTTTGACTAAAGAGCTAGATGTCGTAATTCAGGTCAATGGCGGTTCTTATTTACAGCCCAAAGTCACTGCGACAGGTTGTGCACTGGGTGCATTAATCGCAGCTTATTGCGCTGTTACATCACCAACGATTGCGACGATTGCAGCCCATACCCATTTTGCCATTTCAGGAAAACTGGCCTTCGATCAAGCTCAAACGGTCGGACGGTTTAATGTGGCCTTTATGGATCAAATTCAAAGTTTAAATCCGGATTTAATCCAACAATATGCGGATCTTAAAATTCTTAGCCTTTAAGTTTAGTCTACATTCCTGTTACTAAGGTTGACCTGGTTCAGATTGTAATGACCGGGTCTGGGCTTATATCCATGCCAGTATCGGTATAAAAAAGTGAATGACGACGGAAATTTAATAGATTTTTCGACCTGTAAATAAATTAAATACCGTTTCCAAAATCGTTGGCAAATCCAATTTGCAGATACAAAGCAAACCCATGCCATCAAAATAGTCAGGTACATGCTGCATAAAAAAATTGATATGTGGCGTTGCCTTATTTCTTAGACGTTGAATGTGTTCAGGTGTCGTGTGGGGCATCACATAAGGATAGACAAAAATATCTTCACGACGTTTATGCACTTCCGATTTACGCTGCTGAATCATCTGTAGAATTTTTAAATATTCCTGTGGAATTTCTTTGTCTCTACGTGGAAAGAAATTTTGTGAACGAGACGCAAAATAAGTATAAATTTTGGGTTGTATAATGGTAGGTACAAACCATAATGGAATACCGGGATGTTTAATCCGGTGATTAATTGCAACCCGGATTGCGGTTTTAAGTGTCCTGTTACCTTTACGATAAGCAGGTAAAATACTGGCCCGGTAGCTCACCACAAAGATAGGATGCCCCTCTAGAGAAAGCTTAAGCACAGGAATAATATTTTGTCCGACCCGTGTATTTTTATGATAATAATGAACCACTAGAACTGAAACAGCATCCTGATCATAGACAAAATTATAAATTTCTTCTTCGCAAGAATCCGGAAAAATTTGTTGATCAAATTCACAGATCAGTTTAAAAAAACGATGCTTTTCTTCAGATGCAAGTTTTGCAAAATCGACTATCGTTTCTGTAATACGCATCAAATTGATCCAATTTTTTGATAACTATCAATTATTCCCGATTTCAGCTGACTTAAATATCACTAGAAATAGTGATTTAAACTACAGTTCCTCAGTTTTTTACCTGGCTACAATATTACGACGACAATCTATGTATATAAAAATACTACAAAGCATAATAAAAAAGCCCAATAGATCGAGTCCATTAGGCTTTTTCAATAGGGAAAAAAGAGTGATTAAAAGATATAAATCTCGAGTTTAAATCTTGAATTACCCTCTTTACTCAACTCTACTCGATCACACTCTCTAAGGATAGGTAATGAGTACAGACTTAATCCGGTTATCTTCCAGTTCAGTCACTTCAAAGTGAATACCGTGATATTCCAGTTGCGCCCCAAGACTGACTTTGCCATGAGTTTTCTCTAAAATCAGCCCCGCAAGACTGATATAACCCGCCTCTTCTTCAACTAAATCCAGCATGCCCAGCTCCAGTTCAAGCTGATACACATCAAGCATGCCAGAGGCTTTCCAGGTATGATCATCTATTTTCACCAGATCGAGCTGCTCATCAGCATCCGGAAACTCACCTGCAATCGCCTCAAATACATCCAGAGGAGAAATCAAACCTTGTACATTTCCAAACTCGTCACTGACTAATACCAATGAACCTTTCGAACTACGCAAAGTATTAATGGCATCAATCACTTTCATTTTTTCAAAAATATAAATCGGACGATGGCGTTTGATTAAAGCCTTGAGCTGTTCTGGCTCTTCAATGACATCAAGGAGTTCTTTGGCACGAACCACACTCAATACTTTATCCAGGCTACCACGACAAACCGGAAACAGGCTATGCGGTACAGCAAGTACCTGTTCACGAATCTGTTCAGCAGTGTCATCCAGATTCACCCATGAAATCTGGCTTCGAGGGGTCATGATCGAAGCAACTGACCTTTCTGCCAGGGTTAATACTCCACCGATCATATAACGCTCTTCATCGGCAAATGCTTCTTGAGCTTCGAAGTGTTGGGCACTGTCAGTGACCGTTTCCATTTTGCCGCCCATCATTTTCAAGATGGAATCTGCAGTACGGTGACGTAATGGAATTTTAGATTCATGTTTGGCTATATTACGTTGACCAAACTGGTTAAATGCTTCAATTGCAATGGCAACACCAATACCTGAATAGATATAACCTTTCGGAATATGAAAACCAAAACCTTCTGCAATCAGGCTAACACCAATCAGCAACAAGAAACTTAAGCACAGAATCACGACAGTCGGATGTCGGTTTACAAAAGCAGTTAACGATTTAGAAGCCAGCAACATCACAGCCATGGCAACAATCATGGCCACCATCATCACATAGATGTTGTCGACCATGCCGATTGCGGTAATCACCGAATCTAGAGAGAATACCGCGTCTAGCACTACAATTTGTGCAACAACTGCGGTAAAACTTGCATAAACAATACTAGTGGTAACTTTAACTTCAGGCTTGCCCTCAATTTTTTCATGCAGTTCAGTCACAGCTTTATAGACCAGGAATAAACCACCGAATAAAAGAATAAGATCTCGCCCTGAGAATGTCCAATCAAAGACGGTAATAAGCGGTTTAGTCAAAGTGACTAACCAAGAGATAGCAAACAATAAGCCCAAGCGCATGAATAAAGCGAGGGAAAGACCGACTACACGTGCTTTATCACGTTGTTCTGGAGGAAGTTTTTCGGCCAAAATGGCAATAAATACTAGGTTATCAATACCTAAAACAATTTCTAAAACAATAAGGGTAAGCAAACCAACCCAAATTCCCGGATCTAATAAAAACTCCATTAGTTTATATCTCCGTTTTCAAGAATTTGGTTAAAAAAAATTTAAACCGGCACGGCGACGGATCCATATAAGTGACCTTTTCAACAATAGATAAATTTATTATGCACAATCTATTAAATTTGTAATCAAATTTTTGTATTTTGAGCAGTTTCATCTTAGCCTGCCATGCAATTTAGCTTACTTTTGACGCTTTTATTTCGACCTCATCCGATTTTTAGATTAAGAAAATTAAGATTGATCCTTCAATGAATAAATTATTCAAAAAATATTATTAAACAATTATTTATTTAAAGACTTATTTAGAGGATTTACTTGTATACACAGGATTGACTTATTGTATGTACAATTCCAATGTCGAAAATATTTTATTAACAAGACCAGTTCCCCAGCCTTTTTCATTCGAATCAAGGATGATCAAGATTATTGAATTGAATAGATGATAGCTAAACTTAAGATAGGCAAGCTTCTAATTCTATTATTAAAATTTACAGGATAATGTGCAATGCCTCATAAATAAGATCATGCCCAGACATACAGCCCAAAAGTTTGAAATGCTTAAACCTGCCATTTTACAATACAATATTACCAGAACAACGTTATCTTCAGAACATATCAAAATCCTGAAATCCTCGTATATGTATTAAATTTCGTTCAAATTGTCGGATTTCGTCAAGACCAAGACAGTTATGCCCTGTCTTTTCTAACCCTTATGCTCAATTTTAATTCTTTTTGTAAGGAAATTTATAAATATAAGTTTCCTTATTGCAATATAAAAAACTTGAGATATATTAATAACAATAAAAATAATGTGCGTTGTTAGGCAAAATTGGATTTAAATAAGACGCTTTTCAACAAATTAAATACAACAATCTTAGGGAGGCTTTTCTCCATGACTAAAAAGTACAGTAAATTTTTACCTTCTATTGCAGAAGATTTCTCTCTGGAAAATTTTCCTTATTATTGGGTCACTCAAGTGCATGCCCAATATATACAAAATGTAGATCACGCTTTGAAAAAATACGGACTGGACAATTCACGTCGCCGTATTTTACTGTCACTAAAATCCAAACCTCATGCCAGCGTATCAGACCTCTCCGAAATGGTCATTTCCAAAATGTCGACCACAACCAAAATCGTCTATCGCTTAAAAGATGAAGGACTGGTTGAAACCTATTCCTGTGAAGATGACGCCCGGATTACCCGAGTTGTCTTAACCGAGAAAGGACAACAAATGGCACATAAGATTAATGACCTGACAAATGTGGTTTTGGAACAATCTTTTGAAGGTCTGACTCCCCTACAAATTGAAAAAATGATGGAAAGTTTAAAATATATTTTTAAAAATTTAGCCCATTAAGTCGGGTTAAATTCGAAAGTAAACAAATGATTTTTAAGTTTTACTTTACAATATTTTAAAAGATATCGTTTTCACTTTAAATTTATTAAAAATAAGTTACAATAATAAAATACAATTACAACAATTATTATTGGGAAGAGTATAGATGACAAAAAAATACAGTAAGTTTTTACCATCTACAGACAATTTTGAGCTGGAAAATTTTCCATATTACTGGGTAAGTCAAGTACATGCTCAATACGTACAAAATGTTGATCATGCACTGAAAAAATATGGTCTGGACAATTCACGTCGCCGTATCTTGCTCGCTTTAAAATCCAAACCTCGTGCCAGCGTGTCAGATCTATCTGAAATGGTCATTTCTAAAATGTCGACCACCACCAAAATCGTCTATCGTTTAAAAGATGAAGGACTGGTTGAAACCTATTCATGTGAAGATGATGCCCGGATTACCCGAGTTGTCTTAACCGAGAAAGGACAACAAATGGCTCAGAAAATTAATGACCTGACAAATGTGGTTTTGGAACAATCATTCGATGGTTTAACCCCTTTACAAATTGAAAAAATGATGGAAAGCCTGCAACATATTTTTAAAAATTTATCACGATAATGTAATAGAGCTGTAAATTTAAAATTTCGGTTTAATACTGAATTTTTCTTTTGGACTTTACAGATAATATACAATTCATGCATTTTTTACATTTTCTAAAAAATGTTGAAGCAATAAATTATAAATAAAAAATTAATGGGGAGAAAATAAACAATGCCCAAGAAATATAGTAGATTTTTACTTCTATCTGGTGAAAATTTTGATTTAGGAGACTTCCCTTACTACTGGATTACTCAGGTTCATGCACAAAGTGTAAAAAAACTAGATCACGCTTTGAAAAAATATGGTCTGGACAATTCACGTCGCCGTATTTTACTGTCACTAAAATCCAAACCTCATGCCAGCGTGTCAGATCTATCCGAAATGGTCATTTCGAAAATGTCGACCACCACAAAAATCGTCTATCGTTTAAAAGATGAAGGACTGGTTGAAACCTATTCATGTGAAGATGATGCCCGTATTACCCGAGTTGTCTTAACCGAGAAAGGACAACGAATGACCCTGAAGATTAAAGATCTGAGCAATATAGTTCTCAAACAATCTTACCAGGGCCTAACTCCATTACAAATTGAAAAAATGATGGAAAGCTTGCAACATATTTTTAAAAATTTATCGTAATCATCTTAGCTTAATCGAAAAAATTAAGTTGGGGACTAATTTTTTCGATTTTTGCCTTTGGAACATGTAAACATTCAAAATCTACCTCCGGAAACCCTTCTACGAAAGAACGAATATCTGATGAATTAAAACTTAGCCATTCCTCTAAACGCTCGTGAGGAATAATAATCACTGAGCGTTTTACATTTCCAGGTTCATGAAAATCTTTCATCATAGGGTGATTTATGGCATCCATCGTAAGCATGGTTGCTGAACAAATAATTTCATCTCCAATTCGGCAAATTTCATAGAGCGCTGCAATATAAAAAGCATGGCCGTCCTTTCGGCGTACCCCCCAACGTTGAGGCTTATTCTCAATATATTTTGACTCATAAAACTCACTCACCGGCATCACGCCAAATTTGCATTTTGAAGCAGCATTTATAAATGTCGGTTTTTGTAGCAAAGTTTCATTTCGAGCATTATAGGTTTTTAGGGCAATAGTTTTATCTTCAGCCCATTTAGGTACCATCCCAAAATTAACCTTGCGCCACTCCAAACCTTGCGCTGATTTGAACAGCAAGGGCAACTCATAATTTGGATAGACCTCATCCGGATATTCAAAAGGAATATCCGGAAGATTCAACTCATGAAGCTGCTTTAAAGTAAGCGGTTTAAAATTAGCGCACATACAATAAGATTTAAATTAAAACTTATTCCATTATAACTTTAATCACATCATTTCTACTTCACATGACTATTCGGAAGCGTTAACCAATGTGTACGGCTGAACTCATCCAATATCCACTGTCCATTAAAGCGCCCCAAGCCTGAATTTCGCTCTCCGCCAAAGGGTGCATTCGGCTGATCTGCCACGGTTATGGAATTGATATGTGTCATACCTGCATCAATCTGCATTGCAAAACGAGTTCCGCGCTCGAGATCGGTGGTACATACTGCGCTGGATAGCCCATAGGCTGTGTTATTAGCCAAACGCAAAGCATCGGCTTCATCTTGAGCCTTAATGATTGGTAAGACTGGCCCAAAACTTTCTTCTTTCGCTAAACTAGATTCAGGATTGACATCAATAAAAATATGCGGTGGCACCACATTATCTTGAATATCGCCTCTCACGATAAGTTTAGTCCCCTCTTGCAGTGCCTGAGCAATAATGTGTTTTATTTTTTCAACTTGTGTCCCATTAATAATCGGACCAATGAGAGTATCCTCTTGCTCAGGGTCACCGTAGACAATGTTTTTAGTGCGAATGACCAGTTTTTCAACAAAAGTATCATAAACTTTAGCATCGACAATCACCCGATTGGTACTCATGCAAATTTGTCCCTGATGCAAAAAACGTCCCACCACAGCGAGTTCCACTGCCAGATCCAGATCAGCATCATCCAGCACCACTAAAGGCGCATTACCGCCCAGTTCCAGCGCTATTCGCTTCAGATGGCTACCACCAACTGCCAATTGCCCGACACGTTTTCCAACTAAGGTTGAACCTGTAAATGAAATCATTTTAGGGGTATCGTGCTCAACAAAGTAATCCCCTATTTCACCACCTAAACCGGCAACCACACTGAATACCCCCTCAGGGAGACCCGCTTCTTCAAAAATTTTGGCAAGTAGCATTCCTCCTGTAATAGGTGTATCACTTGCAGGCTTTAACACCACACAATTTCCAATCGCTAGGGCTGTGACTACAGAACGCATACTAAGATGAAATGGAAAGTTCCAAGGACTAATTACTGCAATCACGCCGAGCGCTTTTCGTACAACATGGCTTTTGCGAGTAGGGTCTATAGATTGCAATTTCTGGATTTCCATTCTTTCAGGAAATGTGATGGCCTCATTGATAATACCCAATACAGCGTCTACTTCAATATTGGCTTTAAAATGTGTGCTGCCAGACTCCTGAATGAGCCAGTCAATGATTTCTTCGCGTCTATTTTTGACCACATCCAAAACTCGGAGGATAATGCTTTTACGCTCGGATGGAAGCGTTTGCGACCAGGTAGTAAAACTACGCTCTGCAGCCGAATAAGCACTATCCACATCGACAAGGCTGGCAGCCTGCAATTTTAAAATAAGTTCTTGAGTATAAGGATTGAGATTATTAAGCGTATGGGTTGACGTTCCTTTTAGCCAGTGCCCTGCTATAAAAGGATTTTTGTTACTTTTAGACAATAAAAAAGCCTCCGAAGAGGCTTTTTATATGGTAGCTTGATTACGCAGGATTAATCCCCTGTGTAACCTTTTAATTTCAAACGGTATGCATGAAGTAGCGGTTCAGTATAACCAGAAGGTTGTTCAGCACCTTTAAAGACTAAGTCATATGCAGCTTTGTAAGCACAGCCATCAAAACCTGGTGCCATTGGTGTATAAGCTGGATCATTTGCGTTTTGCTCATCAACCACTTTAGCCATACGTTGCATCACTTCTTCCACTTGCTCTTTGCTTACAATACCGTGACGCAACCAGTTTGCCACGTGTTGAGAAGAAATACGTAAGGTTGCACGGTCTTCCATCAAGCCAACATCGTTGATGTCTGGCACTTTAGAACAACCTACACCCAGATCAACCCAACGAACTACATAACCCAAAATACCTTGAAGGTTATTTTCAAGCTCTTTAGTTTTCTCTTCAGCAGTCCAGTTAGTATCTGTCGCTAAAGGCGGAGTTAACAAGTCATCTAATGATAACGGCTGAGTATTCAACAATTCTTTTTGACGCTCAGACACGTTGCATTGATGGTAATGGATCGCGTGAATCACAGCGCCAGATGGAGACGGAACCCATGCACAGCTTGCGCCAGCTTCTGGATGCTCAATCTTGGTTTTGTACATGTCTGCAAGCATATCTGGTTTTGGCCACATACCTTTACCGATTTGTGCCTTACCACGTAAACCTGCTTGAAGACCGATCATCACGTTACGGTTTTCATAAGCCGGGAACCAGATTTGTGACTTCACTTCACCTTTACGAACAAATGGACCTGCTTCCATAAACGTATGGATTTCATCGCCTGTACGGTCCATGAAACCGGTGTTAATGAAGATGGTACGGTCTTTCGCCTGAGCGATAGAGTTTTTCAGGTTCACAGATGTACGACGTTCTTCATCCATGATGCCGATTTTTAAAGTTTTCGCAGGTAAACCAAGTGCCTGTTCAGCACGTTCAAATAACTCAACTGCAAATGCAACTTCTTCTGGACCATGCATTTTTGGCTTCACGATATACATAGAACCTTTACGCGAGTTCTTGATCGTGTTTTCGCCTTTAATGTCAGCAAAAGTCAATAACGGCGTGATTAACGCATCCATGATACCTTCGTAGATTTCTTGACCATCTACCAAGATCGCAGGGTTTGTCATCAAGTGACCCACGTTACGAAGCAACATCAATGAACGGCCATGAAGCGTCGTTTCACCACCAATCAGGTTTTTATGAGTACGGTCCTGGTTCAATGTACGAGTCACGGTTTTACCGTTTTTCTCGATTGATTCAGAAAGTGTACCGCGCATCAAGCCCAACCAGTTACGGTAGCCTTCAACTTTCTCTTCAGCGTCTACAGCTGCGATAGAGTCTTCCAAGTCTTGAATAGTGGTTACAGCAGCTTCCAGTACAAGATCTTTTAAGCCAGCAGCGTCAGTTTGACCAATCGGGCTGGTTGCATCAATTTCAATAATAACGTGTAAGCCATTGTTTAGAAGTACGATTTCAGTTGGTGCTGCTTCATCACCATTGAAACCTACAAATTGCCCTTCTTTTGCTAAAGTCGTTGTTGAACCATCTTTTAGCATCACAACTAATTTTTTGCCTTCAACCGCATATTTGGTTGCATCTGCATGCGAACCATTTGCCAGAGGGAAGGTTTCATTTAAGAAGTTTTTAGCAAATTCGATAACTTTTGCGCCACGAACCGGGTTATAGCCCTTACCTTTTTCCGCGCCACCTTCTTCAGAGATTACGTCGAAACCGTAAAGCGCATCGTATAGAGAACCCCAACGTGCGTTTGCCGCATTCAAGCAGTAACGTGCATTACGCACAGGTACTACCAATTGCGCACCAGCCAATAATGCGATTTCTTCATCTACATTTTCTGTGCTGATTTGGAAATCTTCTACTTCTGGTAATAAGTAGCCAATTTCAGTAAGGAAAGCTTTGTAAGCTTCGAGTTCAAATTTGTTGTTGCGGTGCCATTCATCAATTTTAGCTTGAAGGTCATCACGCTTAGCCAATAGTGCTTTGTTCTTTGGACTAAGATCGACAACGACTTGTTCAAAGTTTTTCCAGTATGTTTCACTGTCCAAACCAGAACCTGGTAATGCTTCATTTTCGATGAAATCGTAAAGTTCTTTAGCAATCGCTAACTTGCCTTTTTGAATACGTGCAGTCATTGTCTTTCCTGATATTGCTACTTTTTATAACAAGAGATTCTAGTATACCGATTTATACCTAGCTGAATAGTATTATCACATTCCTAAATAATGATCATTTTCTAATAAATGAATGTAAACATCACTCAATAAAATAAAGATCACAAATGCAACATTATTATCTGCCTGAATACCTTTTTATAGTCTATAAAGTTTTTAAAATGTCGAAATTAGACTTAAGTGCAGAATTTTGTTTTAAAACCAACCAAAAACGCTATTTCTATCACTGTCGAGCAAAGATTAAGCCACGAATAGAACAAAATGTCGATAAAACACTCAAACAATTTATGTAAAAAAAAGCGCCTGTTTAGGCGCTTGATCTTTAGCTGGCTTCTGAGGCCGACCCCTGTATTTGTCTATGTTCAGAGTTCAGATAATCGTCAGACTGCATTTCCAGTAAACGTGAACGCGTGCGTTCAATTTCAAAGGCCAGTTTTTCACCTTGATAAATGTCAATAATACTGTCTTCCGACGTCAGCAATAGTTTGACCCCACGATCGTAAAACTCATCGACCAGATAGATAAAACGGCGTGTACCTTCCGATAGATAATCGGTCAAATGCGGCACATTACTGACCAGTACAGTATTATAGATATTGGCGATTTCAATAAAGTCAGCCGGACTGCGCGGTTTTAAACACAGCTCTGAATATTCACACCACAACACATCTTCAGTATGACCAATGGTTTCAACAATACGGTTATTGATGATAATCGGTTCTTGGGATTGAGTTTGAGTCTGGGTTAAAGCAGTAAAGCGCTGCGCAATCCAGAGTTTATGCTCATGTGTTAATGGATGTTTAAACAATTGTGCCTGTTTCAGCACACGTAAACGATAATCCACACCGGCATCCACATTGAGAACTACACAATATTTTTTCACCATTTCAATAGTGGGGATAAAACGGTCCCGATGGATTCCATTTTTATATAAACCATCGGGTGCAATATTTGAAGTCGCCACCAAGGTAATGCCACGGGTAAACAGTTTCTGGAATAACTCGCTCAGAATCATGGCATCTGTGACATTGGAAACAAAAAATTCATCAAAACAGATGACCACTGCCTGCTGGTAAATCTGGTCTGCAACCTGATCCAGCGGATTTCGCTGCCCTGATAATTTATTCAGCTCACGATGTACATGTTGCATGAAATGATGAAAATGCATGCGCGTTTTACGGCGAAACGGAATCGACTCAAAAAACTGGTCCATTAACCAGGTTTTACCTCGCCCCACACCACCCCACATATATACACCTCGTGGTGAGGTTTGACGACGAAAACGGCGAAACGCTTTTTTTGAAGCTTTGAAACGCTGAATCAACTCTTGCCAAACGCGATCCAGCTCATGTACAGCTTGCGCCTGTGCCTCATCCGGCATGAACTGACCAGACGCGATGGCCTGTGCATAGCGCTCCGCAGGTGATAAGGGAATAAAGGCTGTACTGTGCTTAGAATTTAAATCTGACATAGGATTGAATACTATTTTAGGCTATTGAAAGTATAGCGAAGGTTGAGGTGAAATATATAACACTTTGGCATTAATATACTTAGGCTATTTACAAAACTACTTAAAGTACTGGCGTGGACTTTGTCCAAACCAGCGTTTAAAGGCATGATTGAAAGCTGCAGGCTCTGAATAACCCAGCAATTCTGCAATCATTTCAATGGAATATTCTTTATATTCCATCAATCTTAATGCCTTGTCTTTAATCAATTGTTCACGTATCTGTTTATAACTGCTTTGCAACTGTTGCAGTTGATGCCGCAACGTACGTTCTGGAATTTGCAGCGCTTGTGCCGTCTCTGCCATGCTAGGCATTACACCTGCTTGCAGCTCTAGATAATCTTGCACACGCTGCACCAGGGAGGGTACAGATTTATTCATCTTTAAACGCTCCAACTCAGCAATACATTTGCTCTCATAAAGATTAAAGGTCATTTTATCTGCTGAAGGAATTTGTACATTTAACACAGCATCATCAAACCAGAATTCTGCATACTCGGCAGTAAACTGTAATTCAGCACCATAGTAATCCTGATAGACATCTAGATCCTGCTGATTTTCAGGCAGCACAAACGGCAGTTCAATCTGCATTCGGGGAATACTTAAGCCCATCATGTTATACAGATCTTGAATAAATTTATAAGTTCCCGATATTTCACATTGTGCTCGCAACAGTCCGAGATCACTGTTTAAATCTTCAGGTACATAGCACAAAGCCATCTTTTGAGCTTTATATTTTAAACTCAACACACCTGTTAAATGAGTTAATGCCTGATAGCGAATCCCCTGCTCTAAAGCAGTACGGATATTTTCACTGGTAACCAATAACATCAGTAAAGGACCATAACCCGCAAGTGCATAATGCTGCCCAATAAACAGACCTTTTTCTGGTGCCACATCCTGCCCAATAACTTTAAGCACATCCCATTCCAGACCTGGATGAATAATTGAGCTAGGATCCAATGCATCCGCACGCAGTCCAATACTTTGAAGTTTTGGATCAACAGCAATCCCAGCTTTACGCATGCCTTGAATTAAATACATCAAGCCGAGAATGGAACGTTTCATAGCAGGATCACATCAAAATAACCTCTTAATTTTTACTATAATTTTTCATGCTTGCAAATTGCCGAAACTATCAATTTTTCTGTCATGGCTATCATGTCGGTTATCTCACCCTTGCTATAAGATACAAAAATAATAGAAGCAATAAGGCCAATAAAAAATGCACAATCAAACACTGCAGCAATCTATGCCAACACAAACAAAAATCGCTATCATTGGTGCAGGCTTTGGCGGTTTGGCGATGGCTATACGTCTACTACAAAGCAATATGCATGATTTTGTGATCCTGGAAAAAGCCAGTGATGTAGGGGGAACCTGGCGCGAAAACCAATATCCCGGTGCAACCTGCGATGTCCAGTCCCATATGTATTCCCTTTCTTTTGCCCCCAAAAGCGACTGGTCAAAACGCTATGCTGAAGCACCCGAAATCTTTAAATATATACAAGATTTAGTCACTGGCTTTAACCTGGAAAAATATTGCCAATTTAATTGTGAAGTTCTGGCTGCCCAATACAATGAACAAAGTTGTGACTGGAAACTCATCCTCAATAATGAACAAACTTTAATTGCTCAATTTGTGGTTTTTGCATCCGGCCCTTTACATGTACCCCATATCCCTCATATCAAGGGCATTGAAAAGTTTCAGGGTAAAGTTTTTCATTCCTCACAATGGGATCACCAATATGACTTGACAGACAAAAATGTTGCTTCAATTGGGACAGGTGGGAGTGCAATTCAATACATTCCAGAAATTGCAGCTAAAGTTAAGCAACTCTATGTGTTCCAGCGTACTGCGGCTTGGGTCATTCCTAGAGATGAACGCCGCTATTGGAATGTTGAAAAGAAATTATTTAAAAAACTAGACTGGTTTAGGAAACTGCACCGGGCACGCTTATATTGGTCCAATGAATCTCGCGTGGTTCCCATTGTTCAACCTGCAGTGATGAAATACACCCAAAAACTGGCAGAAGCTTTTATCAAGTTTCAGGTCAAAGACAAAAATCTGGTGCAAAAACTGACACCTGATTACATCATGGGATGCAAACGTATTTTGGTATCCAATAAGTACTATCCCACTTTTAACCGAAGCAATGTTGAACTGGTGACCGAGGCTATTCAGGAATTTACTGAAAACAGCATCATTACCAAAGATGGCAAAGAACGTAAGATTGATTGCTTAATTTATGGAACCGGTTTTATTACCGATCCACGCATCTATCTAAAATCATTTCAATGTAGTGGTGAACACGGACAAGATTTGCGCGGTGCCTGGCAGGAGGGTGCAGAAAGCTTCTATGGGATGTGTACCAAAGGCTTTCCCAATTTATTTCAGTTGCTGGGACCTAATACGGTTTTGGCACACAACTCCGTGATTTTTATGATTGAATCTCAGGTGAACTATATTCTACAAATGATTGAACTGGTTAAAAACACGCAAAGTCATGCCATTGTGGTTAAAGATCAGGTACAAGACCGATTCAACCAGCGTGTACAAAAATTGCTTGATGGCACAGTCTGGCAATCTGGCTGTGTGAGCTGGTACCAGCAAGATAGCGGCAAGAACTTTGCCCTGTGGCCTACTTATACCTGGAAATACTGGCTACAGACAAAAAAGCTTAATCCTGCTGACTTCCGTCTGCTAAATAAAACAGCTGGAAGTCGTGCAGCCTAAATATTTAACGGTCATAATAAACAGGTATTTATTAGCTGCTTAATTCTTTATGCAATCCTTTTGGTTGATTTTCCAGTTACTGCTTTGTTTAGTGCTCGGATTTGTTTTGGCAAGACGCTTACCTCACTGGCTTGTGCATCTTGCTTTTAAGATTCTGCCCTATTTTACCTATATTCTGCTGATTGCTATTGCCATTGAGTTTAGGCAAACATTACATACGATTGCTCAGCCTTGGCAAATCCTGAATCAGGCCGCTGTTTTAGCCATACTCACCAGCCTCGGCGCATTCCTCTGCTGTTATGTGTTATTCAGGCTTTTGGGTTATCAACCGAGTCACGGCAAAGTGTCTATGAGCCTTGTGAGCAAATCCCTGATCAATATCAGTTATGCTTTTATTGCCTTACTATTAGGTTATGTACTTTCTGAATCTACAGCCTACATGGGCTACACATTGCATATAAGTACCTGGAACCTATTACTGGCGTTCATGTTCATGATTGGCTTGGATCTTGCCTATTCACCCTTAGACCGATCCTGGCTGAACTGGAAAATTTTACTGGTGCCATTGGGCTGTATAGCCGGTTCACTACTGGGTGCTTTCGTTACAGCTACACTGATTCAAGACATCAGTTTAAAAGATCTCATCATGCTGTCCCAAGGTTATGGCTTTTATTCCATGACTGGTATTGTGGTCACAGAACTCAAAAATGCCCATCTTGGTAGTATTGCACTGATGAATGACCTGTTTCGAGAAATATTGGCAATTGTGTTTATGTATATTATCGGTTGGCGTTATCCACGCTCTGCAATTTCTTCAGCAGGAGCAACAGCAATGGATGTCACTTTGCCGATGGTAAAACAGGCCTGTGGCAATGATTTTATTCCACACGCCATGGTCAGCGGCTTTATTCTTTCTATACTAGCGCCCATATTGGTGAGTGTGCTGGCAGCAGTTTAATTTTTATATTTATCCCTCACCTACCTCATCTCCCAGAAGGAGAACTTGTCCATTTTTACAATAATGAGACGTTCTCTCTCCCTTTGGGAGATGAGGAGTACTGCTCCGCAAGGGAGAGGGTGTAAAGTTACAAGGTCGCCAAAATATCTTTTAGCATTTGACGCGGATTGTCCGACTTGGTAATTGGACGGCCAATCACCAAATGTGTAGAACCATCCAGCATGGCTTGCTTAGGGGTGACAATACGTTTCTGATCATCCGCAGCTGAACCTGCCGGACGAATACCAGGAGTGACTAAAGCAAAGCCCTGGCCTAAAATTTCACGCAGCATTTTGGCTTCCTGAGCAGAACAAACCACCCCATCCAGACCACTTTCCTGAGTGAGTTTTGCAAGACGTTGCACTTGTTCAAATGGTTCAACATCTAAACCAATATCTTTTAAATCTTCACGCCCCATTGAAGTCAGTACAGTCACTGCAATCAGCTGCGTATTATAGTTACCGGCTTTTAATCGCTCTACACAGGTTTCCATCATCTTACGGCCACCTGATGCATGCACATTCACCATCCAAACACCTAGGTCTGCTGCTGCACATACGGCTTGAGCCGTAGTATTGGGAATATCATGAAACTTCAAGTCCAAGAAAACTTCAAAACCCTTGTCATGTAATGCCTTTACTACATTTGGGCCTTCATGAGTAAATAGCTCTTTACCAACTTTCACCCGACATAATGCAGGGTCTAACTGCTCTGCAATCGTTAATGCGTCATATTGGCTTTTAGCATCCAGTGCAACAATGATACTCAAGAGACTTACCTTCGCTCAGACAAAAAAGAAAGCTTATTATAAAAGGTATTCCAAAGTTTAACAAAGTGATAAAAAATTAGTTGATTGACGTTATTGCTTTAAATTTTCCTTATAAGGTTAGCTTGTAAAAATAAAAAACACCCTGAAGCATTTACTTTAGGGTGTCCCAAAATTTATTCAATGTTTCGGTTTCAAGCTGGCTGGCTAAAACCCAAACATTATCGTTAACACACAGCACTACAAGGGATTAGACGAACGATCATTCGAATGAATGTCTAAAACTGTTTTTTCATGTCTGCTATGAGCTGCTGCCTCAGCTGCTGCCAGTTGTGCAGCCTGTATTTGTTCTTTTCGAAGATGTTCGATGTCTTTACGTAGTCGCTTAATTTCCCAATTATTTTGAAATACCCGGAAAATTTGTACCCCTAACAACAAACCCAATGCCACACCTAATGCCAAGGTTAATAACAGCAATAAACCTAAACGCATTGCCGGTACCTGTGTAAACAACAGGTCAACTGAAAGTTCAGTACCATTTTGCAGCACAAGAGCCAATGAATAGCCAAAAAGTACAATGAGCAATGCGACTAAAATGTAACGCATAAACACCCCATAAATTTTTTATTACTGTACCGATTCGTTTACTGCATCACGCAATGCTTTGCCAGGTTTAAAATGCGGAACTGCTTTCGCAGCTACTTCAACAGATCGACCTGTTTTAGGATTACGCCCCACACGTGGATCACGGTGATGCAAAGCAAAACTGCCAAAACCCCGGATTTCAATACGATTATCAGATGATAATGCGGCTATCATTTGATCAATCATAATCTTAACAGCTTCTTCAACCAAAGGTTCTGCCAAGTGTGGATTTTTTAGGGAAATTCGCTCTATTAAGTCAGACTTATTCAGTGCTTCAGTAGTCATCTGCGACCTCTTTAATTATCAAGCTACTTTGTAGATGAAACGATAATAACCTGTTTAAATACAAAACGGTAGCGTAATAAGTTAATACTACGCTACCGTTTACAGTATTTGTGTAAAAAGTATTAGTTAATTTACATTAACAATACATTTTAACATCTACTTAGTTACCCATTTGAGCTTTGATCAAATCACCAATAGTCTTAGGACCATTGTCTTGACCAGCTGCAGCTGTTTTCAAGTTAGCAACCGCTTCTTTCTCTTCAGCTTCGTCTTTCGCTTTGATAGACAAGTTGATAGAGCGAGATTTACGGTCTACATTGATAATCTTAGCTTCAACTTCTTGACCAACTTCAAGGAACTTAGTTGCATCTTCAACGCGGTCGCGGTTGATTTCAGATGCTTTAAGAGTCGCTTCAACTTCGTCAGCTAACTTAACAGTCGCGCCACGAGCGTCAACTGCAGTTACAGTACCTTTAACAAGCGCACCACGTTCGTTAGCAGCCAAGAAATCGTTGAACGGATCGCTGTTCATTTGTTTGATACCAAGGCTGATACGGTTGCCTTCAGCATCTACAGACAGGATAACTGCTTCAACAGTGTCACCTTTCTTGTAACGACGGATAGCTTCTTCGCCTTGTTCGTTCCAAGAGATGTCAGACAAGTGAACTAGACCATCGATACCGCCTGGTAAACCGATGAAGATACCGAAATCAGTGATTGATTTGATCGTACCTGAAACTTTTTCACCTTTGTCGTGGTCTTTAGCAAACTCTTCCCATGGGTTAGCACGAGTTTGTTTGATACCAAGAGAAATACGACGACGTTCTTCGTCCACTTCAAGAACCATAACATCAACTTCGTCACCGATCTGAACAACTTTAGATGGGTGGATGTTTTTGTTAGTGTGGTCCATTTCTGAAACGTGTACTAAACCTTCAACGCCTTCAGCGATTTCAGCGAAACAACCGTAGTCAGTAAGGTTAGTTACGCGCGCTTTAACGATAGAACCTTTAGGGTAACGGTTCATGATCGCTAACCATGGATCTTCGCCTAATTGTTTAAGGCCTAAAGATACGCGGTTACGTTCGCGGTCGAATTTAAGTACTTTAACAGTAACTTCTTGTCCAACTTCAACAACTTCTGAAGGGTGCTTGATACGTTTCCAAGCCATGTCAGTGATGTGAAGAAGACCATCGATACCACCAAGATCAACGAACGCGCCGTAATCAGTAAGGTTCTTGATAGTACCAGTAACTGTTTGACCTTCTTCAAGCTGAGCAAGAAGAGCTTCACGGTCAGCTGAAGATTCAGCTTCCATAACAGCACGACGAGATACAACAACGTTGTTACGTTTAGCATCAAGTTTAATTACTTTGAATTCTAACTCTTTGCCTTCAAGGTGAGTTGTGTCACGGATAGGACGAGTGTCTACCAAAGAACCTGGCAAGAACGCACGAACTGGACCGATGTCAACAGTGAAACCGCCTTTAACTTTACCAGAAATAACACCAGTAACGATTTCGCCGTCTTCAAAGATTTTTTCAAGTTTAGTCCAAGTTTCAGCACGTTTCGCTTTTTCACGTGATAAAACTGTTTGACCCATACCGTTGTCAAGAGCTTCAACAACAACATCAACAGTATCGCCAACTTGAACTTCAAGTTCACGTTGGTCGTTTAAGAATTCAGCGCGGTCAACAATACCTTCTGATTTAAGGCCAGTGTCAACTGTTACCCAGTCAGAGTCGATATTTACTACAACGCCTTGGATGACTGCACCCTTTTCAACGTTGAGGTTTAATTCGCTTTCTTCAAAGAGGGCTGCAAAAGATTCGGTCATGATATACCTGATAAGTCAGCGGTCTTGGATCAGACAAGGCCGGTTTAATTAAGCTTCCACATAGTCCGTAATAAACTGATCTAGCTATGCTTTTGCTGAAAATTCGTTAATTAGCTAACTGCTTGTCGACAAAATGGGTCATCAATTTGAATACTTCATCGATATTCAATTCTGAACTATCAATAATATATGCATCTGCTGCCGGTTTGAGTGGTGCGACCGTGCGCTCCATATCTCTTTTGTCTCGAGCTTGTATATTAGCTAAAATGTCGTTCATTTTAACATCTAGCCCCATCCCCTGCAACTGCTTTACTCGTCGCTCCGCTCGGGATTCAGCCGATGCCGTCAGATAAATTTTTGCTTGAGCTTGCGGAAAAATGGAAGTTGCCATATCCCTGCCATCGGCAACCAGTCCCGGAGCTTGTGCAAATGCATGTTGACGTTCCAATAGCGCTGCTCTAAGCTCAGGAACTACCGCAACTTTTGAAGCAAACTCTCCCACCCGTTCGGTACGGATAGTTTGGGTCACATCTTCACCATCAAGCTCAACTCGGGTACCAGATTCAGTCGTCACAAATTTTATGTCTAAATTTGTTGCAATTTTAATGCACTGCTCCAGTTCGGAATCCAGGCTATCGAGTAAATCCTGTTGATGTAATGACAGCCCGAGCAGACGATATAGAGCACCCGAATCAAGCAAATGAAATTGATAATGTGCTGCCAGTTTAGCCGCAAGTGTGCCTTTCCCGGAACCACTCGGCCCATCTATGGTAATAATTTGAACTGTCATTAATTTTCCACTTTACCCTATACAGTTTTAGCTAATTTCGAAAAACCTAGTTTAATCGCAGATTTAAGCTGTGCAAGGATTAATTTACTGATAAAAGGTGCACGTGCCTGCAATTCAATGGTATAGGTAACCAAGGTTTTGTCATCATCTTTAGCCTCAAACTCGATAATGCCCAAATGGTGTTTCACCAAAGGGTTTTTCACAATCTGGTATTCGATACGCTGATTCGGTTCCAGCAAGGTAATCTGTTCCCGTAAAGGCTTGACGGGACCAAAACCCATACGGCGTACCGAACCCACCCCATCCCGACGCTCAGGATCTGTAGAATCTTTAATCCGTTCAACCTGAATCGGTGCAAAAGCTACATTGTAGGTGGCATGCTTTGATAGCAAATCAAAAACCTGATCGATGGGTGCGTTAAATTCTTTTTTTACTTGAATAGAATTCATGACTTATCCTGATTTTTATTGACAATACTCATTGTCATTATAGTTTATATGATTTTAATTAATGATTTTGATTATTTAGAGATTTTTCTTGTAACTTCTGCAATTTTTTTTGCTCACGGCGCATCTTGAAAAAATTGCTGAGCTGCTGGGAACACTGTTCTTGCATACACCCTGCCTCATACTCGAAAACATGATTGTAGTAACCGGTTTCAAATAATCGACGCACGCTAATTAAGGAACCTGCTTTCGGTTCAGTGGCACCAAACACGACCTTGGAGACCCGTGCATGAATCAAAGCCCCAACACACATGGTACACGGCTCTAAAGTCACATAAAGTACCGCGTCTTCAGGTAATCGGTAGTTATTCAGATTTGTACAGGCTTGGCGTAAAGCCTGAACCTCAGCATGAGCCGTGGGATCATTTAAAGAAATAGGTGCATTATGTCCTGCACCAATAATCTGATTTTGACTGACGATGACTGCACCCACAGGAATCTCCTGTTTTGAAGCGGCAATAGCAGCCTGCTCATACGCAAATTGCATCCAGTATTCATCAGTCAATTGTGTAGCATCAGTCATCTGCTTAACTGATGATACCGTAATGCTTCAACAGATCATTCCAGCTTTGAATATTGGTCACAGGCGGACAGTCAGACAAGATGGTTTTTAAAGAGAAATCACTGCCTTTTATCCATTCCGGAGACAGGTCTTTATCAACCAGACGCGCCCGTACACCTTCGACGAAATCAGGGTGACGAATCTTCCAGTTGGAGATTTGCGTTTCAAGCTCAAAAACTTCATTCCAAGAATGAACACGCTTGCCCCACTGCCATAATAACCAGGTTAATGCTGCTGTAGTAGGCGAACCTTTTTGCAGATTTTCACTCGCTTGACGAAGCCAATCACTGCGTGCATCACTCAGCCCGATAATAGATTCATAGTCATGTTCAAAGTTCACCCCACGGCAAACGCTATGAATGACATCCAGTGAATTTTGTAAAGGTCCGGGACCTACCGGACGGTGCATACTATTTAAAGTATCATCAATGGCACGAAAATCCCCTGCAGGATAATGTCCCCAATCAATATTCAGCACTTTGTCCAGCACATTATCACGCTGCGCATCACAAATATGGGTTGCCCAGCCAATCCCATATGCACCGGCAGAGGTCATAATGGAACCAGTTAAACCAGTAAACAGACCAATCGCGCCTCGATCGGCCAAGAAGCGTGTCGCACCGACATCCGGATACAGGCCGATATTAATTTCAGGCATTGCCAAACGCGAATAAGGCGTCACCAGGCGGAATGGTGCAGCCATAAACAGGCCCAGACCACCACCCATCACATAACCTTCACCCCAAACCAGTACTGGCTTGGCATAGTTATGCAGCAATAAATCTAGCGCATATTCTTGTTCAAAGAATTTGTTTGCGGTTGCAACTTCATCATTAATGACCAACTGACGAAGTTTACGGACATCACCACCAGCACAGAAAGCCTTCGGGGTGGTCGAATCCAGCCAGATCGCTTTTACCGCATCATCATGGTGAAAATCTTGGAACACTTCTAAGAGTGCAGTAACGATAGATTCATCCAGGGCATGTAGAGATTTCGGCCGGTTCAGGCGAACAATGCGCCAGCCGTTGATTGCTTCCTCTACAATCAGATCAGGATGATAACTTTTTAGTTCAGGAGATTGTGTCATGCGTCCAGCTGCCAATTGATCGGCTCAATGCCATTTTGTTTCAGATAATTATTTGCTTTTGAAAATACTTTACAACCAAAAAAACCACCACGATTTGCTGACAAAGGAGAAGGATGTGCAGCTTTCAATACCAAGTGTTTATTTTGATCGATACGTTGTCCTTTACGTTGTGCATAGGCTCCCCAAAGGATAAACACGATATGTTCACACTGCTCATTTAAAGCATCAATCACATGATCAGTAAAATCCTCCCATCCACGTTTTTGGTGTGATGTCGGCTGTCCTGCTTCAACAGTCAATACCGCATTGAGCAATAACACACCTTGTTCAGCCCAACGGGTTAAATCACCATGCTTGGGAACAGGAATACCCAGATCAGTATTTAATTCATGGAAAATATTACGTAAAGATGGCGGTAATGCAACCCCTCTTTGTACTGAAAAACTTAATCCATGTGCCTGATTGGGCCCATGATAAGGATCCTGACCCAGAATAACGACTTTAACACGGTTGAAAGGTGTTGTATTTAAGGCATTAAAAATGAGTGAATTAGGGGGATATATAATTTTATCGGCATGTTTTTCAGTCAGCAAGAACTGTTTTAGATCATCCATTTTGGCACTGAGCAAAAAATCGCTCAATGCATTTTTCCAACTTGCATCCAACTGGATTTTATCGAGTTTAGCTTGCTGTTGTTCCGTTAAAGACATACTTGCTTCCTAATTTTTTGACCAGCCCAAACTTTTTTCATTTTCTTCAAATTTGTACTTGAAGATCGACCGCTGGATTCTGGAATTTAATGCCTTGTTGTAATTTTTCATACATTCCAGGATCTGCCCATTCCGCTTGGACCTGTTCAGAAAATACAATCTGGTCAAGACTGAGCACACCCATTTGTTCATTTTCAATATCTTCAATAAAGCTTTGCGCATAACCGGTATCGGTTTCATGCACAATCACCGAATAAACCTCTACGTCGCCTTCCCCATTTTGGGTAATGGTCGATGCAAGCACCTGTTGTGCCAGATAGAAGAAAATGCGTGAGAACTGTTCTGCAGAAGGTGAAACAGGTAAAGATACCCAGCGGGCACTAAATTTTTTGCAAGCGGCAATATATTCAGCATCATCATATTGCCAGAAGCAGATCGCATGATCAAAACTGTCAAAAATATCTTTGATTACGCCTTTTAATAATCCGAAATCATAGACCATTTGACCATGATCAAGCTTGGACGCTTTAAGCAACAATTCAACTTTATAGCTATGACCATGAATCGAACGCTTACAGCGATCTGATGTGCAGTTTCGCACAATATGAGCATTTTCAAACTTAAATAACTTACGAATTAACATGTGCCGTGATGCAATCAAAAATCTGTGAATTAAATTTGATTATAAAGCAAAAGTGAAAGTTATAAAGCAAAAGTGAAATTCTGAACATTAATTTTACTGTTCAATAGCATTGGAGAAACACATGCAGTTGAATGGATGTGTTTCTCATTTTTCATCATATCTCGGGATCTGATTAGAATGGAGCCATGCTGCGAGATGCGATATACACCGACTTATCTTTTCGTACCAGATCACTACTGAACTGGCGTTTACGTCCGCCGAGCTGCACTTCAATTTTGGCTTTAAAATACGCAGATTTTACATCTAGCAAATTGCTTGTCTCACTTCTCACATCGGCACCAACCTGACTAAACGGCTCAATACCCCATAACTCATTCACACTGGAAAAATGCTCCAACTTGGCCTGGCGCTGTTGTAAAACCTGCTGCACCGCCTTGATATCCAGCTTGGGATCAAGACTGGCCAACAGCATCGCCGGAGCTGTATTAATGTTTATCTTGCTATCCATGGTTGGAACAGCACTGACATAATCAGCAATTTGCTGATATTTTTTTCCCTCAAAGCCACGTACCAGTTTCAGTTCTTCCACATTATGGAATTTACTGTTTGCCGGTAAATAACCTTGTGCCAATCCCTGATAATAACTGGCTTCTGCACCCATCGAGCCAATGGTTTCATTATCGGCATCTTGCCAGTCAATCACTGCCTCAGTTAACTTTTCAGGTAATCCCACACGTAGCAGCAGTTTTTCAAACCATGCTTTTGCCTGAGGATTGGGCGTACCATCCATATTCACCAAGCTGTTTAAATTAAATTTGCCTGATTGATCCTCTAAAGTGCCCGCAATAAAACCGTCCTCTACAGGAAAAGCCGGCATCGGTTTGGCCCAGTTTTCCTGTAAATGATCAATAGCACCAGCATTTTCAGCATCATCGACCAAAAGCTCTGAAAAAAAGGCTTCAGCACTTTTGGCATATAGCAAGGATTGATTTTGGCGCATTAAATATGCCGTATTTTCAGCTGTATTGGCCTGTCTTTTGGCAATGGTCGCAGCCAGGATGGTGGCTAATGCCACCATGACCAAAATCGTAATTAAGGCAACACCCTGTTGCGACTTTATGTTCAATTGGACCAAACCTTATAATGTAGAGTTATTTGTATCGCTATTTGCATTGTTATTTGAAGTGCCAGTTTGCTGTTTTAAATAATCGGTATTTAATAAACTGAAAATCCACTCATAGGACACATCTTTGACGGTCAGTTTAATTTTAATGCCCCTCGGCAAGATCTGTTTTTGTGTGACATCGTTTAAATCTACCTGACCCTCTGGCCATGCATTGAGTTCATTCGGATTCAACACCACAATTTGAAACTGGTCAACATCATTTAACAGCACACTGGATTCAGGCTGATCCCGCCCTGTACTGTTTAAATGACGGTATTTCAGTCGGTACAGTTTCTTTTCATCGGCACGATATTGATATTCCACGCGCTCGTCCGGAGAAATACCTTGCTGTAAAGGATCAGTGACCCCGGTTTTACTAAAATTAAATCGACCATTTTGCAAAACCAAAGCAGGCTGAATATCGCCATTGATATTGGCATTCAGTGGCACAACCTGAACGGTGTCACGCAGAATTTGCTGGTAGGCTTCCTGCAGCTGACCCAAATTGATCTCATGTTCAGCATTACGGTCTTTGACTTTAATTAAATAATCAAAGACTTTCCAGCCCAATGCGGAAAGCACACTAAAGATGGCAATTGCCACCAAAAGTTCAACCAAAGTGAAACCTTTTTTATTTTTCGTAGTCTGCTTTTTCATGCTTTGGCCTTCGGGTTGAAGAAAACCAAATGCGTCACTCCCGATTCAACCTTGCCACTTTTCACATTAAACAAACTGACCTGTACTTCTATGCGTTGTACATTTGGACTAATGGTCAATTGCGCAGATTTGTCAATTTGCCAGGTTTCACCTTGCTGGGTGACCTGTTTGGATTGGGTTCCCTGCAACCATTCCTGATTGATTTCCATCACGGCGACTTCATTCAAGGCTACGAATTGCGCCTTGGTTCTTAAAATGGCATTGGATGTTGCCTGGGTGTATTGCATTGCCACTTTGGTAAAAGCAATTGCAGCAGTGGCAAAAATCGCCAAAGCAACCATGACTTCCAATAGCGTAAAACCTGAGCAGCGATGAGTAAAACGCTGTTTCGATGCTGCACATAACCAAAAGCTATGCCTGGAGTATCTAGCGTTCATTGATTTTACCCAAATGATCAATCTCGATTTCTTCCCCAATCGGACGCTGTTCAAAATAAAATTGAATCCGTACCGGTTTGGCCTCGCCATTGCCCAACCACAACAGCTGCGGTGCATTCGAATTCAATAAATCCTCATTATTGGCATTTTCATAAGCATGATCGAGTGAAGTGATGCTAAAAGAAACATGCTCGGGTAAAGCCCTTTGAGCAAATTCCGCATATGGTTGCCATTTTTTGTTTTCTTCAACAATTTGTGGGGCTACAGTTTGAATGGAAGGAATGATGTATTCAACCACCCCGTAACTGAACGGCAATACATCTGTCGCGCTGTGCACATCCAGGGCAAAAATGCGCGCCTGATCATTGGCTTCACGGTTAATCCTGCGTAAATCCATAATAAACACTTCCCGTGCCTGCATCGCTTTACGCTGGTCTACCCCGTTAATATTGGTCAAAATTAAAGAAGCCATGATTGCCATAATCACAATAACCACCATCAACTCGATTAAGGTAAAACCACGAACTGATAATGGTCGGATTGGCTTCATGGCATACCTTTAAGCAAACTGTTCCGCAGAACTGACCTGTTTTGGCATTGCCAGTGCCTGATCAATATAGGCTACGCGCAATGTGTCACGTGAACCCAAATAACGCTGGTAAAAACTGGAATTTAGAATAGCCGCAGCACCATGAGTTAGGGCCCAAATAGAGGCCAGATAATCGCGTGTCGACATGCTGCTTTGAATACTTTCCAGATAGCTTTCAGTCATACGGATAATAATCCGTAAACGCTGTTTTCTGACCTGATACAGTTCACTAAATAGTAGATTGATCCCAATACCGGTCGTAGATAAACGTTCTTCAATTTGATGGAACAGTACCGTGCGCTCAGGATGATGTAAATGATGCAACATAAAGAATGCCAAATGCTCGGGAAAAGCCTTCTCTGCATCCTTAATCATCTCGAGCAACATGTTCTCATTACGAATAATCAGAAGCATGTACAGTTCATCTTTACTCTGGAAATGCTTATATAGAGTTCCCTTCGCCAAATCGAGTTCTGCTGCCAACGCATCTAGTGTCATCCCTGATTCGTCATTTTCTAACAGCAACTGCTCTGCAACCTGAAAAATTAACGCTTCTCTTGCTCGAAACTGAGCCTGACGATCCATCTTCACTCTGTAATTCTCTTCTGCGCTTATATCAATTTAATTTATTTACTTTAAATTAAGGAGGTTTTCAAAGTTTTGCATTGTAATGAAAGCAATTTCCTCAACAGACTTATCATATACATCACTTAGGGCTTTGGCTACATAAGGCACGTATTTTGGTTCATTAGATTTTCCTCTATATGGCATCGGTGCCAGATAAGGACTATCGGTTTCAATCAGCACCCGATCTAGTGGAACCTGCTTGGCCACATCACGTAAATCCTGCGCATTTTTAAAAGAGACAATTCCGGAAAATGACACATAATAACCACAATCCAGCACAGCTTTTGCGGTTTCCCAGTCTTCAGTAAAACAGTGCAAAATACCATGCGTGGATTTTTCAGCCAGAATGATATCGACTGTATCGTGTTTCGCTGCACGGGTATGCACCACCACCGGTTTTTTTACTGCCTGTGAGGCATGAATATGGCGGGCAAAACATTCTTTTTGTTCAGCAATAAAATCGGTGCTATGAAAATAATCCAGGCCGGTTTCACCAATCGCCCAGACCTTTTCAGGCTGTGCCAGTTCAATCAGATAATCTGTAGTGGCACGTGCCATGACCGCAGGGTCTTCACAGGGATGAACACCCACACTGTAGCCCACATCAGCATGGCGTGAGGCAATTTTAGCCAGCTCGATATGGTCATCCAGATCAACAGAGATAGTCATGAATTTGGATACCCCTGCTTCACGCGCCTGAGCTAATGCCAAGTCCAGATTGCCATCATAAGGCGTTAGATCCAGCATGGTTAAATGGCAGTGAGTATCTACAAACACAGTGATTTCCTAAATCTTTTAAATATCTACATAGTGTAACTAGTTCGACCTTCAGACTTAAGGCCTGTAAGCAACTTTTCAGCTTCTGATTTGTAATAAACGCCTTTTTCTCCGGTCAATTGCATACCAAAACCTTGTAATTTGATGCCATTTTGTTTTTGGGAGACCCAGATGACCTTGCCTGTTAAAGGAATTTTTTGTGATTGTTCGGGTAAGGTTGCCAGCACAAACACTTCTTCACCAAGCTTAACCGGCTGTTTGGTCGGAATAAACAATCCTCCACCGACAACATAAGGCATATAGCTGGCATACAAAGTTTCTATATCCGGGATATTGGCATGAATAATACCGCCCATACGTGGTTGCATTTTTATTCCCCTTAAAAATATTTAAATGTTCATTAGTTTTATACACAATTGATCAAGCACTAAATTGCTTTGTACATTTTGCTCAATATATTGTTTAGCTTGCTGCAAATCAGAATAAACCGCAAATAAAAATTCCAAGGTATATTGTTCGGATAATGCACTCAAATCAAGATCGGAATTTTTAACTTGCTGACTGAGCTTGACACAAATTAAATCTGACAACAAGTATTCAAACATTTGTGAAAAGTCACTAAAATTTAAGACTTTATTCCACTTGGTCGCAATCGCCATCGGCATATTTTTTTGCGTGACCAGTTTTTGCCAATCCGTTAAAAATTCTTGTCGCTTATTTAACCATTCCATTTCAGCCAGCTGCATGGCCTGTAATGGCATCTGATTAGATAAATTCATCAACAGTTGTTTTTGCATTTGATCTAAATTGGGTAAATGCTCGGTTAAATACGCATCTGCTTGCGAAGAAGAAATACGGTCCAGCGCAAAATGCTGCAAACGGCTGCGAATCGTGGCTGGAAGTTTTAAGTAATGATCGGCCAGTAAAATAATGACTACCCGATCACCCGGCTCTTCCAAGGTTTTGAGTAATGCATTGGCAGAGGCGATATTCAAAGCTTCTGCCGGTTCAATCACAATCACACGCCAGCCATCTACGGTTTGCTGCACAAAGGGCAATAAATCACGGATTTTCTCAATCTTGATTTTGGCATTCTGCTTTTTATTGTCTTCATCGGTGCTGATATGAACATAGTTGGGATGGGTATCAGACTTTAACCACAAACAACTGCCACATTCACCACAAGGGGCATTGTTTTCATGACGATTGGCACATAGCACCCAAGCCAAAAAATATTGTGCAAAAGCTTCCTTGCCACAGCCTTTTTTACCATAAAAAAGTAGACCATGCCCCAGTTTGGGAAAGCGTCCGGTCAAGGTCTCCCAAACCGTTTGCTGCCATGGGTAGACTTGTGCCGCAACATTATTTTGCATGGAGGAGTCCACCTTATTCGAAGCAAGAAACATCCATCTGATTTAAACGGTCCAAATCTGCCTGTGTATCGACACCCGGTGGCAAGTTGGCTTCTGCAACGGCAATGGCAATACGGTGACCATTTTCCAGTACACGTAATTGTTCCAGACTTTCCAGTCTTTCCAGCGCACCCATATCCCAGGACACATATTCTTGCAGCAAATTCACACGGTAGGCGTACAAGCCTAAATGACGGTATGCCTGCTGATGTAATTGCTGAATTTCTTGTTTTGCACCATCACGGTCATAAGGAATCGTGGCACGGCTAAAATACAAAGCCTGGTTATATTTGGACATCACCACTTTTACAATACTGTCGCGCTGAAACTCTTCCATACTATGAATCGGCTCACATAAGGTCGACATGGAAGATTCAGGTTGCGATTCCAACAATTGCGCCACCTGCTGCACCAATTGAGCCGGAAGCAGAGGTTCATCACCTTGTACATTGACAATAATGTCTTCACTGTCCCAGCCTTTAATGCGGGCAACTTCACTTAAACGGTCGGTGCCAGAAGGATGATCTGCACTTGTAATGACAACATCCACGCCTTCTGCACGGCACACTTCTGCAATACGCTCATCGTCGGTTGCCACACATAAATCATCAAAACCAGCCACTTTTTTTGCCTGATCCACCACACGTAGAATCATGGGACGACCATGAATTTCCAATAGTGGCTTGCCCGGCAAACGGGAACTTGCAAAACGTGCTGGAATAACAATATGTTTCATAAACAATGAACCTTAAGAAATTTGAATACCGAGTTGCTGTAACTGTTGATGCAAAACATCATAGCACTGTGGCGAAAGCACTGCTTCAACAGGAACCACCCAGATTTCCCGTTTAAAATTTGGATTTTGCTTTAATAATGGCAGCAGTTTTACTGCATCTTTTTCCGTGGTAATAATGGGGTTGTTATCTTCAAACTGCAGATCCGTAATTTCGTAATCATAATGATCAGGAAATTCATGGCACTGAAACTGATGAATCCCCATGGAATCTAAAGTGTTGTAAAAACGCTGTGGAAAACCAATACCAACCACGGCATAAAAATTATCCGTCGGATTAAAAGATCTTTCATCTACCGCATCATTAAGCAAATAAGGAGCAGCAATTTCTAAATGCATATTCAGGGCAGAATTTGGCTGACTGGCATGCTCAATAACGGTTGCTGTGGTTAAGCGGCTTGGCGGTTCGCGTAAATATCCTTCAGGCAATAACTTCTGATTACCCAGACCACGATTCTGATCCAGCACAATCCACTCAATTTGTCGTGCTAAAGCCCAGTGTTGCAAACCGTCATCACTGATAATTAAATCCAGCTCATGTTTTGACAACAAATATTCAATACTATGCTGCCGGTTTGATCCCACTACCATGGGCACACCGGTAGACTGAACAATCAGACAGGGTTCATCCCCTACCACTTCAGGAACTGACTCCAAATCCACATAAGCAGGAAAAGGTCCTTTTCCACCGTAACCGCGACTGATGACACCGACACGAACATTTTGACTTTGTAGGTAATTGACCAGCTGAATCAGCAATGGTGTTTTACCACTGCCACCAACGGTAATATTACCAATCACCATCACCGGAACTGGAGATTGATAGCTGGCTTTAACGCCACATTGGTACAGTTTTTTATTCAGTAAAAAACCACCACGATAAATCCATGACAAAGGTCTAAGCACAATCAACCACTTGGCCTGTTTGTTCCAGGCATCCTGAATCAATTGTGCAAATGACATAGATCAATTTTCCTCGAAATTACGCTGATGCAATTGATAGTAAGCACCATGTTTAGCAATCAACTCTGCGTGCGTACCTTGCTCGACAATGCTACCGTTGTCCATCACCACAATGCGATCTGCATTTTCAATGGTTGATAAACGATGGGCAATCACAATCGTTGTCCGGTCTTGCATGGCTGCATCAAATGCTTTCTGGATAAAATACTCTGATTCATTATCCAGTGCACTGGTGGCTTCATCCAGAATCAGGATTGGTGCATTTTTCAAAATGGCACGTGCAATGGCAATACGCTGGCGCTGTCCACCTGAAAGATTCAGGCCTTGTGCGCCGAGTTGCGTATCATAACCTTGTGGCAAAGCCATAATAAAATCATGTGCATAGGCAGCTTTTGCAGCTGCAATAATTTCTGCATCGGTTGCATTTTCAAGCTGCCCGTAGGCAATATTTTCACGTACAGTGCGGTTAAACAACACCACCTGCTGGTTCACCATGGCAATTTGTGTACGTAAAGTATTAATTTCCAGCTCTTGAATGGCATACTGGTCTAAATAAATATTACCTGAACTCAACTCCTGAAAACGTACCAGCAAATTGACCAGAGAAGTCTTACCTGCTCCTGAACGCCCCACCAAGGCAATGGTTTCACCCGCCTTGACGTCAAGGTTAAAATCATGAATCGCATGATGACCATCTGGATAAATTAAATTAGTCTGCTGAAATTGGATATTGCCTTTCAGCATTGGCGTAGCCGTACCGGTATTTTGCTCTTCCGACAAATCCAGCAACTCAAAAACGGAATGTGCTGCAGCCATGCCACGTTGTAATTTTTCATTGACATCGGTTAAAGCTTTAATTGGCTTGCTCAACATCCCTGCTGCAGTAATATACGCGACGAATTCACCTGCGCTGGTATCGCGTAAAATTTCTGGTCGTAATGCAATCCAGATGATAATTGCCATGGCAATCGACATAATGAACTGTACAATCGGGCTATTCAGTTGTTGCACCACCACCATTTTCAAACCGCGTCTTAAATTTTCAAGCGAATTGTCACGAAAACGCGTTTGTTCATAGTCTTGTCCGCCAAAACCTTTAACAATTAAATTCCCATTCACCGTTTCCTGTACCACATGGTTAACATCACCCATAGTATCCTGAACTTGCAAGGATAATTTACGCATGCGTTTTGAGGCTTGACGAACTAGCAATCCCATCAGTGGAGCAAAAATCAGAATAATAAAAGTAAGTCGCCAATTGCTATATAACAGATACCCTAACAATCCGAGGGTAATCAAACCTTGTTGTACAATCGTTTTTAGAGATTCAGATGAAGCAGCCGTTAATTGCTCCACGTTATACATGATTTTAGCGGTGATATGCCCGCTGGTATTATCCAGATAATATTGCGATGGAAGCTTAAGCAGTTTGGCGAAAACTTCCTGACGAATATTAAATACCAAATTCCGAGAGATGACTGCGGTATAATAACCCCCAACAAAGGAACCTAAACCGCGAAAGAACATCAATAAAATAACCAGAAAAGGAAATATGGAAGTAAAGCCTTGATCTCGATTCTGGATAGCGGTAATAATTTTTTCCAGTAATTTTGCAATAGATACTTCCGTTGCCGCACTAATTGCAAAACCGATAAAAACCAGTATCGCTACACCCCAAAAAGGCTTCAGATAGCCCAAAAGACGTAGATAGACTTTAAAATCCTGCTTCACTCATAACCCCTAGACGGAACTTTGGTACTAATATTGACGTTAACAAAACCTAACTGTCCTGCTACATCCATTACACGAATCACATCCTGATGCGTTGCCTTGGCATCCGCAGCAATAACAAACATTAAATCACGTCGATCATTGGAAATCTGTTTAATTGCGGTACTTAAATCTACAACATCTTTGCTGGCAATTGATTGTCCATTAATGGAATAGTGACCAGAAGCATCTACTACTACTTCAATTTTATGATCATACTGTTTAGGGGGCACGCCTTGCGCATCAGGCAAGGTTAAATTCATGCGGCTAAACTGATTGAACGTGGTAGATAACAGTAAAAAAACCAGAATAAACAGCAAGCAGTCAATCATGGGGGTTAAATTAATATGAATATTTTCAACTTGTGTGCGTTTGAATTTCATTTTTCACCACCTTAACCTGCTTTTCTAATATCTTGTTCTTGATCTGTAGAATTTTGATAGAAAAGTGCTGCATGAAATAAGGTCGATTGCTGCTCAAGCTCTGCAATATATTCTTGTACTAAACGCTGAAAATAGCGATAGGCAAACAGTGCAGGAATGGCAATAAACATCCCTGCTGCCGTTGTGATCAACGCTTTGGAAATACCAGGAATCATTAAAGTAGGATTGCTATTGGTACCTAAATCAATCACCAAGAAGGATTCGATAATACCCAGTACGGTACCCAATAAACCCAATAATGGTGCTACTGCACTTAAGGTTCCCAAGAAGTTGATGTTTTTTTCCAGATAACCAATTTCTTGGGAAGCAGTGGTTTCCATTTGTGCACGGGCAAATTGTTCATTTTGATTTTTACTTTGGTAACCCGCCATAAAAATGCGCCCCAAAGTACTGCTTTGTAAGGCTTGATCCTGCTTTAACTGCTGCATGACCATATCAATATTTTGCACCTGATTTAACAGCAATACCTTAGGCAAGATCATTGTTCTTTTTAACCGAATAAAGCGTTCAATCGTGATTGCTACAGTAAAAATTGAACATAAAACAAGGGGAAGCATGAGCCACCCACCCGCCTTAACTAATTCCCACATATGTTTTCCCCAATAAAAATTTTAAAAATTATTCTGCAAAGCAGATATTTAATATCCCATCCAATTCATCAAGTGAATGGTATTGAATGACAAGTTTCCCCTTGCCTTGTTTATTATGATCAATTTTCACATCTGCGCTGAAACGCTCTGCCAGACGCTGTGTCAGTTGCTGAATATCGGGTGCAATTTCAGCTTTCGGTTTTTCTTGTTTTGGCGTATTCAAGTCGCGCACCAGTTGTTCGGTTTGGCGTACAGATAAACTTTTCTCAATCACATGCTCTGCAACCTTAAGCTGATCTTTAGCCTTTAAAGTCAGAATAGCACGCGCATGCCCCATATCCAGCAAACCTTGCTGCATGAAGTCTTTTACCGATTCAGCCAGTGTCAGTAAACGCAACAAGTTACTGACTGTAGTACGCGCCTTACCGACAGTATCGGCAATTTCCTGATGACTTAAACCGAATTCTTCATGAAAACGCTGGAGTGCCATCGCCTGATCGATCGGGTTTAAATCCTGACGTTGAATGTTTTCAATCAATGCCAAGGCAATGGCAACCTGATCATTCAAATCACGAACAATTGCAGGAACTTCCGTCAAACCCGCCAGTTGTGCTGCGCGCCAACGACGCTCACCGGCAATAATTTCATAGGGATGCTTTTCATCATCAATTGGACGAATCACAATCGGCTGCATCACCCCATGCTTTTCAATCGATGCTGCCAGTTCCTGAAGATCTTGCTCATGAATAAAACGTCGCGGTTGATATTCACCGCGCTTGAGTAAATGGACATTAATCTGTTTCAGCTGACCATGATCTAACGCTTGAGCTTCCATTTGTAATTTTTCTTTCTGGATTGAGCCAAGCAAGGCATCCAGACCACGACCTTTTGCTAATCCGCGTTTTTTTGTGGTCATGCGTTACTTCCTTTTTTTACTTTACTTTTCTTTAACATTTCAGCTGCCAGATTCAGGTAAGCAACTGCACCCTTGGAGCTTTTTTCAAAATAGATAATCGGCAAACCATGCGCAGGGGCTTCAGCCAAACGGACATTACGCGGAATCACCGTATCATAGAGTTTTTTGCCAAAATACTGTTCAAGCTCTTCTGAAACATCACGGGTTAAAGCATTACGTGCATCGTACATAGTGCGCAAAACGCCCACAATTTGCAGATCCGGATTTAGGGCTTGCTGAATACGGTCAATGGTTTGGGTTAAATCCGCCAAACCTTCCAGAGCATAGTATTCACATTGCATCGGAATCATGACACCCTGCACGGCAGCCAAAGCATTCACCGTAATCAGACTTAAGCTGGGCGCACAGTCAACAATAATATAATCAAAAGAAGATTCAATTTCTTGCAATGCTTCACGCAAAATATATTCGCGGCCATCCTGTTCGGCAATGGCCAGTTCTACACCCGCCAAATCGCGGTTAGCCCCGAGAACTTTATAGCCGACTTCCGCTTTGGTAATTGCAGTTTCAATTGGGACTTCGCCCAATAATACATCAGTGACCGAATACAACAGATCATTTTTCTGAATACCGGAACCCATCGTGGCATTGCCTTGTGAATCCATATCCACAAGTAAAACGCGCTTTTTTAAAACAGCTAACGATGCTGCCAAATTTACTGCGGTTGTGGTTTTACCTACGCCACCTTTTTGGTTCGCAATCGCAATAATTTGTGCCATGGTGACCCCAATCCTTCGAAAAAATTAAATATGTTTCAATAAAAGCAAATGACGTTGTTCGTCTAAACGCGGAACTTTCAGCTCAATGATCTCAAAACTGAATTCATTTTTTAAAGCCTCTACTTCATCCGCAGGGATTAATCCTTTCATCGATGCAATAATACTGTGCGCATGCATAAAAGGTTTAGAAGCGGCAACAAAATCGGTTAAAGAGGCAAATGCACGACTGGTAATGACGTCGAACTGACCGAGCTCCTGGATACTTTCCTCATTTTCGACACGCGTCTGTACGGCAACCACATTTTTTAGTTTTAAATCGGCAATAAACTGTTTCAGGAAACGGATTTTTTTACCGTTCGAGTCTAGCAACACACACTGACGCTCAGGCTGACATAATGCAATGATCATGCCTGGCATACCTCCACCGGTTCCGATATCCAGCAAGCGGCCTTGAGGCAAATCTTTCAAAATACTCAAGCTATCTAGCAGATGCTTGACCAGCATCTCTTTCGGATCACGAATCGCGGTCAAGTTATATGCTTTATTCCACAGTACCAAAGCATCCTGGTATTTGAGTAATAAATTTAAAGCCTCATCGCTAAGCTCCAAACCCAAAGCTTGACTACCCTGCTTAAGTTCTTTGAAAAACTGGTGCATATACAAATAACGTCTCGAAAAGTTAATGGAAGTATACCGATTTATACAACAAGTCACAGTAGCTTGTGCTTAGTGAATATGCACTTAATCGTACAAGCCTTGCTTAATTTGTTGATCCAGTACATTTAATCGCTCGGGAGTGCCAACATCTACCCAGACACCTTGCATTTTGGATGCAGTAATTTGCTGTTCAAGCATCGCTTGCTTTAATAAAGGTGCCAGTGGTCGTTTACCATTTTCCAGACCTGCAAACATCGCAGGATGAATCACCGCAACGCCACTATAAGTCAGTGCTTCACCTTGCTGTGCCTGATCAAAAGTATAAGCCCGGCCATGAGCAAGGATAAAGTCACCGTTGGGATGTTGAGCCGGATTATCGACAAAAACCAGATGAGCAAGATCATCCTGCAATTTCACATCAAATAAGGTCGCAAAGTCCATGGTGGTCCAGACATCACCATTAACCAGAATAAAAGGTTCTTCGCCTAACAATGGCAAAGCATTGATAATCCCCCCCGCAGTTTCTAGTCCTTCACCTTCATGTGACCACAAGATATTGACGCCAAACTCTGACCCATCACCCAAAGCTGAGGCCAGTTTTTCGCCCAACCAGGCCGTATTGATGACAATTTCAGTGACGCCAATACTTTGCAGTTTTTCAATATGCCAAACTATCAAGGGCTTTCCACCCACTTCCAGCAAGGGTTTTGGCGTATGCAGGGTCAGTGGACGCATACGGTTACCCAGCCCTGCAGCAAGAATCATGGCTTTCATTTATGCAGCAACCTCATAACGACCATATTTGGCTTCAAATTTCGGCATCACTTTAGCGTGAATAAACCGTATAAAGGGTTGTAGTTCTGCATAAGGCTGGCTTTCTTCCAGCAAATACCACATCACACGTGGTAAATCCTTGAGATAACCTGACTTACCATCGCGTTCAAACAGACGCACAAAAATACCCAAGATTTTGATATGACGCTGAATCGCCATCATGTCGGCATCTTTTTTAAACTGTTCAAAATCACGGTCTTGCTTTGCCGATTCAGGCAACAGATCATAGAAGGTCTTAAACCATGTATAAACACGGTCTGCGTTCCATTGCACATAGGCATCGCGGGTAATTGAAATCAGGTCATAGGTATCTGCGCCAATAACTGCATCCTGAAAGTCAATCACCCCCAGATCGGTTTCGCCTACAATTTTCATTAAATTACGGCTATGAAAGTCGCGATGTACAATGACTTGCGGTTGCGCCAAAGCCGCGTTGGCTAAAATGGCAAAGGTTCGTTTAATTAAGGCACTTTCTTCTGCTGTTGGCTGAATGTGTAATGACGGCAACATCCAGTCGGTCAACAGTTCCATTTCAGAAATCAGTTTTTCATAAGAATAATTTGGAAAATGATTTGTCCCATCAATGGCTTGTAATTGAATCAGCTGTTTAAAACTTTGTACATAATAAGTATCTACCGTTTGCTCATTCAGCAAGGTCGAAAGTAAGACATCACCAAAATCTTCGAGTAGCAAAAAACCCAGTTCCAGGTCTTTGGCAACAATATGCGGCACACGCACACCATTCTGATCAAAAAATTCATCAATCGTCACAAAAGGCACACAATCTTCTTTTTCTGGTGGTGCATCCATGAGCATAAATGTTTTATTATTCAATTTGATTCGTGCATAACGACGGAAGCTTGCATCGCCTGCCAAAAAATGCGTCTCAAATTGATCTGAACCAAGTACAGATGTAATCCATGTTTGTATCAATTGTTCACGTTGTGTATTCATTTGCGATAAATTCTAATACAGGCTGAGTTTTTAAAGTGCTAAGTGTAGCCACTTATCAACTTTTTCTCTATGATGCGAGAATAATTAATTGCGATTAAGCATACTTGGTTAATGATACAAATGAAGCATCAGTTTAAATTTAATCCTTTAGCGACTGCTATTTTAACCCTTTTATGTGGCAGCTCGATCTCAAGCTATGCTGAATCTACAATTCCAGCTTCGACTGTCGACAACCAAAAAATGAAAGACAGTATTCAGGAGTCATATCCTGGACAACAATTTTTTGAACAATACTATGTAGACAAATCAGCACCTGAAGCTCAACAACGTCAGGGACAGTATTTGAGCTCTGCTTATTGCAAAGGCGCCTGGATTACACCAATCAGTCCGGAGACCAAAGCTGCAGATCCAGACAATGCCACATCTACAGTGACTGCAGATTATGGTCATTTTGACCCGAATGGCGACTCTGTTCTTGAAGGCAATGTATTAATTGACCAGCAAGGCCGCAAAATTCGTGCCGATAAAATCACCATCGACCAGACCCAAACCTACGCAAATGCACAAGGTCGCGTGCAAATGGCACAAGCCGGCTTACTGGCACAAAGTGACCAGATCAATTACAACTTAAAGACCCAGCAAGGCGATTTAAATAACAGCTTTTATATTTCTGAAGAGCAGCATGCACATGGCCGTGCAGAAAAAATCACCCGCACTTCAGAAAATGTGGTGGTGATGAATAACGCTACCTACAGCACCTGTCCACCCGATGAAAAACCAGGCTGGAAAATTCAGGCTGATAAAATTACCTTAAATAAAGAAACCGGACGCGGTGAAACGCGCGGTACCAAACTTTATGTCAAAGAAGTACCGGTGCTTGCAGTACCTTATTTCAACTTCCCGATTGATGACCGTCGCACTACCGGTATTTTGACCCCAGGTTTTGGATTTACCAACGATGGTGGCGTAGAACTTACAGTTCCTGTTTATTTAAACTTGGCACCTAATTACGATGCAACCCTTACACCGCGCTATATCGGTAATCGCGGCGCAATGCTTGAAGGCGAATTCCGCTATTTAACGAAAAATTACGGCACTGGCAGAGTATCGGGCGGCTACTTGGCTGCAGATAACGAATATAATGACCAAGACCGTAAAGGCTTGCAATTCTTACATAACTGGCAAATCAACAACCAGTTTTCTACCAATATTGAATATAACTATGTTTCAGATAAAGACTATTTCTCTGATTTAAATAACAATCCCAACTCAAAAACAGAATTAAACTTGCGCCGTGCCTGGCAGCTCAATTACGGCAATGGAATTCCAGGATTATCTGCGCAACTCAAAGTTGAAAATTTCCAAACGCTCGATAATACCGTTTCATCTGTAGACCGCCCTTATGCACGTCTACCACAATTTTTATTGAATTATAAAACTGGCAATCCCTTAGGTTTGCAATATGAATTCAATAATGACACCGCTTACTTTAAAAAAGATATTACTGATTTCAATAGCCCAAACAACGAACCAAGCGGTACCCGTATTTACAATGATTTTGCAGTGCGTTACAACTATCGTACTCCTTGGTCATTTATGATTCCTGAGATTTCACTGCGCAATATAAATACCGTATATGATCAAAATACGATTGCTGCTCAGAATATTAGCTCATCAGATGAAACAAAGACCGTCACCGTCCCCCAATTCACTTTAGATACCGGTTTAACCTTTGAAAAAGAAGGTAAATATCTGCAAACACTTACTCCTCGCGCTTTTTATGCCTATGCACCGTATAAAAACCAGGATGAACATCCAAACTTTGACTCGGCTCCTGCCTCCATCAATTATGATCAGTTATTCAGTCCACGTCGTTTCTATGGACATGACCGTTTAGAAGACAATAATTTTCTGTCTTTAGGACTAAGTTATAGTCTGTTTGATGAAGTAGGTTTAGAACGCTTAAAAACCAGCGTGGGTCAAAGCTTCTTTTTTGAAGATCGCCGGGTAACGCTAGAAAATAAAGCTGATCAGTTTGATACTGAACGTCGTACCGGCCCTATTTTAAGTGTCTCTAGCCAACTGTCACAAAATTTCACCGTTGGTGCAAATTCTGCATGGATGTCGAATGGTGATAATGCACAGCGTGATCTGCAATTGTATTACACAGGTAATCAGGGAAATCTTTATAATCTGGGTTATTTCTACCGCAAAGACATTCCGAACCGTCAAGACCAGTATGATCAGGTTGTCGCATCATTCATTCAACCTGTAGCAAATAACTGGCGTATTTTAGGTCATGCACAATATGATATGGACAATAATGTCGCTCGTGAGTATTTACTCGGTGTAAATTATGAGTCCTGTTGCTGGGGCATTTCGGTATATGGCCGCTCTTACTATAATGACCTGGACAACGTGAACGATGATGGTGTTTCACCCAAACGTGCCATTATGGCGGAAATTAGCCTCAAAGGCTTAGGCGGCTTCAACAACAAGCTTTCATCTTTACTAGAAAACCGTATTTTAGGTTTCAATAATATTAATCAATCTTGGACACAACGTTAATGAAGACAATACAGTTAAAACATTTTTTTAAAGCGACTGCGCTTGCTTTAGCCTTATCTTCATCAATGACTACATTTGCTCAATCCTCAGATGAAGTGGTTGCAGTGGTAGATAACAGTGTCATTTTAAAAAGTGATTTAGAACAAGGTATCGCAGAACTCAAACATCAATTAGAAACACAAAAAAAACAGCTGCCACCAGAACAATATTTACAGCAACAGGCACTTGACCAGCTCATTATTCGTCAAGCACAACTTGAACAGGTTAAACGCTACAATATTAAGCCGAATGAAAGAGAACTGAATGAAGCTGTGCTTAAGGTTGCAGGTCAATCTGGAAGCAAAAGTTTAGAAGCCTTCCAGCAAAAGCTTGATGGTATTGCACCGGGGACTTACGAATCCTTGCGCAATCGCATTGCAGAAGATTTAGCAATTAATCGCCTGCGTCAACAAGTGGTGATGTCCCGTATTAAAATTAGCGATCAGGATGTAGAAAACTTCTTAAAGACGCCACAAGGTCAAGCCGCTTTAGGGAACCAAGCGCATGTTATTCATATCCGTGTATCTGGTGATGACCAAGCAGCCTTAGAAAAAACTGCAAAACTTGTCAAAGCTGAACTGAATAACAGCAATGATGTTAAAGCGATTGACCAAAAGTTCACTACCAAGACAGTTAAAGTGGAGGGTGCAGATATGGGCTTTAGAAGCCTGTCTGATATCCCGGCTGAACTGGCAGCCCGTGTAAGTACGTTGCAAGAAGGTCAGACTACAGACCTGATTCCAGTGCGAGACGGTATTCATGTGTTAAAATTGATTGAACGTAAAGGTGGTGCGCAAAAAGCGATCGTATCGCAATACCAGACACGTCACATTCTCATTCAGCCTTCGGAAGTAGTAAGTCCTGAAAATGCCAAACAACAAATTGACAGTATCTATAACCGCTTAAAAGCGGGTGAAGATTTTGCCGTATTGGCATCAACTTTTTCCAATGATCCAGGTTCTGCACGTGATGGCGGCAGCTTAGGTTGGGTGAACCCGGGCGTTATGGTACCTGAATTTGAGGTGCAAATGAAAAACACGGCTGTCGGTCAGATCAGTGCACCCTTCCAGACTCAATTTGGCTGGCACATTCTTCAGGTTACAGATATGCGCCAACAAGATATGACGCGTGAATATCAACAACGCATGGCACGTCAAATTCTGGGTGAACGTCAATTCGATGCTGAACTGGATAGCTGGTTACGTGAAATTCGTAGTAATGCCTTTGTAGAAGTCAAAGACCCAAATCTAGACCGTAAAAAAAATAAATAAGCCTCAATTGATTTGAGCCCAAAAACCAGTTGTTTAAGCAACTGGTTTTTTATTACCCACAAGAAAACTAATTAAGGTTTATTGATATTTCATATATAAATTTATGCCCAAATTGAGCAAGCATAGATGAATTGTCTACAATCTTTAGTCCATTCATTTGCTTCAAAATAAAAAAGCCTCTCATAAAGAGAGGCTTTTAAGAATTAACAATTAACGATTATTTTCATCGTCTTGAGAATCTTCAAATTTTGTTTCGCCTTCAAAACCTGGGTTTGCTTGACCACCGAAGCCGCCTTGACCACCGAAACCACCTTGGCTACCGAAACCACCTTGGCCACCGAAGCCACCTTGGCTACCGAAACCACCTTGGCCACCGAAACCACCTTGATTACCACCGAAGCCACCTTGACCACCGAAGCCACCTTGACCACCGAAGCCACCTTGACCACCGAAGCCACCTTGAGGCTGACCACCACCAAAACCGCCAGCACCTTGAGCACCAGCAGGAGCACCAGCAGGACGTGGATTACGTGCAGGAACAACTGTAGAAATCGCATGTTTGTAAACCATTTGGCTTACAGTATTTTTTAACAAAACTACATATTGGTCAAATGATTCAATATGACCTTGTAATTTAATACCATTCACAAGGAAGATAGAAACAGGAATACGTTCCTTACGGAGAGAATTTAAGAACGGATCTTGTAAAGTTTGACCTTTAGACATGTTATAACTCCAAAAAATTAAAAATCAGCGCAAAAAACTATCTTTATTTCTCAATAAAAATTATAAAAAAGATAGTTATTAAATTTTGCTTTATCCGTAACACTTTCGCAAGTCTTCTTGGGCCTGCTTGACCGTCAAATATGTTTTAAAATTATGCGATTCTTGCAAAGATCTTAACCAAGTATATTGACGTTTTGCCAGTTGTCGTGTTGCAAATAAAGACTTATCCTCCATTTCCTGTCGTTTTTTGATACTTAGATCACTTTTTTGTATAAATTCTAGAGCTTGACGATAACCAACTGAGCGCATGGATGGCAAATTATCATTTAAATCGTATTTTTCAATCAGTCCTTCCACTTCATGTAAAAATCCGATATCCCACATGATTTTTAACCGTTGTTCGATACGCTTGTGTAATTCTACACGATCAGGTAATAAGGCATGATTATGAAATGTGTAGCGATATGGTATATTTTTGGGTTGTTCAGCTTGTAGTTTTGTAATTGGCTGTCCAGTCAGCTTAAATACCTCCAAAGCACGAATGATGCGTTGTTTATCACTGACCTTAAATTTCTGCCCCGCCAGAGCATCAACCTCACATAATTCCTGATAAACCGACTCCCAGCCTTCACGCTCTGCTTTAGCCTCAATTTCTGCACGTACTGCATAATCGGCACTGGGCAAATTACTTGACAATCCCTCCAATAAAGCCTTGAAATACAGCATGGTACCACCCACCAGAATAGGTGTTTTACCACGTGCATGGATATCATCAATTAAGCTATAGGCATCCTCTACAAACTGGGCGGCCGAATACACTTCCAATGGAGTGATAATATCGATTAGATGATGCGGATAACGTGCCTGCTCTTCTTTCGTTGGCTTCGCGGTACCAATGTCCATATCTCGATAAACCAGCGCAGAATCAACAGAGATCAGCTCAAAATGACCCTGCTCATAAAGTTCACATGCCAAAGCGGTTTTACCACTTGCAGTTGGTCCCATTAAATTGATGACCGGCAATTGATTCGACATGTACAACTACTCTCCTCGAGCAAAAAGTTTATCTAATTGTGAAAGTGGAAATGCACGCCAAGTTGGACGTCCATGGTTACACTGACTGGCAAATTCGGTTTGTTCCATTTGCCGCAGTAAAGCATTCATTTCCGAAAGACTTAGAATACGATGCGCACGTACAGCACCATGACAGGCCATCCCTGCTAAAATTTGGTCACGCTTTTGCAACAATCCCTGTGCTTCATCATTGGGATCGAGGTCATTGAGCAATTCAGGAACCAAAGCAGCAAAATCTGCCTTGTGCAAAATGGCAGGAACACTACGAACAATTACCTGTTCATCGCCATATTGATCTATTTCCAAACCCAGACGCGCCAACTGGCTTTTTAAATCATCCACCCGCATGGCTTGCATACGGCTAATACTAATTACTTTAGGAATCAGCAATTGTTGTGATGTCCAGAATTCAGGCTTATCCCATGCGGCTTTCATTTGCTGCAACACAATGCGTTCATGTGCGGCATGCATATCGACAATAATCAGGCCTTCAGAGTTTTGTGCCAGAATATAAATGCCGTGTAACTGTGCAATTGCAATCCCGAGTGGATGCTCATCTACATACGTCGATTGCGGCTTTTCAATATTATCACTATTACTTAGGCTATTGATTTGAGAAGAAACAGTATCAGTTTCTTCTCTTAACGGTGCCAGATAGCTTTTCAAGGCATTATTCAGCTGTTGTGAACCTGCATAGCTATTTGCAGCCTGAGATGAAGCATAATGTACCGTTTGCGGACTGCTGGCATTAAAATCACTGAGCAAATCGGTGGAAATTTGCGCTTCCGGTTGTGGCGTATACGCATCTACCGCTTTATGCAGTTGAAATTGTTCCTGATAACGTGGTTGCGGCTGCAGCGCAGCAATCTGGTCTGCTTCATCTCTTTTCATGGCCGAAGCCAGTTCTGCTGTGGCCGTTTGAAATTCAGACAATTTTTCTTTAGCAAAATGACGTACAAACTCGTGTACTTCACGCTGGTTTAAAAAACGGATTTCATGTTTGGTTGGATGCACATTGACATCAATATTTTCAGGATCAACTTCTAAAAACAGCAAATAGGCAGGATGTTGATGACCATGCAAAATGCCATCATAGGCCATACGTAAGGCATGCGAGATAGTCTTGTCTTTGACAATCCGGCCATTCACATACACATATTGCACATCGGCTTGCGCTCTTGCATCTGAGGGATGCCCCAACCATCCGGACAAGCGCATATTGATACTGTCGGCATCAATCCAGTACGCATTTTCGGTAAATTGTCGGCCCAAGAGCTGCTGTACACGCTGGAAGCGCAGCTCACCACTATCTGCAACCGGCAAATTCAGCCGAATAGTGTTGTTATGCTCCAACACAAAACGGATATCAAAATGGGTCAATGCCAGACGGCGCACGATTTCTTCAATATGACCAAATTCAGTCGCCTGTTTTTTTAAGAATTTGCGCCGCGCCGGTACATTAAAGAATAAATCCTGTACCCGAATATGAGTGCCTTTTTGTGTTGCAACCGCCTGAATTTCCTGATGATCAAAAGCTGTGCCATTCACTTCCACCTGATAACCGATGCCTTCATCATTTTGACTGCTAATCAGGGTCAGGCGTGACACCGCAGCAATCGATGCCAAAGCTTCACCACGAAAACCCAAGCTGACAATGGCTTGCAAATCCTCTGCTGTCTGGATTTTACTGGTGGCATGCCGCATGACGGCCAAAGCCAAATCGTCAGGATGAACCCCATGACCATTGTCAATGATTTCAATCAGGGTACTGCCGCCTTGCTCAACCCGAATAACAAGCTCCGTCGCACCCGCATCAATTGAATTTTCTAATAATTCTTTGACCACCGATGCTGGACGTTCAATCACCTCACCTGCTGCAATCTGGTTCGCCAGTGCAGGATTAAGGGTATGAATACGACGTTCGCTCAAATTATCACGCATTGTTAAAATGGCTCTCTAATGCTTGGTTTAATGCTGCAGACGAGAAACTTAAACTCGCAGTACGCGTCAGTTCATCTTCAGACTTTTCAATATTGATAATCAGGTCAGGCTGTGGAATTTCATCGCCACCTTTGGATGGCCATTCAAATAAAAATAGCGCATTCGGCGTTTCCAAATAGTCACGAATGCCCATCAGCTCCAGCTCATAAGGGTCATTTAAACGGTATAAATCGAAATGGAAGATGTCTTTTCCATGAATATTATACGGTTCCACCAAGGTATAAGTAGGGCTTTTTACCGCACCTTGATGGCCTAAGCTTTGCAAAAAATAGCGTGTCAGTGTGGTTTTACCGGCACCTAAATCACCAATTAAATAAATTACACCCGTTGTAAAATGCTGCGCCAAAACCTGTGCTAAATTTTGGGTATCGTCTTCATTGTTTAAAGCCAAATTAAATGAATACTGCATATTACTCACGACAAGATTCAAAAGAACAATTATGATAGCATCGCACCGCTTTATTGCCCATGTTCACACTTCCAAATATGGAACTTTTCCTGCATTTCATTGTAAATAGCAGTGATTTTATGCACAGCAGATTGATCTACGACAAATCACATGACCAGTACTGAATTTCTTCCGCCCATGATTGATGGTGTTAGCGCAAGTAAAGTTTTTCTTCCTAAAACCTCTCCTGCACCAGACAGTGTATATCAATATCTTTGTCAGCAATTTCCGCATATCAAGCCTGCTGAATGGCAACAACGTTTTACTGATGCTTTAATTTATGATGCCGCAGGCAATATCTTAACGGTTGATGCACCTTATAATGAAAATAGTCATGTGTTCTATTACCGTTTTTTAGCCCATGAAATACCCATTCCGTTTGAACATAAAGTTTTATTTGAAAACGAACATTTGCTGGTCATCGATAAACCACATTTTTTAACCATCAGTCCGACGGGGCAATACGTACAGGAAACCCTGCTGGTACGATTAAAAAAACAGACCGGCAATGAATTTCTAACCCCGATTCATCGTTTAGATCGCGAAACTGCCGGTGTGGTTTTATTCTCCAAACAGGTTGCCAGCCGTGCAATCTATCAGGAGATGTTCGCCAAACGTGAGGTGAAAAAAACCTATCACGCTATTGCACCGTTTCATGCCACTTTAACATTTCCATGTTATACACGTTATCGTATGGAAAAAGGTGAACCCTTCTATACCATGCAAGTGGTTGAAGGCAAAATAAATAGTGAAACAGAGATTGATCTGATCGAACATGATAGAGCATGGGGAAAATATGAGCTAAAACCAACCACCGGCAAGCAACACCAACTGCGGCTGCACTTAAGTAGTTTAGGCATTGCCATTAAAAACGATCCCTTTTATCCAACAGTACAACATAAAAGAGAAGATGATTTTTCTGCACCACTGCAACTGTTAGCCAAACATATTGCATTTATTGATCCCCTGAGTGGACAGAACATGACTTTTTCATCCCATTTTGACCTAACATTGTAATATCTTTGTCATTACAAAATATTTTGGTAAATCGAACGTATGAATATTGAAATTACATTCAATTTGATTAAAATAAATGCTGAAAAGTTAAGTAATTAGACGTATTTAAAAAATCATGAGAAAAACCGAAGTTTATCAAATACGACTGGATTCCCAAGAAAAAAAGCATGCTTTTGCAGTATTTAAACAATTGGGCATTACGCCTGCACAAGCAGTCCGACTATTTTTCAAACAAGTTGTTTTAACAAAATCTATTCCATTTTCTATTGAAAATCAGAATATTAACCTTGATCAACTGCAAAAAATCCGAAAATTAAAGCAACAACAAAACACTTCAAACACCTCTACAGAACAGGCTGTTTCTCATGATCAGGACTTTGATCTGGATGACGACCATCTTGACCTTTTTGAAGAACTGAATGCCATTTTGGGTGAAAGTGACAAAACTTAACACTGTCGCATTTACAAACAAAATTTAGAAAAATTCTCATAAAAACTTAGGTATGCTTCATGCAAAGACTATAAAAAAGCATGGAGTATCGCATGATCGTACGACGCGCCTCTTTAGAAGATTTACACCCCCTTGCTGTTTTATTCGATGAATACCGTCAATTTTATGGTGCTTCTTCTAATCTGGATGTATCTTATCAATTTTTAAAGCAGCGATTTCAAAATCAGGAAAGCATCATTTTCATTCATGTAAAAGATGATATTTTTACCGGTTTTATTTTGTTATATCTCGGCTTTTCATCAGTCGCCTGTAGCACCTATTACATTCTGGATGATGTTTACGTCACCCCGACTTTTCGTCGTCAGGGTTCAGCCAAACAGCTCATCGATACTGCGATTTTATTTGCACGTCATGAAAACGCTCAACGTATCAGCCTACAGACGCAAAAGAATAATTATCAATCCTATCAGCTTTATCAAAAAATGGGTTTTGTCAAAGATGATGAATTCCAAACCTATCATTGTTTCCTGAAATAACAATTAAGCTGTCATTCTTGTCTTGGCTAATTCCACCTGTTCGGGGCTTAAATAGATCCAATGCCCTTCTTGTAAATCTGTTAACTCCAAAGCGCCAATCTGCTGACGATGCAATCGCTCTACTTTATTCCCCACTGCGGCCAGCATGCGCTTGACCTGATGATAAACACCCTGATGAATAGTCAGCTGCAATTCATGTTCAGCCAGTAGAATGATATCAGTCGCGGCAAAAATACCCGATTCATTGCGCAATTCCACCCCCTGCTTTAACTGCTGAATTTGCTCTTCCGTTACAGCATCAGCGGTTTGCATACGGTAAACTTTGGCCACATGTTTTTTCGGATGGGTTAAGGCCTGTAGAAATTGTCCATCATCAGTCAATAACAACAGTCCACTGGTGTCCTGATCTAGACGACCCACACACTGCAAGCCACGATTCATCAGCACATCATCAAATAAATCAAATACGCTAAAATGATGGGTGGCCTGATGGGAACACTCATAACCTTGCGGCTTATTTAAAGCGATATACACCTTTTCCCGATAAGCAAAAGTTTCGCCATAGACCGTAAATGTTAAATTATTTAAATCCAGTTTATGTTTTGGATTGGTGATGACTTCCCCTTGAATGGCAATCGCTCCGTTTTTAATGAGCTGCTGGCAATGTTTACGCGAACCAAAACCCTGGGATTGCAACATCTTTTCCAACAACATAGACCTGACCTTTTACTCTCACGAAATGCGCATTCTATACTGAAATGAGAGGTATTTTTATTGTTCCTGCTTTTTCGGGCAAATCTTCCATCAAAACCTTATACAATAGCAATGATTTATAAATTTCTCCCTTTAAATAATGTCCCATCTAGATTTAAACCTGATTGTCCTGCTGGTTTTATTGGCCTGTGGTATCTTTAGCCATAATAGTGCCGTGACGATTGCTGCAGGTGTATTGATCGTTTTTCGCATTACCCCGCTGAGTGAATATTTTCCCTATCTGCAACAACATGGTTTAAATATTGGCATCATTATTTTAACTATTGGCGTTCTGACTCCGATTGCCAGTGGCAAAATTTCTGGCGATGCCATTTTAAAATCCTTCTTGAATTTTAAATCCTTACTTGCCATCGCCATTGGCGTACTGGTCGCCTGGCTGGGTGGACGCGGAGTCAAACTGATGAGCAATCAGCCTGACGTGGTTGCAGGCTTGCTGATTGGTACGGTTGCAGGTGTGGCAGTATTGCGCGGCGTTCCTGTCGGCCCTTTAATTGCTGCTGGAATATTAACCCTGTTTATTGGTCATTCTTGATTTTTTATTCTTAAGCCTGACAACGGATGTTTGACAGGCTTGATCTGCACAATTTATGCAGCTTTTCGAAATAAAATTCTGGTTAAAAGCATGCCAATCAGGGACATGCTTGCCATTAAAATTCCGACCCAAAACCATCCACCTGTGGCCAGTACAATTGAGGCAATCAAAGGCGGCAACAGAAATTGAGATGTGGCGGAGAATTGCAAGACTAATCCTATTGTAGTGGTAATGGCAATCGGCTTTGCGGAAAAATTTAATACTTGAGAAAACACGACCGCTGCGACCAAACCGCCAAATAATGAAAAGCTCAAAACCAATATAAACTGCAGAATAAAGGGCAAAAATTCGCGTAACAGATAAAAACTCAGGGCACAGACCATTAAGGTGGCAAAACCAGTTTGGACTAAAGTTTGAGGCCGCAAACCACGCTGTAACATTAAACCACACACAAAGGTGCCAACAGCATTGGCAATCGCCACGATTGCCGTTAAGGCTCCTGCCACGGCTAAAGGAATTTGATATTGCTGATAAATGCTGGGCAAAAATCCCACCAGACTCAACCATTGTCCGGCATATACACCAAAAATAGCGGCCAGAATCCAGGCTGGAGGATGTTTTAAAGTCAGTTTAATTAAATCAAATACTGCAACCAACTGGGTATGGGTCTGCACTGCGGGAATAACCCTGTAAATCACAGCTGCCAAAGCCAGTGATAATATCCCGAAACATATCCAAACCCCTTGCCAGCCCATACTATTGATCAGGAATGGCGTACACAGTAAGCCTATTCCCATTCCGCCTCCCATATAGGCGCTCCATAGCCCCATCTTGGCTTGTAACTGCTCGAGCGGAACCAGTTGGCGGATAAAAGCAGGACCACTTAAGGTAATCAGTAAAAATCCGAAACCTTCAACCACACGCAGTGCAAGCAACGTCGGGAATTCCTGCACAAAACCACCAGTGAAACTGGCGAATGCGAGTAAACTCAAGCCCAATAGTACACAGCGTTTTAAGCCAATTTTAGCGGTATAACTACCCAGCACGAGTGCCATGCACATACCGGCAACCTGTACCAGAGATAATAAAAAACCGGCTTGCACCAAGCTGATGCCTAACTCGGCTTGGAGTACAGGAACCGCGGGTGGCAACTTGCCTACATGCATGGCAGCGACAAATCCTGCTGCAATAATCCATAAATCTTTGCTGAGCCAACGCACGGCACTCACAACCTTCTCCTTCGGCAATTCCAGCGTAGACTAGCAAGAATAAAAACGATTATTTATCGTTGATTTGAATAAGCTAAGAGCTTGTAACAATCAATCTAGCATTGACTCGGATCATGAAAAAATTCCCTATAAGGCTTTGATTCTATATAGGATTCAAGCATGATTTTTTAAGCAGAATAATACGGATTACGCTTTTGCGAGAATTTTTCCAGTTGTTTCAGGAAACCTTCAAAATAGCTTTTTTCTTTTTCTTCAGTTCGATAACCCGCATACAAGGTCCGGCGCAAACCACTCGCAGAAACGCAATCCAAACGGCGCGAAGTCACCCATCCCTTTTGTTCATATTCATTCACCACCCAGTCTGGAAGTGCAGCAATACCTCGCCCACTGGCCACCAGTTGAATCAGCATTTGGGTTAAATCCGTGGTCCGGATCTGTTTGGGTTGAATATTGGCAGGAATAAACAGTTTCGCCATGATATCCAGACGGTGCTTATCTACCGGATAAGTAATCAGAGTTTCCTCTGCCAATTCCTGCACGGTAATACGTTCTGCACGAACCAGTGGATGAGTGTTCGACAAGACCAGACGTGATTCATATTCAAAAATCGGAAAATATTCGATGCCTTTTAAGGCAATCGGATCTGCCGTAATTAACAGGTCAAATTCGGCATTTTGCAGCAGTTCATGTGGATTGGCTTCAAAGCCGGAAGCAAAATCCAGATCTACATCTGGATATAAGTGGCGATACTGGTTGAGCAGTGGCATTAACCAGTCAAAACAGCTATGACATTCAGAGGAGAAAATAATACGTCCAGTCTGGCCATGCACAATACGGGTAATATCTGTCTGGGTAATCTGGATTTGTGGCAGTACATCATCTGCCAGTTTGAGCAAACGCTGCCCTACATTAGAGAAAGTGACCGGTCGGCTGCGGCGATTGACCACCTCTACCCCATACCAGTGATCAAGTTCTTTTAACTGATGTGAAATGGCCGATGGTGTTAAACACAGGTCATTGGCAGCAGCCACCAGTGAACCATGTTCACGCAGAGCAGTCAGTGTTTTTAAATGGCGAATTTCTAACATATTAATAGTCATTCCAACAGAGCATAATTTTTGAGCCCTTGTACGTGAAGCCCAAAAGCAAAAAATCATATAATGAATAAAAATAATTTTAACATGAAAATAATGAGTTTGATTCATCTTTATTTTTGTTCGATGATAGTTGCAACAAAATGAGATCATCTATCTCCCTGGAAATATCATGACTTTAACTACACATATTTTGGGCTACCCACGCATTGGTGCAAAACGTGAACTTAAATTTGCAGAAGAAAGCTATTGGAAAGGTGAAATAACTCAAGCAGAATTTTTAGCAAAAGCCCAAGCGCTAGAAGCAAGTAACTGGCAAGCACAAATAGATGCCGGCTTATCTTTGGTGACTGTGGGTGACTTTGTATTTTATGACAGTATTTTAACCCATGCCATGCGTTTAGGGATAATTCCAGCCCGCTTTAAAGAAGCTAAAAAGCTAAATCAAGTTGATCAACAGTTCTATTTGGCACGGGGTCGTGCACCCCACTGCACCGATGTTGCTGCACTAGAAATGACCAAATGGTTTGACACCAACTACCACTACTTAGTACCTGAATTAAATTCAGCACAACAGTTTAAAGCTGATTTTTCTGATTTACTGGCGCAAGTCGATCGCGCCAAGGCATTGAATCAACCGCTTAAAGTGGTACTCCCTGGTTTAGTCAGCTTTCTGTATTTATCCCGTATTGTCGATGCAAATACAGCAGAAGCAGAAAAACATGCCTGTGAATGTGGAAATGATCATGCTGACATAAGCGCAGATCAGGCAAATTTAAAATTTGTAGATGCATTGCTGCCAATTTATGCAGCATTATTCGATGAACTCAAAGCACGCGGCGTAGAATATGTACAGGTCGATGAACCGGCTTTAGTACTTGATCTTGCACCAGAATGGCAAGCTGCATTTGAACAGGTTTATCATCTGTTACAACGTCATGATTGTTTAAAATTGATTGTGGCAAGTTATTTTGAAACTCTAGGTGCCAATTTAAATCTTGCTGTCAATCTCCCAGTTGCAGGCTTACACATTGACATTACCCGTGAAAAAGTGGGTGAGTTTTTCTGGAAAAAAGTCATTGACCAATTACCCACACACAAAATCTTGTCTTTGGGCTTAATCAACGGTCGTAGTGTTTGGGCAAGTGACCTAGTGGCCCTGAATGATATTGTTCAAACAGCACAAAAATCTTTAGGTGAGCGTTTATGGCTTGCTACGGGCTGTTCATTGCTGCACGTGCCGGTTGATCTGCGTTCTGAAACTATTCCTGCTGAAGTAGACGGCAAACTTGCTTTTGCCCGCCAAAAACTAGAGGAGCTTGTCGCCTTAGCAAACGGTCACATTTATGCAAATGAAAAACTTTCTAAAGCTGTGGATGCACCATTTGATTTAGTGGCCCAATCTCGCCAAGCACCGTTTGAAATTCGTTTCAAGGCCCAACAAGAAAAGCTGAAATTACCTTTGATCCCGACCACGACCATCGGTTCATTCCCACAAACTGCTGAAATTCGTGCAGCACGTGCAGCCTGGAATAACGGAAATTTGACCAACGATGCCTATGAAGCAGCAATGAAAAAAGAAATCGCATATGCGATTCAACAGCAAGAAGAACTTGGTCTAGATGTTCTGGTACATGGTGAAGCCGAACGTACCGACATGGTTGAATACTTTGCAGGTCTGCTGGACGGCTTCTGGTTATCCAAGTTTGGTTGGGTTCAGTCTTACGGTAGTCGCTGTGTTCGCCCGCCAATCATCGTAGGGGATATCACTCGTCCAAATGCCATGACGGTGAAATGGATTGAGTATGCCAATACCTTATCTGACAAGATTGTCAAAGGCATGTTGACCGGCCCGGTTACTATTCTAAACTGGTCATTCCCTCCTGCACATCGGACTCGTCGTGAAGTATGTTTACAGCTGGCTGAAGCAATCCGCCAGGAAGTCTCTGATCTGCAAGATGCTGGTGTCGAAATTATCCAGATTGATGAAGCGGCATTCCGTGAAGGTTTACCCCTGCGTAAAGCCGATCAGGCTGAATACTGGGATTGGGTGGTAAAATCGTTCAAACACTGTTCAAGCGGCGCACGTGTGGATACGCAAATTCATACCCACATGTGTTATTCAGACTTTAAAGACTGCCTGCCACAAATCACAGCGATGGATGCAGATGTCATCACGATTGAAACTTCCCGTTCAGGTTTACAGCTGTTAGACGTGTTCCACGAGCAAGGTTATCCCAATGCAGTTGGTCCAGGTGTATATGACATTCACAGTCCACGTACCCCTACCAGTGACAACATGCGTACCGTGATTGATGGTGCATTAAAAACCATTCCTGCTGAACGTTTATGGGTCAATCCGGACTGCGGCTTAAAAACACGTGGTTGGGCTGAGACGAAAATAGCACTGGCAACGCTAGTGAAAATGGCCAAAGAAGTACGTAAAGAGCTGCAAGCTGCATAATCCAGATCGCACAATAAAAATAGCTCCTTTATTGGAGCTATTTTTAGCATCTAATTCAGGATGAACTAACTAAAGTTATAATATTGTGCTGTACTAAAATCATACAGCGTTATGATCGAGCCAGAAATGGTAATTTCGTAGTAACTTGAGTTGCCATAATGATAGCCTTCGTATTTTTTTATGCCTTTCTTTTTTAAACTGATAAATTCGCTATGACCATAATCATACAGGTTAAATTCCCGGCCGGTGTTTCGTCCCTCAAAAACAGCTGATCGGTGATAATCATAAAGTTTTGCCTCGCCCGCATTAACGTTACCGCTGATTTGAGAATAAGCACTTTCATTGTAATCATAAATATTTGACTTATGATTGCCGAATTCCAGCTTGGCCACCACCAAAGCCAAAGCCGCTCGCTGATACTGTCGCATATATTTTTCCTTTTCATTTTTATTCTTTTTCGTCAGTCAAAAAATCATCCTATTTTCTAACTTTAAAACTTATTTAAATAGTTGTGATTCCCCAAACACCATAACAAACTATTTTTCCAGCTCAAAATAATATTTAATCAGACTACCCTTTGGTCATTTTCTTGTTCATACCCAATGAAAATCAGGTATTCAAATTTGTTATGTACACCTCAATTCAGCAATAAAGACAACTCTAAACTGGATGAAGATTTCCGCTTGCCCCCCTCTTAGGCATGCAAAAGGACCGTAAATAATGATTTATAAACTCTTAATTTTAATCTGGTAATTTTTTTCCACAATGGGGACAGTAAGCATATTGCTCGCGTTCTTGCTTCAATGCTTCTTCCCGCTGTTCACGCAGCAACTGGAAAATAATATTGCGCGTTTGCTCCGAAGTGAGTCCCACCTCTTTACGCATACTTTCTATTTTTTCCTGATCATTGAATAGATCAATTTCAGAACTTTGCAATAACTCTCTAAATTTTAATTCCAGATTCTGCTTACGCTGTTCCAGTTCATAGGTCAGGCCGGTTGCCAAGATACCTGCCGGTAAAGCGGCCAGTCCCACGCCTAAAATGGTAATAATTGCGCCCAAAAAACGCCCCAAAGGAGTAATCGGTGTCACATCTCCATAACCCACAGTGGTCAGGGTCACTACCGCCCACCACATCGATGCCGGAATTGAAGTAAACACCTCAGGTTGAGCTTTACTTTCGACCACGTAAATACAGGCGGCAGCCATCACAATCATGATGCTTAAAATAAAGAGAACCGCCTGAAAAGACCCTTTTTCACGTTCAATCACGCGCAATAGAATTTGTAGGGAGACAAAATAGCGTGTCAACTTTAACAATCGCATGAGCCGTAAAATTCTCAGGAAGCGTAAATCAATCGGCACCCAGAAATTAATATAAGCTGGCAAGATGGCAAATAAATCGATGATTGCTGCACCACTTTTGACCCAGTTCAGGCGATTCTTCCAGGCACTGTAAAATGGATTTTCTTCGGCAACTGACCAAAAACGGAGTAAATATTCAAGCGAAAAAATAAAGATAGAAAAGTATTCGAAAAAATCGAAAAATGCCGCATAGGATTGATACACATCATTTACCGACTCCAATAATATGGCTGCCGCATTGCCCAGGATCAGTAAAATTAAAAAATAGTTAATCGTCCGACTAAACCTGGTTTCGTAGTCTTCATTATGTAAATTGTTATAAACGAATCTTCTTAGTGTATACCACGTGCTAAATGCCATAGCCGTACATATTGTAATTTAAAGGCTGTAGTTTAACCCAAGTTGGAAAAGATGTAATGCATGACAAGCCAAGAAGCCCTCATCACGCATTCATTTTACTTTACTTCAATTTATTCAACAAAAAGCAAAGCTAAACGTACTTGGTCATAGCCCATACGTGGACTGGTCGCTTCTACAATCGGACGCAGCTTAATTGCACCATCCTCACTAAAGTTTTCAGGACTTTGACGTTTCATCAAGCGTTTATAAATTTTACGTACCTGCTCCACCACTTCATCCCCCGGATGAGCTACGGAAATGTCCAAGCCCTGCTCTTTATGTAATTTCGCCAAATGATTGATAATGGTCGCAGGAGTCAAGCCACGCTCAACGGCAATATCCTGAATTTCATAACCATCTTCAAACAATTCACGAGTTTCATCCAATGTGGCTGTCGCATAATTGGTTTTGCCGCCACTTTTGGCAATTTTCTTCTCGTTACGCTGAATTTCTGCTTCATTCAAGGTACCGCCACAATGACGGATAAAAGCTTTGTGCTGCGGTGTTAAATCAATCGATTCGAAATGATTTTCCGCTTCTTCCGACAATTCCTGAAAACGGCGATCGGCCTTAATAGCCAAACTGTCCAGTTCCAAAGCCTGTTCATTAATGCCCAGCAATTTTAAACCGCTTAATGCTTTTAAACGCGACAGTGCTACATAGCCCTGACCTTTCTCAAAGGTATGCGCCAGATTAATTTCAGCCGCTTCCAGCGTCATGCCTTGTGATTTATGAATGGTAATGGCCCAAGCCAGACGTAGCGGAATTTGCTGAAAACTGGCAATCGTTTTACCTGCATCGTTATCGACCGACCAGGTTTCAGGCTCTACCACCAGTACCGTACCGTCGGTCAATTTTACTTTTGGCAAAATGCCATATTCATCATCTTCTTCAAAGCCAATCACCTCACCCAGACTGCCGTTGATATAACCCACATCAAAGTTGTTTTTGACAAACATCACCTTGGCATTTTTCTTTAAGGTCAGGTTTTCAGGTGCACGAACGGATGATTTTAAAGTCTCGATCAGCTTATCATTACCGTCACAAATGGCGTCAAACTGCTTGCTTTCCGCATCAATAGCATTCAGATGCTTAAAGTTGATGCTATCCACATCCATATTGTGGGTATATAAACGGGTAAAGGTTTCGCCTACATCTTGCTGGCGGGTTTGTTCCAAAGCCCGAAGATGTTCAGACGTAATGCTCTGACTGCGGATGGCATTTAAAATGTCGTTTAAATAGTCATTGCCCTGACGGTGCTGTTCGGTCAGATAACAAACCCGGAATTTTGCTTCCACCCAAGCATCGGACATAAAGCAGAATTTATCCCGATTGCGTTCGTCATTTTTACCCACGGGTGGTAACTGAAAAAAGTCACCTGCGACAATGACCTGAATCCCGCCAAAAGCTTCATCACTTTCCTTGAAATATTTTAAAACCTGATTGACCAGATTAAGCTGCTTGGCATGCAGCATGGAAATTTCATCAATAATCAGTACCTGGGCATTTTCCAAATGCTCTTTGAGGTACTTGCGTTCTTTCATGTTTTTCAGGTCAGCATCAGCCAGAAAATCCTTAATGCCAATGCCTGCCCAGGTATGAATGGTCATGCCATTCATATGTGTTGCCGCAATCCCTGTAGATGCGGTGATGGCCACAGGCACCTTACGGGCTTTTAAATAATTGATGTACTGATTGAGTGTATAGGTTTTCCCTGCACCAGCCGAACCTGTTAAAAAGACATTTTCGCCCGCTTTCAAAAGCTTGAGTGCAGTTTCTTGTTTCATAAGACCTATAACCGTAAATTAACGGCTATAGCCTACCGATTTTTTCCCTAAAAGTTAAGCCCAGAAAAAAGTTTAGCGACAGCCACTGTCACTTAAACGGCGCAAACTGCTGGTTTAACCAGGAGATAAATTGCAACGCGATATTCACAAAAAGATATTCGGTTTTTCTATTATGCGGATATTCAAGCTGGTCATAGATCAGCTGACCTTCTCGCAGGTAGCAGCCTAAGGTCATATGCAGCTTGCCGGTTTGCGAAACCATATGAAAAGCCACATACTCTCTTTCCATAATCCGCTGTGCATAGCTTGCCGCCAGACAATTCTGACATCTCTGCGACTCTTCAATAAGACGGTCCAGATCTGTCAATTCTTCAAAGCTCCAGCTGGAAAAGTGCATGAATTTTTCCGGCATCACAGCTTGCCAGACCGACACCGCATAATTTTTCCTGAGCTGGCTGATAATTTCCCGCTTCTGGATGTGATTATGCCAATCCGTGGCCTGATGATAAAACCCGATCCAGCTGGTATTTTTCGCTACAGGCTTATTATCCTTAAAAAATTCAACCAGATAATCTCGCACATAGGAGTCGAACACCGACACCCGGATATTTCGGCCACGCAGATAAAAAATTTGCCGGAACTCATCCTGCCGCATTTTGTAGTGCTGCAATACGCTATAAAATTCGCGATTCTGATGGGTTTCCGGTCGGATATAAGCCATTAAATCATTGCCGAAACCCCGGGTTATTTTGTGCAGGTATAACATATAAGCCTGCATCACCCGACTTAAACGCAAATAGATTTTCTTTATTATTTGCTCATTGCCTTGTGTGACATTGCGCATTAAGTCCATCCATTCATCCAGATACAAAATGGAAGGACTGATGGCAATGCGATGGTCTTCCAGAGACTGGCTCTGCCCTTTAAGCATCATACCCTGATTACATTCATGCTCAAACCAGGCTTCCTGCATGGCAAAATAATGACAGCTATGAATAAACATGCGTGCTGAACAATGCTGAAAGTACTGTAAAGTTGCCAGAATAACCTGAGGGTGAGCCTGACTGCTATCGATAAAACTGAATGCCGTGACTGCTACCCGGACACTGCTGTGCTGAATATTACGGCTCAGCCAGTCCAAAACCTCGGCAGACTGTTTAAACAGCCAGTTTACCGCTCGCGGATAATCAAATAACGGTAATTTTGCAACTTTCTTTTGCCAGACCACAGTCGAGCAATGCAGAAAATTATGTTTTGAGAGTAAATTATCACGCTGCCAGAGTTCACGCCGCATTAAACGCACAAAGCCAAGCAAGGCAGGTTGTTCCTGGGCATGCCGATAGAGCAAATGGATATCATCCTGATGTTCCATTAACTCATGCAAGTTAAAACGCTCTTCAAATGAAAGTGCCATAATGCGGTACATGGCCACAGGTAAAAACTGCGCAGCGCTAAAACAAAACTCATCCAGCGCTTCCATTAAAGGTTGCAAGGGTAAAAATTCATTTCCGTACACCTTTTGAATAGAACACATCTCTTGTAAAAACTGGATGAGCGTTTCAGGCAATGCGGTCCTATTCATGACATAATCTGTTAAAACAGCAAAAGAATAAATGTTTGCCTTCATCATCAGCTGATCAATAATTTCAGCTTCAAACAATGAAAGATTTTTCAGATAGGCTCGCACCCGTTCCGCACCATGCACCCACAGATACACCTGATCAAGCAGTATCTGCCGCAGCTGTTGGGCTTTTTGACGCAGGTACAAAGAATGTTGCGGCTTTAAGTCATTGGTGAGAAAGTACAGATCATGAAGGATAAACTCTTCCAGCAGTTCAGCTTTTTGTCCAAGATAAGTAAAATCACCATGCAAAATGCTTTTCTGCGCAGAGTCAGGGGCATAAAATTGTAACTGAAACAGACCATTGGCCACTTGTACCGTATGCCATTCCTGATCAATACGAAACATATTTTGTGTATTCAGCCCACCGACAATCTTGAGCTGATCTTGAAGAATGTCATTTAGACTTTTAGAAATTCTGAGTAACTGTTTCGCAATCCCTTGATATTGCGGTACTAAACGATCCTGTTCCATACTCGCCTCAAATTGAATAATCATCCTAAGATGAATTTAATCATTTTAATCATATAGTAATCTAGTAAAGATACTGTATGCTGAGTTCAAAATTTAAGCAAATTTGCCTGATCAATTGCTAAAACTCAATCACTGCTTCATCCATTTATACTCGTGGAAATGAAACACAGACCAAACCTAGTCAAGCTTTTCTGTAGTCACGTTGTCGTTTTAAATATTCTAAACCCGTATAAATTTGCTGCTGAATCTGATCACGAAAATCTTTTAATTGTTCCGTATTTTTGATATTCATCAAACTTTGTCGCGGCATAAATTGAAAATAAAAACGCAGACGCTTCGGAATGATACTTTTAGGCAAGGATGGAATGACATCACCATGACGCAACAATTTATCCAGTTGCGGCAACTTTAACAATTTTTGAAACCACGCGCTTTCAATAATCCGATTAGCATCGAATCCCAGCTCAAAAACTTCATCGCCTCCTAAAGCCGCAAAAGGCACAATATCATAGTTAAATTCTTGCGCGAGTTTTAGAAAACCATAACGCTGTTTCCAGATCAGCTGATAAGCTTCGCCCTTTCTTTTTAAAACTTCCCGCCCGCCTCCGGGAAAGACCAGAATCGAATAACCTTGCTGCATCGCTGCACGAATATAGGCTTTTTCACCATCGACAGCACCGAATTTCTTAAATAGGGTACGCCAAACCGGCAAATAAAAATGGCCATGATCAGCAACACTGACCACAGCCACTTTATGATGATTATATAAATAATCAATCAGAATCGGGGAATCAAATATCCCATATAGGGTGTGATTCCCGACATACATTGCAGGTTTGGTAGCATCAATCTGTTCAGCCCCTAAAAAGGTTGGGGTGAAATACAGTTTGGACAATGCACTGAGGCATTTAATCCATCTGGCATCATGCTCAACCTGCAATAAATGATTCCTTATGCTACAACGTGTTTTTGCACCAGAACCGAGCCAACAGAATAACCCGCACCGAATGAACAAAGCAGACCATATTCACCATCATTCACTTCATGTGCAGTACGGTGTAATGCAATGATCACACCTGCAGAAGATGTATTGGCAAATTCATCGAGAATAATCGGCACAAGCGCACGATCAGCATCTTTACCGACTACATATTTCAAGATCAGGTCATTCATGCTGGCATTGGCTTGGTGTAACCAGAAACGTTTCACATTGCTTGGTGCAATGTTGTTTTTCTCCAGCTGTTTGGTAATGATTTTTGCAACCAGCGGGCACACTTCTTTAAACACTTTACGACCGTCCTGACGGAACAGTTTGTCATCTACAACTGCATCTTCACTACGATTTAAATAACCGAAGTTGTTACGGATATTGTTAGAAAATTGCGTAAACAAATGCGTATCTAAAATGTCAAAACCAGTCTTCGTGGTCGTATCTTCAATAATCGATGCTGTCGCCACATCACCAAAAATAAAGTGGCAGTCACGTGAACGGAAATCGGTATGACCAGAGGTAATTTCTACATTGACCAATAAGACACGACGTGCACCGCTTCTGATTGCATCCGCAGCCTGTTTTAAACCAAAGGTTGCAGCCGAACATGCTACATTCATGTCATAGGCATAGCCTTGAATGCCCAAAGCGGTTTGGATCTCAATTGAAACAGCGGGATAAGCACGCTGGATGTTTGAACACGAAAGAATCACAACGTCGATATCTTCAGCTGTAACCCCTGCATTTTCCATCGCCTGTTTAGCAGCAATCACACCCCATTCAGCTTGAATGGAAAGTTCATCATTGCTACGTTCACGTAAACGCGGATATAGACGCTTCGGATCAAGGATACCTGACTTTTCAGCAACATAGCGACTTTTAACACCGGATGCTTTTTCAATAAATTCTGCATCTGAACCGCGACGCGCTTCAATCTCACCCGCTGCAATTTTGTCCGCGTTGTCGTGGTTAAACTGTTCCACATAAGCATTTAAACTTGCAACCAATTCATCATTGCTAATGGATTCTTCTGGATGATAAAGACCGGTACCGGTAATACGAATGCCCATGTAAAACTCCCATTAATTTTGCGCTCTGTTAATTAATGCCCAATTGATTCCATACTTTTTGCAGGCGGGTTGGAGAAACCGGCATTTTTGTTTTCATTGGTTGTGAAAACAGGGAAATACGAAATTCTTCGACCATAAAGTACAAATCTTTCAGGCGAGCGTCATTTTTAAACTTAAACAATTTTTCCATCCATGGGTCAACTTGCTCAATGGCAGAATTATCCCTTTGCAGGTTATTTGGCAAGCGTTCTAAACGCAAGACCAAAGCCTTTAAATAGCGTGGAAACTCCTGCCATATATCAAAAGATTTGACATACACACAGTTGGAAAGACTCATTAAATCAAGCTGATCTTCAAGATCATCAATATTTTTTCCAAAGATAGAATCGTCTAAAACCAACAATTTTCGACGAATATCCTGCCATTGAATATAAATATCGCTCAGTATAGATAATGCCACTTGACCATGCGTTAGGAAAGATTTTTTTACATTTAAAAGCAAGTTTTGAAACTCTTCAGTATTGACAGGAAGCTCATTTATTGTCATCTGAAGGGTGGCATAAACTAACATCTGCTCCAGTTGGGCCTTATCGCCCAGAGGCGAATAAGCCAAAGCCAGCGGTTTGGAAATCTGTTTTTTCAGCTGGCGTACCAGATCGCCGAGCTGCATATAGACCAGACGAATGACCCCTTCCCGGTGCTGTTTAATCGCTTCAGCCTGATCATTAAAGGTCTGAATCACCACACCAGATTCATCTTTTGCATCTAGTTCTGCAAATGCTTTAGTCGGTACCAGAGCCTGATATTGCTTTACCACAACACCAGTCACTTTTTGTGAAGCTTCAAAAGTAAAATTCTCAGGGAAAACTTTAAATTCGCCTTTGAGCTGCTTGACCGGACTATGTGTTTCGGTACGGCAACGTGCTTTCAGTTCGGGCAGATCACGACCTTTTTCAATCACCCGACCTTTTTCATCAATCACTTTAATCAACGGCAGCAAATACTGCTCGATCCGTTCAAAGGAAAAGTCTTTTTCGCTAATTTGTTCGCCACGCAACTGGAAAGCCAAAAACTTGAAGATATGCTCACGTAAATGAACTGCATCAATGATTTTCATCAGTTTGCGTGCAGTATCCGGAATCGGCACCAGATTGCGGCGCTTGTCTTTAGGCAAGGATTTCAATAAGGCTTCAATCAAGTCCTCACGCCAGCCGGGTATGCCCCATGACCAGATACCTTCATCGACCTGTGGCAAGGCCTGTAGCGGGATTTTGACCGTCGCTCCATCTTCATCATGGCTTGGATCAAAACGGTAGCTCGTTGCCAGACGCAAAGCGCCATTATGCAAATAATCCGGAAATTGCTGGGTGGTCGGACGATCATTCATCCACAGCGCATCATCTTCGACAAATAAATAGCGCGGATTTTGCGGCTCAACCGTCGCACGCCAGTCTTCAAAACTTCGACGGCTCGCCACTTCTGGCGGTACTTTCTCGGCATAAAACTGATAGATGGTTTCTTCATCCACCACCAGATCACGACGACGCAGCTTATCTTCTACCCGTTCCACTTCTTCCAGCTTGAGCAGATTATGCTTCAAAAATGGCGGCATAATGCCGAGATTACCTGTGGTTAAGGCATCACGTAGGAAGATTTCATGCGCTGCCGGCTGATCGACTTTTTCATAGTTCATCAAACGCTTCGGTTCAATAATCAGGCCAAACAGGGAAATCTGGTCATAAGCATTGACGATACCGGCTTTTTTCGACCAGTGCGGCTCAAAATAATGATGTTTCAGTAAGTCACGCGCAGCCAGCAGAATCCATTCCGGTTCGATCTTCGCCAAGGTACGCAAATATACCTGAGAGGTTTCCACCATCTCAAAGGCCATTACCCACGGCGTATTGGTTTTATGCAAAGTCGATGCCGGGAAAATACGGGCTTTTTGCTGACGAACGGCCATAAACACATTGCGTTCATCGGTCTTATTGGCAATAAACGAAAGCAAACCGGTCAATAAAGCACGGTGCAAGTTTTCATAACTGGCTTTTTTATCATTAAAGGAAAGCTTTAAGCCTTGCGCCAATTCCGTCAACTGTTCATGGGTTTTCTTCCATTCGCGTAAACGTAACCAGCTTAAAAAATGCTGCCGTGCAAAATTACGACGCTTGTTCTCATTCATCGAGGCACGGTTAGCTTGCAAGGTTTCCCATAACTTGATGTAGAACAAAAAGTCAGAGTCACCTTCTTTAAACAAGGCATGCTTCTGGTCAGCTTGCATCTGTTTATCGGCAGGACGCTCTCGTGGGTCCTGTACAGCCAAAGCTGCGACAATAATCAGCACTTCATTGAGCACACCAAAATGCGCGCCGCCTAAAATCATTCGCGCTAAACGCGGGTCGATTGGCATTTTTGCCATCTGCTGACCGATTTTGGTTAATCCCCCTTGTGTTCCCCCTTTTCCAAAGGGGGAAGAAGTTACAGATTGCTTTTCATCTGTAACTTTAGGGGAATTTTTCTCAGAAAGTGCCCCAAGCTCAATCAACAACTTACGGCCATCATTAACCAAGCGATGATCTGGTGGCTCAATAAAGTCAAAACTTTCCAGATCACCCAGATTTAAACTCTGCATCTGTAAAATAACCGATGCCAGGTTGGTACGTTTAATCTCTGGTTCGGTAAATTCAGGACGGCTTTGGAAATCTTCCTCACTATACAGCCGGATACAAACACCAGGCGCAATACGGCCACAGCGGCCTTTACGCTGGTTGGCAGCCGCCTGTGATACTGCCTCAATCGGTAAACGCTGCACCCGTGAACGGTAGCTATAGCGTGAAATACGGGCAAAACCGCTGTCGATTACATAACGGATGTTGGGTACGGTTAAAGCTGTTTCAGCCACGTTGGTGGCAATAATAATGCGTCGTCCACCACCGCCAGGATTGAAAATCTTTTGCTGTTCAGCTATGGCTAAACGCGCATATAAAGGCAAAATTTCAGTATGCCGTGGACCATGCTTTTGCAAGGTTTCCTGCAATTCACGAATTTCCTGTTCGGTACTGGCAAAAATCAGAATATCGGCATGTTCAGGATGGCCTTTTTGCTGTGCATCGGCAAAACATTCTTCTACCGCTTGTACCACTGCACGCGGCAAGTTTTCTTCAAAGTCATCAAACTCGTCATCATCACTACCGCCAATACTCATTTCTGAAATTGGACGATAACGCACTTCTACCGGATAACTGCGCCCTTCCACTTCAAAAACAGGTGCACCGTTAAAGTAGTTACTAAAACGGTTTACATCTAAAGTTGCGGAAGTAATGATGACTTTTAAATCTTTGCGGCGTGGTAGAAGCTGTTTTAAATAGCCCATGATGAAGTCGATGTTCAATGAACGTTCATGCGCTTCATCAATAATAATGGTGTCGTATTTGGTCAAATAACGGTCATTGACCAGTTCAGCCAGTAAAATACCGTCCGTCATCAAACGAACTATCGAGTCTTGCGACCCCTGTTCGTTAAAACGAATTTTAAAACCAATGGATTCACCCAGCTTCTCCCCCACTTCTTCGGCAATACGCTGCGATACGCTACGCGCAGCCAGTCGACGCGGTTGGGTATGACCAATCATTCCGGTCAACCCACGACCGGCCAGCATGGCAATTTGTGGTAATTGCGTGGTTTTACCTGAACCGGTTTCCCCTGCCACAATAATCACCTGGTGTTGTTGAATCGCTTCAATCAACTTGTCTTTATATTGGGTAACAGGCAGGTCTTGATTGAGTTTGATGTTCGGAACACGAGACAGGCGCTCACGCACTTTATGATTCGATTTTTCTAATAATTCTTGATAGTGTTTTTCGTTGGCATCTTTACCTTTGCGTAGTCGATTTAAACGATGACGGTCACGTGCCATGACCCATTGATCTACATTTAAATGACTTAACACAGATAATTTATCCCAAAACAAAAAATTGAACTGAATATTTTACGCTGTAACGCCGCAGAGAGAAAGACAGGCAAATATTTATTCATGGCGTTTGAGGTAAAGAATATTCAAAAGTATGGGAAATAGATCATCAACCACGCTAAAATCCGCCACGTATAACAAGAGTTACACTATTCACCATCTTTAATGATGTTCACACACATCTTCTGATCACCATTACTCAGCCTAAAAATGATTCGAGCGTCAAAAATAAATTTAATTTAAAAAAATTTACCCTTGAATTTTAAGTCTCAAGCCTTCATGTTCTTAGACAAGCTGAAAAACTGCATATTTGTCATTTAATAATCATCTTTAAATGATTAAATAGATAAAGAATCAGATTTGGTGGAATTGTAGACTTTATATTAGTTAATTCGGTTTTTCCGATTTCAATAATGTAAAAATACTGTTTCAGCAATAAGAAAAAATTCGCTATCCTTTTGGAAATCAAATACAAACCTCAATCATGGAGACAATGATGAGCTTAATTAATACTGAAGTTAAACCATTTAAAGCAACTGCATTCCAAAACGGTCAATTTATTGAAGTGACTGAAGCTGATCTTAAAGGCAAATGGTCTGTTGTATTCTTCTACCCAGCTGACTTTACTTTCGTTTGCCCAACTGAATTAGGTGACCTTGCTGATAACTACGCTGAATTCAAAAAATTAGGCGTTGAAATCTATTCAGTTTCTACTGACACTCACTTCACGCACAAAGCTTGGCATGATTCTTCAGAAGAAATCAAAAAAATTGAATATGTAATGGTTGGCGATCCAACTTGGACTCTAGCTAAAAACTTTGACGTATTAATCGAAGCTGCTGGTCTTGCTGACCGTGGTACTTTCGTTATCGATCCTGAAGGCAAAATCCAAATCGTTGAAATCAACGCTGGTGGTGTTGGCCGTGATGCTCAAGAACTTCTTCGTAAAGTTAAAGCAGCTCAATACGTTCATGCTCACCCAGGTGAAGTTTGCCCAGCTAAATGGAAAGAAGGCGACGCTACTCTAGCTCCTTCAATCGACCTAGTAGGTAAAATCTAATCTCTATTTAGATTGAACTGATGTAAAAAACCACGCTCTTTTGCGTGGTTTTATACATTTTGAATAAAACACTGTTTTCAAATATCTTTAGTATTTCCTATAATTGTCAACATAACAGAATTTATATTTTTTACTTCAACAATAAAAAGCTGAATAGCGTACAGCCCTATTCTTCAATACAAAATATATCTATCTATAATTCATCAATTTAATATATTTATTTCTATTATATTTTGTCACTTTTTATTGTAATGTAAGTCTTATACAGGTTTGTGACGAATGTTTTACAAGGCTGCTCTACAGCGCATAACCTCTATAGCTTCACGTCAAATGACAGACAAAATCTGTGAAACATAATATAAAAAAGGAGTGCTTATGGGATCAATACTTACTGTAACTTCCTATACTTACAGTTCTTCATCACGTTATCTTAAAATTTTTTATAACAATGGTTCAGCAGAACTGTACCATCCAGTTCCGGAATTTATTTATAACAACATGCTCCGATGTCATGACAAGGCTGCTTTTGTACATAAATATTTAGAATATGACTTACATTTTACTCGCATTTCCATGGCTTGAATGATCAGGGCTCTGCCCTGATTCACAGATATTTTTATTCATACAAATTTATTTATAGCAAAGCATCAACAGACCTGAGCCAATCGATAAAGTCATACTCATAAAACGTTCATCACTTTTCACCAGTGCAATAAATTGCTGAACTTCTGCTGCATGTGATATGACATTGTCGACAAATATGACGCCATTTTTAGGATGCAGCATATGCGGCAAATACTGCCAGTAATCCATATAGGCATCCCGTTCAGCATCTAACAAAATAAAGTCATATTGCTGTTCGGCCTTTTCAAGAAAACTTTGTGCATCCCCTACCCAAAAATCAATCACTTCACTCAATTGTAGTTCATTGGCATATTGCTGAGCTTGCTGGGTACGTGCCGGATCAATTTCCAAAGTAGTGACATGACCTTGTGAAGTCTGTGCTGCATTCGCCAGCCATAAAGTCGAATAACCTGTTGAAGTGCCAATCTCCAAAATATTTTTAGATTGTTGGATGCGCACTTGCATGGCTAAAAATAATGCAGAATCCGGTTCTATATTTCGATAACGTTGAATACGGTCTTTTTGTAAGGCATCAAATTTAATAAAACTTTGATGCAACTCCTGCATTCGCTTCTGGAATATTTCACTCATGCTCATCACAGCTATTCCTGTCTTGTTATTCTGTTGAGTCTAGCGTTTATTGATGTCGTTAATCTAGTTCATGAAGTTGCTTGAATTAATTTAAATCGTGGAACAACTGTACCATTATCGAGTGTGACCATTTCCTGAAACATTTCCAGGGGACGTACCCACATTGAATAATCGCCATACAAACATTGATATACCACCAGTTTCTCAGCTGTTTCACTATGCGTAGCAACATGAAAGACCTGATATAACTTGCCTTTATAGTGTTGATAAATCCCGACTTTGAATTGCATTTTTATAACCTTGTTAAAACATAGGGTCATCATAATCAAAATTACCCAGAAATATGCAGCAATTTATTAAAAATGCTCTAATTTCAACTTAATACTTGAATATTCACACTAAATCAGCATTTACTTAAGACAGTATTTTTGTAAAAAACCCATCAATCTATTAAACCAATTGTTTTTATAAAAATGAAATGTTTTACCTATTTAAATATTTAGCCTACTATAGCTTTATTAAATCAGCATTTACTCCCTTGGAGACGTTAGCCATGTTAGACCAAAATACTTCAGCACAACTTAAAACACTCTTGGAACGTCTGGAAAGCCCGATTGAACTGGTCGCAACTCTAGATGGTTCAGATAAATCTGACAAGATTAAAGAACTGGTGACTGAAGTTGCAGCCTTATCTGATTTAGTCACTGCACGCTTCGACGGTACAAATAAACGTGCCCCAAGCTTTGGGGTGGCAAAACAAGGTGAAGAACCGCGTGTCTTCTTTGCCGGCTTGCCGATGGGACATGAATTTACTTCCCTGATTCTGGCCTTGTTACAAGTGTCAGGTTATGCCCCAAAAGTGTCAGATGAAGTGCTTGCAAGCATTAAAGGTCTTGACCTTAAAGCGGACTTCGATGTCTTTGTATCGTTAAGCTGCCATAATTGTCCTGATGTGGTTCAAGCCCTAAACTTAATTGCGATCTATAACCCGGGCACCACGGCCACCATGATTGACGGTGCTTTCTTCCAGGATGAAGTGGAACAGCGCAAGATCATGGCGGTACCAATGGTGTTCCAGGACAACGCCCACATCGGTCAGGGCCGTATGACCCTGGAAGAGATCATTGCCAAACTGGACAGCAATTCTGCAGCCAAAGACGCCGCCAAGTTAAATGCCAAAGACGCGTTTGATGTACTGGTGATTGGTGGCGGCCCTGCCGGCAACACCGCAGCGATTTATGCGGCGCGTAAAGGCATTAAAACCGGAATCGTGGCGGAGCGCATGGGCGGTCAGGTCATGGATACCATGGACATTGAAAACTTCACTTCCGTACAGAAAACCCAGGGTCCGAAATTTGCCGCCGAAATGGAAGCGCATGTACGTGAGTATGGTGTGGACATCATGAACCTGCAACGTGTTGCTAACATTAAAGGTGCAGATGAAACGGCGAATGGCCTAGTTGAAGTCACTTTGGAAAATGGCGCGAAGTTAGAATCGAAAACCATCATTCTATCGACTGGTGCACGCTGGAGAGAGATGAACGTTCCGGGTGAGCAGGAATACAAAACCCGTGGTGTAGCATACTGTCCGCACTGTGATGGTCCACTGTTCAAGGGCAAACGCGTTGCGGTGATTGGTGGAGGTAACTCGGGTGTGGAAGCGGCGATTGACCTAGCCGGGATTGTCGAGCATGTAACTTTGGTGGAATTTGACACCAAACTGCGTGCCGATCAGGTCTTACAAGACAAGCTCAACAGCTTGCCAAATACCACCGTGATCAAGAATGCGCTGTCGACTGAAGTAGTCGGTGACGGTTCACAGGTCACTGCACTGAAATACAAGGACCGTGCAACGGATGAGGAACATACGATTGAACTGGCGGGAATTTTTGTACAGATCGGTTTGTTGCCAAACACCGATTTCCTGAAAGAAACCGCTGTTGAACTGACCAATCGTGGCGAGATCGTGATTAACGAGCGCAACGAAACCAACGTGAAGGGTGTGTTTGCTGCCGGTGACTGTACTACCGTACCGTACAAGCAAATCATCATTGCTACAGGTGAAGGTGCCAAGGCATCGCTATCTGCCTTTGATTACATTATCCGTTCGGGACAGTAATCTATATTCAGCATAAATAGTTTGATCTGGCTTATATCACAATGTGGTATAAGCCTTTTTTTTCCCTCATTTTTTCATAAAAAATAATTACATTTAATTAACAATTTTAGCTCATAATTTGTGCATTTTTTTAGCTATATTCAAAATACCCCTATTTAGGTGGGTGCCACAATTAAAAGGAAATGAAAATGAATAAATTGCTTATTGCTTTAGGTCTTGCTGCTAGCGTTGCCCTGGTGGGTTGTAATAAACAAGAAGCACCAGAAACAGGTGCAACTACTGGCGAACATCTTGAAAATGCAGCCAATCAAGCAGGTCATGATATTTCTGATGCCACAAAGGAAGCTGAAGCGAAAACTCAAGCTGCTGCTAATGAAGCTACCTCTAAAATTGAGGCAGCAGGTGATGAAGCTGCTGCTAAAACTGAAGCCGCAGCAAAAGATATTAAAAATGCAGCGAAAGAAGCTACTGCAAAAACTGCCGGTGCTGTGGAAGAAGGTGCTTCAAATGTTCGAGAAAAAGCTCAACAATAATGTGAATGGTTGAAATAAAAAAGCTCCTTTAAAAAGGAGCTTTTTTATTGAAAAATCTGACTTTTTTATGCACATTACTTCGATGATAGTTGCAAGAAATAATGATTCAAAGCATGTTCACATACCATATTCATATCTTCATGAAAAATATTATGTTCAAAGAACAGGTAGATTATTACGTACTGTAGTATTAGGAGCAAATGACGGAATTATTTCCGTGACCAGCTTAATTATGGGTATGGCTATCAGTAGTGTATATCTACATACTTTATTGCTGCGCTAGTTGGAGAATTACTGCTCGGATACGGTGTTCGTCTCACATATGACTGTATATCTGGTGCTTACTTCAGCAGGATTGCTTCAAGGAGTTTGCATGGCTGGTTATGGTTGATCTTTGCCTTACTGGGTAACAGTATTGGCATCAAACTTCGTCCAGTTTTCTTCCCGGACAAACGACCACAACCTGGAAAATTAACTGGTTGTTAAATCCGAATTTCAGCCTATAAAAAGCCCATCACTGAATGGGCTTTTTTGTTTATCCTATTTTTAATTAATGCAGCGCCGCTTTTAAATTACAGCCAAAACCCATAATCTCTTGAGCCTGACGGTATGAGGTATAATGGTTTAAAATAAAATCATAAAACTGGTCTGCATCCGCAAATTTTTTGCTTAAGTTTTCACCCTGCGCATGGGGGAATTTCACCTGTCCAATGATATTCAGATTTTGATGACCCAACTGATACATTTCGGCAAAATAGCCATTCATCATTTGACAATATGCCTGTTTGACCGGTTTTAAGGAAGTGCTGCTCACGGCATGCAGATTTAAAGTCTGTAATTGATTCACATCAAGTAGCGACTGGTCTGAAAAGGCAATATTGTTGCTTTTTTTAAAAGCCTGATAATCTTTAGATAATTGTTGATTTAAGCTTTCAAAGCGCTGCTGCAATCTGGCTGCATCCTGCACCTTATATTTTTGAGGATCAATCTGGATTTTTTGCTGTTCGGAAGATGAACATGCTGAAAGTACTACGCTTAAAATTAAAGTCGCCAAAACGAACGGCTTCATTATAAATTGTCCTCATCACTAAATCTTGCAATAGTATGCCTGAAATATGCAGCTATATTGATTTTTCATTCATATAACGCCAGTAACGCTTCGGCACATACTGAATATGCAGTTTCATATTTTGCCGAACCTGAATATTGACACTGCGGAAATAATCTTTCCACAGCTGGTCATACAGTAATTCCTGTTCATCCAGTTCTACAGTAAACGCCTGACTATAACCACTCGCGAATGTGGCATCGACCTGATGAGCATCCATTTCAATTTGATGCAGCTGTTGCAAATCATAATAAATGCCATATTTACGCTTTTCGTCATAAATCAGCCAGCGTTGATCTTGATAACGTGCCCTAAAATGCCGTTCAATCAGCGGCAATACATTAAAATCAGGCCGAACCAGACTTAAAAACAGACCGTCCTGACATTTCTTGAAGCGTACAAAGGCTTCCATACGATGCTTTTCACGACCAACCTGCTTTGCCCATTGCGATAAAGCCAGCACATCAGCATGCCCATAGTTTTCATCGACCTTGTAGCGAGTTTGAAAAACATAGAGGCAATAGTTAAACAGATGTTGATAAGCAGTTTGATTTTCAGATAGAAAAGTATAGTAAAAATTACGCTGACTCTGGCCCGATGTTTTTTTCTTCAATCCCCGCCAGACCCGCTGTGCATGCTCTTCATTCGATGCGACCTGTATAAAATCATCAAACAAACCCTTTTGCGCATGTGGATTGCTCGTCACCTGCACCCGAAACTCTTTAAATTGAAAGGCACGAAACACGCAGCTCAACAGACCAGTCATGCTGCTATCAAAACAGTAAGTTGCCATTAAAAACCAAAACCCAATTGTGGCGATAACTGCTGCACATATTTGGACTGTCCCGACTGAAAAATCTGACTTCGAATCTGGCCTGGCAACTGCTCCTTAATAAATTTTGGCGTATCGGCACAGCGGATAAAATGCTGCGCACGGTTATATGCAACGCCCATACGCTTCAGTTGATCGATATAAATTTTGCCAAAGCAACGCGCCTGGACAATTTTTTTCGCTGAGCGCACACCAATACCCGGAACACGTAAAATCATGCGGTAATCCGCCCGGTTCAGATCCACTGGAAATTGTTCAGGATGCCTTAATGCCCATCCCAGCTTGGGATCAACATCCAGCTCCAAATTCGGGTGTTTTTCATCGACCAGTTCTGTCGCCTCAAAACCATAAAAACGCATCAACCAGTCACTTTGATAAAGCCTATTTTCTCTTAATAAGGGGGGTGCTGAACCAATCGCAGGCAAGGCTTTTTCCTGTTCATTAATTGGAATATAACCCGAGTAATACACCCGTTTCAGTTTAAACTCTTTGTAATGCCGGTCTGCCATCAAAATAATATCCTGATCACTTTCGCTATATGCTCCCACCACCATTTGCGTGGTTTGCCCTGCCGGAACAAATTTAGGAACTGAGCGAATCAGCTTACGTTCATCTTTAACCTGGATTAAACGGTCACGCACAATACCCAAGTCTTTTTGAACTTCGGCATGGGTTTTCTCGGGGGCGAATTTCTGCAAGCCTGCCTCAGTCGGCATTTCTAAATTAATACTCATCCGGTCAACATACAGCCCCGCTTCAGTAATGATTTCCTGCGATGCTCCAGGAATGGTTTTTAAATGAATATAACCGTTAAAATTTTCTTCCAGACGTAATTTTTTCACCACTTGCAGCATCCGCTCCATGGTGTAATCTGCCGATTTAAAAATCCCTAAACTTAAAAACAAACCTTCAATATAATTCCGGCGATAGAAGTTCATGGTTAAATCTACTACTTCCTGAACGGTAAAAGCTGCCCGTTTTACATCATTGGAGCGACGTGACACGCAGTAAGCACAATCATAAATACACACATTGGAAAACAGAATTTTAAGCAAAGATACACAGCGACCATCTTCGGTATAGCTATGACAAATACCGGAGCCGGTATTCCCTAGCCCTTTGTCTTTGTTTTTTCGGTTACTGCCACTTGAGGAACAGGAGACATCATATTTGGCAGCATCGGCTAAAATTTGCAGTTTTTCACGGATACGATCAGACATGGATAAACAGCGCTAAAAAGATAAATCTGTATTATAAAATTTTCAACTCAAACTACATGGGCAGCGGTCTTTTATGCGACATGGTTTGACGCTTTATTTATCACTGCATTTTCATTTATTTTTAGGTGTAAAAAACTTTTTATTTCATAAAAAAATAACGAATATTATTTGCTTAATTTATAGGGCTTGGGCAAAGTGATGAGATGCATAGGAGCCAAATATGACTTTATTAGAACAACTTGAAATTAAACATCCTATTTTCCTTGCACCGATGGCAGGTGTTTCTACTCCCCAACTGGCAGCTGAGGTTTCCAATCAAGGCGGTTTGGGTTCATTGGGTTTGGGTGCCAGTACAGTTGCGGCAGCACGTCAACAAATTTTAGAAACGCAAGCACTTACGCATAAACCATTTCAGGTCAATTTCTTCTGTCATCAAAGCGCCTCGCTCGACAAAAATATAGCAGATCAGTGGATTAAATATTTATCCCCTCAATTTCAGAAGTATCATGCAACTCCGCCGACAGAATTAAAATGTATCTATCCCAGCTTTCTCGATAACGATGACTATTTAAATCTGGTTTTAGAAACTCGACCTCAGGCAGTAAGTTTTCACTTCGGCATTCCGCATCCTCATCAAATTCAGGCCTTAAAACAGGCCGGTATCCTGACGATGGTTTCAGCGACTAATCTGGCTGAAGCACTGCAGATTGAAGCGGCTGGGATTGATATCATTATTGCGCAAGGCATTGAAGCCGGTGGGCACCGTGGCATTTTTAATGAAACATTTGACAGCTCAGTCAAAACTTCTGATCTGGTACAATTGTTAAAACAGTACTGTAGCAAGCCTGTTGTAGCTGCGGGCGGAATCATGAATGGCACCCAGGCTCAGCTCCTAATCCAGTTAGGTGCCGAAGCTGTTCAATTGGGCACCGCTTTCGTACAGTGCAAAAGTTCCAATGTCAACACGGCCTATCGACAAGCCCTGTTTAGCAAACCGATTACCCAAATGACTGCAAGCATTTCGGGACGACCTGCTCGCGGTCTAATTAACCACTGGCATACCCAAATCGATCGACCTGAACGTCCTCCAGTTGCCACTTACCCCTATTGCTATGACTTGGGTAAACAACTGCATGCCGCAGCCGCTGCACAAGGTGACCATGGTTTTGGAGCATTTTGGGCGGGAACCAATGTCACCCAAATTCGGGAGATGGAAGCTGCGGATTTAATTAATCAGCTGGTTCTGGAAATTAGTCAAGCCTAATTTACTGGCGTATATATTCGATAAAAAACCTCTCAGTTGAGAGGTTTTTTGTTCAACATTCATCTAGCATGGAGCACGAAGCCATGCATCTTTAGCTGCATATTTGGCTTCTTCCCAGCTGAGACGGGACTGATCCTTGGTAGTTTCCCATTTGCTTCTTAAGTCCGGCTCAACATGCTCAAACTCGACATTACTGTAGTATTGAAATCGGCTGCCATATCCGACCTGATAAGCACTCCGGTAATCGCGCTCATAATCTAAGCCCCATAGGTATTCAGGCTTTCATGGAAATAAGGTCTATCACGGTGCTGTTCGAGCCAATAGGCATCTTCCTCTTCCGGGTTCGCTGTTTCTACGATGTCATTACCCTCAATTCCACCAACAATGCCCCCGACAATACCGCCAACTACCGCACCTGCAGGACCAACTGCAGATCCAAGGGCAGCACCAGCTGCTACACCACCCACTGTACCAATACTTGTACCCACAGGGTGATCATTTGCTTCATTCATGTCAGGAACCCGATTACTTCCCTTATCGTTAATAGGATCAGCGTGCACATCTGTTCTTGGTTCTTCTGGACGTTTATTTGGATGAGTAAGATCAGCTTCCGTCATAGGACGATTTATATTGACCATTCGCTTTCTCCTTCTATCCTATCTATATACAAAATGTTTAGACAAGCAGCTTATTTAAGCTGTAGAAAAATTCAGCATAAAGCACTTCTGAATAAGCTATGTCTTATAAGTGTCCTGAATGGGTGATGAGATGTTGTAGAATGTAATTCTTTGAATATTGTTTTATACAAATTACGAAAAAAAGTTTTGATAAAGAAAAAGTTACTACTCTTTTTTTGCTGAAATTCTTTGCAATAAAGAGCAGTAATCTATTTAAAATGGAGCAATAAAAATTATCTGGTTTCGAGCAAATTCACCTGCTCCACCTGTACGTCACTCATAATTTCACCTTGAGCAAGAAGCTGGTTAAAATAATCTTCTACGACATTAAACTGCTCGGCCGTGCTTTCAACCTTATACATATTTTGGCGGAATTCATTGCTTGAACGTAAACCTTTGGTATACCAGGCAATATGTTTACGAGAAATACGGCAACCTGAGTATTCACCATAGAAATCATAAAGTTCAGATAAATGTCCTAACAGCACATCTTTAACTTCTTGAATATTTGGTGCAGCCAAGTGCTTACCTGTTGCCAAATAGTGGGAAATTTCACGAAAAATCCACGGTCTGCCTTGTGCAGCGCGCCCAATCATGACTGCATCAGCACCGGTATAATCGAGCACATATTTAGCCTTTTCAGGACTGTCGATATCCCCATTAGCAATCACGGGAATATTCAGCATTTGTTTGACTTCTTTAATCAAAGAATAACGTGCTGTATTCAAGTACATATCTTCACGGGTACGGCCATGCAGTGCCAATGCAGCAATCCCCGCTTCTTCAGCACGCTTGGCAACGCGCAGAATATTTTCATGGCCATTTAGATATCCTAAACGGGTCTTTAAAGTCACAGGGACATCTACTGCCGCAACCACCGTATCTAAAATTCGTGCCACCAGATCTTCATCTTTTAATAATGCAGAACCTGCTAATTTATTACAGACTTTTTTGGCCGGACAGCCCATATTGATGTCAACAATCTGTGCGCCATTCGCCACCTGATAGCGTGCCGCTTCTGCCAGCTCGCCGGGTTCAGAACCGGCAATCTGCGCGGATATCGGAGCAAGTTCACCATCAAAATTGGCACGGTACAGACTTTTCTTGCTCATGCGTAAAGTCTGGTCTGAAGTCATCATTTCACTGACGGCATGGCCTGCGCCAAAATATTTACACAACGTCCGGAAGGGACGATCCGTAACACCTGCCATGGGAGCAACAATTAAATTATTTGACAGTTGATATGGACCAATATACATATAAATTCATCACTTTTTCGACCGGCATAGTATACTGCATCTGCTGTATGGGCTCATCCTTTTGGAACATGTTTTCATCATTATGAAAAAAACTCTTTTTACTTCATCTCGGTTTAAATCTTTGAGTATTCTGGCTTTGTCTTTGAGCCTGATGGCCTGTGGCGATAACTCATGGTGGTCAAAAAACAATGAACCCACCTTAAAAGAAGATCAAGTCAAGCGTCTTATTCCACCCCGTGTTAATGAACGTAGTTCTTGGGCCAAAGACATTTACGACATTACCGATCAGCTCGGTATTCCTCAAACCAAAGAAAATATTTGCAGTATTGTGGCTGTGGTAGATCAGGAATCCAACTTCGTTGCTGACCCGCAAGTTCCCGGTTTAGGTGAAAAAGCGGTGAAAGAAGTTCAAGATCGGCTGGATGAAAAATTTAAAGATAAATTGGGCGATACTCTGGGCGGAACCATGGCCGGTTATTTTGAGCAGGTTCTGAAAAATCAGCCCACCCCTGAAAATAATTATTTAAGTCAAATGCGTCGCGTGAAAACCGAGCGTGAATTAGATGAACTCTATCGTGAAATTTTTGACTATATGTCAAAACATTATCATGTCAGTGCCTTAACTGGTGCGGCCAAACTGGTCGGTCAAGACATGGGCGAAAAATTAAATCCGATTACCACTTTAGGTTCCATGCAGGTTCATATTGGCTATGCCAAAGAACATAAACGTCAAGGTGGTAACATGGCCGAATTACGTACTGATTTATATAGTCAATATGGTGGCTTGTATTACGGTATCCACCGCTTGATGATGTACCCTGCCGATTATGATAAAGCGATTTATCGTTTTGCAGATTATAACTCTGGCATGTATTCAAGTCGCAACGCAGCTTTTCAAAGCATGCTCAATGACTTGACGGCAACAGAGCTTGACCTGGATGGTGATTTGTTACTTTACACGAAAGATGGCTCAGTCCGTTCAGCAGCCAGTCAGTCCGAACGCGAACTGATCAGTGTATTTGCAGCCAACAATATTCTGGTAACACCACGACAGATTCGTTCTGACCTAAAAAAAGAAAAAGAAAAAAGTTTTGAAGATACAGCAACCTATCGTGCGGTAACCAAGCTCTACCAAGAGAAAACAGGCAAAGAGCCAATTTATGCTATTATGCCTGAAGTGGTCATTTCTGGCCCTAAACTGAGTCGTGATTATAATACCAACTGGTTTGCAACGCGCGTAAATGGAAGATATCAATCATGTATGCAACGGGCAAAAAGAATAAAAATTTAGCGCTCTTTGATTTTGATGGAACCCTGTGTAAAAAGGACAGTTTTACAGGGTTTATCTTTTATGCCTTATCTAAACGTCATATTGTCAAACAAGGCATAAAAATTCTGCCCTGGATTCAAGCGTATTATTTGAATGTCTATTCTGCACCAGCCATGCGTTCCAAATTGTTTCGTGCCATGTTTAGCAATACCAATGCCTTAGAACTACAACAAATGGCACAGGAATATGCAGCAAATTTAATGAATCAATTAAATCGGCCTTTGCTTAACCAGCTTAAGCAGCATCAAGCCTTAGGCGATGATGTTGTATTGGTGTCGGCATCGGTCGATGTCTATCTCAAGCCTGTCTGTGAGTTATTAAATATTGATTTAATTTGCACCCATACTGAACAGGTCAATAATATCTATACAGGACAATACACCACACCCGATTGCAGTTCGGAACAGAAAAGACTACGAATTTTAGAAAGATATCATTTAGCTGATTATGCTGTGATTTATGCCTATGGAAATAGTCATGAGGATAATGAAATGCTTGCGCTTGCTGATCATGGCTACATGGTTGGTGGACCTGATCATTTGCCAAACATTTTAAATCATAAAAAATTGGCTTAGTTTTCAGCAATTTTAATGTCCCAGCTCATATGCAGCTCATGGAATTTACGACATACATGTGTGATAGAAGAAACTTCAATCATCTGATCTGAAGCAGTAGATAAAAACCCAGATTCCATAGATACAGATCATTTATTCAAGCCCTAAATAAGGACAGTATTTAGTTGCTGATTCCACATCTAACAGTCGATTTCGATTAGCTGATGAAATTAGTGCACAAAAATTCAGATACGAGCGACAATATTCCTTTAAGATGGAAACTTACCAAAAGTGCTTTTTCTTACTGGAGTTTTGGGTGAATATGGACGAGAAGAAAATCGCTCTGTGAGCTGCGATGACTTTCTAATGCTGGGGCTATTATAAATCCGCTCTAAATAATCTCCTTAAAAAATCACTGGGCTGGGATGCACCCAGTGAGGTTAGGCTGGTTTTTATGCTGTCATACTTGTTTGTTGAATCCGTTTAAGTCACCCCATAAAGCCTTACATATAACGGAAACTAGATAAAATCATTACTTTTTTACTAGGTGTAACATTCCCACTACTGTTCCCACTATTTAATGTTACGTTAACATTACCATTCGTTGCAGTTATACCCGTTCCCGTAAAGGATAAATTACCCTTTACATTAACCTCCCCTGTACCAGTAAATTTACCAGAAGAAAATCCTGTACCACCCGCTCCACCTGAACCCATAATATTTCCATAAAGGCTCATAGTTTTTTTATTCTTTACTTTAAAATTTATGTCGCTATTACTTAAAAATAAAATATTTGCAATTTTGGCCAGTTCTGTATCCAGTGCCTTAAGCGTACCCGTCGTATCGCAATATTGTGTCGGTATGCCAGTTGAGCTTGAACCACATATTCTGGCTTTTTTTGTATTAAGGTTGGTTTCGGCTTCCAAATTGTAATGGTTGGGCGCATAAGCCTTATTGGTACTACCCCCATTCTCACTAGAAACATTAATAATACCGGTTGCAATGATCGTGTTAACTAAATCACGAGTATCAGTTAATTCAATAGTAACTGTACCCTGGAACCATAGCACTCCTACCGGTAATAATGAATTACCCGCATCAATTGTCCATGCTTTACTACTTCCACTGCCACTGGTCGTAATACCAGGAATACTGTTGCAAGCTACAGATGTTGATCCGATAGTAATAGTCATTGCTGGTGTTGTTTCCGCAGTAATAGTTGCTGCAGTACCTGCAGTATTGACACTATAAAGATTATTTTTAGCGCAAGTGCCATCGGCATAAAAAATATAATTTGCATAAGGACGTACTTCCTCAGCAGTTAAAAAAGTTGTTGGCTGGTAAGCCTGTACTGTAAAACCAGTTTGATCAAAAAAATCCTCTGCTGTATAAGAATTACTACCATTACCTGAAACAATACCGTTACCTTGCCCAGCATTGAGACAGCCGCAGGATATTTTGTACTCCATAAAACAGTGCTGTCATCGGATGCTTTAACGTTAATGACACCTTCTGCACCACTGCTACCATTCGTTACCGTAAGTTTTGCAACCATTGGATTAGTATCTGTTTGCAGCTTGCCATTTGGATTTTTTATTGCCTCTGTGGTGGCTTTGTTATAAGCCTCAACCAGCAATTTTTGGGTTTTCTCAACCTGGGTTTTGGCTACCCATGACGCTCCCAAGGGAATTAATGAAGCTGCTGAAATTCCCAAAATAGCAATCACAATAACCAATTCAATTAGGGTTACCCCTTTGTAAGCCCTTACCATGAGGTTAAACCACCACAGCCCGTCGTACTTGGCATACCTCTTGTATTAGTATTTGTAAGCGTTAAGGTACAGCCGTTACTCTGTGTACCACTTATACCCGTAGCAGTAAGTGTATAAGTAGTGGGTGTTATACTCATTGTGTAATTAAAATTAGCAGCTTCTGCAGGTGTCCAGGTGATACCAGTCTGATTACTGATATAAGTTTTAGTATCAGCAGTCGTAGTCGTAGCAGTAGTCGTTGCTGTAGCAGGATTCATTGGATACTTTAATGCTTTCTGATAAGCATTTTCCATCATCAAGCTTAACGTGACTAAATCAGACCCAGCATTATTAGCTCTTGCTTTTTTGATATAGTTCCCATAAGCCGGTAATGCAATTGCTGCAAGAATCGCAATAATTGCAACAGTGACCATTAATTCGATAAGTGTAAAACCGACCTGCGTAGATTGATGAATATTCTTTCTATTTATATACATTTTATTAATCTCTTACAGTCTGTAACTATCTGTAAAAATACCATAAAGCAATTAAGGTTTAATTTGTAGAAATGCTCATTTTTTATTTTACAAACATTTTTTATTAATAGTAACAATAATGATTATTATTTTAAATGGTATTTAATAGTAAATAATTACTTATATTTAGCTTTTACAAAATATGTTGAATTAATGATTTTACTTTATTTTTCAATAGGATGAAAAAAATGTATAAAAAATATATAAATTCTTTAGCTAAATAGTTTGCAAGTATTTTTATAACAAGATGTGTATAAAAGATTTTTTTTATTAACTTTAATTTTTAAATATTAACAATAGCAAATATGCTCAAAATAATAAATTTCATGTTTTTTTGAAAAAAAATTAAACAAAATTTTACAATAAATTAAAAAAGTATTTTTTGAAACAGTCTACTGTATGAATTAAATGTTTGACCTATTCCTCAAATATAAAAAGTGACTCTTTCAAAGTCACTTTTAGTTAAGAGTTTGGCTAGATGAGAAAATCGCGTCTTATCTCAGTTCAAATCGCTTTCACAACTTAAATAATCTTCCCATCTATTTAAATTTTATTTACTTCTTGAATGGAAACGCATATTTAACGATACGTTTAAGCACACTGCCATACTGTTTAACCAAGCTGGCATTATTGTAATTTAAACCATATTTTTCACAAACTGCCTGAACTTTAGGCGCCATTTTACGATAACGGCGCGCCGGAATATCTGGATATAAGTGATGCTCGATTTGATGACTTAAGTGACCAGTCAAAATATGGAATGCTTCTGAACCTGTCAAGTTTGATGAGCCACGAATCTGGCGCATATACCAATGTCCGCGACTTTCATTTTCTAGTACCGATTTCGGGAACACTTCCACATCTTTAGTAAAATGACCACAGAAAATAATACTGAATGTCCAGATATTACGGATACCATTTGCCACAAGGTTACCTGTAAATACAGGTAAAGCTGCTGGACCGGCAATCAACGGGAAGAATACATAATCTTTAAATAATTGCTTGCCGATTTTTTTCTGCATCGGTTGCCATTCTTTTTTAGCCTGTTCCTTAGATTTACGTCCTTTCCAAACCTTACCAATTTCAAGATTCTGGATGGCTACACCCCACTGGAACAGCAGACAAAATGGAATGCTGTAAATTGGTTGTAAAAGATAGCCAGGTTTCCAGCGCTGCTCAGGAAACAGACGAAGTAAACCATAACCGATATCATCATCCATTCCTTTAATATTGGTATAGGTATGGTGCTTATAATTATGGGTTTGGCGCCAGTTATCTGCTGTCCCGACAATATCCCACTCAAACGTTGGACCATAGAATTTAGGGTCATTCATCCAGTCATATTGACCATGCATGACATTATGACCGAGTTCCATATTTTCCATGATTTTAGCAAAACCCAGTAAACCGGTACCTAATACCCATGCTGGCGGGAACCAACCTGCAAACAAGCAGGCACGTCCAGCAATTGAAGCGTAACGAATGGTTGAATAAACACGGCGGATATATTTCGCATCTTTTTCGCCGATATCATCAAGCACTTCTTGTTTAATCGCATCCAGTTCACGAGCCAAATCATCTAATTGAGATTGTGTGAGCTCACCATTTTTCGGATTTTTAAAATATTCTATTTTAACAGGCATATTCATGATATTTATCTCACTTATAAATCAATGACAAGGTCAGACTGTGCTGAATTGACACAGATTTTTAATAAATTACCAGGTTCGGAATTTTGACTACCATTCACTAGATCTTTCGTTGAACCTTCAACTTTATTACACACACATTTATGACAAATGCCCATGCGACAACCATGAGTAGGTTTAATATTTTGTTGTTCCAGACTGCTCAGAATAGACTGACCTTTAGGGATGACTAGTACTTTATTGGATTTCAATAAGGTTATGTTAACAAAGCCAATATCCGAATTTTCAACCGGGGTCATACTGAAAGCTTCACTTTTGAAACTCTGTGCATTTGCAAACAGCTGTTCAGCCTGTGCAACAAATCCGGATGGACCGCAAGCATACACCAGACTATTTTCAATATTATTTACCAAAGCCAAATGGTCCTGGTTTAAGCGTTTGCCCGCATCTTCTTCCTGAGTATAAAAAACCTGAAAAGAAAAATTCGGATATTGTTCTGCAAGTTGTTCAAAACGTGCTTTAAAAGCAACATCAGCATATTGCTTAACCCAATACAACAGCTGGATCGGTGCTTGAGTCATGCGATCTGTTTTAGAGAGTGCTTTGAGTAAACTTAGCATTGGGGTAATACCACTACCCGCCGCAAGCAATATCATCGGTTGAGCCTGTTCTGGTAACAGCATGTCCCCATAAGGCTGACCAAATTCAAGAATATCGCCAACTTGAGCATGTTCAACCAGCCAGGAACTGACTTTGCCCTGATCAACTTTTTTAACTGTTAATAAGACATGTTGAGTATCAAGCTGCGTCAGACTATAGCTACGTTCATAGCGAACACCGTTGACTTCCACAAAAACCGGATGGTGCTGCCCTGCTTGCCCCATTTTAAAATGACGGTTCACCTGAATGGTTAAACTCATCATATTTTGCGCAGAATTTTCTTTTTGGACAATTTTACCCAAGGCCTGATTGACTGACCAAAGGGGATTGATTTTTTGCAACCAGAAATCAGCTGCGTACTGGTCAATTACACTTTCAGCAAGTGAACTTAGGGGAGATTTTTTCATTTTTTCTACAACATGCATAGTCAGTACCACGCGATCGATTTTTAATTATTATACACATGTATATATACTTGTATATATATTTGTATTGTTTCTATTCATTTCCCAAGTTGCAATGCAACCGTTATAATGTTTTCGTATCTCTAATCCCTTGAAAAATATGAACCCGTCTTCAATCAAAAAAAATATTGATGCTCCTGTTGATAAACAGAATGTTGTTCATGAACCGGTGACCGTCCGTACTGTAGGACGAAAAGCAACCATTACCAAAGAAGAGCTGTTTCAAGCTGCATTGAACTTAATTGGACCGCAAAAAAGCATTTCTTCCTTGAGCCTACGTGAAGTTGCGCGTGAAGCCGGCATTGCGCCCAACAGTTTTTATCGGCATTTCAGAGATATAGATGAACTTGCGATTGAGCTGATTGATCGTGCCGGGATTGTATTGCGTCAAATTTTGCACCAAGCGCGCTTAAAGGCCTCCAAGCAAAACAGCATTATTCGCAGTTCAGTCGAAGTTTTTATTGAACAGTTAGATGCAGATGAAGGCAATTTAAGTTTATTGCTGCGTGAAGCCTATACCGGCTCCGCTTCATATAAATTAGCAGTTGAACGCCAGTTAAATTATTTCCAGCAAGAATTACAGGAAGATCTCATTCGCCTGGAACGCCTCAATAACAACAGGCTTTCTCACCCCGATATCGCCGCAAAAGCCATTACCCAGCTGGTATTTAATATGGGTGCAACAGTGATTGATATTTCTGCTAAGGAACGTAAGGAAATTGCCGAACAAACCATGATCATGATTCGGATGATTCTAGAAGGTGCCCGCCATCTGGATGAAGCGAAAATCCGGTAATTTATAATTTTATTGTTCGTGAAGAATACACATATGGATTCTTCACTATGCATTCAATATTTTGCTGTGCTGAAATAATTTTCTTCACTGATTGGGATATGCTTTCAGGTTGCTCTAAAGGAAACATATGTCCGCCTTCAACCACACTAAACTCAATTCCATAGATTTTTTTCATTCCTTGCGGCAAGCCCTGTTTATAAAAGTGACTCTGTTCTGCCGTAATTAAATGCACAGGCATTTGCGGTGCTTGACGTGGTGTACGCCACCACCAGGCTGGAACGGTTCTGAAAATTTCTGCTTCAATGGCTTTAGGAATAGTTAAGGTCACGCCTCCTCTGCTTTGATCTTCTGTAATAGCATGAGCAAAATAATCATCAAAACACTGCTGAGCAAAATTTTTGAACAGCCGGTTATTGCGTAAAGATGTATATGCTTCATCAAAACTGCGCCAATGATCTTTGCGTTTAAGTGTAATCGCTGCAGGCGTGATTTTATCCACGGCTTTTAACCTGAGCTTTTGCAAGCCTTCAAAAATAGCTGACTTGCTGCCGATCACAAAAGGTGGATCCATAATCACCAGTTGTGAGAACAGATCAGGGCGTTTATAGGCCGCCATTAAAGTGAGCAAAGAACCAAATGAGTGACCCAAGCCAATCACCTGCTGGTTTGGAAACTGCTGTTCAATGTCTGCAATCACCTGATCCACCAGATGTGTCCATGTATAAGTGACGGGATATTCAGGACTCATTCCAATCACTGGAATAGCTTTAATATCAAATTCTTCTTCAAAAGAGCGAAAAAACTTCTGATAACTAGCCGAAGGAATACCATTGGCATGAGTAAAATGAATCGCATTTTTTCTGAATAATTCATCTGCCGTACAAGCTACTCTTGTTAAAATTGTTCCCGTAGTAGTGCGATAGCTTAAGCAAAAGCAGGCCTGGATGAAATCACTAAATGCTTAACTCCCTGACTTGCAAGTCAGATAGCTTAATTACAAAATTCTGTACAACAAATGATTTGACTGCTGCTGTTTATTTTCTCGAAACTACCAGAAACTGACTACCTAAAAAAGTCGCTCCACAAGTTGTCTTATCACCTGCAATCACCACCCCACGTCCTTTCACAATAGTTGACTGTTCAGCAGCAATCGCGGACACAACAGTTTGGCATTTCGGACAATAATGCTTCATGCCATGCAAATGCACAGCGATTCCATTTATGCTAAAAGAAGGATCACATTCTGAAACCATACCGCCGTGCGAGGTGGTAGAACCGAGGGTAACTAAAGACTTTGCCATTGTTATTCTTCTTATACTTTCTTTATAAAAATTATTTTCTTATTTTAGCATGAGTTGAATTTTAATCTAGATGAGTCAGAACGCCTTCATCTTAAACAAAAAGCACCCGCAGGTGCTTTTTGTTTCAATTCCAAATTATGGTTTAACCACGACCATCACCTGAATGGCTTCCGGTGTGACAGATAAGCCATCCAACAAGCTTAAGCCTTCTTTCTGGAATTTCTGTAAACGTGAAATTTCATCTTCACGGATACTTGGGTTGAATTGCTTCAGGTAAGTTAAACGGTCAATTTCATATTGCCATTTATTGCCATAAACTTCTTTTGCCTGCTGCTTGAAGTTTGGCAATGCAGTTTTGGCAATATCCAAGGCTTGTGCATAACGCTGCTCAATCACTTCACGGCGTGCTTTCACCACTTGACGGCAGCTATTGCCATCTAGGTGATGTAAATAAGGTTTCAGGATTTCCGGAGCAATCTTTTCAGAGAGATCCTGACCTTTTTCACTGAGCAATACACGAATCAACTGTTGTGGCAAGCTGGATGGCAGGTTCAATGCCTTCGGTGCAACCACATCCACCTTGAACCAGACTTCCATCAATACCGAACCCTGTGGCAAGGCTGCTGATTTTAATACCGCAACGTTGGTACTACCAAAAGATTGAGTATTGATCATTTCCATCACACTTTCAGTGAATGGATGCTCAAGAGTTAAATACTGGGCATCTTCACGAACCTGTGCCTGATCACGATAGAAAGTCGCAGTCATGCCTTCTTCATCCAAAGATAAGCCTTGAACCTGCATTTGATCAGTCGGCTTGATGATCACCGTACCGTTACTTTGCTCATCAAAATCGATATTGGTCGACGCCATGAAGCGTTTCATGAACATCGGCAAAGTGGTGTTGTCGTCATAATCTTCAAGCGCCTGCACAATTTCCTGTGCCACGATTGGTCGGCAAGAGTTATATTCCAGCAGACGGTCACGGCCTTCCTGCAATTCAGCTTCCAGCGCTTCACGCTGAACACTGACTTCTTCCAGCAAATCTTCAAACTGCTGGCCTAGGTCTGCCAATAAACAGTCTTTTAACTTCACGATGAAGTTTTCTTGCAAGGTTTGTGCCGTTGGTGAAATATTGCTGAAGATATTTAAACCTTCGTTGTACCAGCGGAACATACGTTCCTGTGCAGTGCCCACTAAATAAGGCACATGAATCTGAATCCGGTTTTCCTGACCAATACGGTCCAAACGACCAATACGCTGTTCCAAAACATCTGGATTTGCCGGCAAGTCAAACAGGATCAAGTCAGAGGCAAACTGGAAGTTACGCCCTTCTGAACCGATTTCAGAACACAATAGAATTTGTGCCCCATAAGACTCTTCAGCGAAATAAGCTGCTGCCTGATCACGCTCAAGCAGGCTCATGCCTTCATGGAACATCGCAGTACGGATACCGGCATGTAAACGCAGTACATTTTCCAGTGCTTCCACTACAGGACCACTACGCGCAATCAGCAAGACTTTTTTGTGTTTAAGATCAGTACGCAGCTTTTCCATCAGCCACATCACGCGTGGATCATGTTCCATCCATGCGCCATCGAGCTGTGCTTCTTCCGGCCACATCTGTTCACGTAGTTTACCGTTTTTTGACCAGTTTGCAGGTGCTGGTAAAGGTGCCGGTTGACAGTCACGACCCGGGAAACCCTGAATCGCTTCACGGGTATTACGGAATAAGATACGACCGGTACCATGACGGTCTAACAATTCATGAATAGCACGGAAACGCTGTTCCGGCTCATCCTGAATGCTATGACCCAATAAACCTTCAATCGCTTTTAAATGCCCTTCTTCCAAAGGCAGGTCTGACATCAGCACTTCAGCAATTTTTGCAGTCTGATGATACTGCTCTTCTTCATCAAGGAAGCGATCAAGTGAACTGAAACGTTGTGGATCAAGCAGACGTAAACGGGCAAAATGGCTTTCTACACCTAACTGTTCAGGTGTTGCTGTAAGCAGTAACACACCCGGGGTTTTTTCCGCCAGCTCTTCAACCAAATCGTAACGGTCATTACCGCCTTCTTCTTCACTCCACATCAGGTGATGAGCTTCATCCACCACCAGAAGATCAAAACCAGCTTCTAAAGCCTGTTCACGTAAATCCTCGTGATCCACCATCAAATCAACAGAAGCAATGATGCGCTGCTCGGTCAGGAATGGGTTTAGATCAGGATCATGTTCCTTGATGGATGCGGTACGGGTCAAATCGAACAGTGAAAATTCCAGATTAAAACGGCGGCGCATTTCAATCATCCACTGATATTGCAGTGAATCTGGCACGAGAATCAGGATACGTTCAGAACGCGATGTTTTGAGTTGCTGATGAATAATCAGGCCCGCTTCAATGGTTTTACCCAAACCGACTTCGTCCGCAAGTAAGACACGCGGTGCAAAACGCTGTCCCACTTCATGGGCAATATAAAGCTGGTGCGGAATCAGGCCTACACGCGCACCGACCATGCCGCGCAGAGGACTGTTCTTCATATTGGCTTGCATCAGTAAAGCTTCAATACGCAGGTCATACCATTCTTTATAGTCGACCTGACTGGCCAGTAAACGGTCAAGCGGTTTAGACAGCTGGATGGTCGCACCGATACGGGTTTCATTGAGTGACTTACGTTCTTCTGAGCCATCTTCCAGATTACGCACGACGTTATAGCGCACCACACCATGACGGTCTTCCAAAGACTCAACTGTCCATTGGGTGCCTTCCTGATCCTGCAGTTCATCCTTCACATTGAACACAATACGTGATAAAGGTGCATTGTTACGTGCATAGACACGTGTTTCATCACTTTTTGGGAATAAGATGCTAACCGATCTTTCATCTACATCTATAAGAACCCCTAAACCGAGTTCTGTTTCCGTATCTGATAACCAACGCTGACCAATAGCAAACTGATGCAATTTTTCCACCTTTATCTAAAAATGAGGACACTAATTTCAAGCCCAAAATCTGCTTGGTATTTGAGCAAAAAACCAGGTCTTTAAGCAATATATTTTGACATAAAGCCCACTAAAAAGTGCGCAAAATCTATGAGGATTAAAAAGTTTTTACTTTAAAAAGGAACTGGAGCATAAAACTCCATCAGCTGTTCTGTTTGCGGATGATAAAAACTTAAGTTTTCAGCATGCAGGCACAGACGCGGCATCATCAGTTGCTGCTCAGGAGTGGCATATAAAGTATCACCAATAATAGGATGACCCAGATATTGCATATGCACGCGTAGCTGATGGGAACGGCCGGTAATCGGGCTAAGTTTGACCCTCGTCACCGCCTGTCCCTGAATTTCAAAATGTTCGATGGCCTGCCAATGGGTCAGTGCAGGCTTGTTATGATTTGGATCGGCAATATGTAATGGTGGATGTTCAGGGTCATAGACGACAGGTACATCAACCGTGCCTTCCCCTTCAAGATGCCCTGCTACAAGCGCCTGATAGGTTTTGTCGGTTTGACGTTCCTGAAACTGGCGGGAAATGGTTTTTTGCCCCCATCTGCTCAGGCCAAACACCAGAATACCTGAAGTATCACGATCCAGGCGGTGAATCAGTAGTGTTTTGGGTTCTATTTCTAATAATCGGTTGATCACGCAATCTTGTAAATCTTCGGTTTTGCCAGGAACGGTGAGTACACCTGCAGGTTTATGGATGACCATAAAATCTTCATCACGATGTATCAGATGTTCGGTTAGAAAATTACTCAATGTTCAATCCCAGGCTGATCGCGCAAACAAGGCGGCAATGATAGAAAGCTTGGCGCAGAATTACAATGCACAATATTCGAATTGGTGACGGTTTTTCCGATTTTGCTCAAAAATTATTTCAATCCCGTGTTATCAACGTGCTGATTGCAATACAAAGCTGACCAGCGCATGTAGTGAATTGTGTTTTAGGACATCTTCATAAGTAATGTTTGCCCCATGCGCTCGCCAAATCCCCACTAAAGTGACAATAGCAACAGAATCCAAACCGTACTGTTTCAGATCAAGATCAGGATCAATTTCCAGAGCATCCATGTTCAGTTGCTCTGCAACCGCAAGCATAATTCCCTTGGGGGAAAGCACATAATTGGATGGCGCACTTAAATCCCATAATCTAGTCAAACTATAGCTATTCATATGATGCAAGCCGTGTATCGAAATGTTATCAATCCATTGAATATGCTGGTATTGATTCGACAATAAAATCGCATCGTCTACTACACAGATTTGCTCGGTGACACTTTGTAGATGCGGCAATATTTGCTTGAGCATCGGCGTGACCTGCCCGGCAAAAATCAGTTGTGGATGCGATGATGCATATTCACCGAGTTGCTGCATGCCCTGCATCAGGTCATCACCATACAAATCAACAATCGGAATATCTAAAGCTTTGGCTTTATTAGTGATCTGAACAAGATGGGTCATGAGGTCGCTGTCTTGTATGCCTGCCATCATCCTTAGGTTGTGCAATCCCACCAACACTAAAACCGATTCAGTTGCTGAAAGCTGCCATTTGGCTTGGGAGGGGGTGAGTTGGATCTTTTTGGGTAATGGATAAAACATTAAGCCTCAACCTGCGCTAAAAACTTCTCAATCGCTACCTGTGCAATCTCCGCATCTTCAAACGACTTCACACCTGACACCCCCATCGCTCCGACCAACTGCCCTTGATACAGAATCGGCTCACCACCTTCTAACATGCCCGAGAACGTTTCCATAGTCAGAAAGCCCATTTGACCGCCTTTGATAATATCTTCAAATAGCTTGGATGGACGGCGGCTCATTGCCGAGCATTTGGCTTTTTCTAGACATAAATTGGCTGTCATAGGTGATGCCCCATCCATACGTTTCATCGCAAGCAAATTACCCGTTTCATCTACAATGGCGATACTGACATTAAAATCATGTTCAAGTGCATATTCATAAGCTGAATTTAGTAAAAATTCCGCATCGCTTAAAGTCAAATAATGTTTGGTTTTCATATTCGCTCTCAAAAATTCTTTATAAAAAAGCCCGCTATAAAACGGGCTTCATTTACATGCTCAAAATTAAGCGGATGCTTTCATTTCAGCAAAGGTTTCTTTCGCAGCTTGAATAGTAAATTCAATATCTTCATCACTGTGTGCTGCTGAAATAAAGCCAGCTTCAAATGCAGATGGTGCAAAATTCACCCCACGCTGCAACATACCATGGAAGAATTTACGAAATGCATTCACATCACATTTCAACATGGAATCAAAACTGGTAATGTCTTCTTGGTCAGTAAAGTACAAACCGAACATCCCGCCCACTTGTTGAGTCTTGAATGGAATATCTGCTTCATCCGCAGCAGCTTGTAAACCGGCAAGGAGTTTTTCGAGTTGCGCAGTTAATTTTTCATAAAAACCTTCGGCACGTAAATGTTTAAACATTTCAATACCGGCACGCATCGCGAGTGGATTACCTGACAATGTCCCTGCTTGATAGACTTTACCCAGTGGTGCGATGCACTCCATCACTTCACGTTTACCACCAAACGCACCGACTGGCAGGCCTGCACCAATAATTTTACCCAAAGTGGTCAAATCAGGTGTTACGCCATAATGTGCCTGTGCACCGCCTAGACCGACACGGAAACCGGTCATCACCTCATCAATGATGAAGACCGAACCATGCTCATCACATACATCACGAATTGCCTGTAGGAAACCATCAATCGGTTTCACCAGGTTCATGTTCCCTGCAACCGGTTCAACAATCACACCGGCAATTTCATGACCAAATTTAGCAAAGCATTCTTTTAAAGTCGCGATGTCATTGTATGGAAGCGTCAGCGTATGCTTGGCAAAATCAGCAGGCACACCGGCTGAAGTCGCTTCACCTTCGCCACTGGTCAACATACCTGAACCGGCTTTAACCAGAAGTGAATCTGAATGACCATGGTAACAGCCTTCAAATTTTACAATTTTGTCGCGGCCTGTATAACCACGTGCCAAACGAATCGCTGTCATGGTTGCTTCCGTACCTGAGTTGGTCATCCGAACCAGTTCAATCGACGGCATGATCTCGCAAATAATATCTGCAAGCGTGGTTTCATGTACTGTTGGTGCACCAAAGCTTAAGCCATCAACAGCAGCCTCTTGTACGGCTTTAATGATGTCAGGATGGGCATGGCCTAAAATCATCGGTCCCCATGAACCAACATAGTCCACATAGCGTTTACCATCGACATCGTATAAATAGGCACCCTTAGCTTTTTCAATAAATACAGGCGTACCACCCACCCCATTAAACGCACGTACCGGTGAATTCACCCCACCCGGAATATGTTTGCTGGCTTGTTTAAACAATTGTTCTTGCTTTGGAGATAGGCTCATGAATTTACTCAACTCAAAATTAAATCAATCTAAATCTATATTATTAAAGGTTGTCTTGAAAAAGTGCAGACCATTCATCAAGACGCTCAGGAATGGCATGCATAGGACGACCTAATATATCACTAATCACTGCACAATAATCTGCACCAGATTCAACCACGATCTTTGAATTTTCAACGGTTAACCCGCCAATGGCGCAGATCGGCACATTTAGTTGCGTTTTGGCTTGTTTCAATGTTTCCAAACCAATGTTCCCGGCCTCAGGCTTAGTATCAGTCGCATAAATTGCACCAAACGCCACATAATTTGCGCCATCAGCAATCGCCTGTTCTGCCAATTCCAGAGAATTGTTACAGCTGCGACCAATCAGGACACCTTCTGGCAAACGTACAACCGCTTCCTGAATCGAGCCATCATCCTGGCCCAGATGCACACCTACACCATATTTAACCGCAGTTTCAAGATCGTCATTAATCACGAAAGGTACGCGATATTCAGCACACATGGCTTTCATGTACTCAATTTCATAAAATTGATCTTCTTTGGCGACTTTTTTACGACGGTATTGCAATACTGAAATACCGCCATTGGCCATTGCACCTTCAAGCTTAGCCAATAAAAGTTCTAAAGGATCATCATTGGTGATCAGATATAAACCGCGCATAACAAACTGCCAAAACTAAAACTGCCTTATTATAGGCATATCAGGGACAAGATTCAGCGGAACTGTCTTAATTCCTTAAAATTACAGCAGATGAATATCAAAAATTAGAAAACTTAAACGGTAGCAACTTTGAGTTAAATAGTGTGAAAATACCTATTTTCAGGGATAGATCATCTGAAGATTAAACGATTAAATAAACCACAAAATGACAATAAATAATAATTATAAAAACAAAAACTTGAAGCAATGAAAAGACTTCCTGATCCTTGATTATAAAATGCGCTTGGGGGAGGCGAATGAAGGATTAGGAAGTCTTTCTATTTTTATTCCGCTAAAATTGGGTAATATCTTCAACTCTGACAAAGCATTTTTTGTAAATTTTTAATTCCCTATTTTTTTAATCTTGATTCAAAAACTTTAGCTTTTATCTCCCCTTCCTTAAATAAAACCTTCCTTAAATAAAAAAAGCCTAGAGAAGGTCGCTCTAGGCTTGGAAAACTTTAAAATTAGGACGCTCGAAGTAAAAATCAATTTATTCAATGCCTGTTCTATTAATAGAATATTCACTCTACCATTGCAAGTCTACATTCCGTAAATTTACAAATATTTTATTTTTAGGTAAATTTTTTCAACACTATTCACATAATAAAAGTGATTTTTTAACTAACTGGGAATTTTATCCAGGGAACGATCTTTCAAACTTAAATTCCCACGCAACACATCAGAAAACATGCGCCAATCTGAAATAAAACTATAGAGCGGCTGTTTAAAACTGGCCGGTTTGTTTTTTTCAAAGCAGAAATGACCTGCCCATGCACTGGCATAGCCGAACAATAATCCATAAACAAGATACTTTGGCTTTCTTTTTACAATGGCACGACTTAATAGGCATGCCCCGACACTACTGCCGAATATATGCAAACGGCGACTCATGATATTACGATGCTCAGTTAGATAAAACCGATAGAATTCATGATAGTTTTGAATCGGCAGCTGAAATTCCGGTTCTGGATGATGTTCAAATTTGAGCTGGATTGTTGTATTCATGGTCATAGTCCTGCCTATTTCGATTCAAGTTAGCTCATATTTCAGCCAAATTAAAGTGTCCGCTTTTATCATTTTTTTGATCATTTGCAAAGCAACCAGTCAAGAATCCGTTCGTCAAGTCTTACATCAAAAATCATTTTCGCTACAATCATCAGCTTAGAATGAACAATGCTATTTCCGGCGCTATAAAAGAACAGATTTCATAATGCATGTGTAAGCTATAGATAATGTTTGCATTGCTGACATCACATCAAAAAATTAGGATGAAAAATCATGGTTGAAGTTGAATTAAAATTTCAAATTCCTGAAGCAAGACGTAATGCTTTACTGAAAGCATTGGATCCTAAAAAATCTGAAATTATTCAACTGAAAGCCAAATATTACGACACCTCAGAACGCTTACTCTCACAACATGGTGTTGCCTTAAGACAACGTCTCGAAGGCACGCGCTGGATTCAAACCTTAAAAGCTGCAGGGAAAAGCCACTTACATCGTTTTGAGCATAATCATGACCTGGGTGAACTGGAACATGCCCCGCAGCTGGATTTATCTATTTATGAGCAGGATGCTGAAGCACAACACATCCTGAAAAATGCTTTGGGTGAGGCACAGGATCAACTTAAATTACAGTTTGAAACTGATATACAGCGTACCTTTCGCGTCATTCATTTTGAAGAAACCGAGATAGAAGTCAGTCTAGATGTTGGTGAAGTGCGTACCGAAACAGCCCAGAGTGAAGTACATGAAGTCGAGTTTGAATTGAAGTCGGGCTCAGTCCAATCTCTTCTCACCTTTAGCTTTGAATGGGTGAAAAAATATCACCTTTGGCTGGATGTGCGCAGTAAAGCCGAAATCGGCAATCTTTTGGCCATCCAGCAACCCGTCAGTCCGGCAAAATTAGCCAAGGAATTTCATTTAAGTAAAAAAGACCCCGCCAATAAAAACTTGCGCATGCTGATTGCCCAGCAGTTACAGCATTTACTGCCAAATATCGCAGCTATTGCTGCAGGTGTTGCCGAGCAAACACATATTCAGCAAGCCCAAATTGCACTGGATCATTTACATTTGACCCTGTCGTTATTTAAAGACTGGAATGAGGCAGTTTCCGACAAATGGGCGGTGCAGCTGGGTGCATTTAAGCATCAGTTTGATCATTTACAGCATTTGCAACACATGCAGTCAACTTTAGGCGCATTTTTACAGAACCCCAATACTGCATCGAATTTAGCCAAAGATATTTTGTATGCCAAAGAAAAGTTGGCCAATCTGGTACGTTCCACACAAAATGTACATCATTATCTGGAATTATTAATGTTTGGCCTGGACCACGAGGATAAGCTCCAAGGACATGACTTAAAATGGTTTGCACAAAATACCCTGCAAAATCAATATAAACAGCTCCAAGAGCATCTTGCAAATACCGATATTGCCAATTTTGAAAGTCTGGATCAGTTAGCCACTAAAATTCATGAACTGAAATTTAGCTTCCCGATTCTAACTTCGATTTATGATGTCAAAAATTTGCAAAAATACAGCAAAGCCTTGAATGATGCTCAACTTGCAGCCAGTGAATATCAGATTCTGGCCTCTTCTGCCGAGTATATTCAGCAAACTGAACTGGAAGCCAGTGACTGGTTTGTGTTGGGTTGGCTGACAGCAAAACAGGAAGTGTATGCACAAAACCTGCTTGAAGCGACAGAACAATTCCTGGTGAGTCGTAAATTTATTAAGTAACAAATAAAGCGACAAAATTAAACCAGTCAAATCAAAGCGTATGGCATGATCTTTTAATGCACACCAATGAGTGGGGCGACATACGCTTGATCTACTTTCTGGCAAAACCCTACTCTTTTTTTGATACTGGCTTACAATGAAAGTCATGGCCCTATCGGATGATGAAGCGTCAGGAGTTTTAACATGCTTGAAGTAGAATTAAAATTTCAGATCCCCGCATCAGATCAAGAAAAGCTCTATCAGCTCTTCTTGAACAAGAATGCTCGCTTGATTTCTTTATACGCAAAATACTATGACACGCCCGAACGGCATTTGGCTGAAAAGAATATTTCATTACGGCAACGTCTTGAAGACGATCACTGGATACAAACTTTAAAAGCGCCCAGCGATCATTCCTTACAACGTTTTGAACTGGAAAGCGATTTAGGCAAACTAAATGCCCCTCCGGACTTGGCCCTTAAGATGTACCAGTCCGATCCGAAAGCAAAACAATTGCTGCAAAATGCTTTGGGCAAACAGGTTAAAAACCTGATTGTGCAATATGAAACAGTCGTTCAACGTCTGGTGCATGTGATTCATTTTAACCGTTCAAAAATTGAAGTCAGTCTGGATCGCGGCGAAATTCGACATAACGATCAGAGCGTGTCAATTTATGAAATTGAATTTGAGCTTAAACAAGGTTCCATACAAGACCTGATCAAATTTATTCACCCCTGGGTGCAGCGATATCATTTATGGCTAGATGTGCGAAGTAAAGCTCAACGCGGCGATTTGCTGGCACAGAGTTTAAAAAATCCTGCTGCTCAATTTGCCAGCCCACTCAAGCTGAATCCACAGGACTCAACAGATCAAGCTTTAAAGCAGATCATCAATAATACCTTGCAGCACCTATTGCCGAATGCATCAACCATCGCTTCCGGACAGTATGATAGCGAACATGTGCACCAGACTCGGGTTGCCATTCGCCGTTTAAGAAGTGCCTTACGTGTTTTTGAGGACTGGTCAAAAGATGTCAATCCAGACTGGCAAGAGCAGCTGACTCATCTGTTCCGCCAACTGGGTTCAACCCGTGATCGCGATGCCTTGAGTGAAGGACTTTTACCTCAGCTCGAACAGGCAGGTGCCCCTTTTGTTCAGCTTTCGAATACGCCTGAACAATCCGGCATTCCCATTGATGAATCATTACGTTCTTCAGACTTTGTAGAATTGATTCTGCATCTGCTGCGCTTTGTCGATCAGCCATGTAAAGAACAGAAAAAATCCGGATTAAAAAAAGATATCGCCAAAAAACTGCAAAAAATGCATCAACAAATCTGCAAAGATGCCGATCAATTTTTACAGCTGGATATTCCCTCCCGGCATCGTACCCGCAAACGGGTCAAACGCTTGCGTTATTGTGTAGAATTCGTGGCTTCGCTTTATCCTGTTCAAGATGTAAAGCACTATCTCAAAGATTTAAAACCCGCCCAGGAAAGTTTGGGACAATATAACGATTTGATGGTGGCCGAAACGCTGTTTCAGAATATGGTTAAACGTAAACAAAAATCGTGGTTTGCCTTGGGCTGGATTGCCAGTGAGAAAAAATACGTTCTGCAACAGGCTCAGCAGCATTTAGACTATTATTCTAAAACCGATACTTTCTGGTAAGTAGAAAATGTAAAATTAATATTAGCGATATTTGCCAAATATTTTCCAGGTTCCATTATCCGCCAGTGGATCACTATAACTGTCATTGCGCTGTTTGCGCGGCTTGTCACGGGCATCTACCAGCTCAAAATGTGGCTCTGTACTCAGTACAATACCATTTACATAAAACCGCGTACGAGTATATTCACTTTGTCCATGCTGGAACACATAAGTGCGTAAGTCGATAAATTCGCGATGTGCCACCAAAACTGCGGTATCATCACTTTCTAACCAGGCATTCATGGCTTGAATTTGTGCAGGCTCATATTGTCCACACTTATCCACCAGGCTGGCAATACCGCGAAAGGTTTTCGACTCTTTGGCGCGGGTTTTATTAATTCGGATGCGGTCAACATGAAAATAGAACAGCGGCAGATTCAAATGGCTGGGTAAATGCACCGCATCGAGTGTTTCATCTTGCATAAAAGGCTGGAATAGATCTTGTGCTCGTTCAATTAACCCGATCCATTGCCGGTAATATTCATCGACTTCTTTTTTAGAACCATAATAAATAGGTAAGCCTTCAACATTGGCCAGATTTGCAGGCGGCCAAATATTTTGACGCAATAAGGCGATGTCACTTTTTAAACTTTGTACAGCAATGGCATCTTGCATTGGATTATCCATTTTAATGCTTAGGCTATTTTTAGATTAAGCCAAAGGTTTAGTTTCTGCAAGGCTTTGCCTATAATAAGCCATTAGATCGTTTTTGCAGGAAAAGTTCATGGTTCAAAAGATTGAAGCAACAGATGTAACCGAAGAAGAAGCGTTAAATGCTGCTTTTTTTGAACGTGCTGATGAATTTATTAAACAGGCCAACGAATTTTGCCGTGTCGAAAAAGGTTCAGCCGTGAAACCTGCTGAAATGCGCGGACAAGTCAGCGCTGCCATGTTGTTTGCTACTGCCCGTTTTAATACTTGGGTAGCTGCCAATAACTTTAAAGATGGCAATGAAATGCGTGATGCCAAAGATCAGGTGATGTCGTACATCATGCAGCAATTCCAGATGATGCTGGAAGATAACTATGACGAATATTGCGAACAGTTTGAAAACTATCTTCGCTTCCGTCGTAACGAAGAATTTCATACCAACAAGCATGATCATGACCACAATCACGATCATTAATGAAAAGCCCTACGGGGCTTTTTTTATGTGCTGAGTTTTTGGATGAAAGGTCATCCAAAGCCAAAATACCTTAGTGTATGGTGACATGACAGAGATTTACTGAACCAAAGACTGACCATACAATAGCTGGAGACAGTTTCCGGAAACCTCTATTGTACTGGACCATTTTGGCACGCCTGCCGGATTATTTGGAAAAGTCGGCTCACTTACAGGACTGACGAAAACCGCCCGGGAAAATATTTTGTTGCGCTGGCAGGAGGATATTGCCGAACTGGCAAGGTATCCAAATGTTTATATCAAGATGTCTGGCCTGTTTATACCGATATTGAGTCATCAGTTTCATAAACAAGACCGCTTAGCCAGTAAACAGGAAATCTATGATTTAGCCTTTCCACTGATTAGCCATGTGCTGCGGCACTTTGGCAGTTACCGGGTCATATTTGCCTTCAACTTCCCCATTAAGTACCTCACTGCTGAACATCATTAATGCCTTTAGTGATGTGGTAGTGGGGTCTATGATCCGAATGCACTGAAACAAGTTTTTCATCATAATGCAAAGCAGTTTTATCAGCTTTAAAAGAAACCTCCCCTAACCCCTCCTAAAAGGAGGGGAAAAGCACAACAAATATATGAATAGCAGGATAGAAAATAGCGTTTAAAAGTTATGACTTGTTTTGTGGCTTTCCATACTGGTCTGCCATAACTTCCACCAGCTGATCCAGTTTGATGTATTTCTTGATTACGGTATCCAGATCTGCTTTGCTAAGTTTTTTAAAAGCCTGATCACGCTTTTCACGGAATAATAAGTCGCGATTATGTTCCAGTTGCGGTAAAAGCATCGCGTGAATACTGCGTTCATCTTCCAAAGCAGTCACCCGTTTTTTCAGAATATTGGCTTTGGCCGCTTCCAGCTCCTGTTCAGTTACCCCTTTAGTGAGTAAATCATTCAGTACCTTATGCACGGCTTGTGATACTTGCGCCGACTTTGCTGCCGTATAATTGGCTTCTATGGTGAGTGCCCCTGAATCAATCCATTCATCCAGATCCAGATTGCTGCCAAATCCATATACCAAGGCATTTTTCTCACGGAGTTCCTGGGCTAAACGTGACGACAGCTGCGAGTCAGCCAGAATATAACTAAACGCCATTAAGGCTGGCGCATCGGCATGATTCGAACCCACCGGCAAGGTCAAAATGGCCTGATAATTACCAAATTCACGTTGCTCTGATAAAGCATGGATTTTTTGTGCCTTATACGCCTGATAATCAGAACTTAGGCGTTGATAAGGCAATTGTGTTTTCCATCCAGAGAATTCTTTTTGTAGCAGTTTTAGCATGGGCTGAGCCTGATAATCACCGGTAATGGCAATTTGTGCATGATGACTGATAAAGAAATCCTGATATAATTTTTTCACTTGCTCAACTGTTGCTGCTTTAAGCTGCTGTTTAGACAGCTCAGGTTCAAAATGATAGCGTAAATCTCCTGGCTGATAGGTTTCCAATAAACGGGTCATGGTCAATGCGGCAACCGTTTCAGGTTCCGTATATGGCCGATCCAGGCTCGACAAGCTTTGTGACTTGATCAGGTCAAATTGCGATTGTTCAAACTTCGGTGTTTTCAGAACATCAAGCATAAATTTGAAATAATCATCAAATTTCTCTTTTTTTGCCACAATCTGAATGGCAATACTATTTGCAGATGCTGTAGCCGTTGCTCCACCACCCGCTTCAATCGATTTGTCTGCAATATCCTGCAAACTATACTGATCTGAGCCACGCAAGAGTAAATAGGCCATCAAATCCAGTACTTCACCTTTATTAAACAAAGATTTATCCGTACCAAAGTCAACAGAAATGGTGGCATAGGTTTTATCATCACGGGTAGAGGTCGGATATAAAGCGTATGCAATACCGTTTTTCAACGTTCCGCGCTGGATTTTCTTTTCAGTATCCATCAAATACTGCTTTGAGGTTTTGACGTATTCCGCGACTTCCTGCTTATAGGCACTGCTGTCTTTAAGCGGCTCTTCTTGCACACTGGCCTGATCTAAGGTTTTAGGTTGCTCGGCAGCCTGTTGTTGTAATGCTTTTTTCTGAGCTTCCGGGGTCGGTTTAATATCTCCAGAAATGCGATGTTCTGGCACTAAAAACCGGGTCAGGGTTTGATTGACATCAGCAAGCTTCAATTGCTTCACATTATTCAAATCAGTAAAGTACTGCGACCAGTCTCCCTGATAAGCCACATAATAATCACTTAAACGCCCCCCCAAAGCGGCAGCATTACTGAGTACACTGTCTGCCTGATTCTGAATCAGATTTTTTACCCGGTTTAGTTCAGTCTCATTAAATAGCTGACTTTTTTCCACACCCGCAATAAGTTCGGATTGCACTTTCTTCTCATCATGATTCGGTGCATAAATGGCGCCCATAAAGACCAGATTAAAGTCCTGATCTAGCCAGGTAGTAGATTGAACGCCGGTACTTAAACCGGTTTCCACCATGCTTTGATAAAGATGCCCACTCGGTTGCATGGTATATAAATAAGGTGTCAGTGCCAAAGCAGATTTGATCTTTTCATTTTTGCCATTCAGGTAAATATTGAATTTAGCCAGATCACTGCCCTTTTTTACAACAAAATTTCTATGCTGAATTTTGGCTGAGTCCAGCACAGGAACTTTGGTCTGTACTGGAACCTGACGAGTTGCTATTGGACTAAACTGTTGATCAATCTGTTTTAACACAGCGGCTTTATCAAATTTACCGGAAATGATCATTACGGCATTGTTCGGCGCATACCAGGTTCGATAAAATTTATTCAGCTCATCCATTTTAATGGACTGCAATTCTTTTAAATCGCCAATCGGCAAACGTCCCAAATACTTATTGCCATAAGCCGATTTCCACATCTGGTCCATCATCACTGCAAAAGACTGATCCATACGAACTTCACGTTCGCGTTTCACAATGGCAATTTCAGAAGGGACAAACTTTTCTTGCAGCACCAGCTTGTCCATACGTTCAGCTTCAAGATGAATCACTTGATTAATGGCATTCTGTTCAGGACGGATCACATTGGTATATTTGGTGGAATAATAATCTGTACTGGCGTTGGTCATTAAGGTGTATTGATCCAGACGGCGCTGAAATTCTTCACCTTTGATATTCTGTGTACCCTTAAATGCCAGATGTTCGAGCAAATGTGCCAAACCGCCTTTGCCCTGCGGATCATTAAGTGAACCGGTCAGATAGACCGTGTTCATAAAGACTTTATTTTCTTTATCATTTTGCGCCAGAACCACGCGAAAACCATTGTCTAATGTATATTCTTCAATCTTCTGCTCAGATTTAACCAAGATCGGTTGTGCCCAGGCAGTTGCACTAAAACCAACAAATAATAATGAGATAGTAAGTTGTTTGAACCGCATGAGCATAATTATTCCAATTTATTCAGTCATATGAATTTTTAAGCATCACATCTTAGAAAATGATCATGATGTTGAGTAGTTACTTTTTGCAAGCATTACCGTTTATTTCAATAGCTTTGTCGTTCATTTATATCCAGATGTTACAAATGTAGCTCTGCCTGCATATATAATTTTGCATAACCTGAAATTTCAATCCGTTCATTTTCAAGCAGTTCACAATATAATTTTCCCCCACGTGCAGATGCCTGATCAGCCAGAATATCTTTTTTGCCCAATTTCTCTGCCCAAAGTGGCGCAATCGCGGTATGAATTGAACCAGTAACCGGATCTTCATCAATGCCATTAGCGGGAGCAAAATAACGCGATATACAATCATAAGGCGCAGCAGCCTGAGCAGTAATGGCCAGGTCCAGAACACGCTTGGGTTGGGTTTTCTCGGCTTGATTGAGTGTCCATTGTTTGAATAATTCCAGATTGGGCTTTTCATCCCGTACATCTTGTGGATTTGCATATTCCATAATGTAGGCCTGATGATTTAAATAAACATTTTTAAATGGCTTGCTTAAAATTTGCTTTAAAACTTCAGGATAATGGGTAACTTTTTTTGCACGGCGAATCGGAAAGTTCATTTTGATTTTACCATCAGCCTCCTGGCTTACTACAAAAATACCGAGCTCTTTAACATGAAACCGAAGAGTTTTCGCAGCGGTATAATCTTTGAATAGTACAAAACTGCTGGCTAGCGTTGCATGTCCACAAAAGTTCACTTCTGTGGTTGGGGTAAACCAGCGGATTTCATAGTTTTCTGCATCAAGCATTTTTACAAAAGCAGTTTCTGCCAGATTATTTTCTAAGGCGATATTTTGCATCAAGACCTCATCCAGCCAGTATTCAGTCACAATCACTGCCGCAGGATTTCCTTTAAACAGTTCCGTTGTGAAGGCATCCACCTGATACATTTTCATATTGATCTCCCCAATTTTAGATTCAGCACTTTGTATGTTCTAAATGTAATACAGACATTATTGCTGCAAGTATTCCATAGCGTGCTTTTTAAAAACAAAAAGCTGATCGAGAAAGACTGTTTTTGTATCCGCCTGCAGATCAGCAACTTTATGTATAAATACTGGCCTATTAATTGCGATTTTCCCCTGGAAAAAACCTGGCTTTAAGGCTAGCTTATCCATATCTATATCATTGATTTCTATCTTATGCATTTTCAAGTCCATATGATTGATGTGAAAAATCAATTGCAGAACTATATCTGGTTATTAGAACATATCCCGAGTAAAGAAGTAGTTGCAGTTGACCCTACTGAAGCACATCTGGTCGAAGAATTTTGTACAGCGAAAGGTTTAAAGCTGACTCAGATCTGGCTGACACATTGGCATAAAGACCATATTGGCGGTGTGCCCGAGCTTTTACAAAATCGTCATATCCCCGTTTATGGTCCACGGGAAGAATTAAGCAAAGTTCCTTTTATCACTCATCCCCTGCAACATGAAAATCATCTTAGTTTTCATGATTTAAATATTGAGATTATTGCCGTACCTGGACATACACTGGGGCATATCGTTTATTTTATTGATGCGCTGGATGTACTTTTCTGTGGCGATACATTGTTTGCCATGGGTTGTGGCCGTGTGTTCGAAGGAACATATGAGCAAATGTACCATTCGCTGAACCGTCTGGCTGCTTTGCCAGCACGTACCAAAGTCTACTGCACCCATGAATATACACTGGCAAATGCCAAGTTTGCTTTACATGTCGAACCTGACAACCTGGCGATTCAGCAGCGCTTCGAACAGGTGGAAGCACTGCGTATGCTCGGTCAAAGTACCTTACCAAGTAGCATTGAACTGGAACTGCAAACCAATCCCTTTTTAAGGGTGGACAGCGTGGAAGAATTTCGGCACATACGACAGTTAAAAGATAACTTTTAATGGGTGTAGCATGTAGCAGCGATGACAGTTTATAAAATTTGATGGGTTTGGGTATAAGCATCGAGCTCGGCTTGCGTAACCACTTTGGTGACATGCATCTCGTCCACACGAACTAGCAGTAACCCACCTAAAGCCGGTTGATAACGACGGGCGCTGCCAAAAGGCGTATAGGACACTTTGGATTGTTCGCCGAAAAATAGCCAGTCCTCATGGCCCAGCATAACAGCAACAGGTACCTGACCTTGTTGCTGCATCTGCTGAATTTGCTTGATTACATTCTGTTCAATAGTTTCTGTGGTCATTACAATCCAGTCTTCACCTTGATCAACATTTTGCACCTGCCAGAATTCAATAAATTCTCTTGGTACAATGTCATATATTTTATCTTTTTTTTAAATATGAAGCACTGTCATTTTTGGCGGCTATTGATTTGTGAATAAAATGACATGGCTGTTCCACTTCAGTTCGGTATTCTCCCCCCAATTTATTCTTCCCCAAAACTGCTCAAAGATAAAAACATTCATGCTCTACTTAAAATTGTGTTTAAATATTTCCATTTCAAAAAATCAAGAAAATAGGCTAAAATAAATAAAAATCAATAATATGTAAAATAATTCCTTGAATACAAGATTAGTTTTATCCGCAATTTAATTATTATTTACGCATTTCTTGCATAAAAAAAATACAAAATATTTATTTTATAAAAAACCTGTTCAAGCTACCCTTTAAAAAAATATCTGCATCCCTATTAATTATTTAATAGCGGTCAGTATCTAATACACAAGGAGTTCTCTCGTGAAGAAAGTTGTTAAGGCAAAAAATTTAATTGCATTTCGTATTTGGTTAGAAAAATTGGGCTATTCAGTAAAATCATTGACTGATAATCGTGGGTTTACCTTTAGCTTCAAAAAAGAATACGGTCTGGTCACATGTGATTTAGCAGGTAATGCACTTGCCATGCAACTTGGTGAAGAATTCGAAGATCATTTAAAAGCTTAAAAGACTATTGGTCATTTTGGATTAGGACAAAACAATAATAATTTTAAATCTATTTTTAAAAGCCCATTTTTTGGGCTTTTTATTTATGTTCACTTTTTACAGGCAATAAAAAAGCAAGGTCTATTTACCTTGCTTTAATATGGTGGGGATAGAGAGACTCGAACTCTCACGCCCAGAGGGCGCTGCGACCTGAACACAGTGCGTCTACCAATTCCGCCATATCCCCGTCAGGACCAGCTTAGTGCTGGATTTTTCTTACAACAAAAAAGCAAGGTAGCTTACCTTGCCTTAATATGATGGTGGGGACGGAGAGACTCGAACTCTCACACCTTGCGGCGCTGGAACCTAAATCCAGTGCGTCTACCAATTTCGCCACGTCCCCATCAGGGTACCAACTGTGTGTTGGATTTTTTAAAGCTTGGCAGAGGATCAAGGATTCGAACCTTGACGAACGGTTTTGGAGACCGTCATGCTACCATTACACCAATCCTCTGTAACCTAATTATCAAACTATGCTGATATTTAAGTGGTGGGGACGGAGAGACTCGAACTCTCACACCTTGCGGCGCTGGAACCTAAATCCAGTGCGTCTACCAATTTCGCCACGTCCCCAATGGCTGTGTATATTATAGAGATCGATTCCTGATGACAAGACCTTTTTATGAAAAATCCACTTGTTTGTTTAAATAAAAAACAAAAAACGTTTTTCTGTATTTTTCTTAAGCATTTTCAGTGACTAAGCAGCATTTTATTGTAGCAATGTCGGTAAATCTCTGCTGTTTTTGCTTGGCCAACATGCCACATAAAAGCTGTTTAAATGCTAAATAAGGTTGTGGCAGTTCAATATTTAGCTGCTGGCAATGCAAATAGGCCCAATCGTGATAATTTTTTGCACTCAGGCGCTGATTGTTCAACCATTCATACAGAATAATACCCAACGCATAAATATCCGTTTGCACGGTTTTTTCAGAACCCTGAAAAAGTTCAGGTGCCATATAGCGTGGTGTTGCCGTTAGATTTTTCGGATTGTGGATTGCATTGATTTTTTGTACCTGCTCAAAATCGATTAAACATGCGCGGTTTTGATATTTAACCAGGTGCTCATGTTTTAAATCACCATGAATCCAACCCAACTGATGCAACTGATCCACGGCATCTAAAAGCTTCAAGAATGTCTGTTTGATCTGTTGTAGTGACATCTCGGCACAATTACCAAGCAATAAGTCTGCATCGCTTAGAATCAATGCTGCACTGCCCGACATGTGTGATTCAGCCAGGCTTTTAAAATTAGAAATCATTTGAAAAGGCAATAAAAAATCAGGCTGGCTGCTGGCAGAATTAGCTTGAGCTAAAAATTGCTGATAAAAAAGCAGTTCATTTCGAAACCCGTCTTCAATACTGGGGTGGCTATTTAAGCTTTGGGTTTTTAACCAATAACGTTGTTGCTGATATTCAAAGGTATATAAACAACGCCCAAAAGTTAAACTTTTGGGCTTGGTCTTTAACATTAAATGGATATTAGAAAAATCCACATCTTTAAACTGCAATAAATTCTGCGGTTTTTTTCTCTGGATCATGCTGATAACTTAAAAGCTCTAAACAGTGCTGAATGGTTTTACCTACACGGGCATGGGTTTCGATAGAAGATATTTTCGGCCAGGTTGCCCGCTCCCCTTCTCTTTGCAATAACTTGAACAAATATGGGCGTGGATTCTGGAACATGTAACTATAATGGCGCAGACTATAATCACCTACAATATTCACATCCCCATAATAACCTTGATCAATCACCCCATATCCATGATCGAGCAAACGGCGTACAGGAGGAAGCATTCCAACTCGGCCACGCGCAAAATCCATAATTCCCTTGGTAATAACTTTGCCCTGACGACGTACAATGCGCTCTGGCCAGCTCATCACATCTCGACGGTAGCGTTCTGCATCACTTTGCATGAATGGCACAATATGTGGATTCACCTGACTGGCAATGGTGTAATTTAAGTTATACAGTCGCGCCATTTTTTCTTGCGGGAAATCACTTCTTACACTGCCGTCTACCCAACGGGTATTGGACATATAAGGGGTCAATTTGCCATCGTAACGCTTACTGGTGAGCTTAACTGGTGGAAACAGGATGGGCACAGCACAGGATGCCAACACCGCACTCCAAACCAGTAAATCTGGCGAAGTATAAGTATTCATGATGCGGGCTTGTTGTGAGGTGTCATAAGGTGCTACAGCGACATTAATATGTAAACCGGAAGTTTTAAAGGCTTCTTCAAATGTCACATCACCCAAGTTTTCAATCAGGAATTTTTTCAGGTATTTTACATCGGCAAAACCACCGTTTCCCTTTAAAAGGTCACCAAATTTACGAAAGTGAAAAGCTTCGGTAAAAAAGTTTTCACCATTTAAAAGACCGGTAATATCTGAAGGTTTTGAAGTACCGAGCATGGTGGTCATGATTGCCCCGGCACTCGAACCGGATAATACTTTAGGCATTAAATCCTGTTCAAGCAGTGCTTTACATACGCCGGTATGAAACAGTCCTAAAGTTGCTCCACCTGAAAACATGATCGCAGGCTGGCCATAAGCTTTTTTACACTGCTGAAAGAACTCTATTTTTTTTTCCATAGGCAAGCAAGTACAGTTGCTCGAAGCAATGTAAGCCAGGCTTTCACTGACTTCTTCCACATAATCTTCAATAATTTTTTTAGTGCCCACATAGGTAGCATTAAAAAGCATGGGATGTGCAATATTTGCGATATCGTAGCTTAAACCTTCACGCAATATATACATGAGATCTTGGGTACGTTTTTGAAAACGGTAGCGTTTTAACCTGCTTAATCGCCCAGAAATAATTTCGGCATCAAAATAAGGTGAACAGTTATCCAATTTCCATTCTTGAGCACCGGATTCTTCATCTATTTTTAGGGCAATGCTTTTCCATTCTTCATATGTTTCAGCCGCAGCGAGCTGACTTTTTAATTTTTTTATACGGTATGCTTGATGTGGATTAATATTTGTCGTGAAATCATTAAATAACATATCTATCCCTCAAACACTTTCATTGTTATTTCCTGTCCCTGATCGGGTATCGAACATCATCTTTGTACAATCAACAAGTGATTAATCCATCATCATACCGCCTATTCAATTGGCAAACTATGGCTATTTGACATACAGTTTCCATGTAAAATGACCTTTTTCACTTTATCCGTATAAGCTGAACCATCATGGCAACAATTGATTTACCTGACAATATATTACAAGTTCTTTCGACTGTACTCCAACAGCTACAGCAAAACCTACCTGAACTGAAACAAGAAACCAACTTTGAAGCTTCGGCTTATAAGTGGCAAAATAAACAATTAAACGCCATTCAGCAGCCTAAAAAAATCTATTTGGACGATTTAAAAGGTATAGAAAAACAAAAAGAAAAAGTGATTCAAAATACCCGGCAATTTTTAAAAGGCTTGCCTGCCAACGATGTACTACTGACTGGCTCACGCGGCACAGGGAAATCCTCAATTGTACGTGCATTATTAACCGAGTATGAATCTGAAGGCTTGCGTTTAATTGAAATTGAACGTGATGATTTGGCCGATTTGCCGATGATTCAGAAATTGATTGAAAATCGTCCTGAAAAATTTATTGTCTATTGTGATGACCTGGCTTTTAACGCAGAAGATGAAAACTATCGCAGTTTAAAAAGTGTATTGGATGGTTCATTACAATCCGGTTCAAGCAATTTTATTATTTATGCCACCAGCAACCGCCGTCATTTATTGCCGGAATTTATGCATGAAAACACCCCGATAACGCGTATGGATGTTCCTCAATACACCGAGCTACACCCACAAGAAGCCATTGAAGAAAAAATTTCACTGTCTGACCGTTTCGGTATGTGGCTGTCGTTCTATCCGATGGATCAAAACTTATACCTGGAAATCGTGCAGCACTATTTAGCAAAAGCTGGTATGTCCATGACAGATGAAGTACGCGCCGAAGCCTTAAGATGGTGTCAGGCACGTGGACAGCGTTCAGGGCGTGCAGCGTATCAATTCTCTAAGCATTGGATTGGATCACAACTACTTCAGTCTCAATAATTAGCTTAAATTTGTGAACACTGGAAAAGAATCTCTCATATTCTTTTCCAAAACGCAGATTCAAATCCCAAGTGCAACACATTTGTAGTTAGTTGAAAAAGTTAGGTGTATTCATAGAATCATTATGACTTTTTCAACTCGCAATTGGAAAGCACACAATGAAGAAATACACCCAACTTTCTCAAGATGAAAGATACGAAATTTATGCTACTTTGAAAAGTAAAAGTTCAATCGCTACCCTTGCTCGGGAGTTAGGACGTTCACGATCAACCATCTACCGTGAATTAAAAAGAAATACTGGGCAACGTGGATATAGAGCTCAACAGGCAGCTAAATTTGCAAGTCAAAGACGGTACTGTCCTTCATCATCAATGACAGCATTTGCCTTCGCTTATATTGATTATTTGATTGGTTTGGACTGGTCACCAGAACAAATTTCAGGTGCTTTAACACAACGCGGTTGGCTGGATGTACCTTCACATGAGTGGATTTACCAGTACATTTATCAAGATAAATCAAAAGGCGGTAAACTTCATCTACACTTAAGGCATCAGAAGAAATATCGAAAACGCGGTTACAAAAACACGGATCGTAGGGGTCAAATCATTGATAAAACAAGTATTCACTGCCGAGACCAGGTCATTGATCAACGACAACGTTTAGGAGATTTCGAAGGTGACACGGTGATTGGTAAACATCATAAAGGTGCTTTATTGACACTCGTTGATCGAAAGAGCCTGTATGTACATATTGTTCATTTAGGGCCAACGAGAGCATCCTCTCAAACGATTACTTGTGCATTAGATCGTTTACAAATGAGCCATGCTTATAGTGTGACATTTGATAATGGCAAAGAATTTTCCGAACATAAAAGAATTACTGATGCTGGCATAGAGACGTATTTTGCTGATCCTTACAAGTCTATTCAGCGAGCTAGAAATGAAAATACGAATGGTTTAATCCGTCAATATCTGCCAAAATCATCATCGTTTGATGACGTGTCAAACGAACAAATAGAGCAGATAGAATTTGCACTCAACCATCGTCCTAGAAAAACACTAGGTTGGTATACACCGAGTGAAGTTATGGCTGGTTTTTATACTGTTGCACTTGCCGCTTGAATCCGCCAAATTAAAAAAGAGGCTCTCGCCTCTTTTTTAATTCTTTATATTTAAGCTTCGCTTGGATTGGTCAACTCTGTCATTGGCCAGCGTGGCGTAGTCGTCACAGACAGACCATCATGCTGCCCTGCTTTTAAACGCTGATAACCGGCAAAGGCAATCATGGCACCATTATCAGTACATAACGCGGGTTCTGCATAATAGACTTGGGCTTTAATTTTAGCCAAATCCGCTTCCAAACGTTCACGTAAGCGCTTATTGGCACTTACACCACCTGCAATCACCAAACGTTTTAAACCGGTCTGTTTCAGTGTTTTTACCGATTTTTTTACCAATGTATCTACCAGCGCTTCCTGGAAGCTTGCTGCGATATCGGCTTCACGACCTTGACCTTCCACTTTTTTCAATTGAATGGAAACAGCCGTCTTTAAACCACTAAATGAAAAATCCAGACCTTGATGCAGCATTGGACGCGGGAAAGCAAAGGCTTCTGGATTCCCTTGCTCAGCCAGTTTTGAAATGTTCGGACCACCTGGATAAGGCAAGCCCATCATCTTTGCCACTTTATCAAAAGCTTCACCAGCAGCATCATCAATTGATTCACCCAGCAATTCATATTGACCAATGCCATGAGCTGCCATGAGCTGAGTATGCCCGCCAGAGACCAATAAAGCGACAAACGGAAATTCTGGCGGAGTTTTAGACAACAAAGGCGCCAACATATGACCTTCCATATGATGCACACCAATCGCTGGTTTATTTAACGCGAACGCCAAGGTACGACCAAACAGTGCACCGGTCATAAGCGCTCCCATCAAGCCGGGACCACGTGTATAGGCGACTGCATCAATATCTGATTTTTTAATATTGCTTTGTTCAAGCAACTGATTCATTAAAGGAATTAACTTACGCACATGATCGCGTGAAGCCAGTTCCGGGACCACTCCACCATATTCGGCATGCAGTTTAATCTGACTATATAACACCTGTCCTATTAAGCCGACTTCACTGTCATAGAGTGCTAACCCAGTTTCATCACAAGAAGTTTCCAAGCCCAGAACGATCATTAAACTGCCTTTTACCCGTATCTAAATATTGCTAAAGCTATTATAGACTTGTGATATGAGATGTAAATGAGTAAAATACTGCACTTCACTTGTGATCGAAGGCAATTCAGCCTAGATCTTATCCATAACTTAATGAGGATTCTTCATGCCACAAGTTAAATTGAAAGAAGGCGAACCAGTAGACGTAGCTATCCGTCGTTTCAAACGTTCATGCGAAAAAGCAGGTGTTTTAGCTGACGTTCGTAAACGTGAATTCTACGAAAAACCAACTCAAGAACGTAAACGTAAAAAAGCTGCTGCTGTTAAACGTTACCAAAAGAAATTGGCTCGCGAATCAGTTCGTACTACACGCCTTTACTAAGATTAATTTGTGATTGACTGCCTGGACTAAATAAATGACTACTTTAAAAAACCAAATCACTGAAGTTTTGAAAGCAACAATGCGTGCTAAAGAAATGAATAAGTTGACGGTTATTCGTAGTCTGCAGGCAGCAATTAAGCAAATCGAAGTCGATGAGCGCAAAGAGCTTGACGATGCTCAAGTTCTTGCGGTCATTGAAAAGCAAATTAAACAACGTAAAGAATCGGTTAAAGCCTTTGAAGGCGCTGGCCGAGATGATTTAGCTAGTAAGGAACAAGCCGAAATTGAAGTGTTATCTCAATTTCTACCAGAAGCTATGACTGAGGAAGAGCTTGATTCTATCATTGCGCAGACGATTACTGCACAAGAAGCTACTAGCATGAAAGATATGGGTAAGGTGATGAATTCTCTGCGTCCGCTCATAGCCGGGCGCGCCGATCCTGCACAAGTTTCAGCTAAAATTAAAGCTAAACTTAGCTAACCCCACTTCTAAAATCGTTCTTTATTGTTGAACTGCCTTTAAGCAAAGACAGTTCAAATGTTTCATCTAATCTCTTATAAACATTCCCGATTATTTCAGATCACACTGAATATTATATTTTTTCAAAATCAGCATTTCTTTTGATGACATCACTTTATTAATGACGTCTTGCTTGGTCATATGTCTAAATTGACGATCTAAAGACTCCCTGTTCTGATCTGCCGCTTGATATAACTGCTCGACATAATTACCCACGATTCCACAAAACTGTGCTTGCTGCTGTGAAGTAAAGGTGGTTTGCTGTGGATCTAAGCTTGTAAAAAAATTTCTCGTTTGTTGCTTATATTCAGCAGAAATTTGATCCACCGCTGCGACGTATTGCTCAACACTCGCAACCGCTACATTTGATCCTGCACACCCCAACAATATTAAGGAAAATAATATTTTTTTCATAAATTAATACATTTAATCATTAAAACCATAAATTCACCCGCAGATTATCACAAAGTGAGCAAATTCAGCTGCAGATTTTATTCATCCATATACAGAAAATCAGGTTTATATTGTGCATAGGCTTGCTCGGAAGGCGCAGGTAAATGACCTTGAGTGACCGTTCCCAAACGTAAACGAATAATGTCAGGTAAATCGACCCGATAAGAATAAATTGGACTACCACATTCCTGACAAAAAACCCGTGCTTTATTCGGGCTATGGAAATATTCTTTTAAAAATTTAAGTCCAGTGGTAATTTCAAATTTTGATTGCTGTAACGGACTGTTCCAGGCAAAGATTGAGCCTTGCGCCATTTGACAATCCTTACAGTAACAGACGATGGTTTTTTCAATTTCACCCTGATAACGATATTTCACCCTTCCACATAAGCATTGACCTTCTAGCATGTGTTACTCCTTGTTTTTATTATCACGGCAACATAATCATATGCAATTAAATTCTGAGCTGTCGCTCTTTTTGCATTTCCTGAATCCGTACTTTTAATTTTGCAGCTAACACAGCATTATCTTTAGCCAAGCGCTGTGCATGTAATAAAGACTTAATCGCATTTTCTTCCGAACCCGACCAGTATTCTACTTCTGCCCGATAACGCAGCACATTCACCGTTCTAAACGGTGACAACCGGTCTATATTGGCCGCTTGCTGCATCAGGCGCCAAGCCTGAATATCACGCGGATTTTTATTAATAAAGCGTTGGATCAGACTGAAAGCTTGTGCAGGCTCTTTTTGACGGATATAGACTTCCGCCAGTTTAAAAGCCAAAGCCCTGTTTTCCGGCATAATCCGTGCTGCTGATTGAATCGCCTGATAAGCTTGCTCGGTTTTATTTTGTCCCAAATAAATATCGGTTTGAATAAGAACCAGCAGATTATTTAAACGCTGCTGTGCTTTTGCCTGATCTAAAACTTGCTGAGCTAAAACATAATCGCCTTGTTTTAAATAAAATGCAGCCAATGCCAGCTGGCCGGCAAAATTATTGCGATTCGCCAAAACCTGAAGTTGTTGCTCTGTGGTCTGGTTAGAAATGACCTTGCTGTACCACTTCAGTATTTCAAAATCTTCATCATGTAAATTTGATTTTACCAGAGGGAATTGATTAGCTCTTAAACGCGCTTCGCTCATCCGTTCTGTACTGAGTGGATGGGTGAGCCAGAAATCAGGCAAGAAACTGACTTTACTGGTTGCCCGGTCCATGACTTCAAAAAAGTCCGCCATACTTTGTGGGTTATAGCCTGCGCTATACATATACTGCATGCCAATCCGGTCTGCTTCACGCTCCTGATTCCGACTATAGTTCAGCTGTTTATCCATCAATGCCGCCTGAGAACCCAGCATGACTGCAGTTCCAGCATCACCATCAGCTTGAGAAGCAATTAGCGCGCCAACCAGTAATCCTGCCACAGTTAACAGGCCCTGCCCCTTAAACGCCTCTTGTGATCGACTGTAATGACGCTGTGACACATGGGCCACTTCATGAGCCATCACCCCAGCCACTTCATCCATATTTCGGGCAGAAGTGATTAAGCCCGTATTGATGGCAAATAATCCACCCGGAACGGCAAAAGCATTGATTTGAGGATCATCGATAATCACCAGCCCTATGGGCTGACCCAGCTGGGTCTGGCTTAAAATATGTGAAAATACACTCCCCAACTGATCTTCAAGCCACGGATTTTGCAAGACAGGCATTTGGTGCTGGACTTCACGAAAGACCTTTTCACCAATCATTTTTTCTTTTTGCTGGTCAATCAGACCAACACCGCTACCAATTTCAGGAACATTAAATTGTGAGGTTAAATTGAGATTTGCACTGTGCGTTAATGTGATTGCTGAAATCAAAGTCAGGTTACACGCCCATAAAAACCGTTTCAATGTGATGTTCTCAAACTGCTTTTTTCAATTCACCTGACTATAACATTGAAAATTGGAGCAATTTGCAATGAAGTGTTATCAAAGTTTAAGCAAAGGCCGGATTCACCAGATAAGGCGGTGTACGGCCTTCCAGCACATCCACCAGGTTACAATAGGCCAGCTCAGCCATTTTTTTACGCGTTTCCGCAGTCGCAGAACCGACATGCGGCATAGTTACCACATTTTCCAGAGCAAAAAGTTCTGATTCCTGCAAAGGCTCTTTCACATAGACATCCAGTCCAGCCGCGAAAATTTTACCGGCTTTGAGTGTATTAATGAGTGCCGGCTCATCCACCACAGAACCACGGGCAATATTGACAAAAACTGCATGTGACTGCATTTGATCGAACTCGTGCTGCCCAATCAAGGCCTGAGATTCCGCATTGAGATCAACAGCCACTACTACAAAATCAGACTGCTGCAATAATTCATCCAAGGCACAATAACGGGCGTTTAACGGCTGTGCCAGTTCAAGTTTTTCACGGCGGTTATGATAAACAATGTTCATGTTGAAACCATAAAAGCCACGGCGTGCAATCGCAGCGCCGATATTGCCCAAACCGATGATCCCGAGAGTTTTACCAAAAACATCCTGCCCGAATTGGGCCGTCCCCACAGTGCGTTGCCAGTTACCCCGCTTGGTCCACTGATCCAGAGCCGGAACTTTACGTGCTGCGCTCATCAGCAGACTAAACGCCAAATCGGCAGTGCTTTCGGTTAATACATGCGGGGTATTGGATAACCAGATTTTTTGCTGGTTTAAATAGGACAGATCGTAATTGTCATAACCCACACTGACACTGGAAATAATTTTAAGCTGCTGTGCCGTTGCCAGATTATTTTTATTTAGTAATCGCCCTGCACCAATCATTGCATCGGCATCTTTAACTTGCTCAAGAATCTGTTGGTTGACATCACCCTGTTTCGGGTTAATGATGACCACCTGATATTGCTGTTGCAAGCGCTGAAGGATATCCTGATCTAACTGGCTAAAAACCACGACTTTCTTGTTCATGTTCTATCCGTGTTTTGAGACGATTTTTGCATAAACTGCCACAAGCGTTTTTTTAACAGGGGCTGAGTCAGCATTTCCTGCAAACCCGCCAGATTGATGCTTTTTGAATGTTTTAAATAAGCACTCTGCCCCAGAAAAATAATATTTTTATCTGCACTGATTGCATCTAAAAAGCCTTGTACATAACTTTCCGCACCGTGACCATCCTGAAAATTTATTAAAGGAAATGGCCACTGCAATTCATTATATTCACCCGATACTGCATGTTGAATATTATGCCAAAGTTGCTGCTGCTCAGCGGTAATTTCTGTTGTGTCCACTACAATTACACAGTGTGACAAAGCGAATGCTTGCAGTTGAAAAGGGGAAATTTGCTGTGCCGGACGTGTTGCTATCTCCTCGGCGACAATTTCTATTTTTTTTTCTACTGCTGCAATTGGAGAGATTAAAGACTCGGTGCGTTCAGGCTCTTGCCTTTGGTCTGCTTTAAGGGCTAGTGGTAGTACGGCTGGTGCTTTTGCCAGCACAATTTCAGTCTGATATTCAGCTGCTGCCTGATCTCGCCACAGCGATGAAGATGGCATTTTTTGACATACAACATCCCGAGGAACCCAGATATCAATTCCTAAAGTTGCCAATATGTCACGCTGATGCCCTATCATCTTTTTTCATCACCAATTGAATAGTGGATATTCTAACGAGATTAGCGATTTTTTGCTGGGCTTTTATTGAATCATCCGGCATTTTGTCGTATGGGGATTAGACGATCATCAAACTGTTTTTCTTCTGCATCAACTCGACAATTTCATCGGTTTCAAAACCAAAACGCCAATACAACAGCTCCAGAACATCCAGTTCATCTTGGGTAATAATACGATCATTCCACAAACATAATTCTGCAATGCCTAAAATACTCAGACGGTCACGCAGTAGTAAACCCGCAATATCATTCAAAATTTCTGCTAAATCAATCGGCTCGTCCGAAATTTCAGCATAAATTTCCAGCTCTTTGACAGTTAATACCCGTTTCAGGATTTTTTCACGCACATCAAGCTGATTGTGGCTATTAATTTGCTGCACATGCAATAAGGCATCAATCAAACGTACAATATGCGGTTTCACCTCATCCAAAGACGTTGGAGTATGAATCGGTAAAAGATTCAATTCATGTTTCACATATTCAAGCAATAAAGCATCCAATAAACCAATTTCACCATCTTCCTGAATAATTCGCGCCAGTTTCATCAAAAACTGACGTGCAATGGTCGCTGGCATAGAGCCAATATTTTTACATGCCTCGCGAAAGATCGAGATATGAACCCGTCCATCTAAATGCAGTAATGAATCCACAATGGCACGGCTGACTTCGGCTTCAGCCGGAATAAATTCACGGTACTGCCGAATCATTAAAATGGCCACCATCACTTCCCGTGAACCCGTAGCAGTCTGCAATGCACGCTGGATTAATTCAGGACGCTGCATATTGTTTCGAATTTCTGGATTTAAGGGTTTAATGGCATCCTTCAGGGCAAAACTGATCGGTGATAGACGTAGCAATGGCAAGGGTTGCGGGGAGCTCCAGGGTATATAAACTTCACTGTTCAGCTCCTCAAGCGAACGGAACAGGCTAAATAAGGGCTGATTGCGTAATTTCTTCAAATTTTCAAGCTGTAAATCCTGCACCAAGCCAGGGTTCAACTCATAAATACGTTGATCAATACGTGGATGAATATTCATCCAGTTCTGTGGACCTAAAGAGTTGGCAAAACACATATGCGAAATGGATTCTGCATATTCACTATGAATTTGTGATCCTGAATGATGTACATGAATTCTCAATAAGGTTTGTACATTGGCATCATTTTGGATCAGACGTCTGGTTTTTTGATCATTCTTAAAAGTGCGGCTACCGAGTGAAATATATTTAATAAAACGGGTAATCAAAACCCCTAAACTTCCAACCAACCAAATCAGCCCACCCATAGCCACAAAAAAAGTCGCAAGTTTATGCCTATATGCCCGACCATGCTTGGTAAAGCCCAATTTGGCAATTTTACTGCCCCACTGGCTCAAAGTCGTCAGGCTACTGTAAAGAATTTTTAGACGCGTATTTTCAGCTGTTTCACCCGATAAAATTTTATTGAACTCATGACTTAACAAACCATACAATTCTAATTCATCCAGATTCTGCAAAGCACCCCAGGTTAAAATGATCACAATATCACGTGGATAAAATCCGGCCGTCAATGCATTTACCCCGACTTCATCAGGCAACACATATACCGTAGGTGTATCAATTAAAAAGGTTTCAGCCAGCTGTTCGGTAATTTTTAGGGCTATACTTTCTTCAGGAATACTTTCGATTAAGTTTAAACGACGAGCTCCCATCTGTTTCGCCAGTGAATGCCCACCAGAACGAAAAACATAGAACTCATACCCTATAGAAACAGCCATCACACTCAGTAATAAAGCAATCAAATAAGGACTTAACACATGCCAGAATATGGATTGAGTTTGATCAAAATAAAAAACATTCAACCCCAAAATGGTATTTAAAATAAATAATGTCAGCAACACCGCGAGTACACAGATACTTGCAGACCAAATCATATTTTTGTTTTGAATAAAAGAATAACCCGCACTCTTCAATGTAAAGTTCCTTTATTACATTGTATTTATCTACTCATCATAAATTAAAAAAGCGGGAATTTCCCGCTTTTCATCGCATGCAAGAAGAATTTATTCTTCTTTCACGCCAGTCAAGTCCACTGACGCCGCATCAATATTGACATCAATATAACCGTCTTGAGCTTTTTTAGCAGAGTCATTACGCTTACTTTCCAGTTCCTCCAGATAAGCTTCATCGATACCGCCCGCTACATACACACCATCAAACACCGAACAGTCAAATTCCTGTAATGCTGGTACCTTGTTGGTACGAACTGCGCCTTTTAGATCTTCCAGGTCCTGGAAAATCAAACGGTCTGCACCAATAATTTCACGGATTTCTTCAACACTGCGGTTTGAGGCAATCAGTTCCGCTTTTGCTGGCATATCAATACCGTACACGTTTGGATATTTTACCATCGGTGCAGCCGAAGCAAAGAATACTTTTTTCGCCCCGGAATCACGTGCCATTTGAATAATTTCGTTACAGGTGGTACCACGTACAATCGAGTCATCCACCAGTAAAACGTTTTTGCCTCTAAACTCCAGTTCAACCGGGTTGAGCTTTTGACGTACCGATTTCTCGCGTTGCTGCTGACCCGGCATAATGAAGGTACGTCCGATATAACGGTTTTTCACAAAACCTTCACGGAATTTAACACCCAAACTATTTGCCAGTTCCAAAGCAGAAGTACGAGAAGTATCCGGAATTGGAATCACCACGTCGATGTCGTGCTCATCACCCCATTCACGGATAATTTTGCTGGCAAGCTTTTCGCCCATTTTTAAACGTGCTTTATACACTGAAATGCCGTCAATGATGGCATCCGGACGTGCAAAATATACATATTCAAAGATACAAGGACGATATTCAGGATTTTCAGCACATTGCTTACTAAACAGCTCACCCTTTGAAGTAATCAAAATGGCTTCGCCTGGTTCAATATCACGTTCAACTTTAAAGCCTAAAGCGGTAATCGCTACAGACTCGGAAGCAATGATATATTCAAGGCCTTTTTCCGTTTCACGAGAACCATAAATCAATGGACGAATACCATTTGGGTCGCGGAAACCCACCAGACCATGTCCAGTAATCATGGCAACTACACCATAGGCACCTTTACAGCGCTCATGTACACGTGTCACCGCATTGAAGATATCTTCCGGCGACGGATTCAACTCGCCACTTTTTTGCATTTCATGAGCAAAAACGTTTAACAGCACTTCAGAATCCGAATCGGTATTCATGTGACGAAGATCTGTTTTAAACAAATCTTCATGAATTTCTTCAGCATTAGTCAAGTTACCGTTATGCGCCAGGGTAATTCCGTAAGGCGAGTTCACGTAAAATGGCTGTGCTTCTGCACTGCTCGAAGAACCCGCTGTCGGATAACGTACATGACCAATACCGTAATTCCCTAGCAGTGCACGCATGTGACGCGTATGGAAGACATCTCGCACCATACCGTTGTCTTTACGCAGGAATAGCCGCCCTTTATGACAGGTTACTATTCCGGCTGCATCCTGACCACGATGCTGTAACATCGTCAATGCATCAAACAACATTTGGTTAACGGGTGACTTACCAGCTATACCAACTACTCCACACAT